>NZ_JAKGBD010000040.1:0-1036 GCF_021532535.1 Pseudoalteromonas sp. DL2-H2.2 | reverse complement strand
GGTAGTGTTCAATTTTCTGTGTCATTTCGATAAGTTAAGATGCAAAAAGAGAAATGACTCATGACTACACAAAAATTTGATTTAGATTCTGTATTGAAAGCGCTCCAGGACGGCAAAAACCTCACTGGTAAAGATGGAGCGCTCACCCCGTTGATAAAACAGCTCACTGAAGCCGCAATGAAGGCTGAGTTGGAAAACCACTTAGCTGAAAGCTCCGAGCCCAACCGTAAGAACGGTAAATCCACTAAAACCGTCAAAGGGCCCACTGGTGCATTTGAACTTGAGACGCCTCGTGACCGAGCAGGCACCTTCGAGCCGCAGTTGGTGAAAAAGCACCAAACCCATCTGACCGAAGACTTAGAACGCAAGATTCTTGCGCTGTTTGCCTTGGGTAACAGCTACCAGGATATCCGCGCTCACATCGCCGATATGTACGATATATCTATTTCCAACGGTACTATTAATGCCGTAACAGACAAGCTACTGCCTGAGCTCCAGGCTTGGCGTGAACGTGATTTGGAAGCCATATACCCCATTGTTTGGCTTGACGCTATTCACTATAAGATCAAAGAAAACGGACGTTATGTCAGTAAAGCCATCTACACCATTTTGGCTCTCAACATCGAAGGCAAAAAGGAGCTTTTGGGCCTCTACCTTTCAGACCAGGAAGGTGCCCATCACTGGCTAAGCGTGTTGACCGACCTTAATAATCGAGGCGTTAAAGATATCCTGATTGCCTGCGTGGATGGCCTCAAAGGCTTCCCTGAAGCCATTGAAACCATCTATCCGAACACAGAGGTCCAGCACTGTATCATTCACCAGATACGTAACTCACTCAAATACGTGGCATCCAAAAACCAAAAGGCTTTCATGGCGGATCTCAAATGCGTTTATAAGGCTGCAACCCTTAATGCTGCTGAAATCGCGCTGGACGAACTGGAAGCCAAGTGGGGTGAAAAATACCCTTTGGTCATCAAATCATGGCGCTGTAAATGGCCGACACTCAGCGCTTACTTCAAGTACCCGGATTACGTAA
>NZ_JAKGBD010000039.1:0-1082 GCF_021532535.1 Pseudoalteromonas sp. DL2-H2.2 | reverse complement strand
ACATCTAATAGACAATATCAGGCAAGAGTGGCTAGAAATGGAAGCACGGTTAAGTGATGTAGACTCTTTAATGCGCTAACAAGTAAAGTCAGATGAAGATTGTCAGCGGTTGGTAAAGATAAAAGGTGTATCGACTATCACGGCCACAGCAATTAAAGCCTTTGCCGGCGATGGTAAGCACTTTAAAAATGGCAGGCACTTCTCTTCAAACTTGGGGTTAGTCCCTAAAGAGCACTCCAGTGGAGGTAAACAAAAATTAAGTGGCATAACCAAACGAGGCAATCAATATATCAGGCGCTTGCTTATTCAAGGTGCATGGAGTGTCTTACGTTATGCTAAACACAGTGATGACAGCTTATCGAGTTGGGCAGAAAAAGTCATGGAGCGCCGGGGCAAATACAAAGCTGTGGTTGCGGTGGCAAATAAGCTAGCACGGATAATCTGGTCAATGTTAGTAAACAAAACAGAGTACAAAGTAGTGTAACCAACCTACTAAGCTAGAAAGGTAATGATTTAACAGGTTAAACCGACCTCTGTGAACGCTGGTAGACACACAGAAACATCAAGTTCGAAAGGACGATTAGCAGCAGAGGAGCGGTTCTCATTAGGGCCAAAGGTCGACGAACCTTATAAACAGGCCGGATATACGTAAGCAGCTTAACCAGTTGATCAAAGAATAAAAAATTAGTTGTCTAGGCCTTAAAAAGTCTGGACAGAGTCGAGGTGTACATATAAGTGTGTCCAAAGACTGCTAGTACCAGCTTCATGGATGAATAGGCGATGCTCTTCTATCTCCAGCATCATCGGCACAGTTTTAAATCGCGAATAGCAAAAAACCCGCTGCATTGCTGCAACGGGTTTCTTTTATTAGGAACTTGGCAATGTCCTACTTTCACATGGGAAACCCCACACTATCATCGGCGCTATTTCGTTTCACTACTGAGTTCGGCATGGGGTCAGGTGGTTCCAAAACGCTATGGTTACCAAGCATAAACTGTTGTGCAAGACGTTTATCAACATCTCACTAAAATCTGGAAAAGCGTATTAAATTCTTTCGTCTACTTTATTTCTTAACTTCTAAC
>NZ_JAKGBD010000038.1:0-1099 GCF_021532535.1 Pseudoalteromonas sp. DL2-H2.2 | reverse complement strand
GCAGCCTTGCTGCGAAGTGGAGCGCCATATTAACCGCTTCACTTTTAAAGTCAACTAGAAAATTTAATTTTTCTTAATTAAGCTTTCCGTTTGGCTTTCCCGTCACTTGGCTCTTTGCTTTTCAGCGTTCTACGTCGTAGCGAGCGTCCCGTGTCGGTGGATGCGCATTATAGGGAAATCGAAACTCAGCGCAACCCCTTTTTTGAAGAAAAGTGAGAAAAACGGTGCATTCGGACAAAATACAAACAAAAAGGTGTTTTTTGATATGTTTTCGAACAGATATTCCCCTTTCAAAAAGGTGAAATGAGCCAATTTAACTGAACCCGTTACTTCTCTCATCTTTCAGGCATGAAAAAAGGCCGCACCTTTTACAAGGAAACGACCTTTCTCACAGTGTTACTGCAATCTGTAGATTACTCTACGATTGTAGCTTCAAGCACCAACATTACCTTGTAGAGAATGCCACCTATAGTGCAAAGGGTAATGACAGTGCTTGCACTGGCATTTCCTTTGCGCAGGGCGACGAATGAACGACAAAAATATCTGGAATATTTTTGAACAGCTACGCTGGCTCGAAGAGCATATGGCAGGAAGCCTGGAGTCACCACCGCTTCGCAGCTATCGTGCAAAGGATAATGACACAGTGCTTGCACTGACACTTCCTTTGCGCAAGGGCCACGAATGACCGACAAAAATATCTGGAATATTTTTGAACAGCTACGCTGGCTCGAAGAGCGTAAGGCAGGAAGCCTGGAGTCACCACCGCTTCGCAGCTATCGTGCAAAGGATAATGACACAGTGCTTGCACTGGCATTTCCTTTGCGCAAGGGCGACGAATGAACGACAAAAATATCTGGAATATTTTTGAACAGCTACGCTGGCTCGAAGAGCGTAAGGCAGGAAGCCTGGAGTCACCACAGCTTCGCAGCATGAGAAGGTGAGCGCATGGATGCGCGATGGGCGTCGCTACATGGATGATGAGATGAACACCTCAAGTGCAAACGGCGTCGCAATGCGCCAATATTGATTTGACGATTCAATATAACTCACAAGAGGTGTTCAGATGAAAGTATGTCTAATTGGAATTGATTTGGCAAAA
>NZ_JAKGBD010000037.1:0-1107 GCF_021532535.1 Pseudoalteromonas sp. DL2-H2.2 | reverse complement strand
ACCAAGGCGGCGGCTTCCACCTTAAATTCCTGTGTAAAAGTACGACGTTTTCTGGTCATAGACACCTCTCATTGAGTGGTAATAATACCACCTAAAATAGTGTCCGGTTTTATTGAATCACAACAATGACACAGTGCTTGCACTGACATTTCCTTTGCGCAAGGTGAAATGACCCAGTTTAACTAAGCGCCCTACTTTTCTCATATTTCAGGCATTAACTAAAGTCGATATTACTCAACGATAGTTGCAACTAGCACCTATATTACCCTGTAGAGAGCGCCACCTATCGTGCAAAGGATAATGACACAGTGCTTGCACTGGCATTTCCTTTGCGCAAGGGCGATGAGTGAACGAAGCACCGCTTCGCAGCACGAGGAGGTGAGCGCACGGATGCGCGATGGGCGTCGCTACATGGATGTACTTCCACACCGCATTTTCCATAGCCATATTTCAGGCATTTAAAAAGGCCACGCTCTTTATTAGAGAATGGCCTTTTTCACAATGCTTATTGTATCACTACTGTTGATTACTCAACGATAGTTGCAACTAGCACCAACATTACCTTGTAGAGAGCGCCGCCTATAGTGCAAAGGATAATGACACAGTGCTTGCACTGACATTTCCTTTGCGCAAGGGCAACGAGTGAACGAAGCACCGCTTCGCAGCATGAGGAGGTGAGCGAAAGGATGCGCGATGGGCGTCGCTACATGGATGTACTTCCACACTGAACCATCCATTATCATATTTCAGGCATTAAAAAAGGCCACACTCTTTATTAGAGAATGGCCTTTTTCACAATGCTTATTGAATTAACTAAAGTCGATATTACTCAACGATAGTTGCAACTAGCACCTACATTCCCCTGTGGAAGGCGCCACCTTCACATGATGACTTTCACTCAGGCATTAAAAAAGGCCACCGAGGTGACCTTTTTCACAGTGTTACTGCAATCTGTAGATTATTCTACGATTGTAGCTACAAGCACCTACATTACCCTGTAGAAAGAGCCACCTATAGTGCAAAGGATAATGACACAGTGCTTGCACTGGCATTTCCTTTGCGCAAGGTGAAGTGAGCCAGTTTAACTGAACCCGCTACTTTTCTCAT
>NZ_JAKGBD010000036.1:0-1237 GCF_021532535.1 Pseudoalteromonas sp. DL2-H2.2 | reverse complement strand
TGTAGTGGTTTAATAGATCCGGACACATGGATAAGAGACAATAACGTCAAATATCGAGGTATCCATGACAAAGCAAAAACGACAATACAAAACATATCCTAAAGAATTTAAGGAAGAGGCTGTCGCCTTAGTCAGTGAACAAGGTTATACAGTAGCTCAGGCCGCAGAAGCAGTAGGTGTTAGCACCAGCTTGCTTTACAAGTGGAAGGAACATATAGAGCAAGAGCAGGCTGGAAACAAGCTGGTTAACTCCGAACGAGATGAACTTTTAGCACTTCGCAAAGAAGTAAAACAACTGAGAATGGAAAAAGATATTTTAAAAAAGGCCAGTGCCTTCTTTGCGAAAGAAATGAAGTAAAATATCAGTTCATCCAGGTTCAATCTGACGAGTATCCAACGCTTATACTTTGCCGGGTTATGGGAGTCAGTTCCAGTGCCTACTACGATTGGTGCAAGCGTCCAGCACAAGTGATAGATGCACAGACGCTTCGCCTTTTCCGCCGTATAAAGGTGTTGTTTAAAGAGAGCAGGCAAAGCCTGGGCTCTCGTCAAATGATGAAACAGCTTCGTAAGGAAGGCTTTAAAATTGGGCGTTTTAAAGTGCGCCGTTTGATGAAAAAGTTAGGGCTTGTCGTAAGGCAAAGGCAGGCCTACAAGGTGACAACCAATAGCAAACACAGCAATCAAGTTGCAGATAATGTATTGGCAAGGCAGTTCAATCCAACAGCTCCGAATGTTGCGTGGGCGGGTGATGTGACTTATTTGCGCACGGCTCAGGGTTGGATGTATTTGGCTATTGTTATGGATCTACATTCTCGTCGCATTATTGGCTGGGCTTTAAGTAAACGAATGACAGTTCAGTTGGTAGAGCGAGCTCTACAAATGGCTATCAATCTGAGACAGCCACCAAAAGGAGTTATATTTCATAGTGATAGAGGTTCACAGTACACAAGTAAATGTTATCAGGCGTTATTAACGAAGCATGGTTTTATTGCTTCAATGAGCGGTAAAGAAGCGTGTCTTGATAATGCAGTTGTCGAGCGTTTTTTTGGGAGTTTAAAGAATGAGTGGTTGCTAAATGTTAGGCATTTAACACGTGATTCCATACGCTCCGATGTAGAGAAATACATCAGGTATTACAACAAGATCAGACTGCACAGCTCACTGGATGATATGAGTCCAATTGAGTATGAAAATTACAAAAAGAAAGTGTCCGGTTGGACTTGACCAGTACACA
>NZ_JAKGBD010000035.1:0-1247 GCF_021532535.1 Pseudoalteromonas sp. DL2-H2.2 | reverse complement strand
GATAGTGAGACCAATTAAAAATAAGCTTCCGCTCTTGATGACTCAAATGACAGTATTTTTGACCCATTTTGCACCTCCAAAATAGCTAACTTGAACTATAGTGGTGCACTTCAATTTAGAACATAGCCATACACTGTACGCCAGTTTGGGGTGGGTGTCTCTGATCCCCGCTAAAAGCAATGCTTCTTCGCAACAACATTAACTATGCTGGCACAGCAAACTGGTCTCTCAAACACTTACGTTGGCTCACAGAACTGGTATTGCCACATCCTGCGCAACAAATCGTTTTACAAGAGTTTATTCAAACCATAAACGAGCGAACTGCACGATTGGAGCGACTCGACAATGAGCTCTCTCATCATGTTTATCAATGGCGTTACTTCCCTGTAGTTAAAGCAATCCAAGCTATGCGCGGCGTTCGCTTACTCGTGGCCGCTGGTATTGTCGCTGAGCTTGGTGATTTAACCCGCTTCGACCATCCGCGAAAACTCATGAGTTATCTTGGGCTCGTTCCGAGTGAACACTCGAGTGGTGGTAAAAGGCATATTGGCGCAATTACTAAATGTGGCAATGGTCGTGCAAGGCGCTTATTAGTCGAAGGTGCTCATAGTTACCGTCATGCAGCCAACATATCGACTGAGTTACAAAAACGACAAGAAGGCTTACCAAAGCAACTTATTGATATTGCATGGAAAGCACAATTAAGGCTCTGTAAACGTTATAAAAAGCTTATAAATAAAGGCAAGCATTACAACCTCGTTGTCACCGCTATTGCCCGTGAAATGATTGCTTATATCTGGGCAATCGCAAAACAGGTTGTGCTCTCACCGGTAAATCCCAAATTAAGATTATCCAGAGTACCAGCTTAAAATGAACGAATTAGAGTTAATGTATTGGGTCAAGCATCGTGTGTGGCACAACCACCGACGGCGTTAGGATGGCAATGCAGCTAACGCAGCATTGAACCACGAACATAGACTGAAAACAAGTGCCACGTCGAGTTAAGTAAGGTCTGCTCTGCTCATGAAAATGAGTAACCAACGAATACCAGCAAGAAAACCGACGAAATTACTTGCTTCATCCTATGCATTAACTCACTCTAATTCGAGTTAAGAAATTATGTTGTGGTCAACTAATCCCGGACAGTAAATAAAGTTTTTCTTCCGCAACTGCTGGCGCAAGCATTTCGTTGTTACTATGCGGCCTTTGCCAGTTGTAGTAGTTCATTAAATAGTAACTAATATCTC
>NZ_JAKGBD010000033.1:0-1586 GCF_021532535.1 Pseudoalteromonas sp. DL2-H2.2 | reverse complement strand
CCAACCGTCTAAACAGGGAGTTTAATGTTAGTTCGCCAGATCAAGTATGGTGCGGTGACATTACTTATATATGGACAGGCAGGAAATGGGCCTATCTGGCTGTAGTATTGGATTTATGCACACGCCGTGTCGTGGGCTGGGCTATGTCTCATCAACCAGATGCCAACTTAGCCGTCAAAGCGTTAGACAGAGCCTATGAACAAAGAGGTCGACCATCAAACGTGTTGTTCCATTCTGATCAGGGCAGTCAGTATGTAGCCACAAAGTTCAGGCAAAAACTATGGCGCTATCGTATGACTCAAAGCATGAGCCGCAGGGGGAATTGTTGGGACAATGCACCAATGGAAAGGCTATTCAGAAGTTTAAAAACAGAGTGGGTTCTAGGAACAGGTTATGATTCCTTCAAAGAAGCTGAAAGAGATATTAGTTACTATTTAATGGACTACTACAACTGGCAAAGGCCGCACAGCAACAACGGAATGATGGCGCCAGCAGTTGCGGAAGAAAAACTTTATTTACTGTCCGGGATTAGTTGACCACTACATGTACATATAATAAGCGTATAAGGAGAAGGATTGTTAACGTTTGGCTCGGTTCCTCTTCGCTTTATAGTATGGCCATGCATTATCAGCCTTTTATGCGGGTATTAGCATACAGGAAAGTTTGTGAGAAGATTTCTAGTTTTTGTGTCATTATTCCTAATTGCGTGCTCGCCATCTTGGGAAGAGTCGCCTTATGAGGTTTACTATATCGATGGTACTAAGACGTTAGGGTATAGCCTAGGTGAAGGTGGATATATTGGGCGTATTGATGAGCCTGTAAATATCAAAGCTAATGAAAAATTCATATCAGTTTATGCTTGCCCATATAAAGCATGTGGCTTTTATTACATTGATAAAATTAAAGACCACAAGTTTGCAGAGCACGATGAATTTGTGTTTGGGCCGTATACAAACGAGCAGTTTATAAGACTAGTTAAAAAGTTAGGTTTACCGAGCATCAGCTCAGAGTAAACTGATTACCAATAAACGCTTTAGAGAATGAGGAAAAAAGCTTGGCGTGTGCTTCTTTTTCGCAAATTTAACATGCTATTCTGCGTCGATTAAGAGAAAAACGACAACATCGACCCACCAACACTCATAACAAGGAATGAATACTATGACAAAGTTGATCGCCATTGCAGCGTTTGCAGCGATGGGTGTTTATCAATTAGTTGCAGGTGACTTTATTACAGGCCTGGTCATGCTGGCTTTTGCCATTTTTTTCGCGGTGGTGGAAACCCCAAAGGGAAAGTCGTCAGGTCCTTCTGCGCACACCTCCTATTACGACGGTGATTCGTCGGGCGGGGATAGTGGCGGGGGTGATTAGGTAAAATTACTGTGGTCTCAAAACGCAGTCCTCCAATTCAGCCCTTGGTGAACATGCTGCTAAAACACACAAGCATGTGATGCTTAAGTGCTGTGTACTGGTCAAGTCCAACCGGACACTTTCTTTTTGTAATTTTCATACTCAATTGGACTCATATCATCCAGTGAGCTGTGCAGTCTGATCTTGTTGTAATACCTGATGTATTTCTCTACATCGGA
>NZ_JAKGBD010000032.1:0-1640 GCF_021532535.1 Pseudoalteromonas sp. DL2-H2.2 | reverse complement strand
TTCCCATTTTATGTCAACACTTAATTTTGAAAAGATTCAGAATCAAGTTTTATTTGACTCCCAACTCGTTGGCTCGTTGCTTTTCAGCGTTGTGCCCCGTGTCGGTGGATGCGCATTATAGGGAAATAGAAAAACGATGCAACCCCTTTTTGCATTTTTCTATCGATAAAATGTCACCACCGCGCCCCTCCCAAATACACACAAAACACAAACAAGATACACACAACCAACTGTGGATAAGATTGCAAATAGACCACACTACAGACCATATTATGAGAGGCGCTCAGAGCCAATATTCTGTCTGTTCTACTTCTCAGATATATAGCACTGGATATAGAGAGAGCCAGAAAGTTAATAAAAATTGCATCGGCGGGCTTTAGTCGTTTTACTTCCTATAAAATCGCGCGTTGAGCAAAGAATGCCTTCAGCATCCGTGTTATTAGCTCCACTACTTCTTACTCATCTAGTCGATATGGTATGTGCCCGGTTCATTATATTAATATTACTTATACCATTTTGAATAATTAACTGGTCAGATTTATACAGCCCCTAAAGCATAATGACTTTACCCTGTCAGCATATGAGATAAACGCATTCCATGCTTCACTAACCTGATCCAAAATGTCACCGTAGCTTGCAAAGGTTCTGTTGGATAACTTGTGTCGTCTAAGCCTGCTCCACACTTGCTCTATGGGGTTTAGCTCAGGGGAATAAGGCGGTAGCCTAATGATCACTACATTCTCTAAGCCCTCTACCAAACCCTCTTTGAAGTGCCAGGCTGCGCGATCCATGATGACCACGGCCATTCTTCCTGGTTGAGTCCTTTGTGATATTTGCGCCAGGTGAGCATACATGACTTCTTTATTCACTAAAGGTGAGATGAGTGCTTCTGTTTCACCAGTCGTTGGACACACTGCACCAAACAGATAGGCATATTCGAATTGTTGCAGCTTTACAACTCTTGGCCGTGAGCCTTTTTCAGCTAAAAATTTTTTAAAAGCTTCCTGGCGAGCTTGACCCCCTTTAGGATGGATTGACCGACTGCTGCTCCATGAGAAGTTGCGCCTTTTCAACAACCTGCGAGCAGCCGACAACTCGTATTTTATGTGAAAAGCTCAGATATATTGCTGAATATCTTCTAGTGTTAGCCGACCACCTTGCGTGCGCTCTATAGAGCCGAGTACATACGCTTTAAGCTGCTTCAGTTGTGCATCACCCAGTTTGCAAGAGCGGCCCGAGCGAGTTAGTTCTTCCTGGCCTTCTAATCCATAGTCAAGATAGTCTTCACCCATTTGTTCACGCTAGTACGACTGACCTTCAAGTATTCAGCAATCTAATAGCGAGATTTCCCTTCAAAGAAATGAGCCAATGCGAGCATGCGCACTTTCTTTCTGGGATCTTTAGTCTGTTCGGAGCGCTTAATTTAATCAGAGGGCTGCAAAATCAATATCGTATCGATGGATATTTAATTTTGACATTAGATCACATGTGCAAAGTACAATGACAGTGAACGACGCGAGTACATTTACTTTGCGCAAGGTGAAATGAGCTGGTTTAGCTGTTGCTGAGGGACTTAAACGCAAAAAGCCTAACTCGTTCGATTCGAGCTTTCTCGTTTGGAGCCTGACAATGATTGTCGG
>NZ_JAKGBD010000031.1:0-1821 GCF_021532535.1 Pseudoalteromonas sp. DL2-H2.2 | reverse complement strand
TTCGGGTCTATACCCTGCAACTTAAGCGCCCAGTTAAGACTCGCTTTCGCTACGGCTCCCCTAAATGGTTAACCTTGCTACAGAATATAAGTCGCTGACCCATTATACAAAAGGTACGCAGTCACCCTCGAAGGGCTCCTACTGCTTGTACGTACACGGTTTCAGGTTCTATTTCACTCCCCTCACAGGGGTTCTTTTCGCCTTTCCCTCACGGTACTGGTTCACTATCGGTCAGTTGGGAGTATTTAGCCTTGGAGGATGGTCCCCCCATATTCAGTCAAAGTTTCACGTGCTCCGACCTACTCGATTTCACTTTAAATAAGTTGTCGTGTACGGGACTGTCACCCTGTATCGTCATACTTTCCAGAATGTTCCACTAACTACATTAAAGCTTAAGGGCTAATCCGATTTCGCTCGCCGCTACTTTCGGAATCTCGGTTGATTTCTTTTCCTACGGGTACTTAGATGTTTCAGTTCTCCGCGTTCGCTTCATACAGCTATGTATTCACTGCATGATGACCCAAAGGGCCGGGTTTCCCCATTCGGAAATCCTAGTCTCAAGCGCCTCTTACTGGCTTGACTAGGCTTATCGCAAGTTAGTACGTCCTTCATCGCCTCCAACTGCCAAGGCATCCACCGTGTACGCTTAGTCACTTAACCATACAACCCAAAATGGTTTTTCTGCGCCTTTGTCTCTCATGCTGCGTTCCTTAAATATTTTACTTGGTTACAACCAGTAAGGTTGCGCCCTGCGATAAAATATTTAAGCGCCTTGCCTGAAAAACAAATTCATTGAAAAATGTATTTTAAGCTGTAGTGCTAAAGACAGTTTTAACTTCGCCAGAAGTTAAGTAATACTAAAGTAGACGCTAATAAATTCTTGCGAATTTATCGGCATTTTTCTTTCGAAAACTCTATAGAACAACAATTTTCATTGTCATTCCGAGAATTTAATATCAGCTTTCCAAATTTTTAAAGAGCAAGAGAATGACTTCTCAGAGTTAAAAACTCTCAGTTTCTTATTTCAAGTCACTGCGTTAAGAGTGTTTATCTATGAGGAGTAAATAGTAAAGTGGTGGAGCTAAGCAGGATCGAACTGCTGACCTCCTGCGTGCAAGGCAGGCGCTCTCCCAGCTGAGCTATAGCCCCACATTACTAGGATAACATTGTTCTGAACCAAGCTTCTTTTCGAGGCCAGGCATTAAGTGAGGACGTTTAGTGTTTTCTAAACGACGAGCTTAATAACGCAGCATCGGGAAGAAGTGGTGGGTCTGAGTAGACTTGAACTACCGACCTCACGCTTATCAGGCGTGCGCTCTAACCAGCTGAGCTACAGACCCAAACAATGTTTGTGTTCTCTAATTCTAATCAACAATCATCTGTGTGGACACTTCGAACAAATCAGTTCTAAGTCGATAAGGAGGTGATCCAGCCCCAGGTTCCCCTAGGGCTACCTTGTTACGACTTCACCCCAGTCATGAATCACTCCGTGGTGAACGCCCTCCCGAAGGTTAAGCTATCCACTTCTGGAGCAACCCACTCCCATGGTGTGACGGGCGGTGTGTACAAGGCCCGGGAACGTATTCACCGCGGCATTCTGATCCGCGATTACTAGCGATTCCGACTTCATGGAGTCGAGTTGCAGACTCCAATCCGGACTACGACATACTTTAAGTGATTCGCTTACTATCGCTAGTTCGCAGCACTCTGTATATGCCATTGTAGCACGTGTGTAGCCCTACACGTAAGGGCCATGATGACTTGACGTCGTCCCCACCTTCCTCCGGTTTATCACCGGCAGTCTCCTTAGAGTTCCCGACC
>NZ_JAKGBD010000030.1:0-1840 GCF_021532535.1 Pseudoalteromonas sp. DL2-H2.2 | reverse complement strand
ATGATGCCGGGAGCTTTTTTTGAAATAACGTTTGGCCTTTGGTTGTTAATCAAAGGAATAGACATCCAACCTGATAAAAATCATGCCTAACAAATTGCTCAATTTCGTTACGGGCGCAAAAAGCCGCGCCCTCCACAGGACAGCCTACGCGTTGCTTCGGCTGAATATTAGCAAGGCGTTAGTGCTCACAGATGCTAGAGAGGTCGCTAGTGAATTTAAGCAATTCAAGTCTTCACTATTACATAATTAAGCATATAGTCGATGAGGGAAGAGCTCCCAAAATCATAGAAATGTCTAGAGCATTCGGAGTATCAACGAATGATATGGCTGAAGCCCTTAGAGCGCTTCAGGATTACCACGGAGTGGTTTTGCATCCTGTGTCTTCTGAGGTCTGGGTAATGCATCCGTTTTCTACCGCTCCGACTAATTTTTGGATCGAGTCTGAAAAAGGAAGTTGGTGGGGAAACTGCGCTTGGTGTTCATTGGGTGCCGCAGCACTGCTTGACCGTGATTTAACAATAACTACTACTTTGGGTGGTGAATCCAAACAAGTTGTTGTGGAAATTAAGAGTGGTCAAATAATGAACAAAAAGATATTTATCCACTTTCCAATTCCAATGGTTAAGGCTTGGGAGAACGTTACTTATACATGCAGTACTATGCTCATGTTTGAGTCAGAATCTGAAATTGATAATTGGTGTGAACGTCACGGTATGGAGAAGGGCGATGTTCAACCAATAAACAATGTATGGGAATTTTCCAAGGTTTGGTACGGAAATCATCTAAACCGTGATTGGGTTAAGTGGTCGGTAAATGAAGCAAAAGAAATTTTTGACCGATTCGAGCTCAAAAATCCGATTTGGAATATGCCGTCAAATGGCGGCAGGTTTTAGCACTAACAAGTGTCTGCTAGGGACTGCATTACGCTGAGCTCCATGCAGCCCCAGAGCCAGGCGTTATAAATCGCGGAGGACTAATGAAATATTTGATATTTATAATATTGTTTGTATTTCAACTGAAAGTCCACGCTTATCCGATTACTTCCACAAATGGCGAACACTGGGAAAAAGTTTGCTCAAACACTCATCCTGACTTTGACGAGAAATCAGCTACAAGAAGTTGTACGATGATGTTGCTCGGATTCCAATATGGTTCAAAAGCTCAGGCTGAAAGTGACAAAGCGACCAGAGGCTATTGTTTTGAGAAGAACATTTATCATTTACCTTTGATTTTTGCTGACTTTATTCGCTCAAATCCAAAGTTAAAAACTCAGCCGATTTACGAAGTTTTAAAGCAATTTGGTGAGACTCGTAGGTGCGATTTATAACAAGTCAAAGCATAGGGCACGTAACGCTTGGCTCGTGCTCATTCTTCGCTAGTTTAGCCAAGCATTACTTAGCCTCTGTTTGAGGCGTTAAATGGCAAATATGAAAGCAGTACTTGTATCAACCGAAGGACCATATCTTGAGGCCGTTCTAGAAATATATGGGCAGCATTGTAAGCGTGCAGCGACCCACACCTAGAGATTAACATTCCAGGGCAGTAAGCTGTTGATATCGCACTGTGGCTGAACCAATGCGTTTAAGCAATGCATCACATAGTCGAATGGGGTCAGGCCGTTGGCTCTGGCGGTTTCGATTACACTATAGAGGATTGCGCTGCTTTCAGCACCACTTGAGGTGAAGCTAAACAGCCAGTTTTTTCGCCCTATGACGAGGGTGTTCATAATTCTGTGTCAGTCTACTGAGCTCAAAGCTCGATGTAGTCATCCAAGCGCCCTGGAAAGTGGATGGCCATCTGCGATAGCGTGAGATTCCAGTTCTGGATAGGATGTGTCCAG
>NZ_JAKGBD010000029.1:0-2132 GCF_021532535.1 Pseudoalteromonas sp. DL2-H2.2 | reverse complement strand
GATAGTGAGACCAATTAAAAATAAGCTTCCGCTCTTGATGACTCAAATGACAGTATTTTTGACCCATTTTGCACCTCCAAAATAGCTAACTTGAACTATAGTGGTGCACTTCAATTTAGAACATAGCATGCTTGAATGTCATCTCAGGTAAAATTCCTTCACGGGTTGATACTGATGCAACATATTTCTTTAACTTCAGAGACTTTACCACGGATTTAGGACATTCGAGAGACACTCGTTTGGGAATGGTGGGAAGGAGCGTTCGAGAGACACCCAATCCTGACGTTTGGGCGACACTCATTCCTAAAGTCAGCTTCCGAATGCAGGCAGGTGCACTTTCAATTGAACCTGCCGCACCATGAAAGGAACAGATAACAATGGATGTTTGTGTTTTTTGGGGTGGACAAAATCACTAAGCCACGACACTTCCTCCAAGTATGCAGCGGAGCGGAACTATGCCTACTGTTACGCATCCGACTTTGAGGCTTTGTTATATGCCATCAAATAGTCAAAAACCTTATCTGAAATAACTTCTAACTTTGGTTGAGTATTGTCCCCTGCTACATTTGTTACGATGAAAATACCAACATTTTTACTTGGGTAAATGGCCAGCCAACTAGATGTGCCCATTGAGCCGCCACTTTGATAGAGCATTATTTCATTTGAATCATCTTTAGTTGTGTACCAATAAAATGCCGAGCCATGACCCGTCCAACTCTCATCCAAAATTTGATGAGAAATGGCCACCTCTGGCTCTGAGGACAATTGGTGTTGCATATAACGCGTGACAGAGTCAACGTCTGAAGTTAATCCTCCACTAGCAAACCAATATGCACTAGCCAAAGGCATTTGATTGCCATTTCCATCTGTACCTACAGTAACTTCACTTACTTCGAAATTTGTACGTCTGAATTTCGTGCCTCGCTCTCCAGACTTACTCGTGATCTTTTCAGAAACCAGCAATTCAAAAGGTTTTTGGTAAACTGATTCCAGAATATATCCAACTAAATTAGTACCAACGCTTGAATATAGATAGTCCTCACCAGGTGTAGAGCTAAGCTTCACTTTTTTAAGATCATCAAAGTAGTCGTCTGTGGAGTATTTTGATATTTTTTCAAAATATCTGCCTTGCTCAATATCTTCGCGACTGACAGCAAAATCTCTTGGGAGCCCACTAGTATGAGTCAAGAGGTGTTGTAATGTTATATATTGGTTAGACAGCTCCAAATTTTTGTATTCGTTACCTTTAAGGTAATGGCGGATATCTTTGTCTAGCTCAACTTTCCCTTCAAGAATAGCCTTAGCAACCACTAGCCCCGTATAAGTTTTGGTTAAAGAGCCTAGTTCATATATTGTTTGGTTGTTAGGCGTATCGCCATTACTTAACGTCCCAAAATGATACTGGTAAGTATTTTCTGCGTTTACAACAGAAATTGATACGGCCTGCCCTACATTTCCATCAATAAATTCTATGAGTTCATGTTTCGTATTTGATTCAAAATTAGTTGCGTCATGACTTTTACAAGAGGCCAGAGCTGCCATTAATGAAATGGCCAATATTATTGATATGGTTTGGGTTATTGATCGGTTCATCGTTTTCCTTTTTAGATCATTGAAATTCTTTTTTAGACGATAAAATTCAATAAAAGGTTTAAATGGAAAATTAACCTAGGCATCAAGCGCCTTGCTATTAGGAATTTTTAGTATGAGTCTGGTAAGTCTGGTAGACACCCACTTCAAAATTTGTCAGCCATACTTCCACCATCTATGCTTGAAATCTGCTCCAAGGATAAGGACGAAGCAAATGCCAGCGGCACGGAAAAGCCAGGTCAGCTTAGTTGACACAAAATACTACCATTGCATCTCGCGCTGTGTAAGGCGTGCCTTTTTATGCGGTGAAGACCCATCAACAGGCCAGCCTTATGAGCATCGCCGTGAGTGGGGTGAAGAAAAGCTACTCCTGCTGGCCACCATTTTCTGTATCGATATCTGCGCTTACGCAGTAATGAGCAACCATACTCACCTTGTTTTGTATGTGGACGATAAAAAAGCCAATCGATTGCATGACAAAGCTATCGTCATACGCTGGCATAAACTGTTTAAGGGAAATTGGCTGACGCACAAGTTCGTTG
>NZ_JAKGBD010000028.1:0-2186 GCF_021532535.1 Pseudoalteromonas sp. DL2-H2.2 | reverse complement strand
CACTTTCTTTCTTGGATCTTTAGTTTGTTTGGAGAGCTTAATAAATTCAGAGGGCTGCAAAATCATTATCACATCGATGGATATTAGATTTTGATATTAGATCATAAATTTAATCAATTTGGTATAACCAACCGTTGCAGAAAATGCCAAAGGGCTTTGAGTTTCTTCAGAGGCAGATGCGGTTGTTGAAAGTACCGCTAATACAGCTAACCCTGACCTTTTTATTATTTTCCTCATTGTTGAAGGCGTTTCGGTGCCATTCAGCTTAAGAGTGCGTGAATTGTATTGGGATATATCAGCCCGAAGGTGAAATATCGAAAATAAAGCCGGTGTTACAGAAGTTGAAGAGTGGCTATTTGCGCCCCCATGTTTCAGAGGTGTCATACTGGCTTGTGAACTTCCGCCCACTAAGGCTTAGCTGACACTTAACCACCTATGTAGTTATGTTCCTCCACTAATAAAGTTAGACGTTTGTTTTTAACAATATATACACTATTTTTACTTTAGCAGTGGTTAACGTACGCTGATAGATTACTGGTAGCTGTTTACGCTTGGGTGTGACTGGCTGTTTTGACGAATCCTCTCTGAGACACTGCCTTAGAGTTGCATTATTTCGCACCACGGAGCTTCGGCTAAAAACCTGGCTCTGTTTATGAGTTGCTGAACCGGTATTATCGGCTATTCAATTCAGAAGGAAGGAATAATGAGAACACTACTAAGTTTGCTGGCTCTGTCTATGAGCTTCAACGGCTTTTCCCATTCATTAATGCCGGATATTGATATTGGCAAATACGATACGAGTAATATTTCTGATAAGCAGACGCTGACTTGGCTAAAGGATGAACATTTTGTCTATCGTCCGATAGTGTATCCGTTTCAGATGTCCGATTATTTTTCTGTACATGCTCAGTGGCAGCCTTTAGAAGAAACGCTTTTGCACTGGAGTGCTGCGTTTGGTATCGACCCACGGATCATACTGACGACGTTAGCTATGTCTCACAACTGGTCGCCAGCGAGCGAAGTGTCAGTATCATCACTCAGTATTTACCAGCAGGAAGTAAAGTCGATAGCCAATCGGCTGTCTCAGTTGTTTTATCATTTTCATTCTCAAAGTGTGCAAGGAATGAGTGCGGCGTCCTATGCGATTGCCTCTTCACTCAATGATAAAGATCAGGTAACGAAGTGGCAGAGTCGCTATATCAGCTGGTTTGGTAAACCCATTCAGTCTTCTGAACGCGCTGTAACGGCCATACCGGATATGCAATGGCCCTGGCGGGCTGGATATAACTGGATACCCAACGGACCTCATTCACATACGGGGTCAGGTTATCCATTGTCGTCAATCGATGTGGCTTATGACTGGCCGGGCTGGGGCGGACAAACTTACAGTGTGACTGCGGCTCATGAAGGGCAAGTGTCGGTCTTTTCCCGTTGTCAGCTGAGGGTGACTCATCCGGGTGGATGGGCGACTAATTACTATCATATGGATGGCATAACTGTGAGTGATGGCGACTGGGTTAACAAGGATCAGCGTATAGGCACTTATGCCAGCCAGAAAAATATTGCTTTGTGTCAGGGCGGATCTTCAACGGGTCCACATTTGCACTTTTCATTACTCTACAATGGCCACTTTCAGTCCTTGCAAGACATATCTTTTGGTCCCTATAAAATCGATGTAGGCCGATATAGCTATGACAGTAACTGTCGTTATACCTGGATGCTGGATACGCGCTCAAATTCAAGAAAGTGTTTCTGGAACAGAGTGGATAATCCTTGAATCAAGAGAATGAAGTCATACAAGTTTGGCCCGTTTCTGACTAAATAAAGTTTTCGAATTGCACTGTGAGCAGCTCGTCACCATAGAGGCCGAAGTATGAAGGGAGCACAATATTCTTGTTTGTGCTCCTTTTTAGGTGATGAAAAGCCAAGTTTTGTACTCAATTTGAGCGGTTTGCTTTAATTTTGCCCGAACGCACTGTTTTTCTCACTTTTCTTCAAAAAAGGGGTTGCGCTGAGTTTCGATTTCCCTATAATGCGCATCCACCGACACGGGGAGCAGCGCTGAAAAGCAACGAGCCAAGTGACGGGAAAGCCAAACGGAAAGCTTAATTAAGAAAAATTAAATTTTCTAGTTGACTTTAAAAGTGAAGCGGTTAATATGGCGCTCCACTTCGCAGCAAGGCTGC
>NZ_JAKGBD010000027.1:0-5021 GCF_021532535.1 Pseudoalteromonas sp. DL2-H2.2 | reverse complement strand
TTTGTTTATCGTTTTAGTAACTAGGTACTGTGCCCATGAAGCCCAAATAACAGCTATAAACATAATAATATCTATAGTTTGAGCAAGTCTGAACCTTATCTCAACCTCATCAAAGGCCCCAAAGTTGTATATACCTTGCTTAAATAGTAGTGAATTAAACATCCCTAAAATTATATAAATCAAGTACGCAGCACCTAAATGCTTAACATACAACTTAAATGATGAACCATTAATTCTCATTGATAATTATCCTGTGATTGCTGAGTGTTTAAATGCCTAACGCCTTACTAATGGGCGCATAAATGCTTGGCTAAAATTAGCGACGAAGGAGCGCATAAATGCTTGGCTAAAATTAGCGACGAAGGAGCGCAAGCCAAGCGTTTTGCGTCCTTTTTAGTAACTTGTTAGAGGTATTTTCCACCTATAAGCAAACCACTAAGAAATAATGTGAATAAAAACAAGTAATGCTTAGTTGTAGCATTTTTAACTAGCATTTTAAAAGACATTAATGGATGTTCTTGAGAGAAGTGCTTAACTCTACTGTGTTTTGAGTGATTTATGATTACAGCAAGTTCAACTATCAATGCTGAAGCAAGAATCACCAGAGTTAATAATAAAAACTTTAGTGGATCTTCAACATTAATTCGTCCAAATATAGTTTTGATTGTATTGTCACTTCCGTTGAAGAAAGTGAAAAGAGTAACCAGTAGATTTGTAATAAATAAGACAAGTAGAGTTTTAGCTATTTTGCTCGGTATATACCTATCGAGACCTTTTACTTGTGTATCACGATGATCAATGTTTTGCACAGTTACTTCAATACCTCTAACGCTTTGCTATGGGGCAATTGACAGTTGGCTAAACTTGCGCGAAGCGCCAAGCCAACTGTTAATTGTCCCAGTGAGTTTACGAACGAACTTGAGCAACTTGTTATAAGCCATCTTTAGCACCATGCGTAAACAGTAAAAATTTAGGGGCATATCCGGTAAATACAACATGCCCAGATATATATGACATACCAAACGTCACGATACCTAGAAGCCAAATAATATGATCATATGGTTCAGTGAACGCAAAAGTCACCGTAGCTAAAATAGCAAATAATGAAAGTACAAAGATGAAACCCGCAAGTACCCTAAACGGCGCTCTAACTTTGGCTAATTGTTCTCTAGATGAACTCATATCTTTCTTTGGCTTATAACGCCTTGCTAAGCGGAAAATAATGGTTGGCTTTAATCGCGAAGCGAAGGCCAACTGTTATTTTTCCGTTTGAGCAACTTGTTAATTGCCTTTACAACTTGTTTAAAATTATCATTTCTTTTGCGACCAGTGCAGCAGAAGGCAAAAACATTGTTGATACAATGCGTTGATCTATAATTACTGCGTGTTTATCTTTTAGTGTCTGCTTATTCTGAGCCATAGCACCATTCTTGTTAAGTTGGCTTTCAATAAGAAAAGGCAAAAGCGTCCCCTGCTTTGCCCACGACTTGGATGTTTCAGTGGAGTTAGGAAATCCAGCTACTTTTTTACCTTTAACCAAAAATTCACTGTTAGATAATCTCACGTTTGCAATACCCGCAGCTCCATGGCCACCAACTCCCACAATACCGCCTGACTCATATACACCACTAATAATTGAGTGGATTTTTTTGTTATCTGCAACGTCAAACATTACACCGTAGCCGCCGCCAATGAATACGCCCCAATAGTCATTAGGATTAATTTGTGAAGGATTGAATGAACTGTTCGCTTTTTCTAGGAACCCTTCATGTTTGATGGTGTAACTGCTTATGCCTAGAGGATCCATCATAAATTTAACTTCTCCACCTTTAGGTGATACAAAGTCAACTTCAAATCCATGACTAACAAAGATATGGTAAGGAGGCGCAAATTCCCACAAGTTATTTCTTGCGTCATGCTTTTCAGGATCGCCCATATCTATCATATTGGATACTACGATTAGTACTTTCTTGTTAGATTCTGCCTTTGCACTTGTCGCAAACAAAGCAACGGTTATTAAAATAGTGATCAAAAACTTCATTGTCTTCCTTTTTAAATAATTAAAACCAATATTTAGACGATAAAAATGAATAAAAGGTTTAAATATTGATTCAGCCTAGGCACTTAACGCTTGCCGTAAACGGCATAAAATAGCAGGCTAAAATTAGCGACGAAGGAGCACAGCCTGCTGTTTTGTGTCCTTTGTTTAACGGCCTTGTTAGCAGCCTCTACCACCAACCCAATTTTCTATTTTCGAAATTTCAGACGCACTGAAAATCTTATTAGGTAGTATGATAAATGCTTCCTCACTCGCTCCATACAGGAGCATATAGTTTTTACTTTTTCTAAAGTTATTAATTTTTCCCCAACTTATAAGCTGATTAGATCCACCTTGATATATACCAGAATCTGAAAATTCAAACACCTTTTCACCAAAACGTTCTGGGTTTTCTTTAAATGATGCATTCACAGTGAGTTTATGAACGAACAAAATAACTAAATACATTAAAGCCGGAAACATTAAAGCAATTAACCAATTAGGAAAGATGTAATCTAAGTTTAACCAATAAAGCACTGCCCCAATAAATAGACCACAGCAGGCCATTACACCATAGATTGTCCAGCTTACATTATTCGCATGAAAAAATTCACGATATGCTAAGTAATAACTTGATTTTGTAATATTAAAATTCTTACGCATATTCATTTGGCTGCTAACGCCCTGTTAATGGGCAAAATTTAGTTGGCTATAATCTTGAGCGGAGCGAAATCAGCCAACTGAATTTTGTCCACTATTCAACAGCTTGTTAGCTGCTCCTGCCACTGTTTCGTATGTCGTTTGCTTGGTTTATACAATCGTTCAAAGCAACATCGTAATCCATGCCGTCAGCACAAACTTTACGCCCCCATAAGTCCTCGCCGACAGCCACAAACTGGCATGGGCTTTCTTCACGGCAGCGAAAAAACCAACCGTCAACTTTTCCTTGTATCGGGTATTCTTTTAATAGGGCGTCTGGCGACTTCTTAGTGATGTATGATTTCAATCTCAAACTCCCTGGACAGCTAACGCTTGCCTAACCGGCGCGAAATAGCAGGCTAAAATTAGCGACAAAGGAGCGCAAGCCTGCTGTTTTGCGTCCTTTGGTTTAGGCACTTGTTATACTTACCCGTCACTAGACTCTATCTTGTAATAACCATCTCCGCTATCAGAATATGACATACCACTATATTGATACAAGACAATAGAGATACAAATTAAGGTTGCTGCAATATTAGTTTTTTTAATTGAGTTGTAATAGTGAGTTTTAAAATTAGGTGATACCTTTAAGTATAGAAATGTTGCAAAGAACAGCGGCACAGTAATTATTAAAATTAGCCCAGCAACGAAAAAATGAGTCAAATAATCTTCATAGTAGTATGGGAAAAGCTTATCCCATACTAGTGAAAAAAAAGTGAAGTAAATAAGAATACATATAAATGTCGAAGCAATTGATACTAAAACTTTTTTCATCCACCGAACTCTAGGTAAGTATAACAATTTATTCTACCCCAAAATGTCGGAACATAAACCGACAAAACGGGCTGTATTACATACCCTCATAGTCCCACGGAACAAACTCAAAGTAAACAATCGGTTGCGACCTGCAAAAACATACTTGTGTGAAAATTGGACAAAACGGCACGTAATAATGTTATTGGACAACAGCCAAAACACTGTCTATACATCCAGTATCAACCTTACCAAATGGAACGCTCATGAAATCACCTTTTCTACTCATGCTGCAAGAGCAGATGTACCTGCGACGTTATGCCAAACGCACCATTGAAGCGTACCTAAAATGGACTGCTGCGTTTATTCGCTTTAACAATATGCGACACCCTACAACCATGGGGGATAAAGAAGTTGAACTATTTCTTAATCACCTGGTAAATGAACAAAATGTTGCTCAAGGCACACAAGCGCAGGCATTAAACGCCTTATGTTTTTTGTATAAAGAGATACTTAAAAAGCCATTGTCTTTACGACTAAACTTTACCAAAAGCCAACGCCCTCGTAAGCTACCTGTTGTATTGACAAAAGAAGAGGTGAGTTCATTACTCACAATGTGTAGCACTCGCCATTACCTGTCTTGCGCCCTACTTTATGGCAGTGGTATAAAGTTGATGGAGGCAATGAGGCTCCGGGTTAAAGATATCGATTTTGATTATCTCTGTCTTAGAATATGGGACGGTAAAGGCGGTAAAAACAGAGTCGTGACACTGGCTAAAGAGTTAATTCCGCTACTAAGAAGCCAAATCCTCCAAGTAGAAAATTATCTGCAACTTGACCTGCAAAATCCTCAGTACTGTGGCGTATGGTTACCCCACAGACTAAGACACAAATACAATGGTCACGAGAAGCAGTTGATGTGGCAGTATATATTTCCTTCTCACAAGCTAAGTGTTGACCCAGAAACAAAACAACTCAGACGACACCACATTGATGAGAAGCAGGTTCAAAGAGCAGTAAAAAAAGCAGCGTATTTGGCTGGGATCACTAAGCAGGTAACACCGCATACATTACGGCACTCTTTTGCGACACATCTGCTGCAAAATGGCGCTGATATAAGAACAATACAAACTCAACTTGGCCATAGTGACGTCCGGACAACTCAGATTTACACGCATATTATCCAGCAAGGAGGCCAAGGAGTGGTAAGTCCAATTTCTCACCTACCGCAACGAATTAAATAACAGACAATAAAATGTACTAGCTCAGGGTAAAACTCGCCAACTCCATCAAACATTAAGCTTGATTGCCAGCCAATAAACTTGGCTGGCAATCAAGTACAAGACTGACTATTAAAGCTTAACCACCGTTTTCCTCAGGCTTTAACGGTTTCTGATAACTGCGATCGGTAGTGTTCAATTTTCTGTGTCATTTCGATAAGTTAAGATGCAAAAAGAGAAATGACTCATGACTACACAAAAATTTGATTTAGATTCTGTATTGAAAGCGCTCCAGGACGGCAAAAACCTCA
>NZ_JAKGBD010000026.1:0-33706 GCF_021532535.1 Pseudoalteromonas sp. DL2-H2.2 | reverse complement strand
CTCCCAGTCTCAAAGTCTCACAATCTCACAGTCTCACAGTCTCACAGTCTCACAGTCTCACAGTCTCACAGTCTCACAGTCTCACAGTCTCACAGTCTCACAGTCTCACAGCTCAGCTTAATCATCAAAATCAATATCTTGATAAAATTTTAGGTGGATTTTATGCCACTTTGATAGGCAGATTGAGGTCCATGCAGCACGCTATTCTGCATCTTAACAACTTAGCGAGCACAGTATGTTTGACCCCCCTCTGTTAGACGCATTAAACACACCACACCTCAGCTGGTGGCTATTGCCGCTGGCTTTATTCAGCGGTGTGCTGACCAGCTTTACACCCTGTGTATATCCTCTGCTACCCATTACCCTGGCTTCACTGACCAGATACCGCACCCAGGCACTGGCACCGGTGCAGTATTGTCTCGGCTTTGCTGCTGTCTATGCCCTACTGGGTGGCGTTGCCGCTTACAGTGGCAGCCTGTTTGGGGTAGTGGCCTCCAACCCCTGGGTGCAGGTTGGTTTTGCCAATCTGCTCATGTATCTGGCCCTGGTCAATAAAGGCTGGCTGACTTTTCCGCGCTTACCGGGCCCTGCATTTCAGGGCTCGCAGGGGGCGCTGCTGATGGGCATGACCAGTGCGCTGGTGGCCGCACCTTGTACTTCTCCGGTGCTCGGCGGCTTGCTGCTGTTTGTGGCCACCAGCGGGCAGCCGATATTCGGGGCGCTGCTGTTATTTAGCTTTGCACTGGGTATGAGCACCCTGCTGTTGCTGGCCGGACTGAGCAGTCAGTTTGTGGCGCGTTTGCCGCGCGCTGGCGCCTGGCTCAATCACGTGCCCACCATCAGTGCGCTGTTACTGCTCATGATGGCGCAGTATTTTCTTATTCAGGCCGGCAAGAGCTGGCTATAACGCAAGTAGATCATTATGGAGACGATTATGAAGACATTTCTCACAGGCATCGTGTTACTGGCCCTGTCGGCCTCGGCTTCGGCTTCGGCAAAACCTTATCCCCCTTTGCAGGCCAGAACAGTGGCCGATCAACCAGTCTCAAGCAGTGGCAAAGTCACCTACCTGAAATTCTGGGCCACCTGGTGCGCCTATTGTGTAGAAGAGATGCCCCTGCTCCAGCAGGCCTTCGAAAACAACCAGGAAAGTTATCAGGTCATTGCCGTCAATGTGGGCTTTAATCAGACCGTCGAGGGGGTGAAAACCTACCTAAACCGCTATGGCTATCAGTTTCCCACGGTGTTTGATGCAACGGGTAGCATTACCCGCCAGTACCGGGTAACCGGCACACCTCAGCATATTTTGCTCGATGCCAGTGGCAAAGAGATTTACCGCAGCGCCCTGTTAACCGATGAACTCAGACAGCACCTGGCGACACTGACAGGAGACAAACTATGAAGTTACACAACCCGATCACCTTATTACTGAGCCTGACTACGCTCTTGCTCAGCCAGCAGTCAATCGCCGCCCCGGTTGAGTACATCTTTATTAATCTCTGGGATGAGTACGTGCAGCAAACCCCTTTGCCGGATCCACACCCCAATATCGAGCGTCGCTTTCTGCACCCGGACATCAACATAGATAAACCCAGTGTGGATCAGTTTACTGCGCTGTTCCCTGTCTATGACGGTCTGCAAATAGACACCCACAATCAGCTGGCGATCCGCTATGGCGTGAGACAAACCCCCTATCGGCTGGTGGTTGAGGGCAACCAGGTGCGCCAACGGCAGGCGTTAAGCAAGGCCCCAACCGTGGCACACCCAGATCAGCCAGCTCAGGATAAAACGCTTCAAACCTTATCCGGGCACCCTTTTGATCCCACCCGCCCAAGTGCAGGCTTTCGGGTATTATTCTTCAGCGACAGCCTGTGTCCGTTTCAGCATATCCCGAATTGCGAGCACAGGATCGCACAGAATAACCACCTGTCAGCCAATATCGACTACCCGGTAATCACCGTGATCAAACCGTTTTATGTGGATCAAACACAGGTCAGCGCCTATCAACAACGCTTTAACGTTAATCATGAGATCGTTTTTGACCGTCACAATCAGCTGTTCAGGCGCTTTGAGGTGACAGATTTACCCTACTGGGTGGTACAAAACAGGCAAGGCAAGGTGATTTACCGCGCAAATCAGGTGCCGCCTTTACCTTTATAGCGCCCAGTTGCTCTGACAATACACGCTGTAGGGTTTGTCGATAACAGCTGTCACCAACTCAAATGGCGTCACTATTGCAGCTCTGATCCAGGTAAGCTGATTGATCAGTGCTGCACTGTTGGGGCGTGTGGCCAGTTGATCGCTTAACTGCTTTGACAAGGCATGATCATGAACCATAAAAGCCGCCACCGCACCATATAAAAGCTCCAGGTGACTGGCCTGCTCTGGCGCAGACAATAAAGTCAGTGCCTGTTTCGCCTCACCCCGGCGTAAATGAATATACATACGTGTATAACGAGCATAGCCCTCAGTCTCAACCAGCTTGAGCTGCTGATACACCGCCTGTGCGCTTCTCACTAACGCGTCGGCCCGTACCAGCTCATCTTGCTTTATCAGACTCCAGCCAAGCATCAACTGGGCATGCGCTGCGGTGAGGGTGGATACCTGCTCCCAGCCTAACAACTGCTCGAAGATCTCTATGGCAGTTGCGAGTCCCGGCGCGCCATCCTGATTCAGAGCGCCATCCATAATGGCCATGCCGCGCAGCAGCCAGTGTAATTCATAATGGGGAATAAACTGCGGATCAGGCTCCACCTGTGCCAGATAAGCCTGTGCCTTATCGTGCTGATGTAGTTGAATATAGTAAAATCCCAGGTAAGTGAGTATTTGCTTTTTTAAGTAGTCATCACCCAGTTCCGATGCAATATCCAGCGCTTCTAACAAGCTCGGTTCACTCTGCGCAACCGGCACCAGATAGTTCTGCCCATAGGCAAATAAAGCCCGCGCCAGTAAATTGCGCCGAGGCGACTGACGGTAAAAAGCTATCGACTGAGCCAGCACCTGCTTGCTGCGCTCTAAGTCCAGTAAACGCTTGGTTTCGGGCCCGACGGCGGGCGGATTGGCCAGATAAAAAGCCTGTTGTGCGTCGCGATACGCCAGGGCACGGCTGCCAATTAACGCGTATGCTGAATTCAGCGCTTTGGCGTAGGCATCCCACTGCTGGGTGAGCCAGAACAGCTCGGCCTGTAACTGATACGCTGTGGCCAGTTGCTCCAGCAACTGGTGGCGCTGCGCAAGCGTCAGCCCATGCTGCACGGCAGTCTGCGCCTGCGCATAGTCGCCCAGAGCTTTATAAAACTCCGCCAGATACAGATAATGACGAACCCATATGGCAGGGTCTGCAGCATTCAGATCCATAGCAGCAAACAAGGCTCTTGCCTTCGCCAGCTCACCTTGTTGCCAGGCAATGCGCGCCAGTTCAAGTTGCGCAGCCAGATGTTGCGGATACTGAGTAAGGGTTGCCTCAAAATAGGATTTAGCCAGTCTGTTGCCCTGCTCATCCAGCGCCTGTAATCCGCGATAATAGTCTTGCGAAGCAACCTGCTCCGACTTGCGCGCATTCTGCCCATCAGGCAATAAAGCCAGTACTGTAATGATCTGCTCAGCAACGTTATCAAACCCCATATCCAGCTGCTCAACCACGATTTTTTGTTGCTGCCGGGCGGTATGAATAGTCAGCACGTAACGCTGTTGCTGGCGCGATAAGGTAAGCGCCACCTGAGCGCTGTCATCCTCTTTAGTCGACTGCGCAGCCGGGATCAAACGGTATTCAGATTGCAATCGTGTCGTCAATGCCGCGTGCAGCGCATAGCCCCACCAGGCATTGGCGGCGACCCCGGTTTGGTTGTCCAGAGGCAAAATAGTTAAAGCGGGATGGGCAAGCTGCGCCGACACCGGGGCAGGATCTGTATGAGTGAATAGGGCAATAACACCGCCACCAATTAGCAAGGCGGCACTTAACAGCGCACTCAATAACACCTTGTGCTTGCTGTGCTTTGGCTGTGTCAGCGGGCAGATCCATTGATAACCCTGCTGCGGTATCGTGCGGATAAAGCTGGGCTGCTGTGCATCATCACCCAATGCCTGACGCAGCTCCGTCATGCTTTGCGTCAGCGCCGCATCACGATACTCACCGTGTTGCCACAGTGCCTCCAGCAATGCCTCGCGGGATATTACTTGCTGCGGTCGTGCCAATAAATACTGTAATAACTGAGCAACTTTAGGGCGCAGCACCACCACTTGCTGATCTTTTTTTAATACCAAGCTATCGCTGTCAAAGCGATACTGAGCAAATACCACCACAAGCTATATCCTTATCTCTGAACCGCCTCTACTATACCTCACAGCGTGCGTTTGCTGTACACTTAGCGCTAATTAGAGTTTGCTTTCAAGGGTCATCATGATCGCACAAGACACCATTGCAGCACAGGCAACCGCACCTGGTCGGGGCGGCGTCGGCATAATCCGAATTTCGGGTACTCTGGCCGAACAAGTTGCCCACACAATTCTCGGCAGATGCCCGAAAACCCGCTATGCAGAATATCTGCCATTCCAAACCCTTCAGGGAGAACAACTCGATCAGGGGATCGCCTTGTTCTTTAAAGGCCCGAATTCCTTTACCGGCGAAGATGTGCTGGAGCTGCAAGGCCACGGCGGCCCGGTGGTATTGGATATGCTGCTTAAAGAGATCAGTCAGATTGACGGTGTACGGCTGGCAAAGCCCGGTGAATTCTCCGAGCGCGCCTTTATGAATGACAAGCTGGATCTAACCCAGGCCGAAGCCATTGCCGACTTGATCAATGCCACCAGTGAACAGGCAGCCAAAAGCGCGCTGCACTCTCTGCAGGGAGACTTTTCAAAGCACATCAATGCGCTGGTGGAGCAAGTGATCCATCTGCGCATGTATGTTGAGGCCGCAATCGACTTTCCGGATGAAGAAATCGACTTTCTTTCCGATGGCAAAGTGGCCGGCGATCTCAGCGCCATCATAGAGCAGCTGGGCGTGGTGCGTCAGCAAGCCAAGCAAGGCAGCATCATGCGTGAAGGCATGAAAGTGGTGATCGCGGGTCGCCCGAATGCAGGTAAGTCTTCATTACTCAATGCGCTGGCAGGCCGCGAAGCCGCCATTGTGACCGATATCGCCGGCACCACCCGGGATGTGCTCAGAGAACATATCCATATTGATGGTATGCCGCTGCACATAATAGACACCGCAGGTCTGCGCGACAGTCCGGACAAGGTCGAGCAAATTGGTATTGAACGTGCCTGGGATGAGATCCGCGCCGCCGATCACGTGCTATTTATGGTCGACGGCACCGAAACCGATGAAACCGATCCTGCCCGGATCTGGCCGGAATTCATTGAACAGCTGCCACAGGGCATGGACATCACAGTGATCCGCAACAAGGTCGATCTCAGTGGTGAACCCACAGGCACCAGCCACGACCATGGTCATGCCTTGATCCGCCTCAGCGCCAAAGACAGCACAGGCATAGATCTGCTGCGTGAACACCTTAAGGCCTGTATCGGCTTTACCGGTGCAACCGAGGGCGGCTTTATGGCGCGCCGCCGTCACCTCGACGCGTTAGAACGTGCCGCAGAGCACCTGGAGATTGGTCAGACTCAGTTAGAAATGCACATTGCCGGCGAGATCCTGGCCGAAGAGCTACGCCTGACCCAGCAGCACCTCAATGAGATCACCGGTGAATTCACCTCAGACGACCTGCTCGGTAAGATCTTCAGCTCCTTCTGTATCGGTAAATAACCTTTTATTAGCGCAGTGCCGCTCTGGCCTGCGCCCACTCCCACAGCTAGTCACGCTTTCCTTATTCACACATTTGCCCTGTTTGGTATTGCTGATCGGGTGCCATATCGTGCTGTCTGGCCGATTTAATTGCACCGTTTTAGTCAAGAATAACGACCATAAACACGCTCCGCTACTGTCGGTATCGACTCCGATAAAGCCCATAATTCGCACACAGCGGTACCGTACGCGACCCTTAAACCCGGCCTTTTGGCGCCGCAGGTTATCAAAAACAGTCCGATCCGGGCTGTGATCCAAAAAAAGATCGCCATTTTTTAGATTATTTTATTATATGGATCAAAGTTTATAGATCCTCTACTGGAATGCACTTTTGCCTGTAGATCGACTTATCCCCCCAAAACTATCCACAAGCCGAAAAACAGGCCGGTTTTGCCACTTAAGCGGCCGTTTTAGTCTCATCATATAACCCCAAAAAACATCAGGATATACGCGGTTTATCCACAACTAGCACACTGAATTAGCAGCTGGAATATTTTATTAACCCATTGTTTATAAAGCAACTATTAATAAAGCCCACTGTTTTGAACACAAATCAGGCAAGATTTTTTTATCCCAAACCCAGATCAAGACTTTACTTCTGTTGTGAGGTCATTAAGATGTCGCGAATAGATCGAAAGTCAGCAATCAGGGTACACCGCGTCATGCGCAATATTGAGATCATCATAGGCAGCCAGATGGGCAGTGCAGAATACGTCGCAGAACAGCTTGCCGAGCAACTCGATGCCAGTGAATTCAGCACACATCTGCATGAGCAGCCAGATCTGAACGCCTGCCAGCATCCTCTGTGGCTGGTGGTTACTTCCACTTATGGTGCGGGAGATTACCCGGATAACCTGCTGCCTTTTATAGAGCAACTGACGCAGCATGATGATCTGAGCCACATTCAGTTTGCCGTGGTGGGTATTGGCGACTCAAGTTATGACACCTATAACCTGGCCGCCAGTAATTGTGCGCAGTTACTGACAGACAAAGGCGCGCAGCAGCTTTTACCGGTATTAAAGGTCGATGTACAAGACGAAGCATTGCCGGAAGATGCAGCCATTGCCTGGTTACCAGAGCTAACACAGCAGCTGAGCCTGGCAGCTCAGTAAGGTATATGGATCTGCAGTAAGATCTTTTACACAGAAGTTATTCACAAAATAGGCCTTTCTTAGATCGCATTGTGGATAACCTTTGATCTAACTGCGGATCTAAGCATACTTATCCATTGGATAGTTTTCATCGGATCTTGCCTTGTGAATAAATAGCCACTTTGATCAAAGCTTTTCATCGTGATGATCCGATCTAATTCACATCATATGATCTGATTTAACTCTTTGGATCAAATAAGGAATACACTGTTATTCACAGATCCGGGCTGATCTAATAGTAAGATCTAATAAAAGATCTTTAAAAAGATCCTTATATATTATTAAGTGATCCTTTTGCTCTGATTAAAATTTAAACGTTTCACTTCTGCGTTTTTCTGGGTAGAATACGCACCCTTTCGAAATTTGCTGGTTGTTTTTAAGTAGGATCCCGTAAATGATTTATCACGAACATTTTGACGTTATCGTTGTTGGTGGTGGTCATGCTGGTACTGAGGCAGCGTTGGCTGCAGCACGTATGGGCATGAATACCTTATTGTTAACACACAATATGGACACCCTGGGACAGATGTCCTGTAACCCAGCGATCGGCGGGATCGGAAAAGGTCATCTGGTAAAAGAGATCGATGCTTTAGGTGGCGCAATGGCCAAAGCGATCGACAAAGGCGGGATCCAGTTCCGTACTTTGAACTCTTCTAAAGGCCCGGCTGTACGAGCAACACGTGCTCAGGCGGATCGCGCTCTGTATAAAGCGGCGATCCAGGAGATCTTGCAAAATCAGGATAATCTGAAGATCTTCCAGCAATCGTGTGATGATCTGATCGTTGAACAGGATCAGGTTAAGGGCGTTGTCACCCAGATGGGACTGCGCTTTAGTGCACAAACAGTGGTACTGACGGTGGGTACTTTCCTCGGCGGTCAGATCCATATCGGTCTGGAAAATTTCAAAGGCGGTCGTGCAGGCGATCCCCCCTCAATTGCTCTGGCACAGCGTTTACGTGAATTGCCATTCCGCGTTGATCGACTGAAAACCGGTACACCACCCCGTATTGATGCGCGTACCGTAGACTTTTCAGTGATGCAGGCACAGCCTGGTGATACGCCAACGCCGGTATTCTCATTTATGGGTAAAACGTCGGATCATCCACAACAGATCCCCTGCTATATCACCTATACCAATGAAAAAACCCATGATGTGATCCGCGATAACCTGCACCGCTCGCCTATGTATGCCGGTGTCATTGAAGGGATCGGGCCGCGCTATTGCCCATCGATTGAAGATAAAATCGTCCGTTTTGCTGACAAAGAAAAACATCAGATCTTTGTCGAGCCGGAAGGACTGACTTCTTACGAGTTGTATCCGAACGGTATTTCCACCAGCCTGCCGTTTGATATTCAGTTAGAGATTGTGCGTTCTATCCAGGGTTTTGAAAATGCGCACATTTGTCGTCCTGGTTATGCGATTGAGTATGATTTCTTCGATCCCCGTGACCTGAAGCAATCTCTGGAAACCAAATTCATTAATGGTCTGTTCTTTGCTGGCCAGATCAATGGCACCACCGGATATGAAGAAGCTGGTGCACAAGGTCTGATAGCGGGTATGAATGCGGCCTTGCAAGTAAAAGGTCAGGAAGCCTGGACACCACGCCGCGATCAGGCTTATACCGGTGTCTTGATCGACGACCTGGCAACGCTTGGGACCAAAGAACCCTATCGTATGTTTACCAGCCGTGCTGAATATCGCCTGCTGCTGCGTGAAGACAATGCGGATCTGCGCCTGACCGAAAAAGGTCGTGAGCTGGGTCTGGTTGATGATGAACGCTGGGCGGCATACAACAATAAACTGGAAGTGATGGAACAGGAAACGCAACGACTGCGTAATACCTGGATCCACAAAGATCACCCGGCGCTTTCGCAGGTGAACGCATTACTGAAATCGCCATTAACCCGTGAAGCCAGTTTAGAAGATCTGATCCGTCGCCCGGAAGTCAGTTACAAAGATCTGATGCAGATCGAAGGGCTGGCAAGCGACCAGGACAATACTCAGGCGCTGGAGCAAGTTGAGATCCAGACTAAGTATGCGGGCTATATTGCGCGTCAGCAGGATGAGATCAACAAACAGCTGCGCCATGAAGAAACCTTGTTACCTGCAGAGTTTGATTATGCTCAGGTTAGTGGCCTGTCCAACGAGGTGGTGGCAAAGCTGACAGAAGCCAGACCGCAAACAATCGGTCAGGCGTCTCGTATTTCTGGTATCACCCCTGCTGCGATTTCGCTATTATTAGTGTATCTGAAGAAGCAAGGGTTGTTGCGCAAGTCTGCGTAACAACAAATGGAAGACTGTGTTATTAGAACAACTTACAGCCCTGTTAGCGCGCACGGACATTACGCTAACTGAACAACAAAAGCAGCAGCTCGTCGATTATGTCGGGCTGCTCGACAAATGGAACAAAGCCTACAACCTGACCTCAGTGCGCGATCCAAAAGAAATGATGGTTAAACACATCATGGATTCACTGGTGGTTGCGCCTCATTTGAGTGGCAAAAACTACATTGATGTAGGCACCGGACCGGGACTCCCCGGGATCGTATTGGCCATCGCCCTGCCCGACACCAATTTTGTCCTGCTCGACAGCCTTGGCAAACGAGTACGTTTTTTAACCCAGGTAAAACATGCGCTTGGACTGGAAAACGTCACACCGGTTCAGTCTCGTGTTGAAGAATATCAGCCAAGTGTTAAATTAGACGGTGTACTGAGCCGCGCTTTTGCCTCGTTGCAGGACATGGTTCAGTGGTGTGGACATCTGGTCGATGGCGAAAGCCGCTTTCTGGCATTAAAAGGTCAGTTTCCGCAGCAGGAACTGGATAGCCTGCCCGCTGGTGTAACCCTGGAAAGTGATATCAGCTTACAGGTACCCGAGCTGGACGGTGAACGTCATTTAATCATTTTGAAAAAAGACTAGTATTCGAGGACATAGTGGCTAGAGTCATTGCGATTGCAAACCAAAAAGGCGGTGTGGGAAAAACCACCACTGCGGTCAACCTGGCAGCTTCCATGGCTGCGACCAAACGTAAGGTCCTGCTGATTGACCTGGATCCACAAGGCAATGCGACCATGGGCAGCGGTGTTGACAAATATGGCGAAGTAGCGACCATTTACGATCTATTGATCGAAGAAACCCCGATCCAGGACGTGATCAGCAAAGAAACCTCCGGCGAATATCATTTGATTGCTGCCAACGGTGATGTCACGGCGGCCGAAGTTAAGCTAATGGAATTGTTTGCCCGCGAAGTGCGGTTGCGCAATGCGCTGGAGTCGGTGCTGGATCAGTATGATTTTATTTTTATCGATTGTCCGCCTTCATTGAATATGTTGACGGTCAATGCGATGGCCGCGGCTGATTCTGTGATGGTACCAATGCAGTGTGAATATTATGCATTAGAAGGACTCACTGCCCTGATGGATACCATTACCCAGTTGTCTAAGCTGGTGAATCCGCAGTTACAGATCGAAGGGATCCTACGCACTATGTACGATCCGCGTAACCGCCTGGCCAATGATGTATCTGAACAGCTAAAACAGCATTTTGGTGAAAAAGTCTACCGCACCGTGATCCCACGTAACGTGCGTCTGGCTGAAGCGCCGAGTTTTGGTGCACCGGCGATGTACTATGACAGAGCCTCCAGTGGTGCCAAAGCGTATCTGGCACTGGCCGGAGAAATGCTCCGCCGTCAGGAAAAACAAGCAGCAGCTGTTGCCTAAGAGGAAGAAAAAACAATGTCGGTGAAAAAACGCGGTTTGGGTCGAGGTCTGGATGCCTTGTTGAGTTCAGCAAAACCTGCTGCTCCACAATCAGCTCAGCCTGAAGTCACACAAACCCAGGGCACCGAGCGTGCCGTTGAACCTGAGCAGACGACGCAAAGTCATGAGGTGACCGATCAGGAATTACAGCGGTTGCCTATCGAGTATTTACAGCGTGGTAAATATCAACCGCGCAAAGATATGTCTGAGCAGGCACTGGAAGAGCTGGCCAGTTCAATTCGGGCCCAGGGAGTATTACAGCCAATTGTGGTGCGCCCCATCGCGGAAAACCAATTCGAAATCATTGCCGGTGAACGACGCTGGCGTGCGGCTCAACTGGCTGAGCTGGACGTGGTACCTTGTATTATTAAGGATGTCGCCGATGAAGCGGCGGTGGCCATTGCCCTGATTGAGAACATTCAGCGTGAGGATCTCAATGCCATGGAAGAAGCCGTGGCGCTCGACAGATTACTGAACGAGTTTGAACTGACCCATCAGCAAGTGGCGGATGCGGTTGGTAAGTCGCGTACCACAGTGACCAATTTACTTCGTCTCAATAACCTCAATGATGATGTAAAAATCTTGTTGGAACATGGTGATATTGAGATGGGCCACGCACGCTGTCTGCTGGCATTGACCGGCGAGCAGCAATCTGAAGCCGCCAGAACAGCCGTAGCCAAAGGGCTGACCGTGCGCGAGACTGAGAAATTAGTGCGTGCGATGCTGGAGCCGGTGGAGCAAAAACCAGCAAAAGAGAAAGATCCGGACGTTAAACTGCTTGAGCAACAACTGGCAGAGAACCTGGGAGCCAAAGTGGAGATAAATTATAACCAAAAAGGCAAAGGTAAGCTGGTGATTTCTTATGCAAATTTAGATGAATTAGACGGGATTTTGGGGCGTATCCAGCCCGATTTTCAACAACCCTCCTAAAGTTACCTTCTGAGGCGAAATGGGCGCTCGAAAAGCGTTACATTTCGTCTCGTCAAGTTGCAAATTGAGCAGAAATAAGTATAATTTCGCCAGTTTTCTAGCCCTGATAAAATTTAGCGTCATTAAGGTTAAATATAAGTGACTCATTCGTTAGCAAGCCCATATCGGCGTGCCGCATTAAAAGGTGTTTTGTATCAGGGTCTCGTAGCTATCATTGCTGCAGTAATAGTTTTTATTGGTTGGGGAGTGGAAGCAGGCCTGTCGGCGTTGGCTGGCGGTGCGGTGCTGGTACTCCCTAATTTTGTATTTGCCGCTTATGCATTCCGATTTATGGGTGCGAGTAAGGCAAATCAAGTGTATTCCTCACTAAAACGAGGAAACGGATTAAAATTTTTGCTAACTGTTGTGCTTTTTGCGCTGATTTTTAAGCATTTTTCAGTGGTTATGTTGCCGTTTTTCGGCACTTATATGCTGGTGATGCTGACACAATGGTTGGTTCTGATTTTTTTTAATCATTAACTTTTAGGATAAAACAATGGCTGCAGAAGAAGTGACTCTATCGAGCCATATTCAGCACCACTTGACCAATGCCAAGATGTGTTCGACCGATGCCGGTCTGGCCTTCAATAAAGCATGTGCGGACAGTGGTTTCTGGACATGGCATATAGATACCCTCGCATGGTCCATCGGTTTAGGTCTTATATTCTTATGGATCTTCCGAAGTGCCGCTAAAAAATCCACCACAGGCGTTCCTGGTAAATTCCAGTGCTTTATTGAAATGGTTGTTGAGCTCGTTGGTGATAACGTGCGAGACACTTACCATGGCAATAGCAAGCTGATCGCGCCTTTGGCCCTGACGATTTTCGTCTGGGTGTTCTTAATGAACTTGATGGATTTGGTTCCTGTTGACTTCCTACCAGCTTTCGCCGGCTTTGTTGGTGAACAAGCATTTGGTATGGACCCACACGATGTTTACATGAAAATTGTACCGACCACAGACGTGAATATGACTGCTGCACTGGCACTGGGCGTATTTATTCTGATGATCGGGTATTCAATTCGTATCAAAGGCCTGGGCGGCTTCATTGGTGAGCTTACGCTGCACCCGTTCAGCTCTAAGAACAAACTGGTGATGGCGATTCTTATCCCATGTAACTTGCTACTTGAAACAATCGCGCTGGTTGCTAAGCCTTTCTCGCTGGCACTGCGTTTGTTCGGTAACTTGTATGCAGGTGAGATGATCTTCATCCTGATCGGTGCAATCGGCCTGATGCAGCTTCCACTGCACTTTGTATGGGCTGTATTCCACATCATGGTAATCGTACTGCAAGCATTCGTATTTATGATGCTGACTATCGTTTACCTCAGCATGGCTAGTACAAAAAGCCACTAATTAGCTGAAACAAAAAGAATTTTTTAAACTTTAACTTTAATTTACTATTGAAACTTTGGAGATAAAAATGGAAATCGCAGTTGCTATTAAACTTATCGCTGTTGCTCTACTAATCGGTTTTGGTGCAATCGGTACTGCACTAGGCTTCGGTAACATGGGTGGTAAGTTCCTAGAAGCATGTGCTCGTCAGCCTGAGCTTGCGCCTCAACTACAAGTTAAAATGTTCATCCTAGCTGGTCTTATCGATGCCGTAGCAATGATCGGTGTAGGTATCGCTATGTACATGTTGTTCGCTCTTTAATATTGCAAAATACCTGAAACGAACAACTGTCAAGTAAGGAGGAGCGGTCGTGAACTTAAACGCCACTCTAATAGGTGAATTAATCGCATTTGTGGTCTTCGTATGGTTCTGTATGAAGTTCGTATGGCCACCACTAAATGGTGCGATTGAAGCTCGCCAGAAGAAAATCGAAGATGGATTAGCTGCCTCTGACAAAGCTGAAAAAGATCTTGAGCTAGCGCGCGAAAAAGCGGCTGAAGAACTGAAAGAAGCGAAAACTCAGGCTAGCGAGATCATCGAACAAGCTAAAAAGCGTGCAACGCTGATTGTTGACGAAGAGACAACTCGTGGTCAGCAAGAGCGTGAGAAAATCATTGCTCAGGGACACTCTGAGATCGAATCTGAGCGCAACCGCGTGAAAGAAGAGCTACGTCAACAAGTAGCGACTCTGGCTGTGGTTGGTGCAGAGAAGATTTTAGAGCGTGAAATCGATCAAGCCGCACACAGTGACATCGTTGAAAAACTTGTCGCTGAGCTTTAAGTAGAGGGTATGAGCATGTCTGAATTGACTACTATCGCTCGCCCATACGCTAAAGCGGCTTTTGAACTTGCCGTTGAGAAAGGCACAGTTGAAGCTTGGAATGAAATGCTGTTCTTCGCAGGCCAGGTGGCCCGCGATGAACAGGTTCAGGCGCTGTTAGGTGGCATTGCCACCGAAGCAGAGCAGTCTGATGTATTCATCAAGCTATGCGCTGAGCAACTCAACGAACAAGGCCAAAACCTTATCAAGCTGATGGCCGAAAATGAGCGTTTAGCCGCCATGCCAGCTGTTGCAGATTTGTTTGCTGAACTAAAAGCAGACTATGACAAAGAAATCGACGTTAACGTCGTTTCAGCAGCAGCGCTTGCCGAAGATGCGCAAGCAAAATTGGTCGCGGCACTTGAGAAACGTTTCGCACGCAAAGTTAAGCTGAATTGTAGCATCGACGAAACCATCGTAAGTGGTCTGGTCATTAAAGCCGGCGATACCGTTATCGACGGGTCTATTCGCGGCAAGTTAGATCGTCTTGTGACGACGCTACAATCGTAATTGGGAAAAAGAGCATGCAACTTAATTCCACAGAAATTTCTGCACTGATCAAGCAACGCATTGAGCAGTTTGAAGTTGTAAGTGAAGCGCGTAACGAAGGTACTATCGTATCTGTTACCGACGGTATCATCCGCATCCACGGTCTTGCTGACTGTATGCAGGGTGAGATGATCGAGCTTCCTGGCAACCGTTATGCTATCGCATTGAACCTTGAGCGCGACTCAGTAGGTGCGGTAGTAATGGGTCCATACGCTGACCTTAAAGAAGGCGTAAAAGTTAAATCAACAGGTCGTATCCTTGAAGTACCAGTAGGCCGTGGTCTGCTAGGTCGTGTTGTAAACACACTAGGTGAGCCGATTGACGGTAAAGGCGCGGTAGACAACGATGGTTTTGAGCCAGTTGAAAAAATCGCACCGGGCGTAATCGAGCGTCAATCAGTAGACGAGCCAGTACAAACTGGTTATAAGTCTATCGACTCTATGATCCCAGTTGGTCGTGGTCAGCGTGAGCTAGTGATCGGTGACCGTCAGACTGGTAAAACAGCACTGGCTATCGATGCTATCATCAACCAAAAAGACACAGGCGTTAAGTGTGTGTACGTTGCGGTTGGTCAAAAAGCCTCTACCATTGCTAACGTAGTACGTAAACTAGAAGAGCACGGCGCTCTTGAGAACACCATTGTTGTTGTTGCATCAGCATCTGAGTCTGCTGCACTTCAATTCCTGGCTCCGTTCTCTGGTTGTACTATGGGTGAATACTTCCGTGACCGTGGTGAAGACGCGCTAATCGTATATGATGACCTGTCTAAGCAAGCTGTTGCTTACCGTCAGATCTCACTACTACTTAAGCGCCCGCCGGGCCGTGAAGCTTACCCAGGTGACGTATTCTACCTTCACTCACGTCTGCTAGAGCGTGCATCACGCGTTAACGCTGATTACGTTGAGAAATACACTAACGGTGAAGTGAAAGGTCAAACAGGTTCATTGACGGCATTGCCAATCATTGAAACTCAAGGTGGTGACGTTTCTGCATTCGTACCTACCAACGTTATCTCAATCACCGACGGTCAGATCTTCCTAGAAACTGACTTGTTCAACGCAGGTATCCGTCCAGCGGTTAACGCTGGTATCTCGGTATCTCGTGTAGGTGGTGCAGCGCAAACTAAAATCGTTAAGAAACTAGGTGGTGGTATCCGTCTAGCGCTAGCTCAGTACCGTGAACTAGCGGCGTTCTCTCAGTTCGCTTCTGACCTTGACGATGCAACACGTGCCCAGCTTGAGCACGGTGAGCGCGTAACAGAGCTAATGAAGCAGAAACAGTACGCACCAATGTCTGTTGCTGACATGTCTCTGTCTCTATTCGCTGTTGAGAAAGGCTACCTGAAAGACATCGAAATCAACAAAGTACTTGATTTTGAAGCAAGCCTTATCGCATTCGCGAAAAGCGAATACGCAGCGCTAATGACTCAAATCAATGAAACTGGTAACTACAACGCCGAGATCGAAGCGCAGCTGAAAGAACTTCTTGAGAAGTTCAAGTCTACGCAAACTTGGTAATGTGTTATGAAGGTGAGTAGTTAGCTACTCACCCAGATTCGGAGAAAGAGTCATGGCCAGCGGAAAAGAGATAAAAAGCAAGATCGGGAGTATCAAGAATACTCAGAAGATCACCAGCGCAATGGAGATGGTTGCCGCTTCTAAAATGAAGAAGGCACAGGAACGCGTCGCGTCCAGCCGCCCATACGCTGAAAACTTACGCAAAGTGATCGGTCGTATTGCTCAGGCTAACCTTGACTTCCAACACCCGTTCTTAAACGAACGTGAGGTGAAGCGAGTAGGTTACATTGTTATCTCTACTGACCGTGGTCTTTGTGGCGGCTTGAACTCAAACGAGTTTAAGCGTGTAGCGAAAGACGTTAAAGCGTGGAAAGAAAAGGGTGTTGATGCAACATTTGCCACCCTGGGTGGCAAAGCTGCCGGTTTCTTTAAACGTTTTGGCGGTGAGCTTGAAGCCAAAAAAGCCGGGTTAGGAGATGCGCCTTCTGTTCAGGACGTAATCGGTCCTGTATCTGTGATGCTAAAAGCATACGAAGAAGGCAAAATTGATCGCTTATTCGTTGTGTACAACAACTTTGTCAACACAATGAAGCAAGAGCCTGTTATCGATCAGTTATTACCTTTGCCAAAAGCTGAAGAAGAAGTATCAGCTCACGCTTGGGATTACTTATATGAGCCAAACCCAGAGGCGATTCTAGAGACACTACTAGTGCGCTTTATTGAGTCTCAGGTTTACCAAGGTGTAGTTGAGAATGCTGCCTCTGAGCAAGCTGCCCGTATGGTTGCGATGAAAGCCGCAACAGATAACGCAGGTGGCCTGATTGATGAGTTACAGCTGGTATACAACAAGGCGCGTCAGGCTGCAATCACACAAGAGATCAGTGAGATTGTATCTGGTTCAGCTGCCGTGTAACGCTTCGGCAAAGTTTAACGAGAGGAATAGACATGAGTTTAGGTAAGGTCGTCCAAATTATCGGCGCCGTTGTGGACATCGAGTTCCCACAAGACAACGTGCCAGCCGTATATGACGCACTAAAAGTTACAGAAGGCGACCTGGCTGGTTTGACACTAGAAGTGCAACAGCAGCTAGGTGGCGGTGTGGTACGTGGTATCGCACTAGGTAGTACTGACGGTCTGCGCCGTGGTACTTCAGTAGAAGGTACAGCTGAGCCAATCAAGGTTCCAGTTGGTACAGCAACACTTGGTCGTATCATGAACGTACTGGGTGACGCAATTGATGAAGCCGGCCCAATCGGTGAAGAAGAGCGTTGGTCAATCCACCGCGCTGCACCTTCATACGAAGAGCAAAGCAGCTCAGTTGAGCTACTTGAAACAGGTATCAAGGTAATCGACCTTGTATGTCCGTTCGCTAAGGGTGGTAAAGTTGGTCTGTTCGGTGGTGCCGGTGTAGGTAAAACCGTAAACATGATGGAACTTATCCGTAACATCGCAATCGAGCACAGTGGTTACTCTGTATTCGCTGGTGTTGGTGAGCGTACTCGTGAGGGTAATGACTTCTACCATGAGATGAACGACTCAAACGTACTAGACAAGGTATCGCTAGTATACGGTCAGATGAACGAGCCACCGGGTAACCGCCTGCGTGTTGCTCTGACTGGTCTGACTATGGCAGAGAAGTTCCGTGACGAAGGTCGTGACGTACTGTTCTTCGTAGATAACATCTACCGTTACACGCTGGCGGGTACTGAGGTATCTGCACTACTAGGCCGTATGCCTTCAGCGGTAGGTTACCAGCCAACTCTTGCAGAAGAGATGGGTGTACTACAGGAGCGTATCGCATCGACTAAGACTGGTTCAATCACGTCAATCCAGGCCGTATACGTACCTGCGGATGACTTGACTGACCCGTCGCCAGCTACAACGTTCGCGCACCTTGACGCAACAGTTGTACTTTCACGTGACATCGCATCTCTTGGTATCTACCCTGCGGTAGACCCACTGGATTCAACTTCTCGTCAGCTTGACCCGCTAGTAATCGGTAACGAGCACTACGAGACTGCACGTGGCGTTCAGACTGTACTTCAGCGTTATAAAGAGCTGAAAGACATCATCGCGATTCTAGGTATGGACGAGCTATCTGACGAAGATAAGCAAGTTGTATCTCGTGCACGTAAAATCCAGCGTTTCCTGTCTCAGCCGTTCTTCGTTGCTGAGGTATTCACAGGTGCACCTGGTAAATACGTTTCACTGAAAGACACTATCTCTGGCTTCAAAGGCATCTTAAACGGTGACTACGATGACATGCCAGAGCAGGCTTTCTACATGGTTGGCTCAATCGACGAAGCGATCGAAAAAGCCAAAAACATGTAATTAGGGGGTTGTTATGGCAATGACAGTACGCCTTGACGTAGTAAGCGCTGAAAAGAGTTTGTACTCTGGTGACGTAACTGCGATTCAAGTGACAGGTAGTGAAGGTGAGCTGGGTATTCACCCGGGTCACGCGCCACTACTGACTGGCCTAAAACCTGGTATGGTACGTTTAGTAACAGAAGACAAAACTGAAGAGTTTATCTATGTTGCAGGCGGTACGCTGGAAGTTCAACCACAGACTGTAACTGTCCTTGCTGACGTTGCGATCCGTGCCGATGAGCTTGACGAGCAAGCTGCTGAAGAAGCTAAACGTGAAGCGCAGGCGCAACTGGCTTCAGGCACAGCAGGCGAGCTGGATTACCAGCAAGCAGCCATGCAGCTTGAAGAAGCCCTTGCTCAGCTGCGTCTTCTACGCCAGCTGCGCAAATAAGCAGCCACCTATCTGGTTTAAAAAACCCACGCACTGCGTGGGTTTTTTTATGTCTGTCATTTGCAGTTCAGACAGGCCCTCACTGGGTAAGGCTTCTTTTAATGCCTTTGAATATCACAATATGAAGCGCAGCCATCGAATTAGAGGACTCAGGGCTTCTATCTGTAAAGTAATACGTGAGGGAGCGGAAGCTGAACCAAGGTTTTCTATTGTTTTGTTTATGGGTACGATGGTGTGCATATTTTGAATGAAATAGAGTGTTTAACTCTTTAATATTTTGCTTTAATATTGCAAATAGCGAATTGCTGTTACAGGGTTCTGGTATGCTGTTTTAACGCAATGTGTGTTGTCTGCGTTTTGCCACTCAATGAGACACCTACCTAGAAAATGTTTGAGTAAGGTGAGCAACTTTGACGCAATTTTTACACGCTTTAATAACTGACTTCGCGCAAGCGAAAAATACAAGAGACTGATATAAAAGCAGTTAAAATATGAATGAAGTGAATTTTTCAAGGGCTGTAAAAGAAGTCAAATTTGGGGCCTGGACATTAGATCCAAAACGACAAACCATCACTGACGGTGACGTTACCAGGGAGCTTGAACCGCTATTATTTAAAATCCTCTGCTACCTTATATTGAATAATGACCAGATCATTACCCGCGACGATTTGGTAAATGATGTCTGGTGCCAGAATTATGTAGATAACAATGCCATTAACCGGGCTATGTCCGAGTTGCGCAAAGTACTCAAGTCAGATAAACAAAGAGGCTTAGTTGTTAAGACTCACTACCGCAAAGGTTATAGTTTTTTCCTTGACCCTGAGATTATCTATCAGGATATTATCCCACAGGCTAGTGTGACCCCTGTCACAAAGGTGCAACCTAAGGCTACAACACAGCAGAAGACACCACAAAAGGCCTCTTTTAAATTTAATGGTCTGCACACCGCTTCTTTTCTGATTGCTTTGGTGATGGTTGTGGCGGGCGCAGGTTTCTTATCGCCTACCTTTAACCGGAACGAAGATGCGCCGAGTCCTAAGTCTGTCACCTTAGAGCAAGTGAAATATACCGAAGAGCTGTTGTCATGGATGCCTGGGCGATATATGGAATCCAGGGTATCGCCTAATAAGGAGTTTGTCGCCTTTTCATTTGTTCCAGAAGGCTTGTCTCACCAAAGTTTAGTGGTGAAAAACCTGAAGACGGGACTTGAGAGAAAAACCGGCGATTTAGGGATCGATTATTATCCATTAGGCTGGTCAGTCGATTCGTCTAAGCTTTTTTACCGTCTGACAGAAGAAGAAAAATGTGAAATATGGGTGGTCGATCGGGATTTTACAAGCAACAACCGCTATTTGTTTGACTGTACAAGCTCTATCGAGTTCGGTGCAGGTGCAGGCGGAGACTCATTTGTTTACTCCAAATTCAACTATCGAGGGCGCGATCAGCTGTCTGTTCTGATGAACTACAACTTAGAAACGGGTGAAGAATTTCAGTTAACTTCTCCAAACTTAAACTCGTATGGGGACTTATTTCTGCTTTACGAACCTGCTAACGAAACCGTCTTTTTTACTCGTCGCCAATATGATGCCCATGAGTTATATATGACAGATCTCGAGGGCAGCTACCAAACAAAACTATACGAATCGAAAACTCCCATCTGGGCTGTGAGCTATGAAGGTGAATCGAACACGTTAAGGTGGTTTTGCAATGCAACAAACCAACTGTTCGAGTTTTCGTTAGATGATTCACGCTTAACCAACAAAGTACAGTTTGTTGAGAGTGGAAACTACGCAAGTCCTTTTCCACTATCAAAAGAGCAGATGATTGCAGTAAGCTACCCTTATAAACATGATATCTATGAGTTTAACTTGGCACAGAAAGGGCTTAGCCCAACGCTGCTTAGTGAAGATATTAAGTTTTCTGGCTTTATAAAAAATGAAAAAGTGCATTATCTGGCTTTAGAGTACGAGAAATGGGTGCTAAAGACCGTATCTGAAGCTGGTGAGCCGAGCACTATTTCAACCATTGGTAGTCCGTACGACAGTTTTCCATCGGCTAACCACGACGCTGGCACTGGGCAGACAATATTACGCTCAGCAAACAAGGTATTGGTATTTGATAGCAACTATACTCAGACTCACCTTATTGAAACGGAAAATACGATTTTATCTGCGGAGTTTCTATTTAATGGTGACATAGGGTATGTCGTGGTTGACGAGAATCAGAAGAAGAATGAAGTCTACATTTATTCTCTGGAAACTGAACAGTCAAGAAAGTTGCCGATAGAAGATGCTGTTTGGTTCGCACAGCTCGGCGAAAACCAGCTTGTTTATCGCTCTAACACCAGTGCACTGAATTATTTTGATCTGTCATCGGGTGTCATAAGCAGTGGATTACAACTGCCTGAAAGCACCTACGGGCACTTGCTGGCGCTTGGTGGAGGCAATGTTTATTACTCAAATGGCAAACAAGTTTATCAAATCGTTGATAATGAGCGTGAGCTGCTCATGGAGCTAAATGACAAAACTGCTTTTTCCATGCGCTATGCTCAAGAACGTCAGTCATTGGTTTTTACTACGTTTGAAGAATCAAGCAATCACCTGCTTCAGTTACAGGCTGATTCTTCTTCCAATCCTTTGTAGTCTTGCCTAATACAGTAACAGCATAATCAAACTATAAACTGGTTATGTTGTTACTGTTTCTTTTCGATAACGGCGGTTAAAGTGCTTTAAAGAACCGTTTTGATAAGGTCTACCGGACTGGATAAAGGTCTTTGTCCTGCGGCCAGCTTGCTAATAAGCTTGGACGTAAAGTCAGGTCCCTTATCACCCCTAATTTGCGACGGCTTTCCTCGTCACGCAAACACGCGTTCAAGCGATCTAATAACTTGCTCAATACGCTTGTTCTCTGTTTTGCCCTGATGTCGTAGTCATTTAAAGAGCTTAGATAAACCCCAACGAGGGTGACGCTCTGCATGTGGCCACAACGCATCGATTGCCTCATCACCCTGTGGTCATCATTGATACGTGTAGTAATAGACACGTCGATTTAGTCTTGCCTCCTCACAAACAAATAATCCAAGCTGCTCAACCTACGCTCTGCGCTCGTTTGTGTTCACAGCATTTTTGCAACGAATTCCCCAAGCGTCGAGTGTTTCAGACTCAGTGTTGCAAACATGTCCCTGAGCTTGAGATTCTCTTTTTCAAGTTCTTTGCGCTACTCTACATCCGGCGCTTCTATGTTGCCCTATTTGCAGCGCCATTTATAAAATGCACTTCTGCCCGCTCTGCGTTTCGGCAATTATCTGGCACCGACACGCCAATTCAGCTGCTTTGAGCATGGCTATAATTTGTGATTAGATAAACTTGCTTTTTCTTATCGTAAAACCTCCCTCTTCTGTTGACGAAAGCTTTACTCAAGAAATGTTGTAGTTTTTGGGAATCACAATATGTGGATTGTAATGACTGATGAGTAAAGGGGGAGTTGCCAAGTGAGCACAACCTTTATATAAGTTTCTGTTCAGCTTTTGGTGAGTAAGTTCTTATCATTCGTGGATATGTAAAATAAACACATATTAAACAATGGTTTATATTTGAAGGTTATGGTGTCCAGATAAGCTTTGATAACTTCTCATATCATCATCCTTGGGGTACAGTTTAATCATCAACACAGTATAAGCCTGCTCACAAGCGAAGCTACTTTGAGACGGGCACCAACAAAAATTAATATAAATTGGCCTCCATAAACGGCCTGGCTCTGGGAGAACTACAATGAGATTCACAGTAAAGAAAAAAGAACTGAAACGCTTGTGTGGGAAAAATGAATTGAGTGCCGAGCGCACAAAGCATATCGCTGCAGGTGGTAATGATGATTCATTACACTATTCATTGATTACCAAGACAAGTATTTTGCCTTGTCCATAGTAATCGCAGCAAGTTCAGACACAACTAATATAAGCAACTTTATAAATGACTCAACTCGGGGAGAGTGGATATGAAATTCAAAGTGAATAAAAAAGAACTTAAAAGCCTATCTGGAAAAAACGTACTGAACACAGGACATACAAAAGAAGTAGCCGGAGGAAAATCTCTACAGTATTCACTGATTACCAAAACTACTGTAGCACCAGTTACAGACTGATTGCATCTAGTTAAATATATAAGGACATGGATGAAGTTTAAATTATTATCAATCGGGGTGTTTGCCTTGTTACCAACAACGGCATTACCCCAAAGTCTCGCTGGCAAATTGATGATTAGTACTCCTGGTCAGCAGTATCATTTTGCCACCTCAAGCGGAAAGGCGTTGCAGCATTTAGTAAAACAGGGCGAGCTGGTTTTGAAAGGAGAGCCTGTGATTAGTTACCAAGATTCTACACACAACCATACTAAACAGGTGGTTGCCGATTCTGAGGGGATTGTCACTGAGCTTTCTAGAGGACCTTTGGTCTCGAAAGGAGATTTGCTTGCTAAACTGCTCAGTCCTACTCTGCTAGGGACCTTTGAGCCTGCCAGTGCGATTAACAATACTCCGAGTGTATTGTGGCTGTGCGATGCCGGGAAGGCATTTAAAGTTAAAGTGAGCTACGAAAGTAAAAGTATGTTATTCATCACACTGCAACTTAATGAATATGTCACTAAAGTCAGTGATACGTTCAAAGGTGCCAAGAGCACAACGCTTTTCACCAACAGAGAGCAATGTGTGGATTTACTGACAAAAAATGAAGTATTAAAGAAATTGCCCTAAGCATGGCGGTGCCTCGGGCATACATATGCGAGAAATGCAGATGTAATAAGGAGAATTCATACTACAGTGGATAATTACAAAAAACAATGCTTGATTTCGTATTAATGAATCAATCCTAAAACCTCAACACTTCCAATTATTGAATCGCCCAGCACAAATCTAAAGCCACCTATCACAGCGCTCTCCTGGCATCACGTGTGGCTTATGACTGCCTGATATAAACCCCAATTGATTAATTAGCCTGTCAAAGTTAAGTCATAATGCCATTTTTATCAGCTATAAACGCCTTGTTTGAACAGGCTTCTCGGTAATGATTTGCCGGTTTACCGAGACTTTCATATGTCGATATTTTCCTGTCTAAGTGGCCTTTTCTGTTTTGCTATAGCCAACTAATCGGTTTTTGCTTGTGTCGTATTTTGTATTGTCAGATTAGCCTGTGTGTAACGTTATTTAAGGCTAATTAAACCAACCTGGAAGCCGTTTTGAGACACAGTAGAGATAGCGTTTTTATCCGTGTGCTCAACGCCATAGGAGCGGTCATTGGAGTTAAGGTTACAGGCAACGGAGCCACAATCGTACATCGCAGTTAGTTCAGGCTCAGGTTAAACACATTAGTTCAAAAATAAAATACCAGGTTACATTGAGTGGCGCATTATCGACTTGAGCAGAGTCAAGAACCTCTAAATACCAGCTGTCTATGCGCTGACCTTGAAACCAGATTAAAAATACAATGATACTCGAAGTAGTCGCTTATACCTCAATAACCATTACCTTTAACTCATTGAATATATTGATTAAATTGTTTTTTGGCTCAGTTTGAATTCTCGTTTTTTGTACCGCACTATGGGTCTCACACAAGCAGCGCCTTCCTCTGTAAATGATGGCACTGAATTCCAAATATGAATGAAATGGAGCGATACCCGATGACATTAAAAGAGTTCTTTGAGCGTTATTACGAAATCATTTGTTCGGGCAATCTCGACGATCTGGAATCATTCTATCATACCGGTGCGGGTGTGATGGCGGGAGCTAAGTCCCAGTTCGAAAGTATGCGCAAGCAACTGAGCTTTAAGATGACACTGCGTAATGTAGAGCTATTAGCCAAGCGAGACGATTTATTAATAGTCCGGGACGTGATGACCATTGAGGGCGAGCAAGAGGGACAGGCGCTTGATAAGCGTTCTGAAAATATTCATTCATTGGCGAAAGAAGCCGGGCAGTGGCGGATTTTCTCGACCTCAACCTTTCCAGGTAAGGCAGAGTAATTATGTCGGGGTTATTTAGAAAAGAAGCCATTGAACACCAGGGACATAAGTTAGATGGCGAGGTATCCATTGCGACGCACATGTCATTTAACTGGATCCTCCTGGTAATTTTGGTGACGGTATTGATTGGTATCACTTATCTGGTGGTTGGTGAGTACCACAGGAAGGAAATCGTTTCGGGTTATCTGAGGCCAACAGATGGACTGAGTAAGGTGTATCCCCTGGGTCAGGGCGTCATCGATGAAGTCTATGTCGAAGAAGGGCAAAAGGTCGAAAAAGGTCAAGTGTTGGCACGGGTTAGAATGGAAAGGATCCTGACTTCTGGCAGCGATATGAATGAGGCGATTTTAGCTGAACTCATTAAACAAAAAGATTTGGTAAAGAAAAATATAGAGAATCAGACGCAGCTGGCGACAGTCAGCCTGGAGAAGTTGGACTCTCAGATCAATAACACGGCATTTCAGCTTGCACAGACCAAAAAGCAACATGCATTGCTTACTCAGCGTGTCGAGCTTAGCGAAAAGCGCTACCAGGATACGCTGGCACTGATTGAAAAAGACTTTGTCTCTCAATCTGATGTTGAAAGTGTCCGCGATGCCATGTTGGTTTTGCAACAGCAAGCGGAAGATCTGGAAGGGCGAGTATTGAGCCAACAAGAGTCCCTCAGCCAGCTGCGTCTGGAGCGTCAGCAGCTCCCGCTGACTTTGCAGAAAACAGAATCACAGCTGAGAACTCAGCTTGCCGATATTAATCAGCAGATCACTCAGGCCAGTGCACAGCAAAGTTACGATGTGCGCAGTCATAGAAGTGGTCGGGTCAGCAGTTTGATGGTTAAGCCAGGCATGATTGCACACAGTACCAGCCCTTTAATGACGGTTCTGCCTGAAAATGCGGCGCTGGAAGCGGTGCTGCTGGTGCCATCCCGCGCATTTGGTTTTGTACAGGAAAGGCAAAATACGCGGATCCGTTATCAGGCTTTCCCCTATGCCCGCTTTGGTATCTATGAAGGCACGATTTCGAGCGTCTCTAAATCAATTTTACTCCCCAATGAGACAAGTTTGCCCGTGACACTCGCAGAGCCTGCTTATCAGGTGGTTGTCTCACTCAAAGCACAGCATGCCCACGCTTACGGTGCGTCTGTTCCTCTGCAGGCCGGGATGCTACTGGAAGCCGATATTATGGTTGATAAACGCACCTTGTTTGAATGGTTATTTGAACCTCTTTACAGCATTAAAGGAGCAATCTGATGGAAAATCCAATGCACTTACTCCGGTTTAGCGGTGCCAAAAGGCTGCCTGTTATCTTACAAACCGAGGCGGCAGAATGCGGACTTGCCAGCCTGGCAATGGTTGCTGCTTATCACGGATACAAAACAGATCTGACGACGTTGCGCCAGACCCATGAAATCTCATTGAAAGGGGCGAACCTGGAAGAGCTGATGCAAATTGCAGACAAGCTCAAGCTCAGCTCTCGGGCACTGCGGTTAGATTTAGAACATCTTCCGCAATTAAAAACCCCCTGTATTTTACACTGGGATATGAATCACTTTGTTGTGCTTAAAAAAGTGACTAAACACAGTGTTGAAATACACGACCCCGGTTTAGGCCATCGAAAGTATGCCATGGATGAATTCTCGAAGCACTTCACCGGTGTGGCACTGGAGCTGAGTCCAACTGAAGAGTTTAAGTCTGAAGATACCCGGGTAAATCTCAAGCTATCCGATTTTTGGAGCAAAGTGACCGGCCTTAAATCCACATTGGGTAAAGTGTTTGTTTTGTCTTTACTGTTGCAGGCCTTTGCCATCGCCAGTCCTTACTATATGCAACTGGTTGTTGATGAGGTCATTCTGAGCTTTGACCAAAACTTATTGGCTATTTTAGCCGTTGGGTTCGGGCTGTTGATGCTCATAGAAATGGTGACCGGTGCGGTGCGGAGTGTGCTACTACTGCACTTTGGTAATCTCATGAGTATTCAGCTTGGTGCGAACTTGTTCCACCACCTTATCCGCTTGCCACTGCAGTATTTTGAAAAACGCCATATTGGTGATGTGGTGTCGCGCTTTGGTTCCTTGCAGCAGGTAAAAGAGTTGCTGACCAAAGGCGTGATCGAAGCCTTGATCGATGGGGTTATGGCCATTGCGACCTTGATTATGATTTTCCTGTATAGCCCCAAGCTGAGCATTGTTGTGCTGGTGGCCATTACCATCTATGCCGTGATTCGAATTGCGATGTATCGTCCTTTACGTCGAATGTCTGAAGAAGTCATCGTCAATCAGGCTAAAGAACAATCCAATTTTATGGAAACGGTACGCGGTATCCAAACCATTAAGTTGTTTGGCCGAGAAGTGCAAAGACAGAGCGTCTGGCATAACAAATACGCGGACAGTTTGAATGCTGGGATCCGGGTAGGTCACTTGAACATAGGTTATGAAGCAATCAATAAGGTGATCTTTGGATTTGAAAATGTGCTGGTAGTCTACTTTGCTGCAATGCTGGTGATGGAAGGGGATCTGACTGTTGGGATGTTATTCGCTTTCATGGCTTACAAGCGTCAGTTTGTAGAGAAAATGGCGTCTCTTATCGAAAAGCTTATCGAGTTTAAGATGTTAAGTCTGCACTTTAACCGGCTTGCCGATATTTCACTGACCGACAAAGAAGATCATATGCAGGGTAAAATCAGCAGCGGTGAGCTGACGGGCGCGCTTACACTGCAGGACGTGACTTATCGCTACAACAGCAAAGAAGCACCTGTATTCAAAAACCTGGATTTAACGATTGAAGCCGGTGAGTCCATCGCGATAGTTGGCCCGTCCGGCTGCGGTAAAACGACGCTCGCCAAAATCATGTTGGGCTTGTTTGAACCCGAAGCGGGCAAGGTACTCGTCGATGGGAGTGACATCAAGCAGATAGGGTTATCAAAATATCGTTCCCAGATAGCGGCTGTAATGCAGGACGACCAGTTATTGTCTGGCTCCATCGCCGATAATATCTCGTTTTTTGACCCCGAACTGGATATGCGAAAAGTCGAGTGGGCCGCTCAGGTCGCCGCGATCGATAAGGATATTATGTCGATGACCATGGGGTACAACACCCTGGTGGGAGATATGGGCGCTGCCTTGTCTGGAGGGCAGATACAGCGGCTGTTGTTGGCCAGGGCATTGTATCGAAAACCCAAGATACTGTTTATGGATGAAGCCACCAGTAATTTGGATACCAAACTCGAGTTTTCAGTCAATGAAGCGGTTAAGAATCTGGACATTACGCGAATAATCATAGCACACAGGCCAGAAACGATTGCCAGTGCAGATCGTGTCATCGAGTTGAGATATGGGCAGGCTGTTGCAGTGGATAAGCCGGATATTAGCCTGAGGCGGCCTAAATCTGCAGATGTATCTTTGTGTATCGATAGCACACCATATACTGAAACAGGTGCGACGAGTGAGTTTAATATGGCTTAGTATAGTTTATGTTTATAAATGTTTTATTTGTGCGTTACCACGCGCCGATATTAGTGCCTTTTTAGGTGTTTATATTGTGTGTTTGTTTTTGTGTTGGTTAATTTGGTTGTTTTATTTTTTTAAATTTAAACTGTTGACATTTTATTTTTCAGTGTTAGCTTATAAATCAAGCTTAAATCTTGGCGGAGATAAGCTTGAATCAAAAAGTGCAATAAGGTTTGCGGGATTATATTTCATTTAATTTAAAATTTATTTTTTGATTTTATTTTCTTTGAAGTCTCCATGGATATTTAAAAGATAGATTTTGTTAAATGTGGCTAAAGCATTTTTTACTTTGAAACTAAAGTAGCTTTGGGATTTTGCAAACCTCTTTCTGTTCTCTGGCTTTATCTTTTCGTTGTTAAGCCTTTAAGAAAGCAGATGAAAACATGATATTGACGGCTGAGGCTGTTACATAAAGATAGGAAAAACTATGAAAAATCTAAATACTGAAGACCTGGTGCTGATCGCTGGTGGTGAAGAAGAAGTACCTATGTGTCCTGATATCGACCAATATAACAATTAATAGGGAAAATAAAGATGAACGAATTAAGTAAATATGAAGTAGAAAATGTATCTGGTGCGGGTCGTGAATATGATGACCCATGTGATCCTGAGCTTTTTTTAACTAACAGGAGATAAAAAATGAGAGAAATAAAAGAACTAATAGCGGTTTCTGGTGGAAGCTTGTGTGAACATTGTGCTGAAGAGCTGCGTGAGCTTGAAAGTCTTAAATAAGAGCTAAAGGGAATAAAATGAAAGTAATTAACAATCCAAGTTTGGTTTCTGGTGCAGGTGAACCTTTTATCAATATGAGTTGCGATGTCATCGAACATCAAGATTGCACATCAAATTAAATTTTTAACTAAGGAAAAAAGAGCATGAAAGAACTAAGTGTACAAAATCTTAATGAAGTAAACGGTGGCCAGGGTGAGGTTTATTTTGAGGTCAACCAGGACGGTTTTAAAGCGGGTGTAAAATTTCGTTTTTAATTTGAGATTAAATTATTTTTAACTAAGGAGAAAGAGCATGAAAGAACTAAGTGTAAAAAATCTTAATGAAGTAAACGGTGGCCAGGGTGAGGTTTATTTTGAGGTCAACCAGGACGGCTTTAAAGCGGGTGTAAAATTTCGTTTTTAATTTGAAATTCAATTGTTTTTAACTAAGGAAAAAGAGCATGAAAGAACTAAGTGTACAAAATCTTAATGAAGTAAACGGTGGCCAGGGTGAGGTTTATTTTGAGGTCAACCAGGACGGCTTTAAAGCGGGTGTAAAATTTCGTTTTTAATTTGATATTAAATTATTTTTAACTAAGGAGAAAGAGCATGAAAGAACTAAGTGTACAAAATCTTAATGAAGTAAACGGTGGCCAGGGTGAGGTTTATTTTGAGGTCAACCAGGACGGCTTTAAAGCGGGTGTAAAATTTCGTTTTTAATTTGAAATTCAATTGTTTTTAACTAAGGAAAAGACTATGCAAGAACTAAATAATGTCCAAATGGTTGTAGGTGGCAGTGTTGCAGAGAATGCTCAGATTGCAAAATCTGTTTGCTCTGGTGGTGTGGCATCAGTCAGCACTGATGGTTTTACCTGTAAGTAATTAAGCATAAGGAGAAAAAATATGAAAGAACTAAACAATGTACAAATGGTTGTAGGTGGCAGTGTTGCAGAGAATGCGGCAATTGCAAAATCTGTTTGCTCTGGCGGCGTAGCGTCAGTCAGCACAGATGGTTTTACCTGTAAGTAAGTTTAAGGAGAAAAATATGAAAGCACTAAACAATGTCCAAATGGTGAGCGGTGGCGGTAGCGTTGCAGAGAATGCGGCAATTGCAAAATCTGTTTGCTCTGGTGGCGTGGCATCAGTCAGCACTGATGGTTTTACCTGTAAGTAAGCATAAGGAGAAAAAATATGAAAGCACTAAACAATGTCCAAATGGTGAGTGGTGGCGGTAGCGTTGCAGAGAATGCTCAGATTGCGAAATCGGTGTGTGACGGCGGCGTAGCGTCAGTCAGTACAGATGGTTTTACCTGTAAGTAAGTTTAAGGAGAAAAATATGAAAGCACTAAACAATGTCCAAATGGTGAGCGGTGGCGGTAGCGTTGCAGAGAATGCTCAGATTGCAAAATCTGTTTGCTCTGGTGGCGTGGCGTCAGTCAGCACTGATGGTTTTACCTGTAAGTAAGTTTAAGGAGAAAAATATGAAAGCACTAAACAATGTCCAAATGGTGAGTGGTGGCGGTAGCGTTGCAGAGAATGCTGAGATTGCGAAGGATGTGTGTGACAGCGGCGTAGCGTCAGTTAGCACGAATGGTTTCACTTGTAAGTAAGCGTAAGGAGAAAAATATGAAAGCACTAAACAATGTCCAAATGGTTGTAGGTGGTAGTGTTGCAGAGAATGCGGCAATTGCAAAATCTGTTTGCTCTGGCGGCGTAGCATCAGTCAGCACCAATGGTTTTACCTGTAAGTAAGCATAAGGAGAAAAATATGAAAGCACTAAACAATGTCCAAATGGTTGTAGGTGGTAGTGTTGCGGAGAATGCGGCAATTGCAAAATCTGTGTGTGACGGCGGCGTAGCGTCAGTCAGCACTGATGGTTTTACCTGTAAGTAAGTTTAAGGAGAAAAATATGAAAGCACTAAACAATGTACAAATGGTTGTAGGTGGCAGTGTTGCAGAGAATGCGGCAATTGCAAAATCTGTTTGCTCTGGCGGCGTAGCATCAGTCAGCACCAATGGTTTTACGTGTAAGTAAGTTTAAGGAGAAAAATATGAAAGAACTAAAGAATGTCCAAATGGTTGTAGGTGGCAGTGTTGCAGAGAATGCTCGGATTGCGAAAGATGTGTGCTCTGGCGGCGTAGCATCAGTCAGCACCAATGGTTTTACGTGTAAGTAAGTTTAAGGAGAAAAATATGAAAGTACTAAATAATGTACAAATGGTTGTAGGTGGCAGTGTTGCAGAGAATGCTCGGATTGCGAAAGATGTGTGCTCTGGCGGCGTAGCATCAGTCAGCACCAATGGTTTTACCTGTAAGTAAGTTTAAGGAGAAAAATATGAAAGAGCTAAAGAATATCCAAATGGTGACTGGTGGCAGTGTTGCAGAGAATGCTCAGATTGCAAAATCTGTTTGCTCTGATGGAGTGGCCTCTGTTAGCAGCGGTGGGTTTGTTTGTAAATAACTTTATTTTTAATAATGGCGGTTATTTAAAATAAATTGCGAGAATTTATAATAAGGAAAAATCATGAAATTTAAATCAAGTATATTTTTATTAAGTGTAGTATCAACCTCAGTATTAGCATCAAACCCTGTTATGGTGGGTGATGTGCTGGGAAGAGATTTAGGCATGTTCCCTGCCTCAGCTGGGCATGTTGGGATCTGGGATGGCAGCCGAGTACTTGAAGTACTGAATAAGCCAACTGTAATACAAAAGAATTCTCTTAGTAGCTTTAAAAATGCGACTGAGTATTGGGGTGCCAGGCATGGTATCGGCTACAACCATCATTTAATGGTTACAAATGGCTGGGACCAGAGAAATTATCAACCTCAATATACCATCGGTGCATCTTACACTGTTGGTGGCTGGAAAAATGAAAATGGCCGCTATACCTTAGTAAGAGGTAAGTTTCGCTGCGATACTTTCGTAAACTATACCTATAAATCAGTGTTAAACAGAAACCTGATCACCTGGTTTACGCCAAATAACCTTTATAACAGCTTCCCAAGCCAGCGATAAAGTGAAAAGGTGCAATACTGATGAAAGGTAAAAAATATATTCTCATGGGTGTCTTTTTTGTGGCAATAGGTGTCTCTTACATTGGTATTGCACCAAAAAAGCAACAGCAACAATTGGCCTACAATAATGAAGAACGGGTCTTTGTAACAGCGCAAGACGTTGCTCAGTCTACGGCTGATTTTAAAGATTTTCGAGCATCTGTCAGCCCGGCACAATCAGAGGTGAGTAAGCTGGATCAAGAAGTCAATGACTTGTATGAGCTACTAAAGTCTGGACTACAGTCTGATGCAATGAAAGAGCTTGAGTTTAAACTGGTTACTCTATTGAAATCGGACTCACTTACCAGGCAAGGAAAAGTTTATTTACTGTGGGCGCTGGCAAAGAGGGTGGGGCTGGATTCTGATGAAGGCTTGTATGTGCTGGATTATCTGTCAGCACTGTCACCAACAGAGCTCATTGGCGAAGTAAATGGGTTATTTTCCAGTGCGTCACCTGAGCTGCAGTCTAAATTGCTAGACATAATGGAATCAATCAACCATATCAATGGCCAGGACTTAGAGCTCGGTGAAATTAGCAAGGCAAGGCTAGCTGTATCTGATTTCCTGACACAAGAAATCTATAACATGTCGGATGAAAGCACAAAGCTAAAGACGATGGAGATCTTGGTTTCTATGGTCCCCTTTGATGCGGCAAAGAATATGATTGAGGAGCAGCTATCACTGCTCGGAAGGGACATTAGTCAGCAAGAGCGAGTTGGTTTATATAATCGATTGGCCTTGGGAACTCCTGAATCCAGAGCCGAGTTTTTGCCAAATTATATTAGCGAGATTGAAGAAAAGGGCATGCAAGAGGTATCGGATACGCTGAGAGATCATTTGTTCCAAATTGTGAGCTTAGATGAAGCAATGAAGAACGAAAGCCCTGAGTTCAAGGCGACGGTATCAGACTTTCTGGCGTCCAAATATCAGGAGATGCCACCTGAGGGGGAGTGGGGGTTTGATGAGTTTGATATGTATAATAAGTATACGGTTTCTCAAATAAAGCTCTCTGATAATCAGGGCATGGAATTTAAGTCCGTTTTTACAAACGCAGTAAAAAAAGAAGAAAACCTGGTTAAAAAGTCGATACTGCTAAGTCATTCAAGCATTCCGGTAGATCAGACTCTGGTTGACCCCTACTCGAGAATGAACCTGATAACGCAGATTGAATCTGAACTGAGTAACTATGATCAAAGTGACGAAGAATATGCCGTAATGCGTTCCGCTGTCACTATACTTGAGAACTCACTGATGTCGACCTCTGAATCATGATGTTGTGAAAGCATACTGATGTAGTTCGATAAACGAGCAAAAGGGGCCTGACGGTCCCTTTTTTGCTTTTTATGGAGGGTGTTCATAATTCTGTGTCAGCCTACTGAGCTCAAAGCTCGATGTAGTCATCCAAGCGTCCTGGAAAGTGGATAGCCATCTGCGACAGCGTGAGATTCCAGTTCTGGATAGGATGCGTCCAGCGCTCTTGAGCTTTAAGTATACCGGCATAGAGTAACTTTAGTAAGCTGTTTTCATTGGCAAAACCGCCCTTAGTTTTGGTCAGTTTTCGGAACTGGCGATGTACAGAGGGTGTTCATAATTCTGTGTCAGTCTACTGAGCTCAAAGCTCGATGTAGTCATCCAAGCGCCCTGGAAAGTGGATGGCCATCTGCGATAGCGTGAGATTCCAGTTCTGGATAGGATGTGTCCAGC
>NZ_JAKGBD010000025.1:0-35938 GCF_021532535.1 Pseudoalteromonas sp. DL2-H2.2 | reverse complement strand
CAGTGAGGTTTTTGCCGTCCTGGAGCGCTTTCAATACAGAATCTAAATCAAATTTTTGTGTAGTCATGAGTCATTTCTCTTTTTGCATCTTAACTTATCGAAATGACACAGAAAATTGAACACTACCCCTATGACGAATGGTTTGATAGCGCGCTCTGCCCGATTGTTGTCTATCTTTAGCTGTCCGTCATCGAGGTAGCGGATGAGTTTCGGCCATTGCCTTAGCGTGTAGTGGACAGCCTCGCCCAGCTTTGATTTGGGGACCACCGTTTGTGCTGATTTATCTAACCAGGCTTTAAACTGTGCCAGCAGCGGAGCCGCTTGCTGTGCCCGTGCAGCCTGGCGCGCCTCTGCGCTTGCTGTTTTACATGCAGTTTCAACTCGATATAATTTTTGAATCTGGTTGAGCGCCCAGTTCGCCTTGCCGGTTTTGCCTTTGGCCTGTGCGTCTGCGGCTTCTTTGAACTTACGCCTTGCATGTGCCAAGCAGCCTACTAGCGTGGCTTGAGTTTGCTCATACCCGGCATAGCCGTCAACTTGCAGGTAGCCGTCGTAGCCTTGTAAAAAGTCCACAGGACAGCGACCCGCGCGACTATTCTGATAGTCGAACAGGGCGATATTGGGGATGCTTTCCTCAGCCACAGGCGAATCCGTGCCGCTGCAATACAGCCACATGTAACTGGTTTGTTTGTCTTCTTTCACCACCTTAACCGTGGTTTCATCGGCCTGTATCACCGGTTGCTGTAGCAACACGTCGTGTAGCCTATCGTAGAGTGGTTTGAATAAACTGGCGCAGCGGATCATCCAGTCTGCCATGGTGCGCCTTCCCAGCGCGATACCATATTGTTTGAACAGGCTTTCCTGCCGATACAGCGGTAAGCCGTACTGATATTTGCTGGTGATGATCTGGCTGAGCAAACTGGCCGTGGCGATTCCTTTTGGAATGGGGCTCACTGGGACAGGCGCTTGCACTATCCTGACCTGGGTTTGGTTTTTTTCACACTGTCGGCAGCTATATTTTGGCCTGACATGTTCAATGACTTTCACCTGAGCCGGGATAAACTCCAGCTTTTCGCTCACATCCTCGCCCATTTTGTGCAGCTCACCGCCACAGCAGTCACACTGTTTGTTGTCGATGTCATGGACAATCCGCTCGCGGGGGAGGTCTTTTGGCAGAGGCTGGCGCGTTGGCTTTTTACGCTGATATTCGATGGCTTCAACGTCTTGCTCAGACGCTTCTTCAACAAGCGTTTCGGCTTCATTGAACAGGTCTGCTTGTGCCGGATGCGACTCACTGCTGGTTCCGAAGCGTTTTTGCTGGGCCAGTCTGAATTGTTCTTCGAGGTAGTTATTACGTGCCTGGAGCTGAGCAATGATCTCTTCTTGCTTCGCTAACTGCTGGCGTAATACATCAAGTTCGTTTTGCATGAGTGTTACTTTATCAGCGAAGTAACTGTTTTCAAATTAATAGCTTAGATTGTTTTGAGATCAAAAAGTCGCTGTTATGATCATACGTTATAACCATAACTGAGCGGCTTATGGGCAATGACGGACAAGCCTGACAGTAGCCATTGCCACTGCTCGGCAGTCAGCCTAATGACGTCATCGTCTTCTTTGTCTGGCCATTTAAACTTGTCTTTTTCGAGGCGTTTGTACCACAGTGCAAAACCGGTTTTATCCCAATACAGCACCTTCAGCTTGTCCTTATTTTTATTGCAAAAGGCAAAGACGTTACCCGTCATTGCGGACGCTGCCATTGCTTGCTCAACAATCGCCGCAAGTCCATTGATGGATTTACGAAAGTCTACCGGCTGGCGATGTAAGTAAACCACTTCATTTTGCCAGCAGATCATGACAATGCCTTCAGCAGTGCTACGAGCCAAAGGGTATCTGTTGTTGATGGCAGCAATACCGTGCTCTGGCCATGTTTGAGTTGGAACAGTGGAGGCTGGGAGACGGGCGCTGGCACAGCAGGCTGAGCAGCGACAAAGGAAGACTGAGATGCCTGCGGCGCTTTTTTCTTATGATGCTTAGCGCGATGATAATAGAAAGATTTTGTACTGAGGTTGTGCTGCTGACAAAAATCAGTGACAGACAAACCACTAAGCGCTTGCTGCTCGATAAGTGTAAGCCATTGCTGCGCGGTCTTGTATTTAGGCATGATTAGCTCCGAGTTGAAATCAGAGCTGTACTTTATAAGCTCTGATCACTCAGCGGCTAGGTGTGGTTTAGGCGACGCTTACGCAGCATTATTGCGTAATGGATGAATTAACCTTAGATGTAGACACCATGCCAAAGGTTGGTGAATGTTTTGAAATTGAGTTTTCAAATTTACTTGATGAGGATGAGAGTTGGGAGTCTATCTTCCGTTCAAACCCTGAGAGGAAGAAAGGTATTGAGCAAATTGATGGTTGGAAATACAGGGCGATTGGCCAAATTATTTCAATAGATCCAGTCAAAGTCGATTGTGGCGTATTAATCGAAGAGGATGTAATTAATACCCATGATCCAAAAGTAATAGGTGAGTATGTTGGTTTTACAATCATTAGACTTGGTGCTTATGCCATTTAACAAATAAGGATAGGTGTCGCGAAGCCGACACCTTATCTGGGTGTTGAACAAGCCCTGCGTCGTTGTGTGGTGCTTCTATTTAGTAAATAGCGATGTAGAAATAGAGAAGTATTGAGGGTGGCAGATGGTCGCTTTCTTTTTTTGGGCGCAGTCAGCCCTTAGCATATTTCGCTAATTAGAAATCTTTAATTTAATCAATCGTTTATATTTCACTCCTTTTTAAATTCACTTTTTGTGTGTGCTTTGCCCGGCTTGCGATGAGCTAGCCCATGTAAGATCCCCTTGTTTGAATGCGAAGTTAAAGCTTATCGTTCGCGCGCGAATGCTTTTCCTTTCGCATTTATTGCCTCTAACTGGAGAACTGAATTCCCCAAAAAGGGCAAGTTGTTGCCACTATCAAAAGGGGTGAGTCACATTACTACTCTTTAGATCATAGAGATAACTTGGTATCTGCTAATTGGCAGTGTAACGAGCCGAACAATTGAAATGAAAATTTCACACATAAACTTTCAAAAAACTCAATTTTTATGCAAACAAACATTGACCTTACCACCGTGTCAATCTTTACAGTTACTTAACCAATTTAACTAAGCCTTAAGCATGGTTTCACCTTGATTAACACGACTGAACTCATGGAGTACGGAAATTAATTTCCGTTTGATGTCCTTTTATTGGAGTTGATTAGGCGCGGCAGCCAAGGATAGTAAACACATTTAACTCAACAAAAAAAATAGAGACTAATGAAATGAAATTAAAAGAAAAAATGGTTGGAAAAGTAGAGCAAAAACTCCTAGATATGATCCGTATGGATGTCGCTGAACACTACCCGACAGTCTCCGTCTTTTATCTAGAAGGTGGACATTTTGATCCGCGTTATTCCGCTACCGAATTCTCGATAGATTCAATGGTAAAGGTGTTAAATGTCGCGAACAACGCGATTCTCGAACACAAGAAAAAACTTAAAGTGATGCTTGGCGTGTTGATAGACGATCTGGGCTTGCAGTGTGGTAGTGAGTCTTGTGATATTTCAGCATCCCCAGCAATGACCACCGACAGCCAAGGACTTGCGCCATTGCCTGACGAGTTAGAAGCCGTATTAAGTGACTACAGCATTGTAAAACGCGACCGTTTAGTGCTTCAAGGGGAGCGTAATTGTAAAAACCGAGGGATCCAATCTTTACGTAAAATCATCTCGCAAGATTTAGCAAGTTTCCCGCAATTGTCACTCGCAACGAGCAACGGTGTAACTAAAATTCTGTTCGAAAACAGTAAGGGAGTAGATATCGTTTTAGCTGAATCAAAAGATAAGGACATATGGACTGCAAAATGCCCGCTTATCATGGCGCAGCACTATAAAGACACATACCAAAAAGCACTGAAAATGAATCCTCAGGCTGGGGTATTCCACATTATGGACTTCTCTGAAATGGATGACTTTCACAAAGTCGTGAACGGTACTGAAGTAGCGTTAGGGCTTTTCCTACAAAACGAACGCCTTGGCGATAATATCGTACAGATCTCCAATATCTTCTTGTCTGACTTTGATATGAAAGATTATTCCATTAACACCCAAACCAGCACCCTAACCGAAGTTTGCGAAGCGTAACGTACGCATCTATCTGCTTCAATTTGACTGTTGCCCCATTTTATACGGAGATTTTTTATGTCATTTATTACAGCACTAGAGAGTAAGCCTACCACCGAAGCGTCGCTACGCTTTCCTATCTATTTAGATCATAACGCCACAACACCGTGCGACGAAGCTGTGTTAAAAGCCATGTTACCTTACTTTTGTAACGACTTTGGTAATGCGGCGAGCATGTATGGTTTACATGGCTGGAACGCCCATAAAGCGGTCGAACACGCGCGTGAAAAGATTGCAGACGCCCTTGGCGCACAGCCTGAAAATTTTATCTTTACTTCTGGCGCCACTGAAAGCAATAACTTAGGGATCCGCGGCGTGTTTCGTGCTTGTAATCATAAAGGCAAGCACATTATTACCTCGTCGATTGAGCACCCAGCAACGCTTGCAACACTTAGAGATCTAGAACATGAAGGCGCTCGTGTTTCTTATCTTGAGCCGTTACCAGATGGCAGCTTTGATATTGACGCAATGAAGGCCGCAATCACGCCTGAAACGATTTTAATCACCGTGATGTACGCAAATAACGAAATCGGCACCATTAATCCAATCGACGACATTGCCTTTATTGCAAAGCAACATGGCATTCTATTTATGTCTGACGCGACACAAGCGCTAGGCAAGGTTAGTATCAATCTGCTCACTTGCCCTGTTGATATTTTAACTTGCTCGGCACACAAAATTTATGGCCCTAAAGGGGTTGGCGGCCTGTATTTAAGACATCAACATGGCAATAGAGTGGTTGATATTAGACCGCAGATCACCGGTGGTGGAAGCGAGCAGGGGCTACGTGGTGGCACGTTAAATGTGCCTGGTATTGTTGGTTTTGCCAAGGCTGTAGAACTTGCACAGCGAGAACTGAGCAATGGCGCAATTGAAAAAGTTGAGCAGCTAAGAGACAAGTTAGAAGATGGTTTATTGGGGCTGCAACAGGTACAGGTCAATGGCATGAGCGAAGAAAGACTCCCGCATGTTTGTAACGTCTCTTTTCATGACACCGACGGTAAAAAAATGCTGAGCTTATTAAAGAAAAGCATTTCAGTCAGTACCGGCTCAGCTTGTTCGTCAAGCAACCTATCGCCCAGTCACGTATTAACCGCACTTGGGCTATCGGATGAGCTGGCGCAGGCAACCATACGCTTTAGCCTAGGCAGGCATACTACAGAAGCCGAAATTGACTTCGCACTCAACAAGATTAGAGAAGTCGCAGCACTAACTTTACGTATTTAAGTAATACTAAATTCTTCCCAATAAAATAATTAAGGATAAAATATAACAATGGAGAACTTATCGAATTTAGCCAATGCACTTGATTACTCAGACATTATTCACCTTGAGTTTTACGTGCAGGAGCAGCTTGCAAAGGGGAAAGAAATTTGTGATTTGATCATTGGAGATTTTGACACGCAACAATTTCCGATGCCCGACTACCTTACCGCACAGATCCAGCAAGCTTACGAGAACAAGCAAAACGATTATCCCCCGCTTGAGGGGGTGCTATCACTTCGCGATGAGGTAGCAAAACAAACTAAAAAGCGCTTTAAAGTCAGCTATAACCCAGATACGGAGATGCTTATCTCTGGCGGTGCAAGGCCTTTGCTGTATTCTGCAATGCTCGCTACGGTGAGCGCAGAAGACAAGGTGATCTACCCTGTGCCTTCTTGGAATAACATGTTTTACACCACCATGTGTGGCGGCAAGCACGTGCCAATTGAAACCAGCGAAGGAAATCAGTTTTTACCTACAGCGGAACAGCTCCAAGCGCATATATCTGACGCGCGCCTTATCACCTTATGCTCACCGCAAAACCCGAACGGCTCCATGTTTTCAAAGCAACAGCTTAGTGAAATCTGCAATATGGTTGTCGCAGAAAACGCGCGCCGCAGAGCGATAAACGCCAAACCACTCTATGTGATCTACGACCAAGTTTACTGGATGCTGACAATGCAAGAGGTTGAGCACTATCATCCGGCGTCGCTTTGCCCAGATATCAAGCCTTACTTAATTGTGGTTGATGCTGGCACCAAAGCTTTTGCCGCAACAGGCATTCGAGTTGGATGGGCGACAGGTCCACACGAAGTGATAGCTAAAATGCAGGTGATCCAAGAACATATAGGTGCAATGGCTCCAACGGCAGAGCAACTTGCCACCGCGGTGTTATTTCAAAATGAAGCCTATCTACAAAGTTATTTAGCCGACTTTAAAGAAAAAATACTAGCCTCAATGGCGGTACTGCATCAGGGGGTTCAGGATATGAAAGGCGCAGGCATAGCAATCGATTCATTTATACCAAATGCCGGCATTTATATGACCTTGAAAATCGACGCCATCAACATGGAAACACCCGACGCAAACGTACTCGAAAATGCAGATCAAGTTAGTCGGTATTTAATTGACAGGGCAGGGTTAGCACTGGTGCCATTCGCCAGCTTTGGCTGTCGCTCTAAAGCGTCACAGTTGTGGTATCGCGCTGCCGTATGTACTATTTCACCAAGTGAAATTGAAGCGGCGCTGCCAAGACTACAAAGTGCACTGCTGGCACTTACCCAGTCAAAACTATTACTTGAGGCTTAGCGCTATTCTGCACAACAAAAAAGCCAGTCTTCATCATTGGAGACTGGCTTTTTAACGTTTGGCTATTCTAACCTTCGGCTACTTTAGGCTATTTTGGCAAAGCCCATCTAAAATGGGACAGTTTGCATTTTCGTCACCACTACAGTTGTCCGACAGCTTTTTCAAGGTCTCTCGCATTTGCTGAAGTTCATTGATTTTATGCTCAATCTCATTTAAATGATGCTGCGCTATCGATTTGACTTCACGACTAGTACGGTCTGGGTTTTGTAACAAATCGAGTAAAGATTGGATCTGTGCAATAGGAAACCCTAGTTTTCGTGCTTGCTTTATCACACCTAGTAATTGTAATTGTTGCGAGTCGTACAGCCGGTAACCCGCTTCACTTCTTTTGCTGCACTTTAGTAGTCCGCTTGCTTCATAATGGCGGATCATTTTTGCAGAGAGTCCAGTACGCTGCGCGGCTTCGCCGATTGTGATCAGTTTTTCCATGACGTTTACTCCTTTGGTTGCCAACGTTGTAATAACAACGCATTGCTAATGACTAGTAAACTACTGGCTGCCATCGCCGCACCTGCAAAAATAGGGTTAAGGTAACCCAGAGCTGCCAATGGAATACCAATGACATTAAAGATAAATGCCCAAAATAGATTTTGTTTGATTTTGCGATAGGTTAATTTTGCCATCGCTAAAGCCGATGCCACTAAGCTTGGCTCGCCTCGCATCAACGTCATTGCCGACGCGCTTACCGCCACTTCCGTACCGGTAGCCATTGCGATACCAAGATCAGCCTGTGCCAGCGCTGGGGCGTCATTGATCCCGTCGCCTACCATTGCCACACAGTAACCTTGCTGTTGGGCATTAGCAATATACTCAGCTTTGTGCTCTGGCAGTACTTGCGCTTTATAATCGTCCAATTCCAGCAATTTAGCATTGTACTGTGCACTACTTTGGCTGTCTCCGGTCAACATTGCAACTTTGATCCCTTGCTGCTTGAGCTGTTTGACCGCTGTAAAGGCATGAGCTTTAAGCTCGTCAGTAAAGTAGAATAGTGCTAAAAACTCGCAGCTATGTTCACTATGTTGGTTCACTAACCAAGACAAAGAAGCGCCCGGTATTTCTTCTGGTAGCGCAGGCAAAGTTAAGCCTAACTCTTGCATCCAAAAACCGCTCCCCAAATAGACTATTTTATCTAGGTATTGTGCTTTAACACCTCTACCCGCCACCACTTTAAAGTCGCTTACAGGAAGCAATGGCAAGTGCTTTTCTTGTGCTTTATTGACCACAGCCTTGGCAAGCGGGTGTTCGCTGTATTGCTGTAACGATGCCGCCAGCTGTAACACATCGTCTTGATGAGCGGTAAAGGTGTGCATATTGCTTAACTCTGGTTTGCCCACTGTAAGCGTGCCCGTTTTATCAAAAATTACCATATCGATGGCAGTTGCTTGCTCCAGTGCACCAGCATCTTTTACTAAGATCCCATAGCGCGCGGCAGTGCCTGTGCCTGCCATAATCGCGGCAGGTGTTGCTAAACCAAGCGCACACGGGCAAGCAATAACAAGAACAGCCACCGCATTCAGAATACCCGATGGCCAATCTCCTGTGCTGAGCCCCCATGCAAAAAATGTAATGAGCGCAATCACTAGTACTGCAGGCACAAATACCGCACTCACTTTATCCACCAATGCTTGCACTGGTGCTTTCGCGCCTTGTGCTTGCTCTACCAAACGAATAACTTTGGCTAGGGTCGATTCCGCGCCAACACTGGTTGCGTCCACTTCAAGCACGCCATCAAGATTCACCGAACCACCAGTAACTTTATCTGTTTGTGCTTTATAAACAGGCACGCTTTCACCGCTGATAAGCGCTTCGTCTACCTGTGAGTGGCCTTCAACTACAACGCCGTCAACCGGTATACGCTCACCAGGTTTGATCAATAGTCGTTCGCCGCTTTTTACTGCCCCAGCTGGGGCTTCTTGCCAACTGTTATCACGCCAGACCATAGCCGATGTTGGCCTTAAGCTTTCAAGTGCTTTTAGAGCGCTGGTTGTACGTCGCTTGGCTCTGTGTTCAAGATACTTACCCAACAGTACCAAACTCAATACGGCACTGCTGCTTTCGAAGTATAAATGCGGAGCGCCATGCTCACCGCTGAATGTCCACCACAGGTATACTGACAGACCATACGCTGCACTGGTGCCGATGGCCACCAGCAAATCCATATTCCCCGTCCCCGCTTTTATTGCTCCCCATCCGGCACGATAAAAACGCGCACCAAAATAAAACTGAACAGGTGTTGCCAGTGCCCATTGCATCCATGCCGGGAGCATCCAGTTTTGGTTAAACAGCATGGCAAACATGGGTAACACCATAGGTAGAGTGAGTGTCAGTGACGCCACTGCAGGGAACCAATCAGCACGATAAAATGGAGTTGCCGCCACTTGTTCGTTTGACGCATCCGAGTTTGCTTGTGGCTGCATCACTGTGTAACCGGCGTCGTTAAGCTTGGCTTCTATTTTAGCGAACGGTAACTCTGCCACCAAAGTTAAGGTTAGCTTTTCGGTCGCTAAATTGACTTCAGCCTTAATTACCTGTGGTAATGCTTGCGCCGCCTTTTCCACTCGGCTCACACAAGACGCGCAAGTCATGCCTTTAACTTGATATTGCACTTCACTAGTATTGACCTTGTAGCCGGCATTTTTTACCGCACTCACCAACGCCGACACTTCCGCACTGCCTTCAACAGACACCGCTTCCAATGCTAAATTAACACTGGCGCTGACAACGCCAGACACTTTCTCTAAGGCTTTCTCAACTCGGCCAACGCACGAGGCGCATGTCATGCCTGATACATTAAATTTTATTACCTTGTCCATTTCTATCTCCGCAAACGCGTTAACTCTCATTGTTGGACACTAACCCTTACCCTCATGGTAAGGTCAAACAAAATTGTTCATTCATCTAACAGAAGAAAAGGTTAAGTATTAGTTGACCTTACCATCAAGGGAAGCTTCACAGTGCAATCACTTTAATCCACAAAGGAAAAAATGATGTTAAGACTAAGAGTAGAAAAAATGGTCTGTGGTCACTGCGTAAAAGTAATCACAGAAGCAATGCAAGCGGTAGATAGCCAAGCGCAAGTGAATGTCCGCCTCGATGATAAAATCGTTGAAATTTCAAGTTTCAAAGGTGAAGACGAGGTTATCGCTATTATTGGCAGTGCGGGCTATAGCGCAGAGCTCATCAACGAAAGCTTTGCCTAACTACATCTCCTGAAGTTACCCTTTCAAGTCGAGCCAAACCACTTTACTTTGCATTGGTAAGGTGGTTTATCCTCACATTGCCTCTCCATTATTACTCGCACTTGATTTATACAGCTTACGGTAATAAGTGCTCACAATAATTGTTGTCAATTTATCGTAGCTATTCAACCAACCTCAGGCAAGGTGACGGCATTGTTTTGTCTGAACCCTCACAAGTCACAGTTAACCACCGTCTAAATTGACAACGTTCCCCAGAGCACGAATGTAGTTCCTAAAATAATTGTATATCAAGCGAACGATTCACGGCGATATCCACCTGCCATCGAACCTTCAGTTCCGAATGTGGCGAGTATACAGATACAGAGTATCTACAATCATGTTTTTGATTTGACAGTAGGTAATTAACTATGAAGACTGATTTCAAGATTAATGGGATTGATAAGCACAGCTTTTCCGAACTTTTGAATTTAAATGAGCGAGAACTGGAAAACCACAATGCTAAATGGATAACGGCCGATGCGAATCCAGGTTACCCGTGTAGGGTGTCATTGATAGAAGCAAATATAGGGGAAAGGGTTTTAGTATTGCCCTATTTACATCATAACGCTGATTCACCTTACCGTGCATCTGGTCCGATTTTTGTTCGAGAAAATGCTATAGAGGCAAAGCTGGATATTAACGAAATACCTGAAATATTAAGAGAAAGGCAGCTCTCCATAAGAGCTTATAATAAACAGCAAATTATGATTCATGCAGAGATATTGCAAGGCTCTGAATTGGAGCCCGGTATTAGAAAGCAGCTCTTAAACCATGAGGTTGAATACATACATATTCACAATGCAAATCCAGGTTGCTTTAACTGTAGTGTACATCGCGCATAACAAAGGATTATGGCGTCAATAGCTAAATTTCAGCATTTGACGCTTCCCATCGTTCTGTCTCTGGACATCGAGTTCAAGGTAATGACCATATTTCTAACACAGGCAGTTAAGACTTCTTTTTCCAGAAAAAACTCACAAAAACAAAGACACCCAGTCTTGTCTGTTTTTGTTACCGGTCTATTGACTATCAATACAAGCGCTTTTGCAAGTAAAAAAGCGGAAAGTTGCAGAAGTCGGGCTTTACGGCTGAGTAACTTCAGTTACAACAGTCGTTGTTTGGTATTTTTGGCACGGTTAACTGCTGCTAAAGTGTGGCAGTCATCAAGTAGCGGGAGAGGCAATGGTAGTATTTTGTGTCAATTAAGCTGACCTGAATTTTCCGTGACGCTGGCATTGAGTTCGTCCTTACCCTTGGAGCAGATTAACAGCATAGACGGGGAGTGACAAACAAGTTTTAGAATGGATGTCTGTCATTTCCTCCTGACATCTCCTCCCTTTAGTGACTCAAGGCGCCGCGCATGCATTTGGGGGCAGTTTTTTCTGAGCATATCGTGTAGGATAGTGATATCACGCATGGTGCTGTTATCTATTTGGTTTTTGGCGAAATAAATTTGATCAATCAATGCCGTGCGTGCCCATAATATTGATTTTAAATATGAATGTCTGGGGATTCCTCAGGTGCGGGCGTGAGTTTTTTTAGAGGATTCTATGAGTACGTTTTTGAAATCAAGCATGTTAGGTGCCGTATTTTTTGTATCCGGTTGCGCCAGTATGATTGGATTTACTGGTGCCGATGCAGGTAAGAGGGTTGGTAATTGGATGGAATACAATGTTAATCACCCAGGGCTAACTATCAAAATTATGGAACCTTACAGTGAGGAACTAATGCCAATTTCGACAGTAGGTAAAACGTCACCTTCACCTTTGCGACATACCGTAATATTTGGCACACAATCTAGTCAACATAAATTGGAAATTGTTGGTCGGTACAGTAAAGAATTGTATCTGGACAATAAGTTTTATGGTTCAGTGTGGCTTGGAGACGTCTTAATTAGCGATGGTAATCTTTCAATTGACGGCAAATTAGTAGCGGCAATTGAAAACTAACAAGTGACTAGATTTCGTTTCGGCCACAAACAGCGTGACCTCTACGGGACTGTCTACGCTACGCTTTAGCAAGTAACGCGTTAGCTCTCGAAATGGATTTATCAAATCATGCACTTTAAACTAGCTATTATATTAATTTTTTTGCCGTTCTCTTCGGTAGCCGAAAAACTAGTTAGAGTGATATTTGATGAAACTACTATTTGTTACCCTAAGTCTTACTCACCAAATACTTCATTCATGGATTCAATGTTGGCTCCTATAAAAGGTGAGTTGGACGACTCAGTAGGGCAGCAATTGGTGTATATTCCTGCTCAGCGGATAAAGAATAAGGTGCCTGATTATTCTTTAAGTCATGCGAACGAGTACAACTCGAAAGTGATGCATGACGTAAACGGGATTATTTAACCATTATCGACTATTGATATTAATGGGCTCAGCGACAATGCATGGAATATCCATCAAGAAATTGAAAAGCCAATAATATATAAAGATCCAAAAACTGACTTTTTAAAGTGTTCAATTTCAAAAAAGAAATAGGGCCTTGGCACCTTGTAAAGTCAGCTCCAGTTAAAAACTCAAATAAGAAAAAAGCTAAAGACTGGTATGTTGGGTTTTGTGGTAAATTAGCTGGTTCATACAATTGTAAAATAAACGTTATGTACAAAGATATAGTGTATAACTATAGTCTTAACGAACATAACGTATCGCTGCACGAACAAGTTCAAGCGGCTTTGTTGGAGGAAATTAAATCTTGGGAAAGCGCTTGTCCCGAGAGCTAACAATGATTGTAGTTCACACCTCAGTTTGGCATGATGTGTAGGGAAATATGGGACCTAAAACTAAAAAATTAGTAGGCATTCTCGATGAAATGATTTCTCATCTAAAGGATGACGGAAACGAGAATTGGTTGGTTTGGATGCAGGAAGCTAGAAAAAGGATTATACAATCCGATTTCAGTGGTGTAGAAAAAGTACTGGGTGCCTATGGCGGTATGGGTTCATTTAATGATTACTACTTATCCCATACAACTCGTAAAAATGAAAATTTTAGCTCATTACAATCTAAAGCTTGGTTGCTAGCGACTGAGATTAAACATGAATATCAGTTAAGAGCATAACAAATTTATCGAATACATTTCGGCCACAAAAATGTGATCTTCATGGGGCAGACAACACTGCGTTTCGGCTGCCCCTAAGCAAAATTTTATGCATCTCAAAGGGTGGGTTGTTGATATTTTAGCCTGTTTTAATCACAGGTAGCGTTATATACAATAAGGAAGTTAAGTCACGCTTTTTATATTCAACATTGATTACCTATGCCATATTCGATCTGCTCGGGATAAGAGGTATCTTTCACAACAATGAGTATGATCCAGAGTTAATAGTTGGATGGTTTCTCATATCAACTTTTAGCTGTTTATTTGTTTTACCAGGTTCTTATTTTGTTGGGCTAATAATTCGCTATGTAAAAGGTTCAAGTAAGTCCACATAAGAAGTGCCTAAACTACAGGGCGAAAAACAGCTGGCTTGTGTACCTTCGTCGCTAATTTTCGCCTGCTATTTTGTACCATTTATTGCAAGAATTATGTGCATTGGGAGACAAGTTAATTTGAAAGACAAGCCATTCATACCTCAAAATTACCCCAAATCTCAGGTCATTTTTATGATCTGTGTATGGCTAGGTCTTGCATTAGGCCTTCTTATGTTTTTGGCAAAATAACATATCTTCATATTTTTTTATGATGTTTTTTTGGCCATGTTTTGGATGCTTTGGTTTTCGGCTGGTACATCTTTTTTTGTGTTCGTTTTTGGCGTTTTCAGTGGCAAATACAAGAACATTCAAGCAAAGCCTTGGAATGAGCAAGTATGGTAGTAACACATAACAAAGCACTGAACACGTGAAGCGCTAGGTGCCACACTGTGGCGGTGATGCAGCGGCACTTCGCAATAATGCCGCTACGTCACTGCCCGCTAGTGTCGCGTTAGGCTACTGCTGCAGGGCATCTTCCCAAGAAGTAGCCCAGTCTCTCAAAGGATCAAGGGTTTGCATAAGCGAGTAACCTAGCTCAGTGAGTTGGTAACCCTCCTCAGAAGTGTAAATGAGCCTTGCTTCTGATAGTTGTTTAATTCTACTGTTCAAAACCGATGGTGACATTCCGTTACACTGGTTTTGTATTCCCCTAAAACTCAGGGGTTTTGACCTAAGCTCCCATAGTATTCTCATGTTCCATTTAGTACCGAGCAGATCGAATGCGGCCATAATGGCGACACCTGAACTTGAGCCTCGAACACTTTTCTTTGGTAGTGGTGTTTTCATAATTCTTGCGCTACTAAATAAGTAGCGATATAGTCTGCTACGAAATAAATAGCACTTTACAGCTTATCATCTAACAAAGCGAGGCAGTTATGTACTTGGTCGACATGAATTTCACTGATATGAGTAGAATTACTCCTGAGTTGACGGAGCGACACAAAAAATATTTGGCAGGGCAGTATGAATCTGGTTTATTGATGTTCGGCGGCAGGAAAGTGCCCAGAACTGGCGGTATCCTAGTTTCAGCACATCCAACGAAAGAGTCGTTAATTGAAGTGTTAGAGTCTGACCCATTTGTTGCCAGTGGTGCAGTAAGTTACGTGGTGACAGAGTTTATCCCCGTAATGGCTTCTGAACAGTATGCAGGTATAGTAGCCTAATAAGCGCGTTAAGGGGCGGACACAAAAAGCTTGGCTTGTGCTCGTTCCTTGTAATATTGCCAAGCATTTTGGTCCGCTTATGCGGGACGTCAGGTGTGAACATTCATGAACCCAGCTATCGATAAGTTGAAGCAGTATTTAGAGGAGTTAGAAGCCAGAAAGTCTTTCGAGACAATCGATGAAAAAGCGGAGCACTTTGGGAAAATTATCCAAGTTCGCGCATCGATAGGGCAGCTTGAATTATGTGAAAAGTTCGCGATACATGCAGGGTCTTTGGTGAGTGTTTTACCTGAATCGGGCAATATCCACGCGGGCTACCTCGCAGTATGTGACCATGAATCTTCGCAACCTGAGCATTGGGAAGAAGTACTTTTTGATGGTCGGCAGGTGCAGTTCAGTAGTGGTGACTTGATCATTCGAAAGTAGATCTACACATAACGAGACCAACCATAGGAAATATCTCAAGCTGCAATAAAATTAGAAACATATGTTGCGCCAGCTAGCACCACCCATGTTGGCAGCGTCATATTCCTCCCAACTTTGCCCCAGCTTCTCGTCTGCAAGCTTCCAGTAGGCTATGAATCGATTCTAAATCCTGGAGTTTTCTTGCTATAGCGACTGCCCCAATAATCATTGCAGTGACCGACAAAATATCTTGCTCATCACACTCCGTGTAGCTTTTTGCATATTGCATAATTGCAGCATTCATACCATAAAAAGTATTTGCGTAGGCTATATTTGCCTCGTCATTCTTCATGTTGATGTCGGTAACTAAGAAGGCTAGCGGACATGGATTCTTTCCTTTTACGTGATCCAGACTTAGGTATTCATTTAACAACATGCATAGCCATTGTTTATTTGATAAATCTTCAGGTTTGAGGTTGGCGAGTTTAGTACCACTGGCAGCGAAATTTAATGCTTCACGATAAAGCTCTGCTTTACTCGTAAAGTGCGCATAAAAGGCGCCTCGGGTAAGTCCACAATTGCTCATCAACTCATCGATAGTAACGCCTTCAAACCCTTTCAATACAAATTGTCTGAAGGCACTATCAAGAATTTTTTCGCGGGTTTTGTTTTTGTGCTCTTTTGTATAGGGCATAGGGGCAAGCTTTCCTATCTTTATATATGTTCTTTATCATATATAAAATCTACTCTAGGATGAAGCCGGTCATTGGATGGGAAAGTACATAGGAATGTGAATTCATCCTATCCATTTCTGGCATCAACCACATTGGAGATAACATGGAAAAACACATTGGAAGTTGTCGTTGCGGCGACATTGAATTTTGTTTTGATAACGACCCAATCAACGCTATTTTTTGTTATTGCAAAGACTGTCAAGCGCTCACTGGATCTGATAAATGGTTTGGGCTTTGGGTGCGGCCAGAAAACTTTACCTTTACAAAAGGCACACCATCATCGTATACGCGTTTAGGAGACTCAGGGAAAGAGGTGCGTTATCAATTCTGTGGTACTTGCAGCACGGCTTTGTGCGCAGAGGTAGCAGCGGGTAATTTTTACTCTGTATCGGCAACGTCATTAAAGGATAATAAGTTCACTCCAAAAATGTCGATATATGCATCATCAGCACCAGTGTGGGCAATCTTTCCTAACGATGTTCCAAAATATGAGGTTCTACCTCCAAGATAAGCAATAAAGAAATGCGGAACAAGAAATGCGCGACACTCAGTTAAACTTGTACCTTTTATGGTATGGTTGCTTTATGTTGGGGTGGAAGTCTGATGATATTTTTGTTTAATGTTGTGTTTGGCAGCGATAGAGTCCTTCATAGTTCGGCCCAGCTCTGTAAGTGGGAGTTGGTTGCTATTGAGCAAAGTCTCTGTTGCCAGCCTTAATGAATCAAGACGCCGAGCATGAATTTTGGGCAGTTTTTTCTGAGCATATTCTGTAGGATGGTGATATCACACATGGTGTTGTTATCTATTTGGTTTTTGGCGTAATAAATTAGAAAAAACAATGCCGTGTGTGTCCATCTCATTGATTTTAATTATGAATATCTGGGGATTCCTCAGGTTGAGGCGTTATAAGCTATAGGGAAATTATATGCATCATGTCATGCTAGACATTGATGGAACATTGATTCAATCATACGAGCTTGATGAGCAGTGCTTTATTGAAGCGGTTTATGAAACAACTGGGCTAGAGATTTTAAGCAACTGGGGAAACCTATCCGGATGTCACTGATAGAGGTATATTAAGAACCTTTATTGAACGACAAGCCCCGCATTACGCACTCGAAGAGTTAGAAAATCTAGTTAAGCCTGTCTTTATCCGAAATATTAAGCGAACCATTGAAATTTCCCCAGTTCAAGAGACTCTGGGCGCCAAAGGTTTTGTGTCACATCTCTTGGGTAGTGACAAGTATATGGTCTCCGTTGCTACGGGGGCTGGGGAGAAACGGCCAGAATTAAGTTGGAATCTGCGGGCTTTGATATAGAAAAACTGGTAATTATGTCTTCTAATGATCATTACTCTCGTATCAAAATTATGGAAATGGCAAGAGCGGAAGTTGATCTTAATGGAAATATTCCTGTGACTTATTTTGGTGATGCTCAATGGGACTTAAAAGCGTGTGACGTGTTAGCAGTCAACCTTGTAATTGTAGGTAATAGGGTTAGTCATCATCAGCGCATTCAGGACTTTAGCTGTTTTGATAGCGCCTTATGTTTTATAAAGTAAGTTTGTGTGACCTTTAAGCACGCTTATAACAAGCATTATTCATTTATCAACGAAGGACAGTAAAACATGAAATTAGCACAGTTAAACATTGCGCTTGCCAAATACCCTTTGGATGCACCAGAAATTAAAGAGTTTGTAGACAATCTGGATTTCGTGAATGGTATAGCTGAAGAAAGTGAAGGTTTTATCTGGCGTTTAAAAGATGACAGCGGTGATGCTACCAGCATTAAGCTGTTTGATGATCCAAATATGATAGTCAACATGTCTGTTTGGGAAAATACTGACTCACTCAAAAACTTTATGTTTCGCACGGGCCACAGAGATTTCATGCGTCGAAAAAGCGAATGGTTTCATCGGCTGGCGGAAGATAGCTATGTGTTATGGTGGGTTGAAGATGGCCATACACCAACCGTACAAGAAGCCTTGTCACGCCTCCAATATTTGCGTGAAAACGGCGATACGCCATTTGCTTTTACATTTAAAGCAAATTTCACGGCAGCAGACCTTGGCGAGTTCTCCGCACAAGGCATGTAAGCGAGGCTGCTGAGTAGAGTTTTAGCAGTATGCTGGTTTAAGTGTTGAAGGTAGTTTGCAGTGGCAATTAGGCTGCACCACCTCATAATAAGGTTGGCTCCAAGGATGAAATCCATTAAAACTCTGAATATCTTGCACTTAGATGGCACTGCCGGCTTGACGGTGGGTTTTCTGATGTTTTTTCTGCAAGGTTGGATCAGCAATTTGTATAACTTGCCTGTTTCGGTTATTTATTTTTTCGCGATTGCAAATGTTTGTTATGGAAGTTATGCATTATCACTCGCTTTTTCAGGCAACCGCAAACCTTTATCGATCTCAATACTCGCAATGGCAAATGCTTTGTGGATGGTCGTGTGTGTCATTGTTATTTTACTGTTCGCTCACACCGCAAGCCTTGTAGGGCTGTTATTTATCGGCCTCGAGGGGGCGTTCGTTGTTTTACTTGCAATATATGAGTGGCAAAACAGGTATCAGCTGTCGAAGGTACGTAGCGCTTGAAAAAACAACCGCTTAGCAATAGTACTCTTGTACCTTTTGGGTATAATTGTGGTGGGTGTCTGCTATTTTATCCTATTTTTTTACGGGAAGTCACTGGCAATATCCGCCAGTGCTTAACTGTAATTACGCTGTAGTTTTTCGCCTAGAAATTATGGCATGTGTGAAGAAATAACGCGTGGCCAGAGTCAATCTTGATGTACTGTATCAAAAGGAGATGTAAGTGAATGAATCGATAAAGTCAAAAATACCCTTATTATTTTTGCTGAGTATTTCTATATCGTGGGGGTTCTATTACCAATCAGATAGCTGGCTAAATGACTACGGACACGCAAATTTCGAATGGTTGTTTCTTCTTGATGCGCTGCTTGTGCTACCCATTGTTTGCTTTATGTGTGTTAAGAATAATAAGCAAGCCATTTTAAAAGCCGTTGTATTGGTTAGCTTAGCGATATGGGTAGCGAGCTACATAATCCCTGAACAAAATAAGTTACTCTTAAACCACCTAGAAAGCGGTCGTTATTTGGTTATGGCGGCAATTCTAGCGCTGGAAATTGCAGCTGTAATGACGGTGTATTTCTCAATTAAGGTTGCAATAGGTAAGGATCAAGACCCGGATATCTCGATAGACACTGCGGTAAAAAGGTATTTGGGTGACACTGTTTTGGCAAAGGTTTTTTCCTTCGAAACACGTATGTGGACCTTTGCCTTCTTTGCCAAGCGCATAAAAGCAGGGAGCTTTCATGGTCGGCAGCACTTTAGTTACCACCAAAAAGATGGAGCCAAGAGCAACTTGCTGGGATTCATTTTTTTGATTGCGCTTGAGGTGCCACTCATGCACCTGTTTTTACATTATGTCTGGTCGCCGTTTGGTGCAAATATTATTACTTTACTGACCCTGGCTAGCCTGGTCTTTTTTGTCGCTGAGTATCGCGCAGTGTCTCGTAGGCCCGTTTCTTTGGTTGGTAACGAGCTTGTCATTCGCTATGGTCTTTATCACTCGTTTATTATCCCACTTAATAATATTGCTAACATACAACAGCATGATGAATATGTAGCAAGAGCTCAGCATATTAAGCGTTACAATTACTCTGGTAACCCGAATGTCAAAATCGAATTGAAAGTACCGCAGGGTGCGGTCGAGAGTGTTTTTATTGGCCTGGATAACCCTGGCCAGTTTATTTCGGCTGTGGTTGACAGTGCTTCGTTAACCCCGCAATACAATAATTAAATAGGCATGTGGGGGCGTGTGCAATACGTCACGAGTTCCCACTGCAACATTGGTTCAATTGGTCTGAGCAAACAAAGCCGTTTATAAATAACTCAGCTGGAGCGGCCATTTACGATTAATCTAACAGCCTGTGCGGGCCTGTTTCCTCTCTTTTTCAAAAATTTCCATCCTGTAAGTTTCAAGAAAGTTTGTTCCCTTAAATTTTACTTAACCCCGGACAAATACGTTGTCCGACCCAATAAGTTCGATAAACGGAGCACAGTCATGAACAAAACAGTTTCTTTGATTTCTTTGGCACTTATGAGTTTTTCAGCCCTGGCTGATGAGCAAAAACCGGGTATTCAGTGGGGCGTTGGCGCAGCAGTGGTATCTCAGGATCAGGGTTACACGGATGTGGGTAACGAAACGATTCTGGTGCCAGCTCTGGCTATTCAGTACGGCAACTTTTCATTACTGGGTCCGCGCGCAAACTATAAAGTCTGGCAGCAGGACAATATCGAACTGTCGCTTGTTGGCCAGTTGAGGCTGGATGGCTATGAAGAAGCCGACGGAGATATTTTTTTGGGCATGGAAGACAGAGATATGAGCTTTGACTTTGGTTTTGAAGGAGAGCTGGATACTAAAGTCGGCGAGTTTGGCTTTTCCTTTATGCACGATATGACCAGCACGCATAAAGGATATGAGGCAAGCGTAAGCTATGGCATACCGTTTACTGCTGGCGATGGCCGCATTGTGCCGTATGTGTCTGCCAGTTATCTCAGTGAAGATCTGGTTGACTATTACTACGGTGTTTTACCTAATGAGCAACGCGCCGGACGTATGGCTTATGTCGGGGACGCCAGCATGAACTTTGAGGTAGGTGTCTCCAGTGATTGGTTTTTTGGTAAAAACCATATGATAAAGGCTGATTTGAGCTACACCGCTTACGGAAGTGAGATCAAAGACTCTCCATTGATCGATCAATCTGGTGGCGCACAATTGCTGTTGGGGTATGTCTATGTCTTCTAAACCCCTTATTCTGCTGAGCCTGGTAGCCATGTTGGGCTGCCAGGATCAGCAACGCGAAGCGTATGCAGAGGCTGAACCTAATCAGCCCGCTATTATTCAACCTGCCGCGGTGTTGCCTGAGCGAGTGGTGGATGTACCAAAAAAAGTATTTTACGGCCAGATAGAGGGGGCTGAAGACACTCAGTTAGCCGCGCTAAAATCGGGTAGGGTAGAAAAGCTCTGGGTGCGCGCCGGACAGTTTGTAACGCGCGGCACAGTACTGATGGAACTTTACGATCCCGAGGCCAATGCCATACTGGAGCAGGCACAGGCAGAGCGCTTGCGGGCCAATGCGGCGTATAAAAATACCCGCGCAGAGTTTGAGCGCACCGAAGCGCTGGTAAAACGCAACCTGCAAACTCAGTCGCAGCTGGACAAGCTTCGTCGCGATCTGGATATGGCTTATCAGCAGATAAACAAGGTACAGGCCAAGCTGAATGCTGCACGTAATCAGCTTGCTGAGCTAACCATTAGTGCGCCATTCGATGGGATAGTGAGCGACCTTTTGGTGCGCCAAAAAGAGTACGCAAAGGCCGGGCAGACGGTACTGAATTTTCAGGCGGCTGATGCGCTACATGCGCGCTTTGCCATCCCCGAAGAGGTTGCACTAACTATGACAGAGCAACAGAAGGTGGAGGTGTTTGTGCCTGCGCTTGAGCAAACTGTTCAGGGCCAGGTTGTTGAACGTGCGCTGCCGCTGGGATCTCGCTCGCCATTCTTTTTTCTCAAGGTACAGCTCGAAACGTCTGAGTCAGGCTGGATGGGCCTCAATGCTCAGTTACAAATTCCATTGTCCGATCAGCCTCTATACCGGTTACCGGGTGGTGTTTTGCATTATGACGAAGCCAGCCAGCCTTATGTGGTGCTGCAATCGGCCCCTGAACAACGCCAGCACGTGCAGGTTGTGACGGGGCGAGCAAATCATATTCTGGTGAGCAGCATTGAGCCGCTTGATTCACCGGCACTCGTATTCGCTCACAGCCGCCTGTCTCAAAGCCATATATTTAGTAAGGAGTAAGTTGTGATGAGCACGCCCTGGTTTGTTAACCCACGCCTGATCCTGGGTCTTGTCTGCATCTTGTGTCTTGCCGGTATTGGAGGTTGGTTTAGTGCCCCTGAGCAGGAAGACCCCAGTTTTCCCTATCGCAATGGCCTGATTGTGCTCAATGCCAGCGGTCTGGAAGCACAATCGCTGGCACAGCGCTATGTGCGCCCGCTGGAGCGCGTTTTGGCACAGATAGATGAAATCCAGAACTACAGCGCTCAGGTTAAACATGGCGCAGCGTCGTTGGATATAGAACTGAAAGAAACCGTGTACAACACGGATGAGGTCTGGCAGAGGATCAAAGAAGGTGTTGCGCCAATTCGCCAGAGCAATCCGTCGCTGTCTTTAGCCATCCTGGATCGTGTGCAGGACACCGAGGGGATTTTCTTGTCCGTTGGTAGCCGGGGAGATTTGCTACAGGAGCGACAACTTGCCATTGCGCTGCGCGATCAACTCCTGACGCTCAGTACGGTGCGCAATGCCCAGCTGGTGGGCGATCCGGGCCAGCAGCTGGCGGTGGCTTTTGCACAGCAATCTATGCTGCAAACCGGTATCACGCCGCTACAGATTGCCCAGCGCATTGCCGAAGCGAATAAAATAGAGTCGGTCGCCAGCGTCACCAAGGACCGGGCGAATCTGAATTTATCTCCCGTGGCGCAGCTTGATTCAGTCTCTGAGCTAAAAAACACGCTCATTGCAACGGCCCAGGGTCAGCAATTACCGCTGGCCACTTTGGCAGACATCCACTATCGCACCGATCCACAAGCCCGAGAGTCTTTTTGGATTAATGGTCGACAGCAAGTTGGCGTCGCGGTGACCCTGGTGCCTAACCGGATCCGCATTGCTCAGGCAGGTGAGCAGGTAACCCAGCTGGTTGAGCACTTTAATCACACCTATGGTGCAGATGCTGTGAGAGTCGAGTTGTTTCAGCCGAAGTGGGCTAAAAAGCGCAAAGATGCGCTGATGCAATCGTTAATGCTGAGCCTGGTTGCCATCGCCGTTATTTTGTTCGTTTTTTTGTCTGCCAGCGGGGCCGCCAGTGTGTGTATTGCGGTGGTGGTGATCACACTCACGGCTGTAGCGGCATTCAGTGCCATAGATGGCGTATTGCATCAGATGACGATTGCCGGGCTTATTCTGTCGTTAGGCCTGATGGTCGACAACTGCATTGTGGTTGCCGAGCGCTTTAATCGCCATGTGTCATCCGGAACAGCTCCCTTGCAGAGCGCAATAGACAGTATCACTGAGTTGTGGCGCCCGTTGTGTGCAGCAACAGTCACCACGGTTGCCGCATTTTTACCTATGCTGATGGCAAAGGGCAGTGTGGCCGATTTTATCGCCAGTATTCCGGTGATGGTTATTTTGTGCATTGTGGCCAGCTATGCTATTGCACTTACCCTGGTACCATTACTCAATCGCTATTTTCCTGAGCACAAATCTCAGGCCTCATGTTGGCAGCAGCAACTGCAACTTAAATTAGAGCAAGGGGCATTGGCTTTGTCGCAGTTTACGCTGCAACATAAAGCGCTGACTCTGGTTGCGGCTTTTGGGCTGTGCGCCGGGCTAATGTCGCTGCCGCAGGCTGAGGGCGAATTCTTTCCAAAAACCAACCGAAATCAGGCCATAGTAGACGTAGAGCTACCCATGGGCAGCCACAAACTGCTAACGGCCAGTACGCTAAACCGAATTGCTGAGGACATCAATGCCCATGCGAACGTCGAGCGTACCTTGGTTTTCAGTGGTTTTTCCGGTCCGCGGTTTTACTACAACCTTGCTCAAAAGCCGGATGAAAGCCATATCGGCCGGGTGGTGCTGAGCGCACAAGCAAACACCGATATGAGCCAGCTGGTTGAGCAGCTAAATACCCGTTTGCAACGAGATTACCCAGAAGTAGTCCTGCGTGCCCGAGAGCTGGGGCAGGGGCCGCCGCTGGAAAGTACAGTAGTGATGTGGCTGAGCGGTGAGGATTATGGCGTACTGCGCCAGGCTGGCGAAGAAGTTTTTGCCGTACTCAACGCCGATCCGCGTTTAGATAAACCCGGTAAAGCTTACTCTGGTGCCGTGCCACAGCTGACGATGGTATTTAATCAACAGCGTATCAGCCAGTTTGGTCTGACTGAGCGCCAGCTCAATGATTATTTAGCCTGGCGCAGTGCGGGCTTAACCATGACGCATGTGAGCTTTAACAACGAACCAACGTCGATTGTATTGTACGACCCACACTCCAGCCATGACAGCATAGATATGATGAATACCGGCGTACTGACGCCCTTAATTGATAAAGCGGTGCCCGTGCATGCACTGGCAGATACCCAGGTACTTGGCAAGCAGGCGGTGTTGGCGCGCAGAAACGGTGTGCCAGTGGTTAAACTGATCAGCGAAGTTGCACCCGGTGTGGACGAGGCCGAATTACTGACTGAGCTTACGCCGGTGTTGACAGACATTGCTGAGCGCCATGGCCTGAGGCTGGAGCTGGGAGGCGAAATGGCAGAATCTGGAGAGGCGAATAGTGCATTGTTTAAAACCCTGCCGGTCGGTGCGCTGCTGCTTTTTATTGCCCTGATACTGCAATTTAACTCATTGCGTTTAACCTTACTGGTGATGCTGAGTATCCCGTTTGCCATCATTGGTGCCCCCGCTATGCTGAGCCTGGTGCAGGTGCCGTTCGGGTTTATGTCGGTGCTGGGCATTCTGGCATTGGCCGGGATTGTAGTGAATAATGCTATCTTATTGATCGACGGCACTTTGTTATACGTAAAATCCGGGCGGAACACTCAGGCGGCCATTGTTTTATCGGTACAAAATCGGGTCCGCCCTGTTATAGTGACTTCTGTCACAACCATTGTGGGAATGCTGCCCCTAACCTCAGCCAGTAGTCCATTGTGGCCACCCCTGGCCTGGGCCGTTATTGGCGGGTTGCTCACGTCGACTATTCTGGTGTTGGTGGTCATCCCGGTATTGCTGAGCCTGCTGTTGCCCAGGCGTAACAAGGGCTTGCCAGAGTACAAACCGCGTTTGGGTAATACATGCACGGAATAAAGAGAAAAGCACAGCCAAGTTGCACAAAGGAGAGAGTAGTATGCGCATTTTGATCACCGAAGATAACCTGCAACTGGCCAGCTTTATTCAGCAGGCCATGACTAAAGAAGGCTATGCCGCCGATATCGCGACAAGCGCCGGTGCATTGCATGATCAGATGGCCCTGTGGCACTACGATGCTATTATTCTGGACCTGGGTCTGCCCGATAAAGACGGGCTGGATGTGATTGCCACATTACGCGGGGCTGACAACCCGATCCCCGTTTTGATCTTAACGGCAAGGGGCAGTGTTGATGACCGCATAGCCGGGCTGGACCTGGGGGCAGATGATTATATCAACAAGCCATTTGACATCGGTGAGTTGCTGGCGCGAATGCGTGCTTTACTGCGTCGGCCCAGCCAGTACATGGGCACCTTGTTATCTCATGGCAATCTCGCTCTTGACCCAAAATCTCGACGAGTGACTGTGGACGGTGAAAACCTCTCGATGGGCAAAACCGAAGTGGCTATCCTGGAATATCTGCTACGTCACGTAGGCCTGACGGTGGGCAAAGACGCACTGTACGATGCCATCTATGCCATGGGGTTTGAAGTGACCGATAACGCGTTACAGGTGGCGGTGCACCGAATCCGTAAAAAACTCGACGGTACGCAAGCAGGCGTGACCATTAAAACACTCCGCGGCATAGGGTACATACTGGCATGAAAATCATCAAAAACTCATTAGCCCGCAAGATTTACCTGCACTTTATACTGATTGGCTCTGTGGTGTTTACCGGCATTGGTGTGATCTTACACCTGTTTTCGATGAACTATGCCAATCTGGCTTTGGAAGTCAGCATGAAAGGTATGAGTGAAGATGTGGCAGACGCCCTGCGTTTTGAGCAACAGCAACTCATTTATGCCCCAGACAGCGTGATAGAAAAGTGGGGCTACGACGCTTTGTATAATAACTTTGCGTTTCGGGTTATCCGCTCTGCTGACAACATGGTGCTGCTTCAGTCTGTTAACAGTGATCAAGGCTCAGCCGCGCTCAATGCGCTGACCGAGCGCATTCCGATTGGTTACTCTCATCTGGATGGCGTTGATCGATTTCGTACCGAACTGACACTGAACGGTCAGGTGCTGTTTCTGGATATGGCGCGTAACGATCTGATCACTGAGCTTGCCAATGAAGCGGTGATCCCTGCGCTCAATCGGGTCACAGCCATCACCATTTTTGCGGCCTTCGGTGTGTTTATGCTGGTTGGATATTTGTCGGTGCGCTCGGTAGTACAACCTGTAAAAACCGTAGCGGGGCAGTTAAAGCAGATCAAACCCGAGCAACTGAGTTTTAGGCTCAGTAACGAAGGGCTGCCCTATGAAATTCAGCCCATAGTGAATTCACTGAACCAGGCCATGGAGCGGGTGGAGGGCGGCTTTGATGAGCAAAAGCGCTTTGTTGCAAATGCCGCACATGAGCTTAAAACCCCACTTGCCGTGCTCAATACGCGGGTTCAGTTGGCCGATATTGCGCCCCAGATCCGCGAAGAAATCGTCAACGACGTGGCTTACATGACCCGCGTGGTGCAGCAATTATTAGACCTTTCTCGTGCCCAAAACTTTGTGGTGTACAACAAAGTCCCGGTGAGTTTATCAGCACTGGCACAAGAAGTGTGCATGATGTTGGCCCCACTGGCAGTGCAGTTTGACAAGGAGCTAAGCCTGGATTCAGACGCTGCCACAGATCAGATCCTGGCAGACAAAGCAGCAGTACACATCATGATCAAAAACCTGGTCGAAAACGCGCTAAAACATTCACAAGACAAAGCCAAAATTCAGGTTAAGGTTACAGCTACTGAGCTGGAGGTAAGCGACAATGGTCCCGGGATCCAGTCGCAATATTACGACCGCCTGTTCGAGCGCTTCTGGCGGCAAGAACAGTCCACCCTCACCGGCAGTGGGTTAGGCTTGTCTATCGTTAAAGAAGTCGTAGATTTTCACAACGCCAAACTCAACGTCACCTGTAAAAACGAGCAAGGTGGCGCGAGCTTTAAAGTCGCGTTTACTGAGCGCGTTGCCTAGTGTGACAAATTGACTTTGAGTTGCTTTAAAATAAAGGGGCGACGTACATACTTATTTGATCCCCAAGGCGTGCGATCCGGGAGTTTTTAAACATAATGCCAACGTCTATGGGAGCAGAGCGGGCAGTATTCACCGCCCGCAAGCCAATCTGGGGATAGCTTATCTTACGTAAATTTGAATATTTTCTGGTGAGTAGAACATTTTGCCACTCGTTGCCGTACCATATTTACCACTGCGATCTGTGGGTTTAAAATCGAGATTGTAAACAGTAACGGTTGTGAAATAAGTTCCGTTATTTGGATTACTTAGATAGGTGTAGTCAGAGCCTTTATAAGTACAACCTGGTTCCGAGTGAAAAACAGGCGTGTTGGCCAGATCGTCTACCAGCACCTGACAATTTGCAGTATCTAACTGTGCAAAATCAAACACCACATAGTTGTCGTTGTTTCCGTCCGTAACCATGATCTGTGTGGCATTCGATTTTAGTGCTTGCCAGACAGCTACATCAATATAGTGATTTTTTTGAGTTGTCGGGTCTGTAAGTTCCTGAGTGCGAGTGTGTGATGCACCGCCATTCTTTTCACGGGTATTAACCAGTGTCCATCCACCTTGAGCAATTTCCATATTGCAGTAAACGGCTACAGATGTTGGGATACCATCTTGGCTAAGCTCAACAGTGTGGATCCCTGATTGTGCCATTGGATCTTTTATTTTTACTTCGTCACAAGACTGACCATCAGCACCTGTAGTCGATTTTAACATTAGCTGGAAATCGCCAGATTCAAGGTTATTGTTATACCAGGTACCCTGATATAGCCCATTAGACATGAACTTACCAAGGTAGTGTTTCTTGATATCACCATCGGTTGTCGTGAACTCGATCACATTGTCATTGTGAAGGTAATGACCCTTCGTCACACTGGTATCGGATTTAAGCACAAAATCATCTTGGACTCTCAGTAGTTCAGAGCTAGACATGGTATAACCTGCGTCTAGTTGCCCATCGAGAAATGTATCTTCTTTTAGGTCAATATATTGCGGTGTGGCGTAGCTGTATGAGCTGACCAAGGAAAGAAGTAGTAGGTGCTTTTTCATAATAATTCCCTATTTTATTTCTATTGCGTGATGAAAAACTACTAATAATAACATGTGGTAAGTAGCTGTTTCAATGTAATGATTTTATATGAAATGGGGAGCTATTTCGGTGACTAAGATCAATTTTAAGTGGGGTATAATTTGGCAGTAACTCCGTTACCCCGGGCACCTGCGAGCCGAGTATTACTCAATAGTAAATCTTCAAAATATGACTACGAATAGAGTTGCATAATTATTGCCAGCAACTAGTCTGCGTCTAAACTTAACAGAACACTTGCCCATAGCGTTAAGCGTACCCAAACGCGCTTGCTTTGGTTCTATACTTAATTACTCACGTCTAATCAAGGTAACCCCAAAGCGACGGATAAGGAGGCTAAATGACGCAGAACCGCTCAAATCAAGAGTATACCCATGTTAAGCAATTGCTGAGCAAGATGGATCCTGAGATTGCGGCGAGCTTTAGCTATAAACAGCGCAAAGCCTTGCATAAAGCCATTAATACTCGCGGCTGGAACAACCATGCTATTGATTTCAGGCCAACACTGGTGATGCCATTTTTGCCCTGGAGTTTCTATATTGTGCTCCTGGGTGGGGTGAATAAACGCAGCCTGAGCAATACAGAGCGGATCACAGCGGCCATTATGTTCCTGATCAGCTTACTGATAGTGGGCGTGATCTTGGCCGGAGTGGTACTCGTTGTTCTCTATTTGCTTAAATCCTGGCTGGGGATAGATATTTTTGCGGATGAATCTTTAGGGCTGTGGGACTATTTTAAAACGTTCTTTGACTGACTGGCCGGTATCTTTGCTTGTAAATATAGACACAATCTGATTGTGCGCATAGTACATAAGTCTCGCGCTGTCATTTAAGGTTGCGTGATAAAATTTCAATAGAATAAATAAGATAAAAAACAAGTACCTAAAAAGTAAGGTCGAAAAATCACCTAGGTTGTCTTGTTTTTTGTTGCTAATTTCAGCACATTGTTTAACCGATGAGCATAGCCATATAAGCGTGCCGTCATCACCATTCGATTAAACAACAGAGAAATACAACAGGAAACAACATGAAACTGAAAAAGGTTAAATTAAAAACGCTGAGTACAGATAACAATTTAAATGCACAGCAAACCAAAGACATTGCTGGTGGCGCAAGTGCTTACAGTAAAGACTACGGTGCGTGTTACACGGCCCCTGCATTTTGTCCCACGGCCTATATTTGCTAATTGGTATTATTTTGCCCGGCCTTAGCCGGGCTTTATTGTCGTGCTATAACGGGGCACATAAGCAAACAAAAACCGTCAACTTATCAGCGCATCAAACGCATCTTTCGCTTGCTGGCTTTGCAATATCCTGCCATGTCCCAGGCCCTGAGTTTCGATAAGTTTTACCCGACACATTTGTGTAGCGGCCTGTTTAGACACTGCAAATTGCGCAAACCGGTCATGCTGATCATGGACAATAATACAGTGTGCAGTTCTGTTTTTTAATTTCTCGAACGGGTCGACCGATGCCATTGGGTAGTTGTACTCGTTTTCGACCTTACTGACTACGCTGCGGAACAGGCGCATTGAGTACCCTGAGCGTTCAATACTGCCAAACAGGTTACTGACGTAATCCAGAACAGGTGCAATTAATAACAGCGGTTTATTACTTAGTTTGGGATGCTGACACTCAATGGCGGCGGCGCAACCCATACTGTGTGCAATCACGCCTTGTGTTTCATCCAGGCTATCGAGCACGGCTTCAAGCCCAGATACAAAGCCCGGCAGGTGACCGACTTCGCCTTCGCTGTTACCGTGCGCGGGATGGTCGAATGCAAGCGCCGTATACCCTTGCGCAGCAATATGTTGCATAAGCGGAAAAAACTGGTTCGCACTGCCAGACCAGCCGTGGGTTAATACCCAGACTGGCCCGTTGCCAACCCGATAGGTTTTTAACAAGCCTTCTTTTGAGGAGATACTGCCCTCGATGAGATCTGCCGGGGTAGCATGCTTGGGCTTGGCTCTCACTGGCGTGAGCAGGAGTTTAGTTGCCGTTTTCTCTGCGTGCCCGGGTGCAATTCGGTGGTGCACGCGTGTTGCCACATTGAGCATATGCTTTTTGAAGTTAAATTTGCTATCGGATTTAAAGTAAATCTTGTCACTCATTTCTCTTTCTCCACGAAAAACACCATAGCCAGCTAACTTTAAAACGAACGGTCGTGCTATTAATGTATTCAAAAAAAGGCTGAACGTGTTCAGCCTGGGGTTTATCCTGTTTAGCCTAAACTACCGGAAAGCTTAAACAATTACTTCCAGCTCTGTATCTGGCGTTCTACGCCATGCCAGAACCGCTGTGTGCTTTCTTCCTGTCCATGCATTGAATGATACAGGTGGGCACTCAAATACATGCCATATAACTCAAAAGTGGCTTGCTCCGGTGCCAGATCAGCCCGAAACTCGTTGTTTTCAACGCCTTTGCCTATCTGGATTTGCAAATAGGTTAGCCAATTTTCAATGCCTTGCTTGAGCACTCGCTGCGCGGCAGACTCGTCGGCACATTTTTCTCGCCAGGCGTCCAGGAACATACAGCTGCCCTGGAATGATTGATTCCAGTTTAACCAGTGATGTAACAGCGCCTTAATCTTCTCTTCATAGCTATGGCAGTTATCTGCCCGAGCAGGCACAATAACGCGTTGGACAAAAATTTCGTTGGCAAAATCAACAACTGCCGCCTGCAAATTCTCTTTTGAGTTAAAGTGTGCGAACAAACCGCTTTTAGACATACTGCACTGTTTGGCCAGCTCACCAATCGTCAGGCTTTCCAGACCATTCTCACTGGCCAGCGCAAATGCCACATTTAAAATGTTATCGCGGGTTTGCTTACCTTTGCTCATACACTACTCACTGCTATGTTACATATATTTATAGCACGACCGTTCTTTTAATGATAGGTCAAAGTTTAAAGAGTGTGTAAGAGCATGGATAGTAGTGGCCATAAGTTTGATACATATTGAGTGTCAAACTAGCCAAAAGTTAGCCATAACAACCAACATGCATAACCCCCTGTGACTCCCATTTTAAAATCTTATTAAAATACAATGATATAACTTTTGGTCTGTATTATGCCTCTGTATGTGTTTTAACTTGGAGAAGATCTTTGAAAAAGCTGTTTATCGCTGTTTTACTATTGCCTGTGTTCTGGATTTTATTACCAAAACAAGAAGCCATCAGCCAGGACAAGAAGGCGTTTAGCGCATACATCAAGGCCGTTATGGAAGAAGCGGCTATCCCGGGGCTGGCGATTGCCAAAATTGACAATGGTGAAGCCACACTCCATACCTTTGGCTTTGCGGATGTGACGCAAAACAGGCCGGTGGCACAAGACACCTTGTTTAATATCGCTTCAATCAGCAAACCCATTATGGGCGTGGTGCTGCTTAAGTTGGTAGAGCAGGGTAAGCTTGAGCTCGACCGGGATATTAACGATTATTTACCGTTTAAGGTTGATAACCCCAAACTAGAGAATGAGACGATTACACTCAGGCATTTGGTGACCCATACCTCCGGGATTGCAGATTACTACGATGTAAACAGCTTCACGGCAAATCGGGATCCTGAAACGACCTTGGAAGCGCACTTGAAGTCATTACTGACACCCGGGGGGCATCTTTATGAGCAGGGGGCCTATTATCTGGACCATCAACCAGGCACTCATCGCAAGTATAGCAACCTGGCTTCTGCTCTGGCGGGCTATCTGGTCGAGGCAACCACGGGTGAAAGCCTGGCGCAGTACAGTGTGGATCATTTGTTTAAACCGTTGGGAATGGACAAAACCCGCTGGCGATTAGAAGGTCTCTCATTTGCAGAAATAGCAGTGCCTTATGAAGTGGAATCCTGCATTCCTTATACACCTGTGTGTGGTGATTTCGAATCACCTAAATTGAATTATGTGATTAACGAGTACTTTAATCCACCCATTGCGTTCAAGCGGTTTGTGCCACAGCCTCACTATGGTAACCCTCAGTATCCTGATGGTGGGGTCCGCACCAGTATCAAAGAGCTCAGCCTGTTTCTGACCCAGCTGTTAAAAAACCAAACCATGGCCGGCGAACCACTCCTGTCAGCTGCGATATTTCAGCAAATGATATCGATCCAGGCACCCGAAACTGTATCAAAAGGTCAACGTTTCTTCTGGCGCGACAACAGTATGGGATTGATAGGACATATGGGCTCGGATCCTGGTGTATTCGCAGCCATGTACTTTGATCCAAACAAAAAAGATGGGTTTATTATTCTGATGAATCGGGGACTGGACACGAAATCGGGCAGCGCCATGAAAAGTATTGCAGTCAGATTAATGAATCAATAGTCTGGTTAGAGAGTTGAGTTAAGAGAAACGACATGGACGTTGCTGAAAATAATGAGAGACTAAGTGACAATGAGAGTAGAAAAGAGGGGGAGAAGAATGGTCGGCATAGCAGGATTTGAACCTGCGACCCCTGACACCCCATGACAGTGCGCTACCAAGCTGCGCTATATGCCGACTTGGGTGTCACTATAATGATTTTTATCACAAAGGCAATACCCTTACAGGTCGTTTGCACACTAAATAGGCATTCCTTCAGTATCCGGTATTGTTGGCGTTAAATCACAGAAATTTGAGCTTTGGTACGGCTGCTATGAGCTGTTAAAAGCCGGGCGCAACACTTCAGCGCAAACAGAATGCCCAAGGTGAGCTATCCACTTTGTGCTTGAACAATTGAGCACATAGACAAAGCGACCTGGTGAAAGCAACAACCTTTGTTTATCGCACTTAAGAGGGCCAGCGCTTTGAGCTTGTCTCCAAATCTGCCCGCTAAGGTATGTCAGAGAAAGTCTGCATGTGTTACCGTTAATGCGTTTGCTAAATCAGCAAGCACCGCAAGATACAAGTCGGCGTTACTATATTAACCAGGAAGTTTATATGCAGTTTAAAAACAAGAAAATTGTAATTACGGGAGCAAGCCCGGATTTTGGTCTGACCTTATCGATTCTCTTTGCTCAGCTGGGGGCGGAGTTATATTTGTCAGCCAGAACACTCGAAAAAGCTAAAGCAACGGCCGCCCAGATCATTGAGGTGGTGCCCGATGCCCGAGTGAGTGCGTTTCAGGTAGATGTTACCAGGCCCAATGAAATTGCGCAGTTTGCTGAAGGGGTTGCAGCACTCACGGATAAAGTCGACATTTTGGTCAACAACGCCTCGCTTTGGCTATCAGGCTCTTTACTGGAGGTATCGGAAGATCACATTGTTGAAACCATTAACTCAACGGCCACGGGCAGTATTCTGATGACACGCAAATTTTTGCCCCTTTTACAGCGCTCGGATACCCCTGACATCTTGTTTATCAACAGTACGGCCAGCCTTGAGAACAACCCGCACTCGCTTGCCAATGAAGCTTTTAGCGCAGCAAAGGCGGCACAGTCTACTTTCGCTGACAGGCTCAGGTATCGTCTGGCGGGGCAGGGCGTCCGTGTGATCAGTATTTATCCCCCCAACTTTGACAATCCATCGCCGCTGGATGAAGCCAGGTGGTTTGAGACGCGCTCGCACACCGAACATATGCACCTGACAGCCCGTAACGTATTTGAATGCATTCAGTTTGCGCTGTCACAGGACCGCATTTGCTCTGTTGATAAAATTGTCTTGAGTAATAACAGTATGCTTGCCAATGGCAGTCATGTTTAAAGCAAACAACTATGTGAAGTAATAAGGTTTGATTTTCAGTTGTTGCATAGAGCTTTTGCAGATGAAGATAGTATTTAACTGGAGGGGAGAAGAATGGTCGGCATAGCAGGATTTGAACCTGCGACCCCTGACACCCCATGACAGTGCGCTACCAAGCTGCGCTATATGCCGACTTGGGTTTCACTATAATGATTTTTTGATGAAAGGCAATAAGTAATTGTTTCAACTGAATGTTATTTGTACTTAATGAGATTGGGTGGAGGTTTGTTGAACAGTTGACTTACAGAAGAATGATAAAAGGGGAGGTAGCCGGGTGACTACCTCCCGTACAGATTACTTGTGCCAGATACCTTTAGGCAGGGTTTTTAATACTTCAGGTTTTTGTGAAGGATCAAAAACGGGGGTTTTGCCTTGTTTTAGTTGGCTACGGTAGTCTTTGGCAAGCCAGATAACAATGCCAGACAACATAAACAGTGCAATCACGTTCACAATCGCCATCAGGCCCATAGAAATATCGGCAAGTGTCCAGATCAGGCCAAGTTCACCTACAGCACCAAACATCACCATAGCCAGCACACAGGCTCTGAATATAAACAGGCCTTTGGGGTGGTTATGCTCAAGGAACAACAGATTGGTTTCTGCATAGCTATAGTTTGCAACAATAGAAGTAAAGGCAAAGAACAAAATGGCGATGGCAACAAAAATGGCGCCCCAGTCACCCACATGCTCAACCAATGCTGCCTGTGTTAGCTGAATACCCGTTACGCCAGATTCTGGCACGAGCTGGTTCGATAACAGAATAAGTGCCGCTGTGGCACTACAGATAACAATAGTATCAACAAATACGCCAAGCATCTGGACGTAGCCTTGTGAAGCTGGGTGATTGGGATTAGGCGTTGCACTTGCTGCGGCGTTTGCTGCACTACCCATACCGGCTTCATTTGAGAACAGACCACGCTTTATCCCCTGGATCATCGCCTGCATCACAGCATAACCGATTGCACCGCCCGCAGCTTGTTCAAAACCAAACGCGCTGTTAATAACCAACATAAAGACGTCTGGCAGCTGGCTTGCATTCATAGCGCATACGATGATTGCCAGTAATAAGTAGGCGATTGCCATGAAAGGGACTGCAAGCTCCGCAAAGCGGGCAATGGTTTTAAGGCCACCAAAGATAATAAAAGCAGAGCCACAGACTAATAGAAGACCCATTACGTACTTGGGTACATCAAAGGCGACTTCGAATGCTGCTGCAATTGAGTTTGCTTGCACGGCATTAAACACTAAGCCAAATGCCAGGATCAGACATAAAGAGAAGAGCACGCCCATCCAACGTTTATTCAGGCCATACTCCATATAATAAGCAGGACCACCTCGGAAGTTGCCATCATCGTCTTTGGTTTTATATAGCTGAGCCAGGGCGCTTTCTGCAAAACTGGTTGCCATACCAATGAGGGCGATGAGCCACATCCAAAAAATAGCACCAGGTCCGCCCAGGTAAAGCGCAACGGCAACACCTGCCATATTACCAGTACCAACCCGCGCGGCGAGTGAGGTACAAAACGCCTGGAAGGAGGAGATACCGTCTTTGGCGCCACTTCGGCTGTTTGCCATGACCTTAATCATATACGGGAATTGAGTGAACTGAATGAAACCCAGTCGGAGGGTAAAGAAAACACCTGCTGCAATTAATAGGTATATAAGTATATGACCCCACAGCAAGCCGCTTATTGTGTTAAAAAAGTCAGCCATTGGATTACGACCCTTATTATAGATATAGCAGAACGGGTAAATAAGGTGGCGTAATTTAGCACATGACGGCTTTCAACTCTAAGTATTATTGTCTTATCCACAGGTTTTTGTGGGTAACTTGTGCGGCAATTGTGAGGACATATTGTGTAAAAAATTAATTCAAAAAAATCATAAAAAGCGCTTGCGCTGAATTCGAATCTCCCTATAATGCGCATCCATCGACACGGCGGGCAGCAAACAAAACGCTAAACAACATGTTGATGAGTCATATAAAACTTAGTTTTATTTCTTTTAAATCTGAGTGTTGACAAAAAGAGGAAAGTGATTAGAATGCACAACCCTCAGCGCTAACAGCGCAGCGACATTAAGTCGCACCGTTCTTTAAAAATATGAAGCAATCATCTGTGTGGGCACTCGTACAGATTGAGTTCTAACAGCCGATTTTAGTTTTACTGAATGACGCACAAAAATTTAGAGTCTCAACTGAACTGAGTGACTAACAT
>NZ_JAKGBD010000024.1:0-38944 GCF_021532535.1 Pseudoalteromonas sp. DL2-H2.2 | reverse complement strand
GACTGTGAGACTGTGAGACTGTGAGACTGTGAGACTGTGAGACTGTGAGACTGTGAGACTGTGAGACTGTGAGACTGTGAGACTGTGAGACTGTGAGACCGATATGCCGTTGGATGTTATCGTGAGCATAAAAAAACGGCCCGCGATGGACCGTTTCTTGATTATCTGTATTGCGTATTAACCGCGGACCTTCATGCCCTTTTTCTCCATGCCACGATAGATATACAGCATCTGGGCAATTGAGATCAGGTTAGAGACCAGCCAGTACAATACCAGGCCAGACGGGAACCAGATAAAGAACACAGAGAAGATAACCGGCATCCAGGTCATCATCTTTTGCTGCATTGGATCCGTCACTGTCATAGGTTGCAGCTTCTGAGTCAGGAACATACTGGCACCAAACAGGATGGGTAGTACATAGTAAGGGTCTTTTGACGACAGGTCTGTCAGCCACAGCATAAACTCGGCATGACGCAGCTCCGTTGATTCAAGGAATACATAGAATAGCGCCAGGAAGATAGGCATTTGCAGTAACAGTGGGAAGCAGCCACCCATAGGGTTTACTTTTTCCTTACGGTACATCTCCATCATTGCCTGACCGAACTTCTGACGGTCATCGCCATAGCGCTCTTTTAGAGCCTGCATTTTCGGCTGTAGCATACGCATTTTAGCCATTGAGGTGTATTGCGCTTTGGTAAGTGGGTAAAGCAACGTTTTTACGATTAAGGTAATCGCAATGATGGCCAGACCCCAGTTACCGATAATGCTGTGCAGGAACTTCAGCAGGCTCAGTAGTGGCTGAGAGATAAACCATAGCCAACCGTAGTCGACTGTCAGATCTAGGTCTTCATGCAGCGCTTCCAGCGCATCAGTGTCTTTAGGGCCCATATAATAAGTGGCGGTGAGCTGTGCAGTGCCATTAGCCTGAATATTGGTTGCTTCGCCTTTTACACCTATGATGCTGTTGTTATTACGCAGTGAGCTGTAAATGGTGTTGTTCTTTTCCTGACCTGGTACCCAGGCACTAACAAAGTAGTGCTGAATAAAGGCAACGTAACCACCCTGAGTATTTTTATTCAGGTTGGCGTCGGCCATATCAGAGAAAGAGTATTTCTCATAAGGCTCTTCGCTGGTGCCATAGGCTGCGCCCAGATAAGTCTGGTCAACCATGCTGCCTTTTTCCTGAACCGTGCGCTTGATTTGGGTATACAGTTGCACCTGAACAGGATCTGCCGTTGGGTTAGTTACGTCGTATTCCAGTGCGACATCATACTGGCCTGGCTTGAATACAAAGGTTTTGCTGAACTGCACGCCTTTGCTGTCAACAAACGTCAGCGGTACACGTAGCTCATCGCCGTTTAATGTGTAGCTGGTTTGTTCGCTTTGATAGACCGGGCGACCCTGGCTTGATGCATCCGGGCCATTCAGGCCAATCAAACCACTTTGTGCAAAGTACTCTTTGCCTTCAAATTCACCCAGTAACAGGTAAGGCTGGTCGCTGCCATGGGTTTCGGCGTGCTGTAGTAATTTCGCCTCAACAATGTCACCGCCACGGGTGTCGATTTTCACTGCCAGTACATCGGTGGTTACCGAAATGACTGAGCGAGTAGCCACAGTGGCCTGCATTGGCACATCAGCCTGACTGGAAGCCGGTACGTCGGCCTGGTCATTGTTTGCGGGGCCGGCCACTTGTTGTGTGACGGCACTGGTATCAGCATTGGCTGCGGTTTGTTCCTTTGACCACTCTGTGAAGAGTAAAAAGGAAACCAGCAGCAAGCCGATAAATAAAAACGTGCGTTGCGATTCCATAACAGCTCTTATTTCTCGTGTTGTTTATCTTGCGTTGACTTAGCAGGCACGGGATCAGACCCGCCTGCACTTAAAGGGTGACATTTTAATATGCGTTTAAGCGCTAACCAACTCCCTTTTGCAATTCCATGTAAATTAATTGCCTGAATTGCATAATGAGAGCAGGTGGGTGTATAGCGACAGTGTGGTCCCAGCAGCGGACTAATAAATTGCTGATAAAAACGGATCACACCTAATAGCAGTGTTTTGATCAGTGTCTGGCATACCTTAAATGGCCACCGGATCCACTTTATACATTGCTGCCTCAGGCGCGATGATAGTGTGGAAGGGGAGTGATTCATGGTGATGCCGTCAGAACTGATAACCAATTCCCAAAAAAACAACGGGAAATTGGCGATTAAAAGGTGAGCTAACTTTACCTTATCGGGGTCAAAATAGCCATTGAGCACCATGCGATTTTAGCGAAATCACAATAAGTTGAACTCGATTAATCGTCGATCCACAGTCGCCGTATGATGAACTGAATAAATTGTAGCGAGCATAGCCGATGCGGGATGGGCTAAGTCGTGACACTTGAATTTATTTATCGTTCTGTTTAGTCGGTTTGGGGTTACGTTGCTTAGATGCTGGACGCTTTTTACCCGGACGTTTATGCGGGGGTGGCTTAGGGGCACCTGGTTTACAGCGCTCATTCACTTTACGCCATAATTTTGCCAGTTGTTTGCTGAGCTCTTCATTGGTTTGCTCATCTACGCCGGTTTTGACCATCAGTACAATATCAATATTGTCCAGTTTATGACGGTTTAGGCGAAAGCTTTCACGGGCAAGACGTTTAATGCGATTGCGTTGGCAGGCTTTTTTACAACGTTTTTTAGCCACGGTAAGTCCCAGACGTGGATGTCCAACATCATTGGGTTTAGCTAAAAGTGTAAAATAAGGAGTGGCTGCGCGAGCGGGTTCGTTAAAAACTCGGGAGTAATGCGAGGGAGTTAACAGACGTAACTCCCTGCTGAAGCTAAAGTCTTCCACTTATATATTAAGCAGAAAGTACTTTACGGCCTCTAGCACGACGACGCGCTAGTACTTTACGGCCATTCTTCGTTGCCATACGTGCACGGAAACCGTGAGTACGCTTGCGTTTAAGAACGCTAGGTTGAAAAGTTCTTTTCATAACTAATCCATCCGATCGGTTAAAGTTTAAAACATCCTATGCAGGTCGCGATCCTGGCACAGGTGCCATTGCGAGCGCGAGATATTAATGCCGCGGCGTAGGAAAGTCAATCATAATCGCGCCATCAAGCATAGATTTTAGCCATAAATAACAAAAAACGGTCACTCTGGCGGTTATCCCCTGAGGTAAACGCAGCGCATTATACCTTTATAGCAATCATTGTGGGATCAAAATCGCACAATAGTGGACCCATTAGTGGATCCATTTTGCGCCATGAGATCAGATCTGATCTGTGTATGTGGGTGTGATCAACTCAGATCGGATCGAAATGAGGTTTTCCACACAGCCTGGGTGAAAAGTGGCAACATCCTCTGGAAAACTTAAAATGATCGTGTTTTTTAGATGAGATCCTGGCGTATTTTTGCTAAGATCAGTAAACAAGGTGAAAAATAAAATGCCAACAAAAACAAGCGGATGCGTTTGTTTCTAGGAAAGATCCTGAATTTTAAAAAAGTCAATATTGATGTTGTGGATAAGATCCCTTCATAATACCCGGCTTCCACCTATGTATTTATGATAATAAACAAGCATTTCCGTCGATCCTTTGGATTAGCTGTGTATAACCTTGTTGGTAAATCTGGCGATATCCTGAGTTTTTATGTACGGGAATATTAACTATTTCGGAGTGCGACGTGTATCTGTCGGTTTGGCAAAGTTGTTTATATGTTTTGCAAGATGAGCTGCCTTCTCAGCAGTTCAATATGTGGGTGCGACCACTACAAGCAGAAAGTACCGAAGATACCTTAACCATCTATGCGCCAAATCGGTTTGTTTTGGACTGGGTGAGAGAAAAGTATTTAAACCGTATCAGCGAGTTGCTGACGGAGATCTGTGGTGACGAGGCGCCGGAGCTGCGTTTTGATGTTGGCAGTAAACCAATCGGTGCTGTCAATCATGCCCCTGCTTCTGGCGAGAGTGCCCAAAGCGCCCAGGCCGGAAGCGTGGCTAAGCCGGCTGCATCGCCGGCGGGTGCCTCTAGTACGGCTAAAGTTGAACCTGCTCCTAAATCCGGGGTTAAGTCCAACATCAAAGAAAACTATACCTTTGATAACTTTGTTGAGGGTAAGTCTAACCAGTTAGCCAAGGCGGCTGCAACCCAGGTTGCTGATAACCCGGGTTCAGCGTTTAACCCTGTCTTTATATATGGTGGCACCGGGCTGGGTAAGACTCACCTGTTACATGCCGTTGGTAATGGCATCATAGATAAAAAGCCGGACGCAAAAATTGTTTATATGCATTCCGAGCGTTTTGTTCAGGACATGGTTAAAGCATTGCAAAATAACGCCATTGAAGAATTTAAGCGTTACTATCGCAGTGTCGATGCTTTGATGATCGATGACATTCAGTTTTTTGCTAATAAAGAACGATCGCAGGAAGAATTCTTTCACACCTTTAATGCCTTATTAGAGGGGAACCAGCAGATCATTCTGACATCGGACAGATACCCAAAAGAAATTGAAGGGGTTGAAGACCGGCTTAAATCTCGTTTTGGCTGGGGCTTAACCATTGCCATTGAGCCGCCTGAACTGGAAACCCGAGTTGCTATCCTGATGAAAAAAGCACAGCAGAGTAATATTAATCTGCCGCATGAAGTGGCTTTTTTCATTGCTAAAAAGCTGCGCTCTAATGTGCGAGAGCTGGAAGGGGCATTAAACCGGGTGATCGCCAATGCGAACTTTACAGGTCGGCCGATTTCTATTGAGTTTGTAAAAGAAGCACTGCGCGACCTGCTGGCATTACAGGATAAGCTGGTCACCATCGACAATATTCAGCGTACCGTGGCTGAGTACTACCGTATTCGTGTTTCAGATTTACTATCAAAACGCCGTAGCCGTTCAGTAGCCCGTCCAAGGCAGGTGGCAATGGCGTTGTCCAAAGAACTGACGAACCACAGTTTGCCTGAGATTGGTGATGCTTTTGGCGGGCGCGACCACACAACCGTGTTGCATGCGTGCCGTAAAGTCAAAGCACTGCGTGATGAAAGTCACGAGGTAAAAGAAGATTATCAAAACCTGATCCGTACATTGTCGTCTTAAGGGCCTAGTATGCAAATTACGATTTCAAGAGAACAGTTTTTAAAACCCTTGATGCAGGTCTCGGGTGCCATTGAACGAAAACACACGCTACCTATATTGTCCAACGTGTTGGTCGAAGTGAAAAATGGCGTGTTATCGATGACGGGCACCGACTTAGAGATTGAGTTGGTGGCGAATGTGACGCTGGAAGAGCAAGTTGCAGATGCCAGTATTACGTTGCCAGCAAAAAAATTACTCGATATATGTAAAAGTTTGCCGGATGGTTCTTTGCTGCAATTGAGCAGTCAGGAGCATCAATTATTGCTAACGAGCGGGCAAAGCCGTTTTTCTTTGACCACCTTAGCCGCAGAAGATTTTCCGAATCTCGAACAGTGGGATGGCGAAGTCGAATTTCAGATCACCCGACTTGAGCTACGCCAGTTGTTGGAAGCCACGCATTTCTCGATGGCCAATCAGGACGTCCGCTATTATCTGAACGGGATGTCTTTAGAGGTCGATAATAGCGAGATTAAAACAGTCGCAACCGATGGACACCGACTCGCGATAGCGCAGCACCAGTTAGCAGCATCGTTGAACACGCAACGTCAGCTGATCATCCCACGCAAGGGCGTGCAAGAAATCATGCGCTTGTTACCAGCAGACGATGAGCCATTAACCATTCAGTTTGGTAGTAATCACATCCGTATTCTGGACCCTGAGTTCACATTGACCAGTAAGCTGGTGGACGGACGTTTCCCTGATTACCGACGAGTGTTGCCTCGTGGTGGCGATAAGCTGGTGATTGCGAATCGCGAATGGCTACGCAGCGCATTTCAGCGTGTGTCTATTCTGTCGAATGAAAAGTTTCGTGGTGTGCGCCTCAACCTGTCGAATGGCATGTTGAAGATCAGTGCGAACAACCCGGAGCAGGAACAAGCGGAAGAAACCGTTGAAGTTGAGTACCAAGGCGATGACCTGGAAATCGGATTTAACGTGTCTTATTTACTGGATGTATTAAATACCCTGAAAACCGAAGACGTGCAATTTACATTGGCAGACACCAACAGCAGTGCCCTGATTGAAGGCGCGAGCGACGATTCTGCGATGTATGTTGTTATGCCGATGCGCCTGTAGTTTTAGGTGTGTGCTCTTAAATGAGTTTAAATCAAATTAGCCTCAATAACTTTCGCAATATTGAGGCTCTTGCTTTTTCACCAAGCGATCAGATCAATATCATTCTAGGTGAAAATGGCAGCGGAAAAACCAGCCTGCTCGAAGCCATCTATTTCCTGTCTAACGGGCGCTCATTCAGAACCAATAAACATAAACTCATGATCCGTTATGAGCAGACCAAGTGCGTTGTGCATGGTAAAAAGCAACTGCACAGTTTGTCGATCCCAATCGGCATCAGCAAAGATTTGCAAGGTGAGACTCAGCTCAGGATCCAGGGTCAGTCTAGTCGTAAAATAGCCGAACTTGCACAAATCCTGCCGACGCAAGTGATCACACCTGAGAGTTATGAGTTGTTTTTTGGCGGGCCAAAAGAGCGAAGAAAGTTTCTCGATTTGGGGGTGTTCCACGTGGAACATCAGTTTTATAGTGTCTGGAAAGACTTCAATAAAGTACTCAAACAGCGCAACGCATTGCTCAAGAGTAAGCCCGTTCAGTACCAGCTTCAAATACGCACCTGGGACCGAGAATTTGTCCGCCTAGCGGAACAAATAAATATGTTCAGAAAGGCGTATATAAGTAGGTTTGAGCGGCATTTTTTTGATAAGATAGGGGTCATAAGCCCCATCTTTAAAGGCCTTGAAATGCGCTATGACGCAGGCTGGAAAGGGGACTTGGCCGAGGTGCTAGATGCCCAGCTAGAGCGGGATAGCAAGCTTGGCTATACAACTAAGGGACCGCATAAAGCCGACTTTAATTTTTATGCAAATGGTCACGGCGTTGAAAATATACTGTCTCGGGGTCAGTTAAAGTTAACCCTCTATGCGTTAAAAATCGCACAGAATAATTTGATTGAGGCCGAGACCGAGAAGCAATCCATATTGCTGATCGATGATTTACCTTCGGAGTTAAGCCAGGATACGATGCTTAGCATCGCGCACTTACTTGCAGAATGTCAGTCACAGCTGTTTATTACTGCAATAAACTCCGAAAGTATCCAGGCCATTGTGGAACCCATGAAACGAAATGTTGAGATGTTCCACGTGGAACATGGCCGCTTAATAACAAAATAATTGGAATACACCATGTCTGATAATTACGATTCATCGAGTATTAAAGTACTGAAGGGATTGGATGCGGTAAGGAAGCGTCCGGGAATGTATATCGGGGACACTGATGATGGTACTGGACTACATCACATGGTCTTCGAAGTCGTTGATAACTCAATCGACGAAGCGTTAGCAGGGCACTGTGACGATATCTTCGTTACCATCCATACCGATGGCTCTGTGTCAGTACGCGATAATGGCCGTGGTATCCCAACGGAACTGCACCCGGAAGAAGGGGTCTCTGCGGCAGAAGTCATCATGACCGTGCTACACGCCGGCGGTAAATTCGATGACAACTCATATAAAGTATCAGGTGGCCTACACGGCGTAGGTGTTTCTGTTGTAAATGCACTTTCAGAAAAACTACAACTAACAATTCGCCGTGATGGCAAAGTGCATCAGCAGAAATACACTATGGGTGTACCAGATGCGCCACTGGGTGTCATTGGTGAAGCTGAGAGCACGGGCACAGAGTTACGTTTCTGGCCAAGCGCCGAGACTTTTTCAGACACCAACTTCCACTACGATATTCTTGCAAAGCGCCTTCGTGAGCTGTCTTTCCTGAACTCTGGCGTAAGCATCATCCTCAGTGATGAGCGTGAAGAGAACAAGCAAGACCACTTTAAATACGAAGGGGGCATTCAGGCTTTCGTTGAATACCTGAACCGTAAAAAAACGCCTGTTCATCAAAATGTATTCAACTTCACTTCAGAGCGTGAAGACGGCATTAGTGTTGAAGTTTCTATGCAGTGGAATGATGGCTTTCAGGAAAATATTTACTGTTTTACTAACAACATTCCTCAGCGCGATGGCGGTACGCACTTAGCGGGTTTCCGCAGTGCTCTAACTCGTACGCTAAATAACTACATGGAAAAAGAAGGCTTTAACAAGAAAGCTAAAACAGCAAGCAATGCGACAGGTGATGATGCGCGTGAAGGCTTAACGGCTGTAGTGAGTGTTAAAGTGCCTGATCCTAAATTCTCTTCACAGACCAAAGACAAGCTTGTTTCAAGTGAGGTGAAGGGCGCCGTTGAACAAGCAATGGCTGAAAAGCTAACAGAGTATCTACTAGAAAATCCAGGTGATGCTAAAACCGTTGTAAGCAAGATCATTGATGCCGCACGTGCCCGTGAAGCGGCGCGTAAAGCCCGTGAAATGACACGTCGTAAAGGCGCCATGGACCTAGCTGGTCTGCCTGGCAAACTTGCTGACTGTCAGGAACGTGACCCGGCTGAATCTGAACTCTACATCGTGGAGGGTGACTCAGCGGGCGGATCGGCCAAACAGGGCCGTAACCGTAAAAATCAGGCCATTTTGCCACTGAAAGGTAAAATCCTGAACGTTGAAAAGGCGCGTTTTGATAAGATGCTGTCTTCGCAGGAAGTTGCCACGCTAATCACGGCACTGGGCTGTGGTATTGGCCGTGACGAATACGATCCAGAAAAACTGCGTTATCACCGTATTATTATCATGACCGATGCGGACGTCGATGGCTCGCACATTCGTACGCTGCTGTTGACCTTCTTCTATCGTCAAATGCCTGAGATCATTGAGCGCGGTTATGTCTACATTGCACAGCCGCCACTGTATAAAGTGAAAAAAGGTAAGCAAGAACGCTACATTAAAGATGACCATGCACTGACAGATTACCTGACTACCCTGGCACTGGATGGCGCAAGTATCTATGCGAGCGAAGGTGCAGAAGCCATCTCAGGTAACCGTCTGGAAAACATGGTGCATGATTATCAGAAAACTCTGAATGTCATCGACCGCCTGACGCGTAAATATCCGCGCGCGATGATGTCTCGTCTCTTATATCAGAATGAGTTGAGTGAAGCAGATCTGAGTGATGAAACTAAGGTGACGCAGTGGATACAAACGTTTGTTGCTGACTTAGACAAGTATGACGAAGATGCCACTATCTACAGTGCCGAAGTCAGCTTCGATGACGAGCGTCATATGTATTACCCGGTGGTCAACATTCGCCAGCACGGTGTAGATAAGGCCTATACGCTGAACTATGACTTTATCACTTCAAAAGACTATGTTCGTATCGTAAACACGGGTAAGGCGATAGCGCACCTGATCAGTGAAGGCGGCTATGTGCAGCGGGGTGAAAAGACGCATCCGGTCGAAACGTTCGCTGAGTCACTGGACTGGCTGATTGCCGAATCCAAACGTGGCTTGTATACACAACGCTATAAAGGATTGGGTGAGATGAACCCGGATCAGTTATGGGAAACCACTATGGACCCTGCGGCACGTCGTATGCTCCGTGTAACCATTGAAGATGCGATTGCGGCCGATCAGTTATTCGCAACCTTGATGGGTGATCAGGTAGAACCTCGTCGCGACTTCATCGAGCAAAACGCACTGCGCGTTGTGAATCTGGATGTATAAACAAGTTACGACTTGTCTCTAATCCACAAAAAGCCACTCCATCGCGAGTGGCTTTTTACGTTATAGGCTCTGTCACCGAGTAGGGTTTGAGTTGCTACGGAAACGGCACAAAATTCAGGGGCTGAGCAACTTACCTGTGAGCGCCTTTTTACGCGCTTTTTTTAGTGATAACGCTTAAAACAGCGCGGCGCTCGCGGTATACTGAGCATAATTTTCAGACATTATTAGCCCAAACTGGCCCGCAGTGATTCGGCCAAACTGGGTTCCATGTACCATACAAAAATAAGCCAACTATGCAAAAATACGATATCAAAACCTTCCAAGGGTTGATCCTGGCTTTACAGGACTATTGGGCACAGCAAGGCTGTGTGATCGCGCAGCCACTGGATATGGAAGTGGGTGCGGGGACGTTTCATCCTCTGACTTTCCTAAAGTCGATTGGCCCGGAGCCAATGTCGAGCGCGTATGTACAACCTTGTCGCCGTCCAACCGATGGTCGTTACGGTGAAAACCCAAACCGTCTGCAACACTATTATCAGTTCCAGGTGGTATTGAAGCCATCACCTGAAAACATTCAGGAGCTGTACCTGGGCTCACTGCAAGCACTTGGTATCGACACCCTGACTCATGAAGTGCGTTTCGTTGAAGACAACTGGGAATCACCTACGCTGGGTGCCTGGGGTCTGGGCTGGGAGGTCTGGCTTAACGGCATGGAAGTGACTCAGTTCACTTACTTCCAGCAGGTTGGTGGCCTGGAATGCTCGCCGGTTACGGGTGAGATCACCTATGGTTTAGAGCGACTGGCCATGTATATACAAGGTGTGGATAGCATCTATGATCTGATCTGGACCGACGGTCCTATGGGTCGTGTGACTTATGGTGACGTGTTCCATCAAAACGAAGTAGAGCAGTCGACTTACAACTTTGAACATGCGGATGTGGATGCGTTGTTCAAGCAGTTCGATCAGTGTGAACTGGAAAGCCAGAAGCTGATCGAAGCGGGATTACCTTTACCAGCTTACGAGCAGGTGATGAAAGCATCGCATGCCTTCAACCTGTTGGATGCGCGTCATGCGATTTCTGTTACAGAACGTCAGCGTTATATTTTACGCGTGCGTGCGCTGTCTAAGGCGTGTGCCCAGGCTTATTATGAGGCCCGTGAGGCACTCGGATTCCCGCTTTGTAAGGATTAATCATGACCACAGAAAATCTATTAGTTGAAATTGGTACTGAAGAGTTACCACCAAAAGCCTTACGTAAGCTGGCAGAATCATTTGCTGAGAATATGCAGGCGGAACTGACCGGCCTTGAGCTGGCATTTGAAGACATTAGCTGGTACGCATCACCACGTCGCCTGGGTTTAAAAGTAGCGAACTTGCAAACCCAGCAACAGGACAAAGTAGTTGAGAAGCGTGGTCCGGCAACCAAAGCGGCCTTCGATGCCGACGGTAATCCGACTAAAGCGGCGATGGGTTGGGCGCGTGGCTGTGGTATTGAAGTATCAGAAGCCGAAACTCTGGAAACCGACAAAGGTGCCTGGTTACTACACCGCGCAACCGTAGCCGGTCAGCAGGCGAGCGCTTTGTTGTCAGATGCCATTGCTAAGTCACTGGCTAAACTGCCTATCCCAAAACCCATGCGCTGGGGTGCTAACAAAACGCAATTTATCCGCCCGGTACACACCGTGGCTGCGTTACTTGGCAGTGAAGTTGTATCTGGCGAAGTATTAGGTAAAACCATTTCAAACCAGCTTCAGGGTCATCGTTTTCACCATCCTGAACGGGTCAGCATTAACCACGCTGATGACGCATTTGAGACCCTCAAAGGGGCGTACGTCATTGCCGACTACGAAGCCCGTAAGGCACTCATTCGTGAGCAGATCAACGCAGAGGCTGACAAACTGGGTGCGGTTGTGGCGATGGATGAAGACCTGCTGGAAGAAGTGACGTCGCTGGTTGAGTGGCCTGTAACTTTGGTGGCTTCGTTTGAGGAAGAGTTCCTGTCGGTCCCTGCTGAAGCCCTGATCTACACCATGAAAGATGATCAGAAATACTTCCCGCTGCTGGATCAGTCGGGCAAGTTAATCAACAAATTCCTGTTCGTATCTAACATCGAAAGTAAAGATCCGAGTGTGGTGATCTCAGGTAATGAGAAGGTGGTTCGTCCGCGTCTGGCGGATGCGCAGTTCTTCTTTGAAACCGATAAGAAGAAAACCCTGGAAAGCCGCCTGGAGTCACTGGGCACGGTATTATTCCAAAAACAGCTGGGTACATTAAAAGACAAGTCTGAGCGTATTGCAGCTTTGGCTGGTTTTATTGCTGAGCAATTGGGTGCCGATAAAGCGCTGGCTGAACGTGCAGGCTTGTTGAGTAAAACCGATCTGATGACCGAAATGGTTATGGAGTTCACCGATGTACAGGGCGTGATGGGCATGCACTATGCACGTATCGACGGTGAAGCTGAAGAGGTTGCTGTCGCGCAGAATGAACAATATATGCCGCGCTTTGCGGGTGATGCTTTGCCGTCAAACCCAATCAGTTGTGCGGTCGCACTGGCGGATAAGTTTGATACTCTGGTGGGTATTTTTGGTATTGGTCAGACGCCAAAAGGCGATAAAGATCCGTTTGCTCTGCGTCGTGCTGCCATTGGCGCATTGCGTATCATGGTTGAGAAAGAGCTCGAGCTGGACATTCATGCGCTGGTCGAAAAGTCTCGCACACTGTTCGGTGATAAGCTCACTAACAACAATGTGGCCGAAGAGGTGTTTGAGTTTATGCTGGGTCGTTTCCGTGCCTGGTATCAGGATGAAGGCATTGCTGTGGATGTGATCCAGGCTGTACTGGCCCGTCGTCCTTCTCAGCCGGTTGACTTTGATCGCCGCGTGAAAGCTGTGAGTCACTTCAGAACGCTGGAGCAGGCAGACGCACTGGCGGCGGCGAATAAGCGCGTTAACAACATTCTGGCGAAGAACAATATCACCAGCGACGCTGAGGTGAATTCGGCCTTGTTGTCAGAAGCGGCGGAGCAGCAGTTGGCCCAGGAAATAGCGGCACTGACTGTTGAGCTGGCACCGGTTTACGCGCAAGGGGATTACCAGCAAGCACTGACGCGTCTGGCAAGCCTGCGCGAAGCGGTAGACAACTTCTTTGATAACGTCATGGTGATGGCAGACGACGAAGCGGTTAAGCAAAACCGCCTCGCACTGCTTAGCCAGCTGAGCCGCTTGTTCCTCAACACGGCGGACATCTCTGTCTTACAAAACTGAGACAGCCAATCTTAAAACAAGCCAGCATTCGTGCTGGCTTTTATTTTTGTGATCGGGATTAACAATGAAACAGCACATCATCGCTTTGGCAATGGCATTGGGTTTAAGCGCCTGCTCGACGGCCCCACATCAGCCAGCGGATAACTCCTCCGGGCAGGCGACAACGAGCACCGGTGCATCTCTTGTGATGGACAGGCCTATGTATTTACGTGGCGATTTTACTTTGTGGGATGCAGACGAAGTCTATCGGCTAACACAGACTCAGACAGGAGTGTACAGTGTTCGGGTACGCTTCATGAGTCCAGGCAAAGTGTACGAATTTAAAGTTGCCGATGCGAAATGGACGCCGGGTTATAACTGCGGTTTTCGCTATGATGGTAAAGTGAGCCTGGGTAAACCGCTGGCAGCAGACTGTGACACTGTGTACAACTACTTTGGATTTATGCCCGACAGAAAGGGGTGGTATCGAATTTCACTGGACTTAAGAGGCGCTACGCCACAGATCATTGTGCAGCGTGATTAATATAGGGAATTTATTTCGCTTGAATATTGAGCTTTTTGAATTGTTTTGTTATTGTTAATTTCGAGTTAATCAGCATGAAAACAAGGAAATACAATGAAAATCAAACTAAATAAAAAAACGGTAAAAAATCTTTCAGAAAAGCAAGTCATTGCGCATCAGGCGACACCTGCTGTTAATGGTGGGCAAAATCAACACGTGATGGCAAGCTGGGATCGTGGTTGGATCACGTGCATCGAATGTCCAATTCTCGTGTAGTTCGAGAATAAAAGGAGCTGGTGGGGCTGTTGCACCAGCTTTGCAGTTATTTTCCTTTTTTCACCAGATAGCGATAAGGGACGCTATCCACTTCTTTCGCCACCAGAGTGTGATCCATAAACTCACAGAAACTGGGAATATCCCGGGTGGTAGACGGGTCGTCTGCCAGGATCAACAGGGTTTCACCGTCCTGCATTTTTCTTACCTTACCACGGATCATCATCACGGGTTCAGGACAACGCAAGCCAATCGCATCGAGAGTATGGTCAGTGTTGTCAAAGTTCATGGCGGTACCCTTTAAAAATAAAGCGCCTATTCTAACGCGCCTGAAGTGACAAATAAATATGCAAGTTCAGATACCCGATCAAGAAAAAAGGCAAGCTACACGAAGCAGCTTGCCTTGGTCACCAAGTTAAAACGGTTAGGGAATACGGTGCGGGTTAGTCTTCAACGCGCTCGAAAACAGTTGCGATACCCTGGCCCAGGCCAATACACATGGTCGCCAGGCCATACTTAGCGCCTTTGTCTTCCATAATGTGGATCAAAGAGGTGCTGATCCGTGAGCCTGAACAGCCCAGCGGGTGACCCAGCGCAATCGCGCCGCCGTTGAGGTTTACCTTCTCATCAGCCACATCCAGCAAACCGAGGTCTTTCAGTACCGGTAAAGACTGCGCGGCAAAGGCTTCATTGAGCTCTGCCACATCAATGTCTTCAATGCTCAGGCCAGCTTGCTTCAGTGCTTTTTGGCTGGCAGGAACCGGACCGTAACCCATGATAGACGGATCGCAACCTGCAACCGCCATCGACTTAATGCGTGCACGAATTGGCAGGCCCAGTTCTTTGGCTTTTGATTCACTCATGACCAGCATGGCTGAAGCGCCGTCAGACAGAGCCGATGACGTACCTGCGGTCACTGTGCCTGAAGCCGGATTGAATACAGGGCGTAACTGGCTCAGGCCTTCCATGGTGGTTTCCGGACGGATCACTTCGTCGTGTTCAACCAGCACAGGTGCACCATCGGCATCATGACCTTCCATTGGTAAAATTTCACGCGCAAAACGGCCTTCAACCGTGGCAGCGTGGGCGCGCTGATGTGAGCGCACTGCAAAGGCGTCCTGTTGTTCACGGTTGATGCCGTGCAGGGTGGCCAGGTATTCTGCAGTCAGACCCATCACACCGGCCGCTTGTGCAACCGACGTCGACAGACCCGGGTGGAAGTCGTTACCGTGTGTCATTGGGACGTGGCCCATGTGCTCAACACCGCCGATCAGGTAGGTATCGCCAGCGCCAGTCATAATCGCACGTGCCGCATCATGCAGTGCCTGCATGGATGAACCACATAAGCGGTTGACTGTGACTGCTGGTACTGTGTGTGGAATACCTGCCAGCAGGGCGGCATTACGACCAACGTTAAAACCTTGCTCCAGGGTTTGTTGTACACAGCCCCAGTAAATGTCATCGATAGAATCCGGTGCCACTGCCGGATTGCGATCCAGCAGGCCTTTCATCAGGTGGGCACTGAGGTCTTCAGCACGTTTGTGTTTGAACACACCGCCCTTGGAGCGGCCCATCGGCGTACGAATACAATCTACGATTACTGCCTGTTCCATGTTACTGACCCTCCACTTTGTAGAATACTTTACCGGCAGCTGCCCACTCACGGGTTTGCTCCGACACCTGATAGATTTCGCCTAAGTGTGCGTACTTATCGGCGATTTTTACGAACTCTGCCAGACCCAGTTGATCCAGATAACGGAATGCACCACCACGGAACGGCGGGAAGCCAATGCCGTAGATCAGCGCCATATCGGCTTCTTGTGGTGAGGCTACAATGCCTTCTTGCAGACACAGCAGGACTTCGTTGATCATCGGTACCATACAGCGCTCGATGATGGTTTGTTTGTCAAACTGTGCCGGTGCATCACAAATCTCGCTCAGCAGGGCAACGGCGTCTGCGTCTTTGCTCTTCTTCAGGCGGCCTTTGCGATCAGGCGCATACTGGTAGAAACCTTTCTGGTTTTTCTGTCCATAGCGATCCGCGTTGGCCAGGTGAGCAACCGGATCTTTTTCCTGACGTGCCATGCGGGTTGGGAAACCATCCGCCATCACGCCAGTACAGTGATTGGCTGTATCGATACCCACAACGTCGAGCAGGTAAGCCGGGCCCATCGGCCAGCCGAAGACATTTTCCATCACTTTATCGACCTGTGTGAAGTCAGCACCTTCCACGACGAGCTGGCTGAAACCGGCAAAGTAAGGGAAGAGTACGCGGTTCACGAAAAAGCCCGGACAGTCGTTTACAACAATCGGCGACTTGCCCAGTTTCAGTGCGTAGTCGACAACAGCCGCAACGGTTTCGTCTGAGGTTTTCGCGCCACGAATGATCTCAACCAGTGGCATCTTAGGTACCGGGTTAAAGAAGTGCATACCACAGAAGTGCTCAGGACGCTCCAGACCTTCAGCCAGTTCATCAATGCGAATGGTTGAGGTATTTGAGGTCAGAATAGTGCCTTGTGGTAGTTGTGCCTCAAGACCCGCCAGTACAGTTTTCTTGATCTGCGGGTTTTCGACAACCGCTTCAACTATGATGTCACTGCCTTCTAGGTCACGGTCATTAAGCGTCGGTTTGATCTGCGCCAGTGTGCCGACCATTTTGTCCAGCTTCATGTGGCCGCGCTCGACTTTCTTGCCCAGCAACTTGGCCGCTTCGCCCATACCTAAGTCCAGTGCGCCCTGGCTGATGTCCTTCATGACAATCGGCGTGCCTTTGTAGGCTGACTGGTAAGCAATACCGCCACCCATGATGCCCGCGCCCAGTACCGCAGCTTGTTTGATGTCAGTCTGGCTTTGCTTAGCTTGTTTCTTGGCAACGCCTTTGATGTACTGATCGGCCAGGAAAATCCCGGTTTGTGCCGCCGCTTCAGCGGTTTTGGCCAGCTTAGCGAAGCTCGCGTTCTCAACGGCCATGGCTTCATCGCGACCCATATTGGCAGCAGTCTTGATGGTTTTAACCGCCATCACAGGTGCCGGGTAGTGACCTTTGGTTTTGGCCATCACCATGCCTTCTGCCATTGCAAAGCTCATGCCTTGTTCAACGCGGTTCATTTTCAGCGGGTCAAGCTTAACCTGACGTTTGGCGCGCCAGTCCAGTTTGCCAGCTGCCGCTTGTTCCATGGTACGCAGTGCCGCGTTCATCAGCTTATCCTGAGCAACCACTGCATCCACGGCGCCTACTTTCAGGGCATCGGCTGCGCGGTTCTCTTTACCTGTGGTGATCCAGGTCATCGCGTTGTCTGCGCCAATCAGGCGTGGCAGACGCACAGTACCACCAAAGCCCGGCATAATGCCCAGCTTTACTTCCGGCAGGCCAATCTTGGCGCTGTCAGAGGCAATACGATAATCGGTAGCAAGTACCCACTCACAGCCGCCACCCAGTGCCAGGCCATTGACCGCAGATAAGGTAGGGAAAGGTAAATCTTCTAACGCGTCAAATACGTCAGTGGCTGCTTTGATCCACTCAACCAGCTCGGCTTCCGGGCGGTCAAAGGTAGGCAGAAATTCGAAGATATCGGCACCCACAATAAAGTGGTCTTTATCGGAGCTAAAGATCAGGCCGTCGATGTCATCGCGTTGCGCCAACTCTTTGAGCGCCGCATGACAATCTTGCAGGGTTTGCTGAGACAATTTGTTGACCGAACCTGGCATACAAAATTTAAACTCAGCGATTTTGCCTTTGCAGAAATCCACTACAAAGGACTCGCGTTTCATTAACATACATGTTCTCCCGTGTTTTTACACTGGTACGATGAGTTGTCATTTCATCCAGTGTGGCGTCTTTAAAAGAAAATTGCAATGAAAAATTTACCGCAGGTTTACTGCAAAGGGTCAGGCACAATGCTAAGGTGGTTTGGCTGAATATTTTCCGGGTGACGGGTTCGTCCGGACGTTAAGCTTCGGGCAAGTTGCCGCACAATAGTCTGGTGTAAATCACAGGGCTGTTCAGTGTGCACACAGTGCGCCCGGGCAGGGAACTCAGAGAAAGGAAGGTGTTTTGGAGTGGGCCTTATTTTCATGCATTTTAAACGCCCCAGAACATTGACTGCCAATCAAGAGAATGAAAGTTAAAGCACTATGAAATTATGGTTTAGTCGTATTGCTGCCACCTGCCTTGCGGTGTGCAGTGGTGTCTGGAGTCACCTGGGTCAGGCTGCTGACTCGCATCAGGCGTTTAAAGACGCAGAGCGGGTGGCCTGGAGTGGTAATTATCAGGCTTTTAAGCGCTCGCTCGGCGAGCTCGATCATCCGCTCAAGCCTTATGTCGAGGCGACTTTCTATAAGCGCCACCCCAAACTTAAATACCAGGACGAGATAGGGCGTTTTTTATCTGTGTACGATCACACGCCGCTGGACTGGATGGTACGGAAGAGCTGGCTGAATTACCTCAAACGGCGCAATAAAAAAGCCTTATTTATTGAGCACTATCAGGACACCAGTAATGCAGAGCTGAAGTGCACCTATTTACAGTTTCAGCTGGACTTGGGCGCGCCGGAAAAAGCCATTTTGGATCAGGTGGAGCCGTTGTGGGTGGTCGGCAAGTCACAGCCAAAAGCCTGCGACAAGTTGTTTAGCCAGTGGCAAAAAGCCGGGTATCGGACACAAGCGCTGGTGTGGCAAAGGATCACCCGCGCCGCGCAGGGCGGGCAGGCTTCGTTGCTGAAGTATTTAAAAACCCTGTTGCCGCGTAATGAAGCCTATCTGGCCGATCTGTACCTTAAGGTGCGTCGCGACCCCAGCGCTGCAGCCGGGTTATACCGATATAAGAAGCGCACTGCCAAAGAGGCGGAAATTGCTGTGTATGGCGTACGGCGGTTGATCTGGCGCGATCCTAAACTGGCGTTGCGGGCCTGGGACAAGTTGCAGGAAATGTTCACCTTTAGTCAGGCGCAACAAGATAGCGTGGCCTATCGGTTTGCCCTGGCGCTGGCCTCCAAAGGTCATGAGCAGGCCAAGTTCTGGCTCAATAAAGTGCCTCAGGAGTTACAGGATAAAAAGCTGCGCCAGTGGCTGATGAGCAATATGCTCAAAGAGCAGGACTGGGAAGGGATCGCGGTGCTGTTCACCGGCATGGAGAACCTCAGCCATGGTCAAAAATACTGGCTGGGTTACAGCTATGCCAAACGTGAGCAGATGGATAAAGCGCAGTCACTGTGGCGCCAGATAGCACCGGAGCGCGACTACTATGGTTTTCTGGCGGCTGCGCGGCTGGGGTTACCAGCGCAATTGAATGCCGAACCACTCAATGTACCGCCCAGCATCGTCGCCAAAGTATCTGAGGCGCCGGGCTTTAAGCGCGCCAAAGCCTTATACGAGCTGGAGCGTTTCACCGCTGCCCGGCGCGAGTGGAATTATCTGACCAATACCTCCAGCACTGCTGAAAAGCTGGCGGCCTCAGTGCTGGCCGCGGAGCTCGACTGGTATGACAGTACCATTTATACCCTGGCACAGATCAAGGCGTGGAACTATGTCGATCTGCGTTTTCCGATGGCCTTCGATGAACTGTTTGAGCGCTACAGTGAACGCAATGATGTGGACCTGGCGTGGAGCTTTGCGATTGCCCGCAGAGAAAGTTCATTCGCTCCCGATGCGCGCTCGCACGCCGATGCGTACGGATTGATGCAGCTTTTGCCGAGTACGGCTAAATATGTTGCTAAATCAAGGGTATCTACGCGGCAGCTGATGAGGCCCGCCACCAATATTCGTCTTGGCACGGATTACCTCGATTACCTAAAGGGCAAGAACAAGGGCAATGAGATCCTCGCTACGGCTTCTTATAATGCCGGTTTTCACCGTGTGAAGCGTTGGATCCCGCAAGAGGCCATGCCAGCAGAGCTATGGATCGAGTTGATCCCCTACCGGGAAACCCGCGATTACGTGAAAAACGTGATGGCGTACCGGCAGGTCTATCATACTAAGTTAGGTCGTGAAGGGAACATTCTGGCCGGGATCCTGGATATGCAGATCGGCGGTAAGTAGAAGCGGGTTTGTTGGTCTGTCTCGCGATAGCGGGGCTGACCGCGGGCCACTTTACTTCTTTTAACCGGTGGCGCTATGTTAGACTCAGTCACAAGCGAATTAAATTAAAATGGGTACACCAATGGAACAATTAGCAAACTTGTATGCCGAGCATATTGCAACGCTGCAACAGCGTACGAAGACCATTATTGAACGTGAGAATCTGGATGGGCTCGTGATCCACTCAGGGCAAGCCAAGCGCCAGTTTCTGGATGATATGTATTATCCGTTCAAGGTGAACCCACAATTTAAAGCGTGGTTACCGGTCATCGATAACCCACACTGCTGGCTGGTGGTTAATGGCACAGACAAGCCTAAGCTGATCTTCTACCGTCCGGTGGATTTCTGGCACAAAGTACCGGATGAGCCGAGCGACTTCTGGGCCGACTACTTTGACATTCAGTTGCTGCTTCAGCCCGATCAGGTTGAGCAATTCTTACCGTACGACAAAGCCAGTCTGGCGTATATTGGCGAATATCTGGAAGTGGCGCAGGCACTGGGCTTTACGCAGATGAACCCTGAGCCGGTAATGAACTATCTACACTTTCACCGTGCCTACAAGACCAGTTATGAACTGACTTGTTTACGTGAAGCCAACCGCCTGGCTGTGCTGGGCCACAAGGCTGCGCGTGACGCTTTTTATGCCAAAGAGTCTGAGTATGGCATTCAGCAGGCTTACCTGCAGGCCACTGAGCATATGGAAAACGACACGCCGTACGGCAACATCGTGGCACTGAACGAGAACTGCGCCATTTTGCATTACACCCATTTTGAGCGCCGCGCCCCGCAGCAGCATGTGTCGTTTTTGATCGATGCCGGTGCCAACTTTAATGGCTATGCGTCTGATATTACCCGTACCTATGACTTTGCTCGCAAGGGCGAGTTTGCCGAACTGATCAAGGTAATGAATACCCACCAGATTGAACTGGGGCAGGCATTACAGCCAGGTAAACTGTATGGCGAGCTACATCTGGATTGCCACAAGCGCGTTGCGCAGGTGCTGATCGATTTCGATATTGTTCGTGGCCTGAGTGTGGAAGGGATCCTGGAGCAGGGCATTACCTCGACTTTCTTCCCGCATGGCCTTGGTCACCACCTTGGCTTGCAGGTTCACGATATGGGTGGCTTTATGGCAGATGAGTTGGGTACGCACCAGGCACCACCGGAAGGGCATCCGTTCCTGCGTTGCACGCGTAAGATTGAAGTCAACCAGGTCTTTACCATTGAGCCTGGTCTGTATTTTATTGACTCACTGCTGGGCGATCTGGCACAGACCGACAACAAACAGTATGTAAACTGGGACAAGGTTGACGCGTTTAAGCCGTTTGGCGGCATTCGCATCGAAGATAATATTATTGTTCATGATGACCATCTGGAAAATATGACTCGGGATTTGGCGCTGGATTAAGCTTTGCCCTGCACCAAACTGAACTATGTTAAACTGGGAGCCAAGTGCTCCCTGTGTTTTTGTTGAATACTCATGTCTGAATACGCCATTCCCAGCAGTTCTATTTCCCATCACGAAGAAATCAAAAAAAGCACCTTTATTGTGCATATTGCCCATACCCCGACACTCGCTGATGCCAAGGCATTTATTCGTTCTATTAACGAGCAGTATCCGGATGCGCGACACAACTGCTGGGCCCATATTGCCGGCGCGCCGGGCGGCAGCCATGTCCTGGGTTTTTCGGATGACGGGGAACCGAATGGGACGGCAGGTAAGCCGATGCTGAACGTTCTGCTTGGCTCCGGGCTGGGCGAGATCACCGCGGTCACAACCCGTTACTTTGGTGGCATTAAGCTGGGCACCGGCGGCCTGGTTCGCGCTTACGGTGGGACATTGAACAATGCACTGGCCGTGCTGCCAACGCAAATTAAGATCCCGGCAAGTACGCTGGTGGGGGAGTCGGACTACGCGCTGCAGGGGAACATAGAGCAGCACCTCAGTAGTCAGTACACAGTGCTGAATATAGATAAACAGTACGGCGCGACGATCCGCTGGGAAATTGAACTAGACAGCCGGGAAGCTAAAACGGCTATGGCGTCGGTATACGATCTCACTCACGGTGCCGTCTCGTTGGCGATCAAACAACCCTGAGCGGTGTTTCGCGGTTTACTAACTGAGTGATGTATTAGACAATCGGGTGTAATTACAATAACTCGCGAATCGCGCCATGCAATTTCGTACCATTATAAAGATACTCGGACAGCTCGTTGCGCTCTTTAGTCTGACTATGGTGCCTCCGGCTCTGGTGTCTTTGATCTACAAGGACGGCGGCGGTGTGCCGTTTGTTCTGGCATTTATCTTTAGTGTCCTGATTGGCCTGATGGCCTACTACCCGAACCGCAAAGAGCAGGGCGACCTGAAGGCCAGAGAGGGCTTCTTGATCGTGGTTTTGTTCTGGCTGGTACTGGGTGCCTTCGCGGCCGTGCCGCTGATCTTCTTAAGTGAGCCTAACCTGTCTTTTGCCGATGCAGTCTTTGAAGCGTTTTCCGGTCTGACAACCACAGGCGCGACGGTACTGACAGGTATCGAGTATTTACCTAAGTCGGTGCTTTTCTATCGTCAGCAACTACAATGGCTCGGCGGTATGGGGATCATTGTACTGGCCGTTGCCGTACTGCCTATGCTCGGCGTAGGTGGCATGCAGCTGTACCGGGCTGAAACGCCAGGGCCGGTAAAGGATTCCAAGATGACGCCGCGCATTGCCGATACCGCCAAGCATTTATGGTACATCTATGTGACGCTGACACTGGCCTGTACGCTGGCGTATGCCTGGGCAGGCATGAGCTGGTTTGATGCCATTTGTCATGCCTTTGCGACCATCGCCATTGGGGGGTTCTCAACCTATGACGCCTCGATAGGCTACTTCGATAGCCCAATGATCAATGCCATTTGTGTGTTCTTCCTGCTTATTGCTGCGGCTAACTTCTCTTTGCATTATGCGGCCGTGGCAGGTCGGAATATCAAAGTCTATTTCAGAGATCCTGAACTCAAAGTCTTTTTGTTTATTCAGCTGGCGCTGGTGGTCCTGTGTTTTGCGGTGCTGTCGTCCAAGCAGGTGTACAGCAATGGGGATGAAACGCTGGATCACGCTTTGTTTCAGGCGGTCTCCATCAGCACCACCGCCGGCTTTGCCACCGACAGCTTTGCAGCCTGGCCTTTGTTCCTGCCAATTCTGCTGATTTTTTCCAGCTTTATTGGGGGCTGTGCGGGCTCCACCGGCGGCGGTATGAAAGTCGTACGGGTATTTTTACTCTACCTACAGGGGATCCGGGAGCTCAATCGTCTGGTGCATCCGCGTGCTATCTATTCAATTAAGTTAGGCCGTAAAGCGTTGCCCGATAAAGTCGTCGAAGCGGTATGGGGCTTTTTCTCTGCCTATGCACTGGTATTTGTGATCATCATGATTGCACTGCTGGGGACCGGGCTGGATAACATCACGGCTTTCTCTGCCACTGCGGCCTGTCTGAATAATTTGGGTCCGGGCCTCGGCGATGTGGCCGCACATTATGGTGACATTCCTGATTCCGCGAAATGGATCCTGACCATCGCTATGGTCTTCGGCCGCCTCGAGATCTTCACCCTGCTGGTTTTGTTCACCCCCACATTCTGGCGTGGGTGAGGCACGGTCGCTACGCGACGACGAGTGACTTAACGTCACTCGGAGAGTGCCGAACGCGAGGCCGGGGGCGTCGAGCCGTGGATGGCCGAGCCGTGGATGGCCGAGCCGGAATACACCGCCATGGATGGCTTTGGGCACTTATCTAATCGCAGCTGGTCGAGCCACACTATACCGCCATGGATGGCTTTAGGTACCTTTCCCAACTCTCTCCTGTGATGATTACGACTCAAACAAGCTGACCTGATAAAGGTATATTTGTAAATTTAAATTATGTCATTTAACTTTGAAATCAACTTTTTAACAATTTTAAATGGTTAAAAATCAAGTGTTTATGTCGTATTTTGGGCGTGTGTAGACTGCTCCAGGTTAATTCCGGTTAAAAAAATATATCAAAAAACGCAAAAAATGCATTTTTTCATTATCGATGGTGTCATATTTGTATCTTCAGGGTTAATACCCGACCTTTTAAGTTGCCCACACAGGAAAGTGGGAGTTGCCAGAAAATAAAATTATGAGGAGTGGCCGGGATGTTTGCCATGTCACAACAAAATAAACACAAAGCAATAGCAGCAGGGATTGTCAGCCAGGTGAATCTGGCTGGTGGCGCTGGTGATTTAACTGAATGTGTGGCTCAGCTTAACCAGTATATGAATGGTGCCGGGAGCTTACAGTACGATAACCACCTGCCGTCTGCGCACGATAGTGTATCACTGCTGCGCTATGATGGGGTTGAGGTCGGCGAGTGCATGATTGGTATTATTTCAGAAAACGCATTATGGCAGACACGCAGTTTACCGCCGCTGGTAATGAAAGCGCAAACGGGTCGGCTGGCCCACAGTCACCATGAGCCTATGCTGGGCATTACCTTTATTAGCAAACGCAATGGTGAGCCTATGTTGTTCTTTACTGAGCATTACGAGCAACATCTGGCGTTGAGTACGCTGGAAGTGCAAAGCCGCATGATGACCCTCAGGGATGCTGCAATTTTGCTGAAAGGGTATTTGCAATAAGAATAACCCCGTACCTTTAATGGGGTTTTGGCATTATATTAATTAGATTTTACTGCTACACTATTTGCAGAGTAGTTAGCAGGGTTACAAGATGTTGAAGCGTAAAACGCAACGGAGCAGGAAGCACTTAACGCAAATCCCAGCGGGCAGTTTGATCGATATCGAAATCGTTATGCCGGCCAGCCGGAAACGCGTCCGTACAGAGTTTATCGGGGTGCTTGAAGATCAATATATTATTTTAAACTATCCCAACCCTAAGCGACTCGGCGCGGCGGCAGATTATGTGAAGACAGGTACGGAGATCATCGTCCGGGCCCTGCCTGAAGACAGCAATGGTCAGATCATTGCCTTCAAAGAGAACATTAAAGCCATTAGTAATCACCCCGCGCGGCTTATTTTTCTGTTTTACCCTCGTGAAGTACAAACTTATCAGCTGCGTGCCCAAACCCGCGTGCCAGCCCTAATCCCGGCCATTTTACAATTACCTGATTACAATGAAGTTGGGATCATCAAAGACATCTCACTGTCTGGCATGATGTTCGACATTCAAAAAGAGCACCTGCCGGACGACCTGGAATCGGAAAACTGTGAGGTACTGATTGAAGGCAAAGACGACAATGCGTCAGCCATCAAAGGTAAGGTGTGTCGTATTATTGAAAGTGCAGAGGGCAATGTGTCTTTGGGGATCCAGGTGGTGGGCCCGGATACCACTATAAAAGCGGTATTAAAAGACTACCTGATTGACTTGTCTATTTTGTCCGACGAGGAATAACACGGGCCGACCTAAGGTCAGCCCTGAGCTGGTGCAAATTACACAAACAGGGCACTAACCTGGAAGAGCTTTTCTACGATGCCGATATGCTTTTTATCTATCAGGAACATGATGACATGATCGCCTGAAAGAATAATGGTGTCATCATGGGCAATTAACACTTCGTCATCCCGCACAATGGCACCTATGGTGGTGCCCGCAGGAAGCTTTATATCCCGGATAGCCCGGCCAACCACTTTCGACGTGTTTTCATCACCATGCGCAACCGCTTCGATGGCTTCTGCTGCACCTTTACGCAATGAGTAAACGTTCACAATATCACCGCGCCTTACATGTGTGAGCAATGCAGAGATAGTGGCTTGCTGCGGAGAAATAGCAATGTCAATTTCGCCACCCTGAACCAGGTCGACATAAGCGCCCCGCTGGATCAGCACCATGGTCTTTTGCGCGCCCATACGTTTGGCCAGCATGGCGGCCATGATGTTGGCTTCATCATCGTTGGTTACAGCAATAAACACATCAACCTGCTCAATATGCTCTTCAGATAACAGCTCCTGATCAGAGGCGTCACCACAAAAGACCACGGTATTGTCGAGCATTTCAGACAGCGAAGCGGCTCTGTCGTGGTTTCGTTCAATCAGTTTAACGCTGTGGTTTTTCTCAAGTGAGCGAGCGAGGCCTGCACCGATATTACCACCGCCGGCAATCATAATTTTACGATAGGAGCGTTCCAGCTTTTGCAGCTCGTTCATCACCGCACGAATATGTTTGGTTGCCGCGATGAAGAAAACCTCATCATCTGCTTCTATGACAGTGGTACCAAGCGGCTTAATCGCTTTACCCTGACGATAAATAGCCGCCACCCGGGTGTCGACATTGGGAATGTGCTCTTTCAGTGCTGACAACGCGTAGCCAACCAGCATACCACCATAATAGGCTTTAACCGCCACCAAAGAGAGCATGCCATCGGCGAATTGCAGTACCTGTAGCGCACCGGGGTAGTCGATCAGGCGACGAATATAACGAGTCACCAGCTGCTCCGGAGCGATATAGTGGTCAACCGGCAGGTCGTCGTTATGAAAGAGCTTTTCCCGGTACTTCAGGTATTGCTCAGAGCGGATCCGGGCAATTTTGGTGGGTGTATTAAAAATACTGTAGGCCACCTGACAGGCGATCATATTGACCTCGTCCGAGCTGGTCACCGCAATGACCATATCGGCATCTTCGGCACCGGCTTGCCTGAGCACATCCGGGTGTGCACTGTGCCCGGTCACGCCTTGCAGGTCGTATTTATCCTGCAATTCCCGCAGTCGTTCGCCGTCAATGTCGACCACAGTGATTTCGTTCTGTTCGCCGACCAAGTTTTCGGCTAGTGTACCGCCGACTTGTCCGGCGCCTAAGATGATGATTTTCATAAGCTAGTTTAGCGCTATTATTGTTTTTTCAGCCGCGCGTAATAAAAGCCATCGGTATGGCCTGGCAGCAATTGCAATCCGGGTTTATCCGGCGTGTCCTGTGCGTGCAGCGGGGTGAGCTGCGCATCTGCCGTGCGTGCTAAAAATGCCGTTACTTGCTCGGTATTTTCCTGAGGCAGCACAGAGCAGGTTGCATACACTAACGTACCGCCGGGCTTGAGCAGTGGCCAGATGGCATCCAAAATGCTGGCCTGTAAAGCCGCCAGCTCATCGATGTCGGTGGCACGACGCAACCATTTGATGTCTGGGTGTCGACGGATCACGCCGGTTGCCGAGCAGGGCACATCCAATAAAATGCGATCAAACTGCTCGCCCTGCCACCAGGTATCTGGTGTTGCAGCATTGGCTTCAAGACACTGGGCACTGAGGTGCAGACGCTTAAGGTTTTCATCGACGCGTTTGAGGCGCTCACCATCGGCATCCAAGGCAATCACATTGGCATCGGCCAGCTCCAGAATATGGCAGGTTTTACCACCGGGGGCGGCACAGGCATCGAGAATATGCTCGCCATCTTGTGGGTCCAGTAGCCGGGCTGCCATTTGCGCTGCGGCATCCTGCACTGAGCTGACTCCCTGAGCAAAGTCTGGTAATTGCTGCACATCCACAGGTTTGGTCAGCAAAATGCCATCTGCAAAGTCCGGGTCCAGCGTATGTGCAATGCGTTCACCATCGAGGCGCGCGGCATAGTCTGCGGTGCTCGACTGGCGTTGGTTTACGCGTAACCACATAGGTGCTTGCTGCTGGTTGTCTTGCAAAATATCTTGCCATTGCTCAGGGTAAGCCGCCTGTAGCTTTTTGATAAACCAGCCCGGATGGTTGTATTTGCATACCGGGATAGCATCGGCGCTGGCTTCCAGTGTGTCCTGAGCGCGCTGAAAGTTACGTAATACCGCGTTTATCAGCCCCTTCAAACCGGGGGCCTGAAGCTTATTGGCCGCATTAACGGTTTCGGCGACGGCCGCATGAGAAGGCACTCGCATGTGTTGCAGCTGATAAATACCCACATACAACAAAAACTGAAAGACCCGGTTCTTACCTTTAAGCGGTTGCTCCAGCAGTTGCTGACAATAGTGCTCCAGGCTTGGCAGATAGCGCAAAACGCCATAACAGATCTGTTGTAACAGGGCTCGGTCTTTTACTGGTAACTGACGGCTGGCATAGGGCAATTGGGTCGTCAGTGACTGGCCTTTATCAACAACCTGAAACAGGGTTTGCGCGGCAAGCGCGCGTACATTGGCCATCAGGCACCCACCTGGCTACCGGGGGTTACCCAGTCGCTGCGACCATTTAAAAAGTCTTGTGCCGACATCGGCTTTTTACCTTGAGGCTGAAGCTGTGTGATAGTCAGTGCTTGCTCACCACAAGCAATGGTGATGCCGGCTTTGTCGGCACTGAGTACCTGACCGGGCGTGCCTTGCTGCGATACCACAGTCGCCTGCCAAACCTTAACCGTTTGTCCCTGCATTTGGGTGTAGCAAACCGGCCAGGGATTAAAGGCGCGGATGTTACGCTCAATTTGTGCCGCGTCCATTGTCCAGTCTATATTGGCTTCTTCTTTAGAAAGCTTTTTGGCGTAGTTTGCCTGCGCATCATCCTGCGGCTCGGCACTGAGCTTGTCTTCGGCTAGTTTGTCCAGAGTCTCCACTAATGCATCGGGTCCCAGCTCGGCCAGTTTGTTATACAGGCTGGCGCTGGTTTCGTCCTGGTCTATTGGGCAGGTTGCAATGTGCAGCATGTCGCCGGTATCCAGGCCTTCATCCATTTGCATAATGGTGACGCCTGTTTCTTTATCGCCAGCCCAGATAGCACGCTGGATTGGCGCCGCACCACGCCAGCGTGGCAAGATTGAACCATGTACGTTGAGACAGCCAAGTCTTGGCGTATCTAAAATGGCTTTTGGTAATAACAGGCCATAAGCCACCACAACCATCACGTCTGCTTCCAGCGCAGCAAGCTGTGCTTGGGCATCGTCAGACTTGAGAGACTGAGGCTGATAGACCGGCAGGTTATGTTCCAGTGCCAGGGTTTTTACTTCGCTGGCTTTGAGTTTTTTACCGCGGCCGGCAGGGCGGTCGGGCTGGCTGTATACAGCGACAACGTCATGGTGTGATGCGATCAGCGCTGCCAAGTGCTTGGCAGCAAAATCCGGGGTGCCCGCAAAGACAATACGCAGAGATTTGCTCACTTAAGATCCCAGTTTAGGTAGTAATTAATAGTCGGTAACGACACGCTTACGCGCGTGCCGCCAGTTTGGCTTCTTTTTCGATTTTTTTACGGATCCGCTGACGCTTCAGCGGCGACAAGTAATCGATGAACAACTTGCCCTGCAGGTGGTCGAGTTCGTGCTGTACGCACACAGCTAACAAACCATCAGCGTCAAATTCGTAGCTTTCGCCGTGCTCGTTAAGTGCTTTAACGGTAACGGTCTCTGCGCGATCAACTTTGGCGTAGGAATAAGGCACAGACAAACAGCCTTCTTCGCTGATGGTTGAGCCATCTTTGGCCGTGATTTCAGGGTTGATCAATACGCGTGGCTCGTTGCGCTCTTCTGATACATCGATCACCACAATGCGCTGGTGAATATCTACCTGCGTGGCGGCAAGGCCAATACCATTTTCTTCATACATGGTTTCCAGCATGTCCGCGACAATCTGGCGAGTGTCGTCATTTACTTCGGCGACCGGTTTTGCAACCGTACGCAAACGCTCATCTGGAAAACTCAGTACTGCTAACTTAGCCATAGATACCTTTTACACTTGAATTAAATGGGGTAATGTATGCTCTTATTTTAGCCATTCACGTTCCCCTTTAACAGGTTTTGGTGGATAATATCGAAAAATAACTCAAGGAAGCCTGCATGAAATCTCATATTGCCGCCCTTTTGCTGGCAACGAGTGCTGTTTTTCCTGCCCTAGCACAAACGCTGGCGGTTAAAACCAGTGCGCCCGAGCGTTATGTCGTTAAAAAAGGGGATACCCTTTGGGATATTTCCAGTCTGTATCTGAACAGTCCCTGGAAGTGGCCTGCATTGTGGCAGTGGAATCCACAAATCAACAATCCGCATCTGATTTATCCCGGGGACGTGTTATCGCTGCACTATGATAGCGAGGGGAATCCACGGCTGAGTCTGGCTAAGGGCGTACGTCGACTCTCCCCTCAGGTCCGTGTTGTCAGTGATAAAAACCAGGCTATTCCGACTTTGCCTTTGGCGGTGATGGAACCCTTTATGCGCTTTGAACAGGCGATGGGGGAGTCAGACTTTGACCAGTTGCCTATGGTGCTGGGCTCAAACTTCAATTACAAAATGAACATTGAAGGGCATCTTTTGTATGTCAAAGGGGATCTGCCTCGTGGTGGTAACTATGGTATTTATCGTAAGGGAGACGCTTACCGCGATCCTGATAACGGCGCGATATTAGCCTATGAGTCTATTTTGGTCGGGACCGGCCGGGTGGTCAGAACCGGTAATATTGAAGCCGGTAAACCGAGCACAGTGAAGATTGAATCGGTTCGTCGTGAGGTAAAGCCCAGTGACGTGCTGATGCCTATCTCGAGCGGACAAAGTTATTCGGCTAACTTCAAAATGACCCAGCCGGTGCAGGCCATTTCAGGCAACATCATTGCGAGCAGCAATAAGTTGCGTGAGTTCAGCACCATGGCGGTTGTGGTTATCGACTTAGGTCGTAAAGATGACCTGCATGAAGGGAATGTACTTGCAATCCATCGCCAGTCTCCTACAGTGATTGAGAAGGAGTCGGGTCCGAGTTATATCGAAGATGCCAGCAGCCTGGACAAAGTGATCACGCAAGTGAGCGAATGGTTTGGTGAAGAGAACGACGAAGACAGCGTCGTCTGGCATATGCCAAAAGAACAGGTCGGCGAACTCATGTTGTTCAAAGTGTATGACAACATCAGTTATGCCATGGTGACCAAAACACGCCAGCCCGTCAGAGTGGGGGATTCTGTCAGCAGTCGTTAATCCCGCAGCTTGCCTTAGTATGATTTCGTGGTTTTAGCACAGGAGTGCACTTTGCTCAGGGAGGGCGCATGGCAACACTGGATTTACGGCACAGTCTGGCACTGAGGATATGTCCCGGGCTGGGCAGCAATACACTGGAGCGGGCGATTCAGCACATCACGCCCGCCGAACTCTTTACTGTTTCGCCTCTTAGATTGCATGAAGTGGGGCTGCCTCAGGATGCAATCCACTACCTTCAAGCGCCAGACTGGCACTTTATCGATACCCTGATCCAACGATGCATCGCGCAGCACATTCAGCTGGTTGGCTACTTTGACGCCGCTTACCCGCCATTATTAAAACAGATCAGCAGCGCACCTTTGATGCTCTTTTGCAAAGGCCGGTTGTCTTTATTATCTGAGCCACAAATTGCCATCGTTGGTAGTCGTAATGCAACAGCCACCGGACTGGAGATTGCCAGGGAGTTTGGCCGGTCACTCAGTGGGGCGGGCATGACGGTGACTTCGGGGCTGGCCAGAGGCGTGGATGGTGCAGCCCATCAGGGCGCGCTGAGCCAGGGGGGCGCCACCCTGGCAGTACTGGGGACCGGGGTCGATGTGGTCTATCCGCGCCGTCACAATACTCTCTATCAGCAGGTCGCCGAGCAGGGGTTACTGGTGAGCGAATTTTTACCGGGCAGCCAACCTAAAGCCGAGCACTTTCCGCGTCGCAATCGGATTATTTCAGGCCTCTCGCTGGGTGTGCTGGTGGTCGAGGCCGAAATAAAAAGTGGCTCATTGATCACCGCACGTTACGCCCTGGAGCAAAACAAAGAGGTGTTTGCCGTGCCTGGTTCAATCCGTAATCCCTTGTCTCAGGGGTGCCATTATTTGCTCAAAGACGGTGCAAAATTAACTGAGCGGATAGAGGATATTCTCGAAGAGGTAAGATTTTTCTCCGAAAACGGTCTATATATAGTAGAAAGTGACCAAAAACAGGAGCACTGCCCCGTATTGCAGCATCTCGGCTTTGAGGTAACCAGTGTAGATACCTTATCGCAGAGGACCCAGTGGCCAGTAGAGAAGGTGCTTGCCAGACTACTGGACCTTGAGCTTGAAGACAAAGTAGAACGCGTACTAGACGGCTACATCAAATTAGCGAGGGGTTAATTATGTTTGATATCCTAATGTATTTATTCGAAAACTATATTCACAGCGAAGCGGATATCTTCGTCGAACAAAACGAACTCACTGATGAACTGGTCGGGGCCGGTTTCAATCAAGACGAGATTTACAAAGCACTGGACTGGCTGGAGCAATTGGCCGATTTACAGCAGTCTGATGAAATTCCTTATTTAAACGCCCGCCCGGATAGCGCGATCCGGATCTACACTGAGCAAGAATGTGCCATGCTGGACATCGAATGTCGGGGCTTTTTGATGTTTGTTGAGCAAATAGGTGTGATAGATTGCACGACCCGAGAAATGGTCATTGACCGCTTATGTGCACTGGATAAACCGGCAATCTGCTTGGACGATTTAAAATGGGTGATCCTGATGGTGCTATTCAATGTTCCAGGTAAAGAACATGCCTATGCCCAGATGGAGGACCTGATCTTCGAAGAACCCACAGGTCCGCTGCATTAACCCCCTTACCTTCAATGAGGGGCACAGCTTCGTTAGGTCAGGCGAATTGCCTGGCTGACGCTTCTTTGTTCCTTATATCACTTTCCCTTGATACTATTACGAACGCACAGCCATTGGGGTGAAGTAGACGGGGACTTGTTATGAGTAAAATAGATCATTCGTTGTTTAATGCAGACCAGCATGCCCTGGAGCGGGAGTACGAAGTATGCCCCAAGTGTGGCTCTGAACTGGTGATCAAGCACAGTAAGTCGGGCCCTTTCCTTGGCTGCGCCAGTTATCCCGCGTGCGATTACATCCGCGCCATCGCGCATCATGATAACCATGATATTAAGGTGCTGGAAGACAGTGCCTGTCCTTTGTGTAGCGAGCCACTGGTTGTACGTAATGGTCGCTATGGCATGTTTATCGGGTGTACTGGCTATCCTCAGTGTCACTATATTGCCCACGATGATGAGCCAGAAGAAGCGTCGGGTCCGTCCTGTCCCAAGTGCCAAAAAGGCACCTTACACAAACGCCAGAATAAGTATGGCAAGTTTTTCTATGCCTGCGATGCATACCCACAGTGCAAGTACAGCGTGAATCACCCGCCGGTTGCACACCCTTGTGAGGCCTGTGGCTGGCCCGTCATGGTGCAAAAACACCGGGGTGGAAAAGCTGTGCTACAATGCCCGCAGAAAGTTTGTCAGCATACAATTGAGGAGCCTCAGTGAGCGAACAAGATACGCAACGTCAGTTACCCCAAAATGCCGTCGAAGCATTACAACAGGGGGGGCTGATCTGTTACCCGACCGAAGCCATTTTTGGTCTGGGCTGTGATCCCGATAACGAACAAGCCGTCCTTGCGCTGTTGTCACTGAAAGACCGCCCGGTAGAAAAAGGGCTGATCCTAATTGCCGATAATTTTGCTCAGTGCTTGCCGTACGTCGATGACAGTAAAATCCCGCAGGACAAACGCGCAGAGATCTTTTCATCCTGGCCTGGTCCGGTGACTTGGCTGTTACCAGTAAAAGCGAGCGCACCAGAGTGGGTGACGGGTGGCAACCCGAGTATCGCAATTCGCGTGACCGATCACCCTGTCGTGAAAGAATTGTGTCAGGCATTTGGCAAACCGATTGTTTCTACCAGTGCCAACTTTAGTGGCGAAGAGCCGGCTAAGACCTTGGCAGAAGCTCAGGCGGCATTTGGTGAACGGGTGGCATTTTATCAGGCGGGAGAGCTGGGTAAGCAAACCAGTCCAAGCCAGATCCGTGATGCCTTAAGTGGCAAAATTATAAGGAGTTAATGGCGTTGAGTCAGGTAAACTTAGAATCCGTTAAAGCCTTCTTACTCGCCCTGCAGGACGAAATTTGTCAGGGTCTGGAGCAGGCGGATGGCAGCGGCAAATTTGTTGAAGATGCATGGCAGCGTGAAGAGGGCGGCGGTGGTCGTACGCGTGTCATGCGAGACGGTGCCGTAATAGAGCAAGGGGGCGTGAACTTCTCCCATGTGTATGGTGCCTCTATGCCAGCTTCCGCCACGGCCCACCGGCCTGAACTGGCAGGGCGCAGCTTCCATGCCTGTGGTGTATCTTTGGTGATCCACCCTAAAAATCCGCATATTCCTACCAGTCACGCCAATGTGCGTTTTTTCATCGCCGAAAAAGAAGGTGAAGATCCTATCTGGTGGTTTGGCGGTGGCTTTGATCTCACACCTTTCTATCCGGTGCTTGAAGATGTTAAGCACTGGCACAGTGTTGCCAAAGCGGTATGTGAGCCGTTTGGTGAGCAGGTTTACGATGACTATAAAAAGTGGTGTGACGATTACTTCTATCTCAAGCATCGCAAAGAAACTCGGGGTGTGGGTGGTTTGTTCTTTGACGACCTCAACCAGTGGGGTTTCGACACCAGCTTTGCATTTATGCAAGCCGTAGGCAAAGGTTTCCTGGATGCCTATGTGCCCATCATGGAAAAGCGTAAAGATACGCCGTTCAGCGAGGCACAGCGTCAGTTCCAGTTATATCGTCGCGGCCGATATGTGGAGTTTAACCTGGTCTGGGACCGTGGCACTTTGTTTGGTCTGCAAACGGGTGGACGGACAGAATCTATTCTGATGTCGATGCCACCGCTGGCACGCTGGGAATATGATTTTACGCCAGCCGAAGACGCGCCAGAAGCTTTGTTGTACAAGCACTTTCTGCGCCCGCGAGATTGGTTAGCGATGACGTCGCTAGATGACTAGTTCGACTACATAATAATACCAATTTCACTTAATACCTGTTCAATTTGACGGAGCAAATAGGGCGCTAACGGCGTTAAAAATTTCTTATTTAGAACAACTAAATAGCAAAATTTTTGCCTTGTTATCGACCCTATTTTCTCGCCTCAAAATAGAACACTTAATTAAGCAAATTGGCATAAAAAAGGCGCCGGTGGCGCCTTTTTTATGCTTGGGGTTGATTAGTCCAATCGGAAACTACGCACCTGCTCATCCAAAGAGCGGGCCAGGTCGAGCAGGTTTTCACTGATCTGTTTGCTGCCATGGGCATCAATCAGTGATTGCTCAGCGTTGTCGCGAATTGCCACCACACTTTGATTGATCTCCTCGGCGGCCAGGTTCTGCTGCTCCGTTGCATCGGCAATTTGTACATTCAGAGCATTGATCTCATGCATCTGATTCGAAATATCTTTGAGTGCCTGTGCCACCTGCTTGACCTGCATGGCGCGGTCATCCGCTTCCTCACAAGATGCGCTCATTGCACTAACCGTTTGTGCGGCTTCGTTTTGCAGCTTGTCTATGGTGCGTTTTATTTCGTCGGTTGAATCATGCGTTCGGGTGGCCAGGGTGCGTACTTCGTCGGCAACCACCGCAAACCCGCGGCCTGCTTCACCGGCGCGGGCCGCTTCGATGGCGGCATTCAGTGCCAGTAAGTTTGTTTGTTCGGCAATGCTGCTGATCACTTCCAGTACTTTACCCACTTCCAGGGTTTGTGTCTGAAGCTGGCTAACCTGCTCTGCCGCCTGGCGCACATCGCGTGCCAGCTGATTAATGCTTTGCTCTGTACGCTCTGCCACAGCCATGCTTTGCTCGGCAAGGTGGTTGCTGCTGTCAGATTTTTCAGACGCAAAGTGGGTGGTGTTTTTCACTTCACTGGATGAGCTTTCCAGCTCATTGATAGCCGCAGCAACTGAGTCCGTGCCTTGCTTTTGCTCCTGAATAGCGCGCTCGGTCGTATCGGCGGCATTGTAGATCTGCTCGGCAGACTGGATCAGCACATGCGATGAGGCCGACACCTGAGCAATGTTGTCTTTAAACGACGCCATCATCTTATTAAAGTTGATGGCCAGCCGACCCAGTTCATCATCTATGGTATCGTCGATACGCAGCGACAGATCCTTGTTTTGGGTTGCCAGGCGCATCGTACGGCCCAGCGTTTTCAGGCGCACAATAAAGAGCTTGCGAAAAAGAATACCCAGAATGACAAACGTCGTGGCAAAAATGCCCGTCAGTAAGCCTGTGCTCAGCCAGGTGTTGCTGTGCACCGTGTCATCAATATCTTCAAGAGAGTAACTGATCCGCACTGCACCAAGCACGTCGCCTTCTTGTGCCTGATGGCAACCCAGACAGTTAGTCCCTTTATAGTCTTCCTTTGCGACCATAGGTTTGAGGTAGGTCATGATACGTTTACCGTCGCGCTGTTCAATAACCAGGGTTTCCTGACCCCGTAATGCTGCCCGCTCGACCTCGCTGGTGGGTTGCTGATTGGGGTTGCCCATACCATACAGCTTATTGATTTTGTCACCACGAATAATATGTGCGTCTTCAATGTTATCGTGATTACGCATTTTGTCGCTGAGGATCTCGCGATTGGCCATTGTGCCGGTGAGCATCATAGTGTTGATAGAATCGAAATAATTGTCTGCCAACAAACGAATATTGGTCTCGACGGTTTCTTCGGCCAGTTGTTTTTGCTGACTGGAGTTACTTAATATACTGGCGATCAGCACCAGTACGCCGGTAATGGCAAGTAACGCATAAATTTTATGTTGAATGGATTTCACACGCATCGCACCTTAAAAAAGCAGAGCCGTTATTATGCGTGTTTAGTAACCAGGGCAGTTTGACTTAGCGCAAAAAATTATTGCGCTAATTTAATATAAAATTAATACTTTAGTCGTGATTTATCATGTGTGTGGCTAATTGAGCCAGCGATTTTCGCAATCCTTCTCGTAACAAAGGGTTGTCGACTTCCTGATCTAGGGCTTTGTCCATGCAGTACATCCACTGGTCGCGCAGCTCTTTATTTATCGTAAATGGCATATGGCGCATTCTGAGCCTGGGGTGACCATATTGTTCTGCAAACAAGTCCGGACCGCCCAGCCAGCCGGAGAGAAACTCGAAAAATACCTGACGGATGCGATCCAGTGGTAACGGGTGCATATCGTATAAAGGTTTAGCGTAGGGGTCACTTTCCATAATGTCATAGAAGCGGTTGGCCAGCGCTCGGGTGCCAGCTTCGCCACCGATGATCTCATAAGGTGTTTTCTCGGGCGTCGGAGCCTGATGGGTTGCATCTGAGGATGGATTGTCACTTGCATCTTGATTAAAGATGCGTTTAATTAACTGCTTCATATAACATCACTATATCGTTAGGCCGTTCAATGGATAAATACGCGGTTTTTGGAAACCCGATTAAGCATTCTAAATCTCCTGTCATTCATACGCAATTTGCTGGTCAGTTTAATTCGGTCATTGAGTACCGAGCCATACTGGCTGAATTGTCTGAATTCGAATCGACTGTAGTGGAATTTTTTGCCCAGGGTGGTCTGGGTGCCAATGTCACTTTGCCCTTTAAAGAGCGCGCATATCAATTGGCTGACCAGTTGACGGAGCGAGCCAGGTTAGCTGGAGCAGTCAATACATTGATGCCACAAACAGATGGTTCAATACTGGGCGACAATACAGATGGTGCAGGGCTGGTTGCTGACTTACTGCGCCATATCGAGACCTTATCAGGTGCCACAGTCCTGCTGATTGGCGCGGGAGGCGCTGCGCGTGGCTGTGTTTATCCACTTTTGCAAGCCGGGGCTGCGAGTGTAGTGATTGCCAATCGTACCGCAGAAAAAGCACAGCAACTTGCCCAGTTGTTTGCTGATTATGGCGAGGTGCAGGGCGTTGCACTAAATGGCATTCCTGATAAGCACTATGATCTGGTGATTAACTCAACGTCATCGAGTGTCACAGGGCAGGTGCCAGACGTCGACCCTCTGCATGTCAGCAGCTGCGCACTGGCGTATGACATGTTTTATAGCGATCAGCAAACAGCCTTTTTGGCTTGGGTCACTGAGTATAATGCGAAAGCGCACTGTGTGGATGGTATGGGCATGCTGGTGGGGCAGGCTGCTGAAGCGTTTGCCCTATGGCGAGGTCAAACCCCAGAGATAGCCCCTGTGCTGAGTGCGATGAAAGAGGGCAGACTATGAATCAGCAGATCCTGATCAATGATGATATTCACTACGATGATACACGCCAGTGCTTGGTATTCACCGCTATGGCATCGGGCATGCTGGTTTCTTGTGTAATTGAGACCACGCTGTCAAAAGAGCAGGCGCTCACACACTTTAAAGCACACCAGTTTGACTACGAAATGCAGGCCGAGCAGCAAATTGAAGAAGAGGCGTACTCGGCCCAGGGGGAAATTGAACTAGTCCAGCTCTGACAGGTAGTCATTTTTGAGTTCGACGTAGTTCTGCGCCGATGTTTTTAAAAAGGCGATCTCCTGCTCGTTGAGTGGCCGAGCCTGCTTAACCGGGCTGCCAACATACAGGTAGCCCGACTCCAGGCGTTTATTAGGAGGCACTAAAGCACCACCACCTATGATCACGTCGTCCTCTACCACGACATTGTCCATAACAATTGCTCCCATGCCGACCAGGATGCGATTGCCCAGCTGGCAGCCATGCAACATCACTTTGTGGCCAACGGTCACATCATCTCCAATGATCAGAGGGTAACCATCCGGGTTTGAAGCACTTGAGCGAGTAAGGTGTAATACGCTGCCATCCTGAACATTGGTACGTTTGCCAATCTTGATAAAGTTCACGTCTCCTCGCGCTGCGACTAAAGGCCAGACACTGCTGTCTTCTCCTACTTCTATATCGCCAACCAAAACGGCGCTCTCATCTACATACACGCCGGCTGCTAATTTGGGGGTTTTGCCTTTATAACTTCTGCCTTTGTATTTGTTTGTCATTTTAGTATCCCTTTATTACCTGCTGTTACCGCTATTCTTGGTACTGAGTTCAGTGTAGATCTTTGCTCTATAGATCTCCAGCCCCGCATAAAGCGCAATATTGCATGTTTTACATGCATTTTTGCACTGTTTGGTATGATTTTTATTCGAACGCGCCGTTTTTCTCACTTTTCTTCAAAAAAGGGGTTGCGCTGAGTTTCGATTTCCCTATAATGCGCATCCACCGACACGGGGAGCAGCGCTGAAAAGCAAAGAGCCAAGTGACGGGAAAGCCAAACGGAAAGCTTAATTAAGAAAAATTAAATTTTCTAGTTGACTTTAAAAGTGAAGCGGTTAATATGGCGCTCCACTTCGCAGCAAGGCTGCGGTAACTGACCAAG
>NZ_JAKGBD010000023.1:0-47353 GCF_021532535.1 Pseudoalteromonas sp. DL2-H2.2 | reverse complement strand
GCTGGACACATCCTATCCAGAACTGGAATCTCACGCTATCGCAGATGGCCATCCACTTTCCAGGGCGCTTGGATGACTACATCGAGCTTTGAGCTCAGTAGACTGACACAGAATTATGAACACCCTCGGAATAGGAGACCCTGTGCCGCCACCATGTCCACTAACAGCTCTTTGCTGCTGCTCCATTAGTTGTTTCATATCTTTCCTTTCTAAATCGATTTGCGATTGTCAGAACTAATATACCCTCAGCAATATGCACGAATGATTGCACCGGGCTGTATAAGTTGTTTCTTATAGGATAGCTATCAATTACATAGTGCGAGGCAAAACCTTCTAACGATATATAAGCGCTCCAGCGGTGCCTTTTATCATTTTTCATAGATACCACAACCAGTTTGCTTAGCTGCTTCTACCATATTTACGCCACCATCCATTATTCGTATTCTTTACTTCATCCAGCTCAATTTTCCTTAGCTTATCTTCAGTCCACTGATTATCAGGCGCCTTTCTTAAAATCCATTTCAGCGGAAACGCTGCATTTGCTATTTGGTACAAACTTGGTACATCAGGGAATTTAACAAACTTTCTTTTTTCACAATGAGGGGCCTCAATTGACAATTGTTCAGAGTTTTCAACTTGCACTTCATGTTCATCTTCTAACATAAGCGCCGAACTCTTAGGCAAAAACTCCCAATATTTGATGGTCGCTAAAGGTATACCAAACTCTATCCTGTTTGGATGACTATTAAAGTCAATAATCTTAGGTGTTTTTTTTGATTTTTTTCTAAGACCCAGCATTTCCCTTTCATAATCCACTCTCAGAAAGTCAACATGCCCAAGAAGCAAATCAAATGACTTTCTTTTAAAAACTGGCACAGCAACTATTGGATCCGTAACATTTGGATCAATAGTATTTGTTATCTCAAAGGATGTAGTTTCTCTAATTTTTTGGCTTTCATTTATTTCTACACTACTCATTACACTTTGCTTCAGTTTTTCGGAAAGCTCTGATTTTAGCTTTCCGGTTATGGAGTTTTCTTTAGAAAAACCTATTTTTGCAGCTAATTCCGATGCGAACTTTGCAGTAGATTCACTCTCAAAAAGAAACTTTTCGATTGAGTTAATCTGCCTTACCTCTTCTAGTTCAAAACTAGAAGATATTACATGCTGGGAGCCTACGCCTTTAGGTGATTTGTATACAGCTAATGACTCACCTACTTGGTGTGGTTCGTTCAGTATTCGCTCATTTAATTGAAAATGACACCTGACTATTCCGAATGAAGTACATTTCTCATTCAATGCTTCCCACGCACTCTCTTCCGTAAGATCCACAGAGAAGGGAATTGACAGTTGAATTCTTTTCATTTCTTAATTCCTTATCTAACTAACTCAATTAAATGGGGTAATTCTAACAATCAAACCTAAAACAGTTACAATATGAGCGATACCATGAAACACGAACTAAAAACAAAAAATAAACCTAAAACAAACACTTGTAAAGAACTGAGTGACGAAATAACGCATAATTTGAACACGATAATTGTAGTGGATGACACACGAAACACTGTGTATGGAATAAAGCTGTAATTACTCATCGAAATGAGAGACAAACTATAACCTGGAGGTTAGAACTGATATTAGAATGATTCATGGATGCGAGGATACCCAACTACACCAGCTTTATAACTGCCGTCATGAATAGTAATATAAATAGAATATTAAGTTTCTAAACCCCTCCCACAAAAAAACCGCTCGTCCTAAAACGAGCGGTTTTTATCGTTTGTCAGCCCTGTATTTACAAGGCTTACAAACATCACTTACTCAGCATAAGTCTCTACAGCTGGGCAAGAACAAATAAGGTTACGGTCGCCGTATACGTCGTCGATACGGGTTACCGTTGGCCAGAATTTGTCTTTTGCTACTGATGCTACCGGGAATGCAGCGTAAAAGCGGTCGTAGGCGCGATCCCACTCGTTGCCCAGTACGTCTGCCTGGGTGTGTGGTGCGAACACCAGTGGGTTGTTTTCTACTGACCATTCGCCGTTTTCTACTTTGGCGATTTCAGCGCGGATAGAGATCATAGCTTCGATGAAGCGGTCGATTTCTACCTTAGACTCAGATTCCGTTGGCTCGATCATCAGCGTGCCGGCAACCGGGAATGACATAGTCGGTGCGTGGAAACCGTAGTCCATCAGGCGCTTGGCCACATCCATTTCTGTGATGCCAGAGGCTTCTTTCAGTGGGCGTAGGTCGATAATACACTCGTGGGCAACGCGGTCGTTGCGGCCACGGTAGAGTACCGGGTAATGCTTGCTTAGTTGCTCTGTCAGGTAATTGGCGTTCACGATGGCCATTTCAGTAGCCTGCTTCAGACCTTCACTGCCCATCATGGCAATGTACGCCCATGAGATTGGCAGGATAGCTGCTGAGCCGTAAGGTGCCGCAGATACTGCACCGTTACCTTCGTTGGTGCCCGCTACTTTGATCACGCTGTGGTTAGGCATGAATGGTGCGAGGTGCGATTTAACACCGATAGGACCAACACCCGGGCCACCACCGCCGTGCGGGATACAGAATGTTTTGTGCAGGTTCAGGTGCGATACGTCAGAACCAATTGAGCCCGGGCTGGTTACGCCAACCTGTGCGTTCATGTTCGCGCCGTCCATGTAAACCTGGCCGCCGTGCTGGTGAACAATGTCACACACTTCACGGATGGCTTCTTCATATACACCGTGAGTAGACGGGTAAGTAACCATGATACAAGACAGGTTTTCAGATACGTCTTCTGCCTTCGCGCGCAGGTCATCCAGGTCAATGTTACCGTCGCTGTCACAACCAACCACAACCACTTTCATGCTGGCCATTTGCGCCGACGCCGGGTTAGTACCGTGCGCAGAGCTTGGGATCAGACACACGTTACGGTGACCTTCGCCGCGTGACTCGTGGTATTTACGAATCGCGATAAGACCCGCGTATTCACCCTGAGCACCTGAGTTAGGTTGCAGTGATACTGCATCATAGCCCGTGATGTTAACCAGCCAGTCGTGCAGCTCAGTCATCATTACCTGATAACCCTGTGCCTGCTCTAACGGGCAGAACGGGTGTAGTTCAGCGAACTCAGGCCAGGTAACCGGGATCATCTCAGCGGTCGCGTTCAGCTTCATGGTACAAGAACCCAGTGAGATCATAGAGTGGTTCAGTGCCAAGTCTTTGTTTTCAAGACGCTTGATGTAACGCAGCATCTCAGTTTCACTGTGGTAGCTGTTGAAGTTGTCGTGTGTCAGTACTTCGTCATCACGTACCAGGCTTGCCGGAATACCAGTGATGTTGTTTGCTGCAACTTCGCTGTCCAGTGCTGCTACATCTAAACCATGGCCTTCGCCCAGGATGATGTCGAACAGTTCAGCGATGTCACCGCGGGTGGTGGTTTCGTTCAGCGCAATCGAGTACTCGCCAGCGTGGTTAATGGCAAAGTTGACTTCGTTTGCAACGGCGCGCGCGACTACTGCGTCTTTATCTGCGTCGCCCGCAACCACTGTGATGGTGTCAAACCAGGTGTCGTGCTTCAGTGCCACGCCTTTGGCTTTCAGGCCAGTTGCCAGAATGCTGGCGAAGCGGTTAATGCGCTCGGCAATGGTTTTCAGGCCCTGAGGACCATGGTACACCGCATAGAATGCAGCCATGTTGGCCAGCAGTACCTGCGCTGTACAAATGTTTGAGTTGGCTTTTTCGCGGCGGATGTGCTGCTCGCGCGTTTGCATTGCCATACGCAGTGCGTCGTTACCTAAACGGTCTTTTGATACACCAATGATACGGCCAGGCAGTGAACGCTTGTAGGCATCGCGTGTTGCAAAGAACGCAGCGTGTGGGCCACCGTAACCCATAGGAACACCAAAGCGCTGTGCAGAGCCCAGTACCACGTCTGCACCCAGTTTACCTGGTGCTTTCAGTAGCATTAAGCTCATGATGTCGGCAGCCACACAGGCAATCGCTTTTTTGCTTTGTACCTGTGCGATGATGTCTGTGATGTCGACCACTTCACCTGATGTGGTGGGGTACTGGAACAGGGCACCGAAGATCTCGTGGTTTGCCGCTTCGCTTGCAGGGCCCACTACCACTTCAAAACCAAACTGCTCGGCACGGGTTGTGACGACGTCGATGGTTTGTGTGTGTACGTCTTCAGCAATGAAGAACAGGTTCGCTTTTTTCGCTTTAGACACACGCTTAGCCAGCGCCATGGCTTCGGCAGCAGCGGTTGATTCGTCAAGCAATGACGCACTGGCCAGGTCAAGGCCGGTGATGTCCATGGTCATAGTCTGGAAGTTAAGCAAAGACTCAAGACGACCTTGTGCAATCTCTGGCTGATACGGCGTATACGCTGTATACCAGCCTGGGTTTTCCAGTACGTTACGTAAAATAACGTTAGGCACGTGTGTCGGGTGGTAACCCTGACCGATGTAAGATTTGAAGACTTTGTTTTTGCTTGCTACTGATTTCAGGTAGCTCAGCGTTTCTACTTCGGTACGGCTTTCACCAATTTGCAGGCCTTGCTCTAAACGGATTGAGCTAGGTACTGTCTGACCGATCAGCTCTTCAACACTCGATACTCCAAGCGCAGCAAGCATGTCACTCACCTGAGCCGGGCTCGGGCCGATATGGCGACGAATAAAGTCTTGCTTTTGCTCTAGTTGTTCAAGAGATTTGGCGTTTGACATGTGTCCAGATTCCTATGATCCAAGTAAAAATGGGGGTGTCACTGTTGTTCGACGACCTGCACCTTGATGCACAGTGCGACGAAAATACCTTGGTAACAGTCACAGAGTTTAACGGTGTTGCCACGCCTTAAGTATGTGGCGCAACTATAAAAGCCCCACGCAGGGGGCTTTTATGGTATCTACAACGAATTAGTCTTCGTCGATGTTGGCTTCGTAGCCTTCTGCGTCAAGCAGGTTTTCAAGTTCGCTTTCGTCAGACGCTTTAACACGGAACAACCAGCCGTCACCGTAAGGGTCGTTGTTGACTGATTCCGGAGAGTCTTCAAGCTCTTCGTTGATAGCCACGATCTCGCCGCCGATTGGCGCGTAGATGTCAGAAGCGGCTTTTACAGACTCAGCAACCGCGCAGTCTTCACCAGCGTCAACTTCGTCACCTACGTCAGGCAGGTCAACGAATACCATGTCACCCAAAAGTTCCTGCGCATGCTCAGTGATGCCGACAGTGTAAGTGCCGTCGCCTTCAGCGCGAACCCACTCGTGAGACGTTGCGTACTTTAACTCGCTAGGAATGTTGCTCATTTTATTGTTCCTTTGGTCGATTTATGTGGGCCATCGCCCGTTATTCTATTGTGCTCTGTGCGTTACAGAACCGACTTACCATTGCGTACAAAGCAAGGTTTAACCACTTTAACGTCTACCAGCTTTTTGCGCATTTCAACCTGAGCTGTGTCACCCGTAGAGCGAGGTACACGGGCCAAAGCTACGCTAAAGCCTAACGTTGGCGAGAATGTACCAGAAGTGATAACACCTTCGCCACCTTCTACGATAACTTTAGAGCCACCGCGCAGCACGCCTTTGCTCTCAAGTACCAGGCCAACCAGCTTGTCAGTGCTCTTGTCAGCACGTTGCTGCTCAATCACTTTACGACCGATAAAGTCACGCTCTGCCGGCTCCCACGCAATGGTCCACGCCATGTTAGCAGCCAGTGGAGAAACGCTTTCGTCCATATCTGAGCCGTAAAGGTTCATGCCCGCTTCTAAACGTAGCGTATCACGTGCACCTAGGCCAGCCGGACGGACGCCCGCGTCTAATAATTTTTGCCACAGTTGTGCTGCGTCATCGTTATGTACAACGATTTCGTAGCCGTCTTCACCTGTATAGCCTGTAGTTGCAATGAACAGCTCTTCGGCTTGCACGCCAAAGAACGGCTTCATGCCCTCTACTGCAGCGTTTTGTGCTTCGCTCAGGATAGTGGCTGTTTTAGCTTTGGCATTTGGACCCTGCACCGCAATCATCGCATATTCAGGACGCTCTGTGATAGCCACATCAAAGTCGGCAGCAACCGCGTTCATGTGTGCTAAGTCTTTTTCGCGCGTTGCAGAGTTTACAACCAGACGATACTCAGTTTCTGTGAAGAAGTAGATGATCAAGTCATCAATCACACCGCCCTGCTCGTTCAGCATGCCAGTGTAAAGTGCTTTACCTGCTACTTTCAGTTTTGCCACATCGTTGGCAACCAGCTTGCGCAGGAATGCCTGAGCATCCGCACCTTTTACATCAACTATGGTCATGTGAGACACGTCAAACATACCCGCGTCTTGACGCACGGCGTTGTGCTCTTCGATTTGCGAGCCATAGTTGATTGGCATTTCCCAACCGTGGAAATCGACCATTTTCGCGCCAGCTTCTAGGTGCTTGGCATGCAGTACTGTTTTAGAAGTCATACTCTTCCTTCACTTTATTGTCATCACCCATCCAGTTTCTTCCGGATGCGTGTTCACCGATGTAACACCGGTGAGTGGGGTTAATTTGGTGCGTGTTCGTCTGAATGAGCAAAACCCTGCTCAGCCAGTCTTGCCTGCCACAGGCTTAATGTGTCTTGTTGTGCGATCAGCTGATACTGCTGCTGGTCCTGCTGGACTAACGTGGTGACGAACACCTCGCCGCTTTGTTTACCATAGCAAGCCTGCATGTCTGAAATTTGCAGGCCCGGCGTCAGCGAAAAGCTGCTAAGTACCGTCTCAAGCGCAGCCTCACCGCTCAGTTGCGTAATGGCTAAGTCGCTGCGCCGCACTAATTCAATGTCGTAGTCGCTGCCGTGTTTGCTTACCAGCGCAGTGAGTGCTTGTGCAGCGTCTTCGCTCAGCACAAAACGGTAGGCCGTTTCGCTAAAGTAATACACAGCAAAAGACTGGCCGCCTGCCAGCTGACCCTGTACACCCAGTCCGGGTGCCATCAGTTTGTTGAGGTTCAGCCCCAGCTCCTGATTCAAAAAAGGTGTGGTTTCAAATCCGCTGAAATCCAGTACAACCAGATCCTGTGGCGAGAAAATGCGATTTTCCGCCGCCACCGTACCTAAACGGTGCTTAGCGAAGATGATTGGCGTGCTCATCATGCGACTATCCTGATGAAATTAAGATGCCCAAAAGTATAGGGATCCGCTATCGCAACAACAAATTGTATTTATTTATCGTTTGATAAATAATATTAATGTATTTGGGTTTTATAAATTGATTTTATTAATATGAAAAACTTATCGATTGATGGTCTGCGCACCCTGGTGACTGTGGTTGAAGTAGGTGGTTTTGCCAAGGCTGGCGAGCTGCTGGGCCTGTCTCAGCCGGCGGTGAGCTTGCAGATAAAACGCCTTGAAGAGCAACTGGGCTGTAAACTGTTTAAAAAGCAGGGCCAGCGGCAGGTGCTCAACCAGTATGGCGAGCTGCTGCTGCCTCAGGCTAAGCAAATGCTGCAATTCAACGATGGGATCATTCAGCAATTTACCTCAGAGAGCGTCACCGGTCGGGTGCGTCTGGGCATTCCCAGTGAGTTTGCAGCACGCATTCTGCCCGCCATCATCGGCGACTTTGTGTCTTTATATCCGGACGTGGCGCTGGAAGTGAAATCCCGACTCAGTAAACATTTGCTGTCGGTCTCACGGCAGGACCAGTTCGATCTGGTGCTGGCACTGAACGAAGATCTCAGTTCGTCTAACTACCCGGTATTTATGCAGGACCAGCTGGTATGGGTAGGCGACCTGTCTCTGGCGCAACAGCAGATCGTCACTTTGGTCACGGCGCCGGAGGGCTGCATTTATCGCCGCCGTGCCATCGAGGCGCTACAACAAGCCGGGCTGCAATACCGTATTGTGTATAGTAACGCCGATTTAACGGGGCTGACGGCCGCGCTTAAAGAAGGCCTGGGCATTACGGTGCTGGCTAAAAGTACCGTGCCGGCTACGCTCAGTTACCAGGCCCAGACAGCGTTTTTGCCCGAGCTGGGCCAGATTGGGATCAGCCTGGTTAAAAACACCCAGGAGTCTGCGCACGCGGTGAATAAGCTGGCCGAGTTTATTGCACTGCGCTTGGGGTAAACATTGCTTTTGAGACCTGCGGGATGACAGGTGGTGTATTTGGGAATGGGTGTTATTAGTGTCACTCCTGAGTCGCCTGTTAGCAGATCCCGCATCGAGTGCGGGATGACAGGCTGTGTATGTGGGAATGGATGTTATTGGTGTCACTCCTGAGTCGCCTGACCCCTTTACACTCTGTCTATTATCACTCCTAACCGGCATGCCTACACACCGTCATCCCGGCATGCGAGCCGGGAATTATTTGAATTCAGCTTAAGTGTACCTTTTTGATACCAGGTTGCCTGTGAGTAGTTCCCGCATCAAGTGCGGGATGACTGGGGTGTATGCGGGATGACGGGAGTTGAGTTTCAAAAGTTGTGTTTGATGCTCAACCCTACAGGTGTAAGCGGGCTGCTTGTTTGGCATAAAGCAGCCCTTCAATAATAGTTATTCGCCGATGGCTTGTTGTACAAACAGGTCTTTGATCGGGCCGAGGTTGTCTACTACATTCAAACCCACGCCACGGACTAACTTTTTCAGTGGGTGACTGCCGCTGAACAGCTCTTTTAAACCCTGCATCATGGCAATGTGTTTTTGCGCATCGAGTTTGCGGGTGCGTTCGTACTCGCGCAATGTACGGTGAGCGGCAAACTCCTCGTTGTCTTCGCTGAGTGCGTTGATCAGATGTGCGGCATCTTTGAGGCCCAGGTTCATCCCCAGTCCCGCAAGCGGGTGGATGGTGTGTGCGGCATCGCCCATTAACACCACTTTGCCGGTCAGCCACTGCTGTGCGTAGCGCATGGTCAGCGGGAATACCGCACGCTCGCCGTGCACCGTACACAAACCACACTGGAGGTCGCTGGCTGCGCTCAAGGCTTTATTGAAACTTTGCTCGTCCATGGCCATCAACTCGCGAGCGTGTTCAGGTGCCGTAGACCAGACGATTGACTGAGTATGAGGATCTGACAAAGGCAACAACGCCAGCGGACCATCCGGCAGGAACACCTGACGCGCAGTCGCATCGTGCGGTTGCTCGGTTTTGATGGTGGCCACAATGGCGTGGTGGTCGTAATCCCAGAAGCTGATCGGCAAGTTAAACTGGCTGCGTACCCCGGAGTTAGCCCCATCTGCTGCAACCAGCAATTTGGCCATCACCGGTGTGCCCTGCTCCAAGGTGATCAGCACATCGCTGTCGGTCTGATGGATAGACTGATAACGGCTGCCAAACAGTAAGCTCGCCTGGCTGTGCTGTTGTAAGGCCTGATATAGGGCAAAACGGATAGCGTCGTTTTCGATAATATGGCCCAGCTCAGGCAAAGCCAGCTGCTGTGCGTTAAACTGAATACGGCCAAAACTGTCGGCGTCGCACACCGACATTTTACGATAAGCCGTAGCACGCTGCGCCTTAATGGCATCCCACACGCCTAACGACTCAAACAGGCTCTGGCTGGCCAAACTGATGGCACTGACTCGCGCGCCATAGGCCTCGCCAAGTGGCTGCGGCTCAGGACCGGCATCCAGCACCATCACCGAGATATTGTTCTTTGCCAGACCCAGCGCTAACGCCAGGCCGACACACCCACCACCGACTATGCACACTTGTACTTGCTGCATGATTATTCCTTACAGGGTTCGTCCCATGAGTTGTCGCGCCAGTGGCGCTTTCAGTTGTGAGAACAGGCTCATCGACAGCAGGCCACAACTGCGCCCCAATGCCAGCATACGAGAATCATTAGAAAACAGTCTGACCAAAGAATCGGTCAGCGTCATGACACGGTTTATGTCTGACTCGCGCGCGGTTTTGTAGCCTTGTGTGAACGCATGACTGCCCCACTGCTTGTGGTCAGTCTGTTGCAACTGCGCAACCAGCGCCTGAATGTCGCGCAATCCCAGGTTAAAGCCCTGCCCGGCAATGGGATGAATGGCATGCGCGGCATTACCAATGAGCACACAGCGATGATGCACCAGCTGCTCAACGCGGCCTAACACCAGCGGATAACTGGTGCGCCTGCCAACCCGTTCAAACATCCCGGCGCGATAGCCAAATGCGCTTTGCAGACGCGCAAGGAACTTTGCCTCATCACATTCTCGCAACGTATCGAGGTCCTGCTGCGGCATACACCACACCAGAGAGTAGCGGTTGTTGCTCATCGGCAGCAGGGCCATCGGGCCATGCTCGGTAAAACGCTCAAACGCCTGCCCCTGGTGCTTATCGCTTATCTGCACATTGGCTATCAGGGCACCCTGTTCATAAGCCACACTGTCAAAGCCAATATTTAGCTTGCTGCGGGTCGGCGATTGCGCGCCATCGGCCACCACCAACAACTTACCCGACAGTGTTTCGCCGCTGTCGAGCACCACATCAACCTGTGTCTGCTGCTGATGCAAACGGGTAATTTTGGCCGGGCAATACAAGGCGATATCCAGCTTGCTTAGTTGCTGATGCAAATACGCGCCATAAGGATTCACTTCAACCACATAACCCAAGGCCTCAACCGCGAACTCATCACAGGTGATGGTGGTTTTGCCAAAGTGGCCGCGGTCTGAAACATGTACCTGAGTAATTGGCTCTGCAAAATCCCAGTGCGGGTCAAATAACCCGAGTGCACGCAAATAAGAGACCGACTGCTCGGCCAGTGCCAGACTGCGGTCGTCAAAACTGGGGTGATGAGCTGTTTTGGGCTCAAAAGCTTCAATCACCGCGATGCGGCTATCGGGAAGCTGTTTTTTGATCGTGACGGCAGCGGTGGCACCGGCCATACCACCACCCACGATTAACACATCAAAGTGTTGCAAGTGTTGCTCCTGCTTGTATTTATTCGCCTGAGCGCATTAAGGCTTCAATCTGGGCAATGGTTTTAGGCACCCCAGCGGTGAGGTTTTCAAAGCCATCTGCGGTGATCAGCAAGTCATCTTCAATGCGCACGCCAATGCCCTTAAATTGCTCAGGCACTTCGGCATCTTCGTCAAAGTACAGGCCCGGCTCTATGGTCAGCACCATGCCCGGCTCAAAGGGTCTGTCGGCTTCATCCAGCTTGTATTCGCCCACATCGTGCACATCCAGCCCCAGCCAGTGGCCCAGGCCATGCATATAAAAGGCTTTGCAGGCTTGCTTGTCGAGCAATTCATCAACTTCGCCAGCCAAAATACCCAGCTCAATCAGCCCCTCAGTCATCACCCGCATCGCGGCTTCATTGGCTTTGACCAAAGTGCCGCCTGGCTTAACCTGTTCAAAAGCGGCCTGTTGAGAGGCCAGTACCAGCTCATACACGGCTTTTTGCGGCGCGCTAAAGCGACCATTTACCGGGAAAGTACGGGTAATGTCGGCAGCATACCCTTCAAGTTCACAGCCTGAGTCGATCAGGATCAAATCGCCGTCGGTTAATTCGTCGCAATTGTCGGTATAGTGCAAAATATTGGCGTTGTTACCCGAGCCCACTATGGTGCCATAGGCCGGATGACGGGCGCCATTCATGGCGTAATGGTGGTGAATTTCGGCTTCCAGCTGGAACTCGGTGGCACCGGGCTTTGCAAACTGCATGGCACGTTTGTGAGCATCTGCACTGATCTCGCCCGCTTTGCGCATCACCGCTATTTCAGCTTCTGACTTAAACAGACGCATCTCGTGAAGTAACGGGCGCACATCTTTGATGATTTCTGGTGCCCGGTAGCCTTTTTTCGGCGCGCCACGCAAAGTACCAAGTAGGGCCCAAATTTTATCGTCAAACGCGGTGTATGTGCCCTGACCGTAGTAAAGTGCCTTACGGCCATTGACCAGGTTCAGCAATTCTTCATCCAGTTCACTCAGAGGAAAGGTCTGGTCCAGCTCTAAGGCGGTTTTGGCTTTTTCGTGACCCATGCGGCGGCCATGCCAGATCTCGGCCAGCTTGTCTTTATTACGACAAAACAGCGTTTGTTGTGTGGTGCCGTCTTTGTCTTTGCAAAGCACCAGTACCGCATCGGGCTCTTTAAACCCGGTCAGGTAGAAAAAGTCGCTGTCCTGGCGAAACGGATACTCAGTATCACGGCTACGGGTCAACTCAACAGCAGCGGGGATCACCGCCACCGCATTGTTATCCATTTGCGCCAGCAGCTCAGTGCGGCGCGTTACAAATTCCTGGTTGGCTATCATCATAATTAATGCACTGTTTTAGAGGTCGGTGAAGCGGCGTCTTTGCCTAGCTCAGCAAAACACAACAGGGCCGACACACGGATGTATTCAATCACCTCATGCAGTGCCTGTTTGTCTTCTTCACTTTCGTCGAAATGGGTATCTAGTTTAGTGATTTCGCTAAAGTCACCAATCACTTCTTTTACGTCGGCCGAAAACTTACCATAGTCTTTTTGCTTGAGGCCGAAGCCCAGTAAAAACCCGGACACCCAGGCTACCAAGGCATTGGCCTGATCGCTCAGGCTTTCTTCCATGGGTAGATACAGCTCAAACAGGTGCTCTGGATCATTAAAATGCGCAACGACCAGTTTATATAGCTCGGCAAAAAATTCTTTCAGTGGCGCAGCAAACTTCTGACCATCGTTAAAGACATCGCTCAGCAGCCCCAGGTACTCCTGCTCTTCGATATTCAGGCCACATGCCAGTAAGCCGCTGATGGTACCGTGCACTTCAGCCGGGGCAATGTAGATATCGTGTTGTTCCAGCAGTAGCTGTGCTTGCTGATAATCTCTTAATTCACTCATGGATAATGTTCTCGTTTGCTTTGATCTGCTAAGTTAATGCTACCACCCGAAGTATAGCAACAGCAACGACTTGTCGGTTTGTGTACAAATAATCTACGCACTTTTTTGCGTTGTTCAGATGCCATACAAAAAGTGCATAAATCACCGCCAGTCGGACGACTTTTTACGGATATTTGCCGATAAAGGTTTCTAGATGCGGTTTGGTCTTATATACTGAAATCGTTCCCTAGCACGTTGGACAGTGGATGATGTCCCTGAGCCGATAACTTTTTCTTAGGAACGCAGTTTGCTTACTATTGCGCAGGCTCGGCAGGTACCGAGAAGCCTACGGTAGGCTGTTGCTTTCCGCCTTGAACCTTAGGGTTCAAGGACTGACATCTGCATCCGCGTTGCCGGGGACACCTTTTCCTTTTGCTGCAAAAGCACCGCCATTCCTTGCACCATCATTCAGATATTAAAAACCAGCCAGGCATAAAAAAACGCCCCGAAAGGCGCTTTAGATTACTACTGCGACAATTTACGTTTGGCGGGCTGCGCGTAGATAGATAGTACCAGCTGGCGTAACTCTTCCGGTACTTGCTCCAGCGCTTCCATAAAACGGTTCTTCTCCAGCTCACTGCTCTGGCTTTCATCGCCGGCGGCCAGATAGTTGCTCGAATGCAGATAGTAATTGCTGACTATCTGCTGATCGATGATTTCGGCCAGCTGCTCAGGCGTTTCGAATTCTTCGTCTATCGGTGAGCCAAACGCCACATGTACATGACCCTTATCGCTGCTGAACCCTTCGATGATGCTGCTGATGTCTTCGCCTTCGGCTTTCACATATTCACCGAACTGCTGTTTATGGTACAGCTCGCGGGCTTTTGACACGGCGCACGGTTCATACTGATAAGAAATCGACACAGGGACAATCTTGAGCTGGCGCACATATTCGGCAAACGGCAGTTTTAGCTTACGCCCATTCAACTGCAACATTTTCAGCAATGCCGGATCGGTAAAGTCGACGCCATCTTTAGCGCGGCCTTCTTTTTGTGCGATCCAGATTGAGTTGCCCTCGTCCAGCGAGTCATAAATATACGCAGACAGCTGAGACAAGGCACGCAGCATCTCTTTTGGCGCTTTGGCTGAGCGCTTCACAATAAAGCTCTTATTTAGGCGCATCAGCTCTGTGATATAAGGCACCTGAAGCAGGTTATCGCCAATGGCAATGCGCACAGTTTGCATTTTTTGCTGATGCAGACCCCAGTTGACCAGCGCCGGATCCAGCACTATGTCTCTGTGGTTGGAGATAAACAGATAAGCGCCCTGCTTGTCGAGCTTATCCAGGCCTGAATAGGTTACCTTGCTGGTGGTACGCTCAACCAGCATAGACAGATAACCGGCTACTTCATTCTGAACCGCTTCAACATTGGTGACTGACTGCCACTTTTTCTTCAACCGGCTGCGCACCAGTGGCCGGGATATCAGGTCCCATCCTGCCAGCCATTTGGGCAGGTTATGCTCCGCAATCACATCAATAAACTGATCATCGTCCAGTAAACGCTGCAAAGCTGCGGGGACTTCATCGTCATTGTAAGGTCTGATATCTGCGTATTTATCCACTAAACTACTCTTTATTATTGGGTGGTTGTCATCAAAACGTCTTATTCTATCGTGCCCCCTGATCGGAAGCTAAGAATATCAAGTCTGACCAGAAGTGCCTGCATCACTCGCGATATTATGCAGGCACCAGAGGTTATGCCGACACCTGAGCGGGTAAAAAGCGTTGTTTAATACCCTGCAGCATCAACCTTGCCATCAGCAGAGCCAGTACCACGCCTGACCCCAGCGTTAACCAATAGGGCAACACTTCGTGGTCGTGTCCCATAATAGGCGCCACCGTAAAGCCAAACTGTGCTACCAGCCAGTCGGTCAAAAATCCAAAAATAATTGCCACACCAATCACCGCGCCAAGATAAGCAAACACCGCGCGACGGCCCAGCTCTTTGGCCACCACACCAATGGTGGCCACGTTGGTGGCGGGACCTGCCAGCATAAAGACCAGCACCGCACCGGGAGACACACCCGCCAGCAATAAACCGGCCGCAATGGGCGTTGACGCTGTGGCACAAATGTACATTGGAATGCTGACCAGAATAACCACTATCATGGCCAGAATACCATTGCCCCACTGAGCCAAAAAGGCTTCGGGAACATAGGTTTGTACTAAGGCAGCAAAGAATAGACCAATCAGCAACCATTGCATAGTATCGGCTAATAATTTGTTACAGCTAAATTGCACAGCAGACGCTAGCTTTTGCCACAGCCCAGGCTTGGTTTGCGCTGATGCACAGCAGGATGTGGCCTGCTCCTCGGGCTTTTGCACAGGCTGACTATCGCAACAGCTGCTTTGCGGCGCAGACTCTGCCTTAGTGTGGCTTGCGCAACAGCTGCTGGATTGCACTGGCGCCGGTTTAGGCTCAGTGGCACAGCAACTGTTTTTTTCTGCCTCTGCTTTTTTGGCTGAGCTGCCACAGCACCCGCTGTCTGATGCGTCTGACGCAGCAGGCTGTGTGTTGCCCTCGTCATTACCAACCAACACACCGGCGGTGATCGCACTGACTACCGCAGCAATGGGCCGGATCACGGCCATAAATGGCCCAAGCAGTGCGTAAGAAACCGAGATGGAGTCTACCCCCGTTTCGGGTGTCGATACCAAAAAGGCTGTCGTGGCACTTTTGGACCCACCAGCACGACGCAACCCGATGGCAGCCGGGATGACCCCGCAGGAACAAAGCGGCATAGGCGCACCTATCAGAGCCGCCTTGACGGTCGTCCAGAGCCCCTCTTTACCTAGGTACTTTTTTAAAAAATCTTTGGGAATAAAAACGTTAAGCAAACCAGCAAGTAACAGACCCAGCATCAGCCAGGGCGCTGAAACCAAAAAGAGTTGCCAAAAATTATCAAGCAGAGCCATCTACATCCTCCAACGCGGTTAAAATGGAACAATCATCAGCACTTTCTTCGCCGCCACAACAGCGTTCGGCCAGCACGCTCAGTGAGCGCTCGAATTTCAATAACTCTTCAATTCTTTGCCGGGTTTGCGTCAGCTTCTGTAACGTCAGCGATTTCACTTCTTCACAGCTGTGATTGTGTTTATCAATTTTAATGGTCAGCAGTTCCTGAATATCTTTAAGACTGAAGCCCACCGCCTTTGCCCGCACAATAAACCGCATCTGCTCAAGCGCGCTATCGTCATATAATCGATAACCTGCCTGGCTGCGAACACTGGCCTGCAACAGACCCTGACGCTCATAATAACGCAGTGTGTCGGTAGACACATTCAATTGTTTTGCAATATGGCCAATCTTATACATAGTCAGTTTTGCCGTCCTTTATGAATCTGATCACAGTATAAACCTTAGAGTTGAGTTCAAGGTCAAGCACAAAGATAAACTTTGACAATAAAAATGATACACTCGGCGCCAACTGATAGTAAGGAGTGTTTGCTCACCATGAATATTGTTGTTTTAGATGCCGCCACGCTGGCGGGTGTTAGCCTGAGCCCGCTCAGAAAATTTGGCACAGTCACCGAGTACGATACCACCTCAGCTGAACAGCTGATGTCACGTATTCACAGCGCTGAGGTGGTTGTGACCAACAAAGTGGTGCTCAATGCCGATGCGCTGAGCCAGCTACCGCACCTCAGATTGATCTGCGTGGCCGCAACCGGCACCAATAATATCGACCTGGAGGCTGCACGTGCCCACAATATCGCGGTGACCAATGTGGCTGGCTATTCTACGCCATCTGTGGTTTTGCACACTTTTACACTGCTTGGCAACCTGATGAGTAATATTCACCGCTATGCGCAGGATTGTGCCAATGGTGCCTGGCAACGCAGCGACCTGTTTTGTCGTCTGGACTACCCAATTCACGACCTGTCGGGCAAACGCTTTGTGATAGTCGGCTATGGTAACCTTGGCCAGGCGGTTGCTAAGGTCGCCAGCGCCTTTGGCGCCGAAGTCGTGATTGCAGAGCGCCCGGGGCAAGAAACAGTGCGTGCCGAGCGCGTTGAATTTACCGAAGCGCTGCGCAGTGCCGATATTGTCTCTATTCATTGCCCTTTAACCGACACCACCCGCGACTTGTTTGATGCCGACACACTGGCGCAGCTTCCGGCGCATGCCATCTTACTGAATACGGCGCGCGGCGGCATTGTCAATGAGCAGGCACTGGCAGATGCACTGGCCAGCAAGCAGCTACTCGGCGCCGGCGTAGATGTACTCAGCGTGGAGCCGGCTGCAGCTGATAACCCGCTGGTGCAGTATCAGGGCAATAACTTGTTACTAACCCCACACACGGCCTGGGCCAGTCAGGAGTCGATCACCCGCCTGATCCGGGGTATTGCCGAGAATATTGATAGCTTTTTACAGGGGCGCGAGCACAACCGCCTGGTGTAACCTAGTGACGTACGGCGTATATAGGAATAGGTGCAATTGGCGTCACTCCTGAGTCGCTTCAAGTAGTTCCCGCATAGAGTGCTGGATAACGGTCGGCGTATGTGAGAATGTCGCAATTAATGTCACTCCCGAGTCGCCTTTAAGTAGTTTCCGCATCGAGTGCGGGATGACGGGCGGTGTATGTGAGAATGTCGCAATTAATGTCACTCCCGAGTCGCCTTTAAGTAGTTTCCGCATCGAGTGCGGGATGACTGGAGTTGGATGTAAGAGTTGTAGCTTAAAGGCAGCACTGAGTCGTCAGGCTCTCTTGCGCTTTATCTATTACCGCTCCTAATCGGCATGCCCACACTCCGTCATCCCGGCCTTCGAGCCGGGAACTATTTGAATCCAGCGCAGGTGTATCTTTTAAACAACAAGTCGTCTGATGATAGTTCCCCCATTGCGTGCATGATGAGATGCAGGGGCCACTTCGTGCTTTTAACTAACTAATGGTTAATTTATTCAAAATTTAGTGCCATATATTAGTTACCACTTTATCGCAAAACGTAAGATATTGATTTATAATAATTTAAAATATGGCAAACTCTTTGCTAACTATAATTCAAAGAAAATAAAGACGGCTAAGCCTGGGATATAAAAATGAAAAAACTACTACTCGCAACTGCGCTATTAAGTTCAACCGCACTGACAGGCTGTGTCGTTGCGGTCACAGATGGCGAATATAACGGTCACCACAGCTGGAAGAAAGAACAAAGAGAAAACCGCGAAAAGATCAGCCAACTAAAAATCGGCACTGAATACCAGAGCGTGCTGAGCAAGCTGGGCACACCTGAATACACAGACATGGTGTCGAAGGGAGATACCGTTTATCAGGTACTTTACTTTGCCACCAACAGTAAGCACTCAGACGGCGTTGTTACTAAAGATGAGTGCACACCTTTACTGTTTAAAGACAGCAAACTCGTTGGATTTGGCGATACAGCTATGGCACACCTGCTATAACCTGCTGTGCTATCGGTTCAGAGTAAACGCGCTCTGAACCGTTCACATCACACTTAGCACCCCTTTTTGTTGCCGTTCGCGTGCTTCGTTCAGTGCGGTTGCGGCCAAATCAAGCGGATCCCGGTGCACTCTTGAGAAGTCTGCTTTGGTGTAGCAAATCCCAACACTCACAGTCACATGCGCACAAATTGGCGATTGAGGATGGCGAATAGCCAGCGCTGCCACCGCTTTGTGCATAGCCTCTGCGACCTCTTGCGCCTCTATTTCACTGATATCACGCAGCAATGCAACAAAGCGTCCGCCATCATACCGGGCCGTAAACCCATCCATATTACTGATAAGCCCGGCAACAACCTGCGCAATCTTATACAGGCATTCATCGCCCCGGATATGGCCAAACAGCTGGTTATATCGCTCAAAGTGATCTACCCCCAGCACAAATACCGCCAGCGGCCGAACCCCCGACGCGCATTGTCGCCAGAAGGTTGCCAGGGTTTGATCCAGCGCCCGACGATTGGGCAGTGATGTCATGCCATCTATCAGCGCTTGCTGGCTGAGCTGATCATTACGCTGCTTGATGGCCAGATGAATTTTTACCCGGGCTTTTACGATATTGGGGTTAAATGGCTTAGTAATATAGTCGACAGCGCCCTGCTGAAGACTCTGCGCTTCATCCAAAAAACTGGCACTTGCAGAGATCACTATCACAGGCAGTTGAGCGGTCTCTGCATTGGCTTTTAACGCCTGCAAAAATACCTCGCCAGCATTACCCAGTTGTTGATTGTCCATGATGATCAAATCAACCCCCGCACCTTTAAGTTGGGTCAGGGCCTGTTCTGGTGTTGAACTTAGTGTCACCAGGTAGATTTCTTCCAGGGTATTTTGCAGCACCACCCGGTTAAGCGGGTCCGGATCTAAGACCAGAATATGGGCCGATTTGTGCATTTTCTTATCCTTTTAACCAAAACGAAATAAAACACAAAGTTTGTTCTGCGGCTGCCAGCAACCGCGCTTGTTCATCAGACACCTGCTCAAACGCCGCTTGCTGCGCTTGCTTTGCAGCCGTTTCGCACTCCCGCGCCTGAGCAGCTAAACGGCGCAGCCCCAGTCCGGCTGCCGAGCCTTTAATGGTATGTGCCAGACTAACGAGTTCAGGCGCACTGTGTGTGTTGTGCAAAGTGTTCACGTACTCTTCACAAAGCTTAGCAAACTTTTCCAGCATTGTGCGCACCAGCGCCTCTTTCCCCATCATTTGGGCCAGTGCAAAGGGGTGATCAAAGATAACCTCGCTGTCCGGCACGTAATTCTGTAGCGCCGCACACAAGTCTGCAGGGGTCACAGGCTTGACCAAAAAGCCATTTAAACCGGTCGCCATGGCCTGTTGTTTTTCCTGTTCATGGGCATTGGCAGTCAAGGCGATAATGGGCAAAGTGTCGCGGTCAAAGTGGCGACGCAGCTGCCGGCTGGCTTCATAACCATCGATATTGGGCATGTATAAATCCATCAGCACTACATCGGGGCGCAGCTTCTGGCAAATATCGACAATTTGCTCTGCATTGCTGAGCGCAACCACAGTTGCACCGCGCTGCTGCAAAACTGTGGTACTGATATCCAGATTCACTGGGTTGTCATCGACCACAATACACAGCAAGGGCGATAACAAGCAGGGTTCTGGCGGCGCTGCTCTGGGCGCTTCCAGTGAGCAGGTGCTCAGACTTTGATAAAACACCGGCGCAAATAACCTGAGGGCGTCGGAGTTAGCTGGTAAAACGTCAGTACATGCGGCGGTGTCGGGCACCAGCCAATGTGCATGCAGGCCAGATTCAGTCTGACTCAATGCCGCAATATGGGCAGGATTGTCACACGCCAGATAATGAACTGAAGCGGCTGCACTGAGCGCTTTGAGATCAGCCACACTGCCTTGGCGGATCCCTTGGTGAGTTAGGTAGGGCAAAGGTGCCTGCTCGTCAGAGATCACAAACAGGGACTTTTGATGTTCATCATCGGGCAATGCGGCGCGCTCCAGTTGCAGGGTAAACTCAAAGCGGCTGCCAACCTCGGGCTTGCTGCACAGCGTAATTTCCCCGCCCAATAACTGGATCACCTGCTTCACTATTGCCAGACCAAGTCCGATCCCTTCATGAGTTCGCGAGCTACTCTCATTGCCCTGTGTAAAGGCATCAAACAAACGCGCCTGATCGCGCTCACTGATCCCAGGGCCGGTATCCCAGACGCAAAATTTAATGGCCTGCCCGGACGCTTGCATGTCGGGTTGCAAAGACAGGCTTACGCCAACCCTGCCATACTCAGTAAACTTCACCGCATTACCCAGCAGGTTCATCAGCACCAGCTTGATACGCGCCTCATCACCAATCAATCTTGGCCAGATAAACGGGTCTACTTCTATCTCAAACGCCAGTTGTTTGGCACTGCTCAGCGGGGTAATAAAGCCACTCAGGCTGGTTACCAAATCGACCAGACAAAACGGCTGGTTGTTGGGCTTACCCTGACCACTTTCGAGCCGCGCAAAATTCAGAATATCATTGAGCATCGCCAGTAATTGCTGGGCGGCGCGCTCTATTTGCTCCAGTTTCTGCTGCTCTTTACTGGCGTCCAGCTCACTCTTAAGAATGCTTACCATACCTAAAATGGCATTGATGGGTGTGCGGATCTCGTGGCTGATATTGGCAATAAAGCGACTTTTGGCATGGTTGGCCCGCTCGGCATCCAATCGGGCACGGATCAGCGCGGTGACGTTCTGAATGTGGATCACAAAATATTTAGGGTTCTTTTGCTTGTCCCAGACCAAAGAGACACTGAGATGCAACCAGCGTTTGGGGTCTTGCTGAGCCAGGCTCAACTCGCTGGCGCCTTGACGCTCCTGCAGACAATGATCCAGCACATCATTGAGCGCCTCCACATCGGCATCCTCGAATACGCTATACAGGCTGCTGCCAATATCAACGCGCGTGAATAACTTACGCGCCGCCCGATTCAGTTCAAGCACCAGGCGATCGACAGACAATAAAATCACCCCGTTAGGCGCATACTCAATAGCGGCTTTAAAATTTTGCTCCGATGCCCGTAATGCAGTCAAAGCCTGTTGCTGCTCGCTGATATCCCGTGCAACCCCCAAAGTACCAATACGCTTGCGCAAGTCATTATACAAAGGCGACACCGTGATCAGGTAACTACTGCCCTCCAGCTCGAGGGTATCGGTCAGGCTCTGCCCCTGGCGATTCATGGTCTGTTCCAGATCCAGCAAAGCCAGGTGTCGCTCGGTCACTTCCTGATGTTCACGGGCCACCAGGTCAACCTGAGAAACCCCGATAAAGCGCTCAAAAGCCTCGTTACAGCCAATAAAAGAGCCATCGATATTCTTGTAGTAAACCAGATCAGGCACTGAGTTGAGGACAGTTTTCAGTAAAGCAGCCTGGCGCTCTTTGGCCTCTAAACTGCGTGACAGGGCTTTCTTCTGCTGCTGCACCTGCTCATCCAGCTTTGCGTTATTGTCTTGCAATTGTTGCAGCGCATTGCGCTTTTGTGTCACGACCCGCTTAATCTCTAAAAACCAGGGTTGCCAGTCTTTAGGAACCGCATAGTCCATAGTCGCTTGGGGAGTATTCTCCTGGTAGGTCAGATATCGCACAAAGTGCTTAAGTGGCCGGATAAACACCTGCGCGTTGAGCCACACATAAGCGGCGAACGTGAAGACAATAAACAGGATCAGAAAACCCAGCTCAAGCAGCACTTCGTATCGAGCCGGTGCAGAAAAGCTGGCTTCGTCCTGCGCAAAGTTCAGGGTGAAAGGCTGAGCCGCAGGGCGATAGCTAAACTGCACACCACCGTCCCAGGGCAACTTTGCTGCGCGTACCTCAGCTTCTGCAATCTCCTGGTAGTCTTTGCTGGTAGCCAGCGTCACACCCGGCTGGGTGCCCTTTAACGCCAACCCTCCGCCGCCAAAAGCCATATGTTGCAACCGGCCTGCCAATTTATCTACATCGTAGATCAGCAAAATTTGCGACAGCGAGCCGCTGGCCAGACGCTGACCCAGTGCAAAATAGCGCTTACCAAAAACCCGGGTTGGCATGCTGGTGGCGGTGATCCCCTGACTGAATTGCGGTGTAAAACGCGACTCAACAATGGCCGTCAGCAGGTTGCTCTGACTGGTATCACGACGCTTCACAAAGGCAAACCCATTGTCCTGAACAAAAACAACCGCTTCGAGCTCATCGATCAGTGCCAGTGCCGTGTTAAAACTGGGGCCCAGCGCCATGATCTGCTGCCACTGCGCAACCAGCTCCGGAGTTGGAACAAAGCGGCCAAGCCCGACCACCTCGCCGCCGTTATCGGGCAGCTGGCGATAAAAATAACCGGCCTGCTGGCGAATGTTCTGCTGCCAGTCGGCATCCAGCTCATAGCGTATGGGCTCAGACAGGCTATTGCGAATACTGGTGATGACGGTTTGTGCGGCCAGGGTTTCCTGCTCAACTTGCCCGGCGAGCACAAAAAACTGCGCCTGATAGACCTGATACTGGCGCTCAAGCTTAATCTGATAAAGGTGAAAGCACAGCACCACGGCCAGCAGCATAGGTACCAGCAAGGCAACACTGATCGCCTTACGATAGTTCTTAAGAGGGAGAAATTGCGGCACGCAGCAGCTCGACGTTAGTTCCTTGTTTTAGCAAGAGTAACGAGCAGTTGCCAATCTTTCAAGTGAGTTTGGTTCGCCACAAAGCGAAAAAAGCGGGCCACACAGGCCCGCCCGGTGTTATAGGTTTTGCTCGGCAAATGAAGCCAGACGACTTCTTACCACGCCGTTAAGGTTAATGGTGGCAGAGCCTTCAAAGTCCTTAAAGCGCTCCACAATATAGGTCAGCCCCGAGGTAACCGGGGTAAGGTAGTTACTGTCTATCTGTGCAAGATTGCCGGTACAGATAAGTTTGGTGCCTTCACCACAGCGGGTAATAATGGTTTTCAGTTGCGAGGCCGTAAGGTTTTGGCTTTCATCCAGGATCACCACCGCATTCTGAATGCTGCGCCCGCGCATAAAGTTGACCGACTTAAACTGAATGTTAGCCTTTTCCATGATGTAGTTACGACTCGAAATGGGGCTCTCGTCGTGCTTGTGGAGCACCTCCAGGGTATCTGTGATAGCGGCCAGCCACGGAGCCATTTTTTCTTCTTCCGTGCCGGGTAAAAAGCCGATGCTTTCCGCAATTTCCGGCGTATTACGCGTTACAATCACTTTGTCATACACGCCCTTTTCAATGATCATTTCCAGCGCACTGGCCAGTGCCAACAGCGTTTTACCGCAGCCCGCCGGACCGGTCAGGATCACCAGTTCAATGTTAGGGTCAAGCAGCGCATCGAGCGCCATGCCCTGATACACATTCTTAGGAGAAACGCCCCAGGCCTGCTGGTGCATCAATCGCTCTACACTGATGTCCTTGAGGGTGACGTGCTCCGCGTCGTAACCCGTCACACGAGCGGCAAAGTGCTCACCCTCGTCTATCAGGTATTCATTAACAAACACTTCAGGCATCAGTTTGGCGGGCACCTGGTGCAAGGTGTAACGCCCCTGCTGCTCGGTCTGGCATTCGCCTACATTGGCCCAAAAGTCGCCGCTAAATTTGTTGTATCCTGAGGTCAGCAGGTTAATGTCGTCGATCAACTGATCGGTACGATAATCTTCAACAAACTTGAGCCCGGCCCCTTTGGCCTTCAGGCGCATATTGATGTCTTTGGTGACCAGCACCACTTTTTTGTCTGAGTATTGCTTTTGTAACTGTATGGCGCAGTTAATAATGCGGTGGTCATTTTCGTTGCCAGGCAACCCGGAGATGCTATCGGGATACAAGTGGTCATTGATCACAATGAGCTTGCCACTGCTGGCGGGTTTATGGGTATCGCGCTGCACTTTAGGCAAGGCAACACCTTCGAGCATTTGCTCAGGTGATGCATCACGTAACACGTCGTCAAGACTGCGGATCGCCACCCTGGCATCGCTGCTGACATCGCGTTTTCTGTCTTTTATGTGGTCCAGTTCTTCCAGAACTGTCATGGGGATTACTACGTCGTGTTCCTGAAATGAAAAGAAAGCGAGGGGTTCGTGAAGGAGTACGTTGGTATCTAACACATACATTTTCCGGTCGAGGTCATCATTTCCCATAGTGCGTTCCTATTTAGTGAAAACTACTACTGAACAAAGACTTGGTCGCCACGCAAGCCTGTGTCCTTACCTTAAGTTTAGTCTATTTGTCACAAAAGTCGTTTTTATGACAGTTAAGATAAGCACCCCAGATGACGGTTTGAGTTAAATACGTCAATTTTGAGCAACTGAGCTATGCTTATTTTTTGCTGTGAAGACGTGAACACGCTTGCCCGGAATGGCGCTAAACAGGACCATACATCTCCCCTGCTGAAACAATCGCGCAGGTCAATAGCTTAAAGTGAAAAAAATCACACTTTAAGCATGTTTCTCGTCCCCTCACAACCTTGAACAAGGCGGTGCTTCTCGGTACCATGGCCGCCTTTTTTCCGCGAGACGAGACAAGCATGAATTTTTCCTTAGGTCAGCGCTGGATCAGTGATACTGAATCAGATTTAGGATTGGGCACCATAGTGGCACTGGAAGGTCGCCAGATGACTATATTGTTTCCCGCCAGCGGTGAAAACCGCGTATATTCTGTGCAGGAAGCCCCGGTTACCCGCGTGATTTTTAATCCCGGTGATGTGATCCGCTGTGTTGACGAATGGGAAATGCGTGTTGAAAAAGTTGAAGAACAAGGCGACCTGCTATGCTACCACGGCGAACGCCTGGACACACAAGAGCCAGTCGCGCTAAAAGAGACCTTTCTGGATCACTTCATTAAGTTTAATAAGCCACAGGATCGCTTATTTGCAGGCCAGGTTGACCGTTTCGACCGCTACACCCTGCGCTATCAAACCTGGCAGCACCAGTTCAGCCGCCAGCAGTCTCATTTAAAAGGGTTAATAGGTCAGCGCGCCAGCCTGATCCCACACCAGCTCTATATTGCCGACGAAGTGGGTAAACGTTTCGCGCCACGGGTGTTACTGTCGGACGAAGTGGGCTTAGGTAAAACCATCGAAGCGGGCATGATCTTACATCAACAGATCCTCACTGGCCGTGCCAGCCGGGTACTGATTGTGGTGCCAGAGAGCCTGCAACACCAGTGGCTGGTTGAAATGCTGCGCCGCTTTAACCTGCACTTTTCTATTTTTGATGAAGACCGTTGCGACGAAGCTTTCGCGGATTCACCCAACGTGTTTGAAACCGAGCAACTGGTATTGGTCAGCCTGGAGTTTATCACCAAGAAACGCCGCTGGTTTGAGCAGGCTACACTGGCCGACTGGGATCTGTTGGTTGTGGATGAAGCCCACCACCTGACGGTAGAAAAAGACAAACCCAGCACAGAATATCAGCGTATTGCTGAGCTGAGTCAGGACATTGCCGGCCTTATCCTGCTTACCGCCACACCGGATCAGCTTGGCCACCGCAGCCACTTTGCGCGTCTGCAATTGCTGGACCCGGACCGATTCTACGATTACGACGCCTTTGTAGAGGAAGAAAGTCACTACAAAGAAGTGGCCGATGCTGCCAATAAATTGCTTCAGGATGGCAAACTTGACGACAAAGCCAAGGCAACCCTGAGTGAGCTGTTAAAAGAAACCGACATCAGCGACCTGCTGAGTCAGGTTGAACAAGGCGAAGAGACTGCTAAGCAGACGCTGCTAAACAACCTGTTAGACAGACACGGCACGGGCCGTATTTTGTTCCGTAACAGCCGCAGTGGCATCGACGGCTACCCAAGCCGTAAATTACACGCCTGCCCGGTAGAAATGCCAAAGCAGTACAAAACCGCCATTTCTGTGATGGGTAATATTGGCGGTATTCAGAGCGCTGAAAAAAGTGCCCTGCGCGCCCTGTTCCCGGAAAAAATCTTCCAGGAGTTTGAAGGCGAAAGCGCCAGCTGGACGCAGTTTGACCCGCGCGTTGCCTGGCTGATCGACAAACTCAAAGAGCTGAAACAGCAAAAAGTGTTGCTGATCTGTGCCGAAGCACAAACCGCCATCAGTCTGGAGCAAACCCTGCGCGAGCGCGAAGGCATTAAGTCGGCGGTGTTCCACGAGGGAATGTCAATCATAGAGCGTGACCGTGCGGCGGCTTACTTTGCCGACGAATATGACTCTGCCCAGGTGCTGTTATGTTCAGAGATTGGCTCGGAAGGTCGTAACTTCCAGTTTGCCCATCACCTGGTGCTGTTTGACTTGCCACTCAACCCGGATCTGCTGGAGCAACGTATTGGCCGCCTTGACCGCATTGGTCAGCAACAGGATGTGAACATTCACGTGCCTTACTTCGAAAATACCGCACAGGAAGTGTTACTGCGCTGGTACGACGAAGCGCTGGATGCCTTCGAAACCACCAGCACCACAGGACAGCTGCTGTACAAAGAGTTCTCTGACGACTTGCTGGAACTGGTAGCTGCGCACAACTGTGACGAAGAAGCGCTCGATCCGCTACTTGAACAGGTTGCCAAGCAAAACACGGTACTACGCGCCAAGATGGAGCAAGGCCGTGACCGCCTGCTGGAACTGCACTCAAGTGGTATGGGCAAAGCGGACAGTATCGTTGAAGAAATCGAAACGCTGGACGACGACGTAGTGCTGCCAACTTACATGATCAATGTATTCGATATCTTTGGTGTCAATCAGGAAGACAAAGGTGAAAATACCATCATCCTGAAACCCACAGAGCATATGCTGAACCCGTCGTTCCCCTGTCTGAAAGACGATGGCATTACCGTGACCTTTGACCGTGGCACCTCGCTGTCACAGGAAGACGCGCAGTTTATCAGCTGGGACCACCCTATGGTTGAAGGCGTAATGGACATGATCTGTGACGACGATTTTGGTTGTGCATCCGTTGCTTTGTTGAAAAACAACAAGCTGCCGGTGGGTACTTTCTTTGTTGAGCTGATCTTTGTGGCCGAAACTTCAGCGCCTAAATCACTGCAAATTGGTCGCTTCCTGCCACCAACGCCTATCCGAGTGCTGATGGACAAAAGCGGTAACGACCTGGCACAGAACGTGGCTTTTGATGCCTTTAACAACCAGCTTTCTGCGGTTGGCAGACAAACCGCCAGTAAGCTGGCCAATGCCCTGCAATCAGGTATTCACCCGCTGATCAGCAAAGCCGAAGAGCAGGCCAAAGCACAGATGGCTGAGCTGCAACAGGCGGCACAGGCACAAATGGAAACCCGCCTGGGTGATGAACAGGCCCGCCTGCAGGCACTGAAAGCCGTTAACCCGAATATCCGCGACGAAGAAATTCAGGTATTCGACAAACAGCGCAGCGCACTGAGCGAGCACATCAGCAAGGCGCAGGTTAAACTGGACGCCATTCGCCTGATTGTAGTAGCACACTAAGGCACAGCCTTTAAAAACCATCCGGGGCACGGCTTTGTGCGTGCCCTACCCTCTCCTCCATCAGTCAAATAATACGCCTCAAGCCACAGCTCGAAATGGTGAGCGATGGTCTTTGATGTTTTTGGTACAAACCAGTAACATTACCCGTTAATATGCCACTAAGAATACTAAAAAAAGCAACGATGATTTTAAACAGACTCCCCGTGCTCGTTATGCTCTCACTTGCAGGCCCTGTTGCTGCATCTGAGCACAATACCGCAGGCATAAACGCCCCGGTTGTTATGACGGCAGCTACGCCTAATGCCCACACAGACAATAACCTTCGGATGACCGCTAAAATCAAGGTGCCGGGTAATGCCAGTGCGGGACCCGGATATTACCCGTTTAATTCAGCGTGGGAGCTGGCACGAAACCCCAGCAGCCGGCAAAGATTTGACGACTGGATAAAAGACAATGAGACGGTTACGTATTATGGCACTCAAATCACGTCTATCATGGATAGTATGTTTGGCGCATTGAATCCATTCATCGATTTGGCAGGCATGGAATTGCGGTTTGAATTTGCAGACGGCTCTCATATTTTGATGAAAGCCCCAACGCTTGCCAGTGCCAGACTGAGATTCAGTTATGTGCCCGGCAGCGCGTCAGACGCAGACGGCAACCCAATTGCTGATGCAGGCACGACTTTACAGGGCATTTATGCGTTTTCTTCGCACGCCAGGCAGCAACAGTTTCTGGAAAAAGCGGCTGAGTATCATTCAGATTTCAGGGTGAAACACCTGGATGACACGGCGCAGCATCTGCGTATTGAAATAACGCCTATCAATTAAACCCATTATAAGAATGAAGACCCGACTATGTTAGACATGCTCAGAAACGGCGAGTTATCGCTCGCCCCATTTGTGTTCGCAGTTCAGGCTATCTTGTTTGTTATCGTGAATTTAACCATTGCACATAAATACCACTACAGTAAGAAAGTGGCGCTGGGAGCCTCACTGATCCCGTTCGTGAATTTTTATGTCACCCTGGTTTATATTGCGATTGTTATTCTGAACTCTCGCAAGGCGCTACCCAAAGAGCATAAAGATAGCTAAGTAATACGCTATTATGCTCACGCTGAGTAATTCAGACATAAATGCAGGAGGTTATAAATCGCTATGTCATGCCATTGCGCTTCGACAAACGCCTGTAAAATCACTTCTTTCGTAATAAAGTACACTGACAGTAATGTGCAGAAATTTACTCATTATATGGTACACCTGCAAATAATGAGTAAAAGGAACCTCATTAGTCACTGCAATTCAATTTAATGCGTATCTATCTACTCATTCACATATGAGCGGATACTCAGTGTGATTAAGCAATGTAACCAAGGTCATGAGTGTTGCAGGTTTTACCAAATTAGCGCTTCAAGATGAGATGGAGAAAGGGCATTTCTGAATCACCGCACTGCGCTCAGAAACATAAAGCAGGCCAGTAAACTGACCTACGATCAACAACATTGTCTAGCAAGAAACTAAAAATATCACCTTATCAGGTTACCCTCTCGGGCGCCTGTTCAGGTCATACAATAGCAATTAAGCGCACTGCCAGGTTTGCGGGCACTGCATGGTTTTCAGACACATAAGCGTGTCCAGGTTAGTACCACCAGCAACCTGTGGAGTTTGCTGTGGGTTAAGTTTAGCAGAAGTGGTGTTAAGGTTTTTTACCGTCTTTTTGCTTAGTTTAAGTAACATCTTAATTTCCTTTGGTTAGTTACGTAATTCGCGATAACAATATCAGGTTTTTATAGTCGCAAAAAGCCGAAATTGATGAAATATTTATTTAAATCAAACCGAGATTAATAAATAATCATTCATTAAAAAACATTTATAAAAATAGCTCATACTTTGATCACTCCATTTTCCAAAGTGCATTATTAGCCAATTGGGAATATTTATACCCACATCAGCTTTAACCTTTATTTAACCCAAAACACGTTAGCTTAACCTCTGAGCCGGCCCGTCCGTACTAAAGCAACTGTAGTGAAAGGAAGATCAACATGAGAAAGGTTAAAACGAGTGCCATTGCACTTTTAGTGGGCAGCGCGTTTAACGCACACGCGCTGCCCATTCCCGATGACTTAGATCAGGCGCTCACTGAGCTTATTGCTCAGCATGGCCTGACAGGCAAGCCCGATAACGGCTTTGACTTACCCGGCGTCGATGACCCCGAAGTCAAACTGGGTAAGCTGCTGTTTTTTAGCAAAGCGCTCAGTGGCGATAAGCAAGTCGCCTGCGCCAGCTGTCACCACCCCTACCTGGGCGGCGGTGATGGCCTCTCCCTGCCCGTGGGCACACTCGCGCAAGACCCGGATGTACTCGGGCCGGGCCGTAAAACCACCACAGGGCAATTTTATGTGCCACGCAACTCGCCCAGTCTTTTCAATGCCTGGGTACATAAACGCAGTTTGTTTCGTGATGCCCGGGTGGAGTTTCTGGACTGGCTGAACCCCGAGCAGGGAATAAGCACGCCGGATGTGCCACATGGTGAAGCCGACCCCAATGCAGGTGACTCCTTGTTAGCGGCGCAAGCGCGCTTTCCGGTCGTTACCCCCTCAGAAATGCAGGGCTTTGAGTTTATGAAAGGCGCGCCCAATGAAGCTGTCAGGGCCCACCTGGCAGCGCGTATCGGCAACTATGGCAGCGCCCAGGACGAGCTGTTTCGCAACCAGTGGCGGGATTATTTTGCCGCGGTCTATGGCGATAAAAGCGCCGAAGAAATCGTTACTTTCGATAATATCACCCGCGCACTGGCAGCTTACCAGCAATCGATGAACTTTACTGACAACCCCTGGAACCGCTACGTTCAGGGTGATAAAAACGCGCTGAGTGAATCCGAAAAACGCGGGGCCTACCTGTATCTGTATATGCCTCCTCCGCCATCAGATGGTGGCAGCGAGCCAGACTTTTTGCCCACCCAATGCATTGGCTGTCACAACACCGACAGCTTTAGTCAGACCAAAGGCACCAACCACCACCGCCTGGCGTTTCCACAAATTGGGCCTGGCACTGGTGAGCCCGGCGATGAAAGCAATGACCGTGGCCGTATGCTGCGCAACCAGAACCTGGATGATATCTACAGCTTTCGCTCCACGACCTTGCTGAACGTCGAGGTCACCGGTCCATACGGACATGCGGGCAGCTACGATACGCTGGAGGAAGTGGTCGAGCATTACGATGATTACCATGCGGTATTAGATAACTACATAGACAATCAGGGCTGGTGCAGACAACCCCAATTCAAAGACATAGAAAACTGTGTCGACTTGTTCCCCGACACCCGACAGCACACCGATGCCGCCGCGAAAATCATTGATGATGAAATTGCCGACGGTGCCCCGGTACTGCGCAAGCTGGAGCTGAGCACTCAGGAAAAAGCGGATCTGGTCAACTTTATGAAGGCCCTGACCGATCCATGTGTAAAGCAAGCAGAGTGCCTCACGGCCTGGCTGCCGCAACCACAGGAAGGCGATCCGGATGGCCTGCAACTGTTTGCCAAAAACTATCAGGGTGTGCCCTTATATCTGCCCGCAGACTGCCGTCAGGGCGATACGGCGGTAACTGGCAGCCGCTTGTTGCTGGCGCAGGGTGAGTGTATTTCGGGCAAAGCCCATTATTTTTATGTGGATGTCGCACAGGATAACACCACCTTGTACTTCAGCAGCCGTGGTGGCGCAGGACGCCCTCGCCTGTTTTACAACGCCGACCAATGGGCCGACCCGGCCAATGCTCAGGCAATATCGCGTGGCACAGGCACCGAGCAGGTGCTGAAAGTAACCGTCAATCGTGGCCACCACTTTGTCTCTGTACTGGCTCCGCAGGGCTATGAAGGACTGACCATTGCAGCGGGTATCGACAGCGCCCTGCGTGAGCCGGGTGAGCAACCCCGCGATATCGTCAATGCCTGCGAGCAGGGCCTGCCCAGTGGCTACGCTGAGCTTATGCCTGGCCGCGCCCAATGTGCAGCGCCTGGTGATAGTTACTTTTTTATCAAAGTGACTGAGCCGGGTAGCACGCTGGAAGTTCGTACCCGACACGGCGCTGGCAATAGCGACCTGTTTGTTAGCACGTTCTGGCCCAGCACCAGCATGTATACCTTTGCCTCACGCTCAGCAGATAACACCGAGTTTCTGCGCATCGACGGCGCAGCCCCCGGCTGGTATTACTTTTTGCTCTCAGGTGATGGCCAGAATGAGGGCGTGAGTATTCAGGCCGACCTCATTCGTCCTGACCACCCAAAAGATCATAAACAGAACCGCAAGCTAAACTAGCGTCCTCGCTCTGTTTTGCCCAGTTGATATCTAATATCAACCCCCAAAGCCGTAGTCCTACCTGCGGCTTTTTCTTCTTCATAGTTTAATCAAAGACTTGCAGCGCATACAAATCTCTTTAACCCGCCTTTAACCGCACACTCTTTAGACTGACGGTTACTTTTTACCCGCATCAAAAATCGGCGGGCAAACCTAAGTGCTTATTCAGAGAATTCATCATGACGTTACTCAACAACCGTTTACTCATTACCCAGCTGGCTTTTTGTGGCCTGTGTGCTGCCATTGTTTTTGCAATCCCCTCGCTGGGTGGTGCCGAAGCGCAGGCCCAGCCTCAGCCTGGCTCTGAGCAACGCCAACAAACGAGCGCAGCCCTGAGCCTGCCTCAGGTCACGGTCACGACCGTGCAGGCAGCCAGTTACACTCGGGTCATTACCGCGCATGGCACAGTCAAGGCCACTCACGCATTGACGCTCAGTAGCGAAGTGGGCGGCCGGGTGACTCAGCTACACCCAGACTTTAAGCAAGGCGCACGCCTGCCGACGGGAACCGTACTGGCACGTATAGACGACACCCAGTTGCAACAGGCGCTGGCCAGTGCCGAAGTATCACTGGCACAAGCCAAACTGGATGCGGAGGAAGAAAAGCTACAGAGCTCACCAAACAAGGCGCAATGGCGCCAGCTGGCCAGCACCGACAGTAATGGGATCTTGTCTTCTTTACGTGCACCGCAGCAAGACGTTGTGGCCACGCAGCTAAGTTTAGCGAAAGCGCAGCTGCAAAGTGCCCGGTACAACCTGGCTGCCAGCCAGTTTACCCTGCCCTTTGATGCCACCATAGTCACGCGCTCGGTGCAGCCTGGCAGTTATGTGCAACCGGGCAGCCCCATTGCCACACTTTACAGCACAGCGCAGGCCGAAGTGTCCGTCGAACTCAGCGCCGAGCAATGGCAGCACCTGCCCACTCAGGCGATGCCCGAGGGCGGCTGGTCGGTTACTCTCAACGATGCCACAAGCGCTACCGCAGATACACAATGGCATGGCCAAGTGACGCGTCTGAGCCAGCACATTGACCCTCAGTCGCGCCAGCGTCTGGCCATTGTCAGCGTAGACAACCCCCTAGATCAGGCTCAGCCGTTGTACTTTGGCAGCTATGTGGAGGTGCACATTGAGGGCGCGGAGCAAAACGACCTGTGGCGCATTCCCGCGTCAGCCTTGTCGCAGCAAAATCATGTCTGGTATGTCGATGAAGAAAATCGTCTGGCGCACTTTACCCCGCAGCTCCAGTTTCGCCAGCACGGCGCCGTTTATATCAAGGCGCGTAAAGGCATGCACCAGGCTAACATTGTGCTACGCCCGCTCAGTGCCTACCTCGACGGCATGAAGGTCACCCCAGTAACAGAGGAGCACGCCCATGACTGAACGTTTTTTAATCATTGCCTGGTTTGCCAAAAACCCGGTTGCGGCCAACCTGCTTATGCTGGCAGTGATCCTGCTGGGGCTAAGCAGCGCCGGTAGTCTGCGCAAAGAAGGCTTTCCGCAACAAGACCCGGACACAATACAGATCAGCGTAGCCTACCCAAGCGGCAGCGCCGCTCAGGCTGAGCAGGGCATTGCAATCGCCATAGAAAACGCGCTGGAATCCGTCAAAGGGATCAAACGCGTTACCACCACAGCCAGCGCCAGCAGTGTGCAGGTACTGGTAGAAAAAACCTCGCAACATGACCTGGATACCTTACAAAGAGACATTAAAAACCAGGTTGATGCCATCTACAACCTGCCAGAAGATGCCGAAAAACCCGTGATCACCACGGCCCAGCGGGAGCAGGAAGTGATCCGGGTGCAGCTGTTTGGCGAGTTGTCGACTCAGACACTGCAAACCCTGGGCAGCCAGCTTGCCGACGACTTACTGGCTCAGCCCAATATCGCCACGCTCAACCAAAACGATCACCGCGATCCGCTGGTGGCCATTGAAATCGACGAGGCACGCCTGCAAGCCTATCAGCTCAGTTTCAGCGACGTGGCCGAGGCCATTAATCAGTACTCCGGCACGGCACTGACCACCAGCCTGCGTAACCCGGATAAGGTACTGCGCCTCAAAGCTGCCGAGCAGGCGCTTTATGCCAGCGACTTTGCCTCGATTGTGGTCGCGACTACAGCTGCGGGCAAAAGCATTCGACTCAGTGACGTTGCCACATTACAAGACACCTTTGCCGATGACAGCTTTCATCTGGCCCGCTTTAACGGTCATCCCACCTACGGCATTACCATAGTGATGGACGAATATGGCGATATGAGTAAAAGCGTGGCGCAGGCCAAAGCCGTGGTGGCCAAGTGGCAAAGCAAGCTGCCTGAAGGCGCTTCGCTTATCACCTGGTACGACAATTCTAAGCTGATCACCGAGCGCCTGAGCCTGCTGAGCCTGAACGCGCTGAGCGGGATTGCCCTGGTGTTTATGGTTCTGGCACTATTTTTAAACCTGAAGGTGGCTTTCTGGGTTGCTGCGGGCCTGCCTTTTGTGTTCTTTGGCAGCCTGTATTTTATGACTGAGCCCTACACGGGCATGACCCTCAACGAAATGACCACCTTTGGCTTTATTATGGCGCTGGGCATAGTCGTGGACGATGCCGTGGTGGTGGGTGAAAGCATTTACACCACCCGAAAACGCTTTGGCGACACCCTCAGTAACACCATCAAAGGCACCCACCTGGTCGCAGTCCCTACCCTGTTTGGCGTATTAACGACCGTTGCAGCCTTTGCGGCACTAGCCAATATCTCGGGCGGGCTGGGCGTTCTGTATGCGCAGTTTGGCACTGTGGTCACCTTATGTTTATTGCTGTCTGTGGTGGAATCTAAACTGATCTTACCGGCGCATCTGGCGCACGTTCGCACCCGACAAAAAACCCAGCAACAACCAAACCGCATCGCGATGCTGTGGCATCGCGTGCAACAAAAGGCAGACGGTCTACTGACCGGCTTTAATCAACGCCTGTACAAGCCGGCACTGGAGCACGTGATGCATTTTCGCTACGCCGCACTGATGGGCTTTGTTGCACTGTTTTTTCTGGCCATCAGCCTGATCACCCAGGGCATGGTCAGAGTGGGCTTTTTCCCCGGACTGCCAGCCGATACCATCACCGCCACCATGACATTATACAACGACGCCAGTTTTGGCCAGACTGCCCGCAACCTGGATCAGCTGGAAGCCCAGCTATATCAGGCCGAGCAGCAATTACTGGACGAGCAAAACATCAGCCACATCGCCAGCGTGTCGGTCAGCGCCACCGGCGATCAGAGCGGCACACTCAATGTGGAGCTGGCCGGCACCCAGCCCTACACCCTGAGCGAACTGGCGAAGCGCTGGCGCGCCATCGCAGGCACCCCGGAGGCCAGTAAAACCTTGCACATTCAGGCGCAACTGGCGCGCGTGTCCAACTTTAAGTTGGAGCTAAAAAGTACCAGCGACGAAACGTTAGAGGCCGCCGAAGCGACCCTGCAACAGGCGCTGCGCGATATCAGTGGCGTACACAGCATCGACAGCTCGCTGGCACCGGGCGAAGCGACGATGCGCTTTGAAGTCACCGAAGAAGGCGAAATGCGCGGTTTTACCACTCAGCTACTGGCACGCCAGCTGTTGCAAGCCTTTGGCGGAGAAGTGGTACAACGTTATATGCGCAACAAAGATGAAGTGAAAGTAAGGGTTCGCTACCCGCTGGATGAGCGCAGCGAACAAGGGGATGTGCTTGCAGCCCGGGTGCGTGCCCCGGACGGACGAACCGTGCCGCTGGGCAACGTTGCTAAAGTGATCTACACCAGCGAAGTACAGTCCATTACCCGTATCAACGGCGTCAGAGCGGTCACTGTGTCCGCTGCGGTGAATAAAACCCAGCTGACCCCCACTGAATTAGTGGCCCAACTCGAACAAAGCGTGGTCCCAGAGCTACGTGCGCAGTACCCTACACTGACGCTGCACTTTGCCGGAGAAGCCGAGCACCAAAAAGAAGCCACCGACTCAATGAGCTCGGCTTACCTGCTGGCGCTGCTGGCCATCTATGCATTGCTGGCTATCCCACTGAAATCCTACTGGCAGCCCCTGATCATCATGTCGGTGATCCCGTTTGGCTTTGTGGGCGCGATTTTAGGACACTGGGGCTTAGGTTTAACGCTCAGTATTCTATCCTTAAATGGCATACTGGCGCTCAGTGGCGTGGTGATCAACGACAGCCTGCTGCTGGTCAGCCAGTTTAATCGCTATCGCAATGAGGGGAAAACCATGCAAAATGCGCTACTTGAAGCCTGCACGGGTCGCCTGCGCGCAATACTGCTGACGTCACTGACCACCTTTGCCGGACTGTATCCTATTTTGGGTGAAACCTCGCAGCAGGCGCAGTTTCTGATCCCCGCTGCGGCATCGCTGGGCTATGGCATCTTGTTTGCCACTGCCATCACCTTGTTTTTAATTCCTGTTTTACTGCTGATCAGCCACGATATTGCCAACCTGATGAGCCGATCCAGCCCCATTCGTACGGAGCATGTCCCCCATGATCAACGTCATTTTAGTTGAGGATGACCTGGCACTGGCCGGTAACATCATTGATTACTTTGAGCTGGAAAACATCATCTGCGACCACGCAGCCAACGGGGTCGCCGCGCTCAACCTGATCCGCGACAACCACTATCAGGTGATCATTCTGGATTTAAACCTGCCACGGATGGATGGCCTGCAGACTTGTCAGGCACTGCGCGACGAAGGCGACGATACCTCAGTGATCATGCTCACCGCGCGAGATCAGCTCGAAGACAAACTGGCCGGTTTTGCCACCGGCTGCGACGATTACCTAGTCAAACCCTTTGCCATGATGGAGCTGGTGGTCAGGGTAAAAATCCTGGCCAAACGCAAAAGCGGCGAAATAAAACGGCTGGAGCTGGCCGGGCTGTGCCTGGATATAGATGGCCGTGACGCCACGTATCAAGGCAGCCGACTTAAGCTCAGCCCCACCGGCATGGTAATACTTGAAACCCTGCTGCGTGCCCACCCTAACCTGGTTACCAGGCAAGTGCTGTTACAGGCTATCTGGGGCGATGAACAACCCGACAGCAACGCGCTTAAAGTGCATATTCACCACCTGCGCAAAGCGCTGGCGGCATGCACAACCCATATCACCCTCGACGCCATTCCCAGACAGGGCTTTAAGCTGCATTGCCATGAGGAGAAAGTTTAATGGCCCCCATACATATGAGCTTGCGCCGCTATATCCTTGCCGCCCTGCTGGTGCTGGCCACTTTGGTGATCAGTCTGTTGTCAGTGCTCTGGACCAACAGTTTTTTTACCGGGCTCGATGACATGATGAAAGGCACTATGCTGAATATGGCTCAGGCCCATCATCCGCAGCCCGGTTATCCGATCCAGGCGCACAACTTTGTGGTGGCCAGTCAGTGGCAGGATTTACCCGAGCCCATCCGTGCGGCGTTTACCCGCCAGGAAATAGAGACCAACACATTACACAAGCTGGTTACCCGGGATAATATGCTGACAAGGCCCAGCGAAGCCCGCTTTGTAATGTTTTTTGAAACGCCCAATGGCCAGTCCGGCTTTGTGGCTCATCATTTTACCGCCCCAAAAACACCGCCCAAATCCTGGTTTCAGGGGCCTGAAATGTTGGGAATACTCTTTGCGCTGGGCACGCTCGCATTGTTTGCTGCGATCCTGGTGATGCTAATGCGCACCGTGACCCGGCCCGTCGCAGAGCTGCACGCATGGGCGGCCGAGCTGGATCATCACTCGCTCGACGAACCACCACCGGTATTCAGATATCGCGAGCTGACCACACTGGCGGAACTTATCCAGCAAAGCCTGCAACAGGTCAAACATAGCCTCGACAGAGAGCAGGAGTTTGTTAGCTACGCCAGCCACGAACTGCGCACGCCCATCGCCGTGATCCGCAGCAGCGTAGAGCTGTTGCACCGTCTGGACGACCCCCGCAACGACAAAGGCCAAAAAGCACTAATGCGCATAGACCACGCCAGCCAGGCCATGGTCGCACTCACCGAAACCCTATTGTGGCTAAGCCGCAAGGGGCAACCACTGCGGGATTTAAAACCGGTTAAACTGGCCGAGCTAATAGACGCACTGATGCAGGACCTGGCCTACCTTAAACAGGGCAAGCAGGTTGATGTCGCGATGCATACCGACGACTATCACTGCGAGCTGTCCCACTCTGGCGCCACCATTGTGATTGGCAACCTGTTGAGAAATGCCATTCAGCACACCCATCATGGCGCGATTTCAGTGACCCAGACGCAACATATCCTGGAGATTGAAAACCGCGAGTATGATCATAGCACTGAGGATAATGCGCAAAACACGCACGCACCGGACGAGTTAAATAATGCCTCTGGTTACGGCCTGGGCCTGGACCTGGCGCGCAGGCTGTGCGACGAGCTCGGCTGGCAGCTGAATATCACCCATGATGCGCAGCGTTTTTGTGTAACTTTAATTTTGTCGCAGCGCTACTGAGGCTGTTGCAAGCAAGGTGCGCGACCTTGTTTGCAGCCATACTCTCTATCGACAAAGGGCTTTAGCCCTGTTTCAGCTTTTCGCGGCGCAACTTTAACAGCCATGACGACTTATTCTTCTGCGCATCATAGAACACAGACATGGTAAAAAAGAACATCAAAAGCAAAATAATGTGTGCAGCAAGGCTTACCCCAAACACAATCATACTGCCGATGTAGGTGGCAAAGGCAAAGCTCCACATACAGGCTAATACAGTCATAATGTGGAAGCGGCTCACTGGATCTGGAATGTGCCGAAGCGGGTTTCTGGTGGAGTCAAAGATATAGGTGTAACCGTCATATACTTTGAGTGCGAACTGTTTCATAGCTACCTCTGGGTCAGAAAATAGTTCATTTTTTACTACGAGTGCGGTTGCAGTTTGGATCTTAAAATCACAGCTGGCTGAGCGCACAAATACTCGCATTTGTAGGCATTTTGACCTGGCTATGTGCCTGACTCGAGTACATAGACCGTTACAATCTCGGTTTTGCTCCACTGGCTTTTTCATAATATGCTAATCACTGCAACAACATGACGCCGCCTCAGCACATGAATATGAATAGCCGACTGTTGGGAAACTTAATTATAAAGGACTAATTTAAATGTATAAATCCAGATATTCGGAGCTCGACTGGCTCAGAGTTTTGCTGATTTTTGCTGTATTTCTGCACCATGTGTTTATGCCGTTTAACGGAGATGGCTGGCACATAATGAACTCTGAATCGAGTAAGGTGCTTGATGATATTATGGTGTATTTTGAGCAAGTCAGGCTCCACACCCTCTTTTTCATCGCGGGTGCCGGGTCGGTGTTACTGCTCCACAAAGTATCGGCAAGCGCATTCCTTACTACCAAAGTGCATCGGTTGTTTATTCCGCTTATCTTCGCGATGATGATTGTGGTACCGCCACAGAATTACTTTGAAAACATTCAGGAATATCAAAATTTAGCTCAGGCATATAGCAGCCTGATGTTTGCCTTTAATGCAAACCATCTCTGGTTTGTGGAGTTTCTATTTATCTTTATGCTGCTGGCTGTGCCTATTAATGTGATGCTTGGCACGTCATCAGGGCACGCTTTACTTCAGGTGATGCAGCGCATCGCGGTGCGAAAACACGGCTTGCTGTTACTGGGATTGGTGGTCATAGGGATACGATTGTGCCTCAAAAGCGTTATGCGCTCTCAAGATACAAGCTTATTCAATCTGTCTGTTTCGCTGTTCTTCTTACTGTTTTTTGTGGCGGGTATGTGTTTTATGAAAAACCCTAAAATCTGGCAAGCGCTGGCAGACAACCGCGCCACCAATTTTAAGTGGTTGATAGCCAGCTCTATCGCATTTTACGCCTGGTATTACAAACCTGACATTAGCGACTATGTATCGCTGGATATGCGCTGGCAACTATGGTGGCTTATCAGTGCACTCGTGTCCTGGACCGGCTTACTCACCTTAGTCGGTTATGCCAGTGCATGGTGCAAACAAACCCCCAAATGGCTGCACGTGACCAATGAACTGATTTATCCGTTTTATATTGTGCATCAGACCGTGATTGTTGCGCTTGCCTTTTACATTGTGCAGTGGGATGCCGGCATTGCGACTAAATCACTCAGCCTGCTATGCTCGTCGCTGCTCATTTGCGTTGTTATTTGTCTCTTTGTTATCAGGCCGTTTAACCTGACGCGCTACCTGTTTGGCTTAAAGACCGCCAAACCAAAACCTTTGCAAAGCGTCGCAGTGTCTGAAGAGCGATGACCACAACCGGCACATAGGTACACCCGGACTGATTGTTATGACACACATAATTTGGGCTATCACCCCTTTTATTCTGATAGCCCCGCTTGCTTTCAAATATCTCCAGTGCTTTACAGATGCCGCACTACCCTTTACATCTCGCCTAGTTTTGTGGCACAAAAAGTAGGCTTAGCTACGATCAATCCGCTACGCCCTCGTTATCGCCGTCAATTCGTGACGGATCTTTTTTATCCCTGCAAACACACAACCTATTGAATATAAAAAAAAAAGAAAAAAGCACGGTTAAAAAAACAAGTATCTCTACACAAAGATACTTGACGACACCATAAATAACCAATACCTTTACATCAAGATTCTTTGCATAAGCTTAACTTTGTAGAATGATGTACAGGCAGATCCAAGTGATTGATAAAACCCGGCTAAAGCCCGGACGCTTAACATTGAAGAACAAAGCGCTTTTGCACAAACCAAAGCTTACGCCACTAGCCTGCGCCAGGTGGCAATTTAACGCGCCTGACTTTTATCACTAAGGAGAGAAACCATGCCCGCAATAAATTTAAGTAACAAACAACTGATTTTTTGGATGATGATTGCAATGATAGCCCCCATAATCTGGGGAAGTACTTACATTGTGACCACTGAACTGTTACCGGCCGACAAGCCGCTTATCGCGTCGGTTTTACGGGCTCTGCCTGCAGGTATTTTGCTGGTTCTACTGGGCCGCAAGCTGCCACAAGGCGTGTGGTGGATGCGTTCAATTGTACTTGGCCTGCTTAATATTGGTGGCTTCTTTTACTGCCTGTTTGTTGCCGCGTACCTGCTGCCAGGAGGGGTTGCTGCACTGATCATGTCGTGCCAGCCCATCATAGTGATGTTACTTGGCGCATTGCTGTTAAAGAACAAACTAAAGGCCCGACAGTTTGTCGCCTGCCTGATAGGTGCGCTGGGTGTGTCCTTGTTGGTACTAGAGCCAAATATGTCGCTCCCCACAGCCGGTGTACAGGCTGGACTGGCAGGGGCAATTTCTATGGCAACCGGCATTGTGCTCACTAAAAAATGGGGTAAACCGGCAGATGTGTCTGTGTACACCTTCACCGGCTGGCAGCTGGTGGTCGGCGGCTTGTTTTTACTGCCCATTGCGCTTGTCCAGGAGGGCTTTCCCAGCGCATTAACGCTCAACAATCTGATCGGTTACACCTATCTGAGCCTGATTGGCGCGCTGGTCGCTTATGTAGTGTGGTTTAACGCAATTGAAAAACTGCCTGTGGTCACTGTGTCTTTTATCTCATTTGCAAGCCCTTTATCGGCCACGTTACTGGGCTACCTGGTACTCGGGGAAGTATTGACCTTAAGTCAAATACTGGGGACCTGTGTCATCGTGCTGGCCATCACCATTTCACAACAACAGCTGTTTAACCGGGCACTTGCAAGCCCGGCAACTAATAAAGCGCTATCCAAAGCGTAACTCAGAATTCAAACTCATTAAGGACATAACGATGAATACTCTATTTGACGCAACTGAATACGGCAGCATTAAAGCCAGCAACCGTTTTGTAATGGCTCCGATGAGCCGCAACCGCGCCACTGAACTTGGTCTGGCCACCCCTTTGATGGCCACGTATTACAGCCAGCGGGCCACGGCCGGATTGATTATTACTGAAGGCATACAACCGAACCAGGTTGGCCAGGGCTACATGAACTCACCCGGCCTGCACACCTATGAACAGGCGCAAAGCTGGTTACCAGTCACAACCAAAGTGCACGAAAAAGGCGGCAAAATTGTTGCCCAGCTTATGCACTGCGGCCGCATTGGCCACCCCAGCTTGTATCCAAGTGCACACCAGTCCGTTGCGCCATCCGCCGTCACCGCAAATGGCCAGACATTTACTCCTGAGGGCATGCAAGATTTTGCGCCGCCAAGAGCACTAACATATGAAGAGATCCAGGCCACTATTGCTGATTTTGCGCAGGCCGCTAAATTTGCCATTCTCGGCGGATTTGATGGCGTAGAGATCCACGCTGGTAACGGCTTTTTGCCGCATCAGTTTTTAGCCAGCAACACCAACCTGCGCGACGACGAATATGGCGGCAGCATAGAAAACCGCATCCGCTTTACGCTGGAAGTGATTGCAGCGGTTACTGATGCCATCGGCGCAGACAAGGTGGGCCTTAGGCTCTCACCGCATAACCAGTTCAATGACATTAACGAAACCGATACTCAGCCGCTATATCAGGCGCTGATTAAAGCATTACCGACAAACCTGGCATACCTGCACATTATGGAAGCGGCCTGCCGTGACACCAGTATAATGGTCCGTGATCTGTGGCAAGGCCCTCTGATCCTTAACCCGCATCAGTCATGGGAAGACGGCCCGACAACACCAGCCATTGCCACTCAGGTTTTACAGCAAGATCTGTGCGATGGCGTAGGAATTGGCGCCCTGTTTGTTGCCAACCCCGACCTGGTAGAAAGAGCCAGAGTGGGCGCCGACTATAACGAAGTGGATGACAGCAAGTTTTATGGTGGCGGAGCCGAAGGCTATACCGACTACCCGACACTGGAAGAGGCAGCAATGACCGCCTGAGTCTGATTAACGGTCTGACTCTCCTTTACCGACCGCAAGGGTGATTTATCACCCTTTTTGTTTTGCTCTTAAAAACAAGAACCTGATTTCAGATAATAAGTGCGACATAATCGCCGAATAAAGGGGGTTTGGTGTTTTGGGTTTTCTGGGGCCTTTGTTACAAGCCAATATACGCAAATACTTCGTCTTGTTTTTCAAAATTCATAATTAACTGACCGTATTCTGCTTATATCTTGTTTTCAATTTCATGTTGTAGTTTTTCAAGCTCATCGAGGACTTTCATAAATTTAGTCCCGAAGTCAGTTACTTTGTACTCTACCCTCGGTGGCACCTCGCTGTAAGAAACTCGCTCCAGGATCCCAAACTCCGTATTTTTACGCAGGCACTGGTTCAGAACTTTCGTGGTTAAACCTTCAATGCTGCGGACCATTTCACCAGGGCGATTGATCCCATCTGCCAAGAGCTGATAAACCGTAAGAGACCATTTACAGCCATAAATAGTCTCCACTATCTTTGCACTTTCAGTCGGTGCAGTTTTTCTCAAATATTTTTTTTCTCTATCTTTCATAAAGATGTACCAAAAAGTACCTACCTTACCAATTTGTACTTACTTTTTAACGCGACAGTGGTTCGATAAATTATCTCCGTACCTTAACATATATCGGAGAAAATCCATGACAACTTCAAATATTGCATTAATCATCGGCGGTTCAAGTGGAATGGGTTTGGCAACAGCAAAACAACTCATCGCTCAAGGAACCAGTGTTATTATCTTAGGCAACAACGTTGACAAGCTGGAGTCGGCCAAGTCTCAGTTAACCGCAATAGCGAGCAATGACATTATTATTGAGACATTACAAGCCAATCTCTATGAGCAACAAGATGTTGATAGAGTCATTCAAGCGATAAACGCGGATCAAAGACATATCCAGTACCTTGTTAATTCGGCAGGTTACTTCAATCCAAAGCCTTATTTAGAGCACGGATTTGAGGATTATGATGCTTATGCTGCACTGAATCGGGCTACCTTTTTTATAAGCCAAGCCGTATCCCAGAATATGCGTAACAACGGCGGAGGTTCCATTGTTCATATTGGTTCAATGTGGGCTAAGCAGGCTATCAAAGCAACCCCTTCGTCTGCTTATTCCATGGCAAAAGCAGGATTACACGCGCTAACGCAGCATATGGCAATGGAACTGGCCGACCATAATATTAGGGTAAATGCAGTGTCACCAGCGGTAGTGAAAACCCCAATTTACGAAACTTTTATCGATCCGGCAGAAGTGGACGATGCCCTTGCAGGATTTGACAGTTTCCATCCCATTGGTCGTATTGGCACACCAGATGACATTGCCAACACTATTATGTTTCTATTGAACGAGAGTGCAAGCTGGATAACAGGCGCGATTTGGGACGTTGACGGCGGTGTTATGGCTGGCAGAAATTAGGCAACCATCTTTACTGGAGGTCAATATGACTACTTTAATCAATGCTGATTTCAAGCAACGTATCGTAATTCGACCCGCCGACTATAAGTGGGTTGATTCTCCGATGCCTGGCGTTGAGCGCATGATGCTTGATCGCATTGGAGATGAAGTCGCACGAGCGACCTCTATCGTGCGTTATGCCCCATACTCTACGTTTTCGTCACACACTCATAGTGGTGGCGAAGAATTCTTAGTCCTTGATGGGGTGTTTTCGGACGAGCATCAAAACTACGCAAAGGGGAGCTATGTGCGCAATCCAATTGGTACGTCTCACACACCCAATATAGGTAAAGAAGGCGCAACTATATTGGTAAAGCTACATCAATTTGCTCAGGACGACACAGAACAAAAAGTGATAGACACTCAGAACCCCCCTTGGCACCAAGGGCTTGTTGATGGGCTCACGGTAATGCCGTTGCATGAGTTTAAAGGTGAGAAGGTCGCCTTAGTAAAGTGGTCACCTAACACTCAATTTCAATTGCATACCCACTGGGGAGGAGAGGAAATCTTTGTTTTGGAAGGCACATTTTATGATGAGCATGGCCAATACCCCAAAGGCACCTGGCTTCGTAGCCCCCACATGAGCCAGCATATGCCTTTTACGAAAGAGGATGGCGCATTGATTTATGTGAAGGTGGGTCATTTGTAAGTTTAACGCTTGCCGTAAACGGCATAAAATAGCAGGCTAAAATTAGCGACGAAGGAGCACAGCCTGCTGTTTTGTGTCCTTTGTTTAACGGCCTTGTTAGCAGCCTCTACCACCAACCCAATTTTCTATTTTCGAAATTTCAGACGCACTGAAAATCTTATTAGGTAGTATGATAAATGCTTCCTCACTCGCTCCATACAGGAGTATATAGTTTTTACTTTTTCTAAAGTTATTAATTTTTCCCCAACTTATAAGCTGATTAGATCCACCTTGATATATACCAGAATCTGAAAATTCAAACACCTTTTCACCAAAACGTTCTGGGTTTTCTTTAAATGATGCATTCACAGTGAGTTTATGAACGAACAAAATAACTAAATACATTAAAGCCGGAAACATTAAAGCAATTAACCAATTAGGAAAGATGTAATCTAAGTTGAACCAATAAAGCACTGCCCCAATAAATAGACCACAGCAGGCCATTACACCATAGATTGTCCAGCTTACATTATTCGCATGAAACAATTCACGATATGCTAAGTAATAACTTGATTTTGTAATATTAAAATTCTTACGCATATTCATTTGGCTGCTAACGCCGCAATATACGGCAAATTTTATTGGGTTGATTTTTGCCGGCGAAGCGGGATTGCAAAAAGCGACACAGTAAAATTTGTCCGCATATAATTGCCTTGTTAGGCATAGACCGCCTCGTACTCTTTTTCAGATAGCTCAATGAGCTGCCAATTAAACCTTGTTGTAACCATTGTGAGTGACATACTGCCGTAAAGATGCACGTTCCAAACAGGATCTTTATCGTTTAATCCCTCCATTCTATGTTGAACAGCAGGCGTTACTTTACTTTTGATTGTTTCCTTAACGCTTGCTTCTAAAACCATAAACAGATCATTATTTGATGAGTCGTCATCGAACTCTGCATCCATGTACACCACTTGGCCACACTCAAATACTACTTTCCAGAATTTATCGTTTACTGTGCCTTGTACCAATATATCCAGAGTAACTTTCGGATAAGCACTTAAGTCGATACTCATATCAGCATTGTCTAAAAGAGATTCACAGACTTCTTGTAGTTCCATACTCTAGATGCCTAACAGTGTATTAGCGTGAATACCGGTTAGATCCAGTTCCTAAAACCGTAAAAATCCACAGCTAAATTATTTTATTCATATTAAGAACAATAACCTACCACTATTTTACTAGTTGCTCAAGCCAAAACAGCGCTGTTAAAACCGAGCCGTGATCATAGCGAGACTTGGGGGTCTCGTTATGTAAAGCTACTAACCTTTTGAATCTAATAAACTAAAAATGATGACTGGCTTAAACGAGACCTTCAAGCACGAAGAAAACGAGAAATTTGACTTGATAAATAGCCGCATTCACTTATACCTGTATAAATAAACAGAACCCGAGCGGTGAGCGCTGCAACGTAACATCAAAACACCAAATTGAAGACACCCACTCCAAAACTTGTCTGTCATACAACCCTCGCCTATGCTTTTCATTAGCTCCAAGGATAAGGACGAAGCAAATGCCAGCGGCACGGAAAAGCCAGGTCAGCTTAGTTGACACAAAATACTATCATTGCATCTCTCGCTGTGTAAGGCGTGCCTTTTTATGCGGTGAAGACCCGCTAACAGGCCAATCTTATGAACATCGTCGTGAATGGGTTGAAGAAAAACTACTTCTGCTAGCAAGCATTTTCTGCATTGATATTTGCGCTTACGCTGTGATGAGCAACCATACTCACCTTGTTTTGTATGTGGACGATAAAAAAGCCAATCGATTGCATGACAAAGCTATCGTCATACGCTGGCATAAACTGTTTAAGGGAAATTGGCTGACGCACAAGTTCGTTGAAAATAACAAACTTACTCCGTCCGAGCGTATGATGCTCGACGATATTCTCAACAAATATCGCGAACGGCTGGCGAGCATTAGCTGGTTTATGCGCGTACTGAATGAAGACATTGCTCGTCGTGCGAATAAAGAAGATGGCTGTACAGGCCGCTTCTGGGAAGGTCGATTTAAGTCTCAGGCATTGCTCGATGAAGCAGCCCTGGCAGCCTGCATGGCCTACGTTGACCTCAACCCTGTCCGGGCCAAAATGGCCGCCACACCAGAAACCTCTGAATTCACCAGCATCAAAAAACGCATTGAACACGTACAGCACGGCAAACAACCAAAGAGCCTTATGCGATTTGCCGGGAACCCCAGGCAAAACATGCCCAAAGGATTACCCTTTGAGCTTGAATACTATATTGAACTGGTTGAGCTAACAGGCCGGTGTATTCGTGCAGACAAGCGAGGCCATATCTGCGATGCCCAGCCTACCCTCGCCAG
>NZ_JAKGBD010000022.1:0-57730 GCF_021532535.1 Pseudoalteromonas sp. DL2-H2.2 | reverse complement strand
TACTCACCCGTCCGCCGCTCGTCATCTTCTAGCAAGCTAGAAATGTTACCGCTCGACTTGCATGTGTTAGGCCTGCCGCCAGCGTTCAATCTGAGCCATGATCAAACTCTTCAATTAAAAGTTTTTTTGAATCCGAAGATTCGTGCTCATTGAATTCTGATTTTGATTTCCCACCTATAAAAGATGAGATATCGAATTGACTGTGCTGAATAAACTATGTTTATTCCGTTGGTCACTCAGTTCAATTGAGACTCTAAAGTTTTTTGCGTCATTCAGTAAAACTGAAATCTGCTGTTAGAACTCAATCTGTACGAGTGCCCACACAGATGATTGCTTCATATTTTTAAAGAACAAAGTAACTAACCTTGGTCAGTTACCGCAGCCTTGCTGCGAAGTGGAGCGCCATATTAACCGCTTCACTTTTAAAGTCAACTAGAAAATTTAATTTTTCTTAATTAAGCTTTCCGTTTGGCTTTCCCGTCACTTGGCTCGTTGCTTTTCAGCGTTGTGCCCCGTGTCGGTGGATGCGCATTATAGGGAAATCGAAAAACGATGCAACCCCTTTTTTCATTTTTTTTGATCTTTTTGATCTTTTATCTTTAAACCTTCAATACTGACGGGAAATCCAACGAGAAGGTGCAATCTTTTCAACAGGTTCTATATTTAATTATTGCGATATTTGATTAAGTCGTTAATATAGCAACCTTTCTTGTTAAATTAATGTGTATTCAACGTTTTTTGGTAGATCCTTATGAATATTCTCGATCGTAAGACACTGATTACTGTACTTCTCCTGGCCATATTGAGTTATGCGCTCGGCCACTTTGTGCTCGTAAACAGTCAAATTGATCCCGCCTTATTACTGGCACTGGGCATCGTAATCGGAGGCTTGGCATCTGCTTTTGCTTCCTCAACAGGAAATACAGGTAGTGACATCAGTACCTCAGTGGAAACAACCACACTGTATGTTGGCAATTTACCTTACAGAGCAAATGAACAAGTTGTCCGGGATTTGTTCGAAAAAAAGGGACGTGTTTTTTCAGTCCGTTTGCTGAAAGATAAGAACACAGGTAAACGCCGGGGATTTGGTTTTGTCGAAATGCCGGAGCCAGATGCCCTCAAGGCCATCAACGAACTCAATGAATCTGAATTTCAGCAACGTACGTTAAAAGTCAGAGAGGCGAAACAAAAACAAGAATCGCTGACTGCTAACGATCAGGACTGATCTTAAATTTTATAGCAGCTCGTTGTACACACAAACAGGGGTGGTGCCAATCTGGTTACCACCCCTTTTTTATTACCGCGTTTACTTACTGAGCTTGGATCAGAGTATGCGCAAATGCGTCCGCCAGCCAAATGCTTTAGTTATTCATGATCAAGATTGATCAGTTTGATTTCAGGCCGTTCAACCGTATGTACCTGTTGTGCCGTTGCATACCAGTTCATTGTCCCGTGTTTTATCGCTAAGCAATGAGCCTGACCTTTATCTTCCTTAACAGCACTATCTTGTGCAAGTAAGGTGCACACTCGCCTCGCAATCGCTGTACCTGAATCAATCAGAGTTACCGACTCAGGGATAGACTCGCTCAGAGGTCTGGCAATAATGGGAAAGTGCGTGCAACCCAGTACCAGATGATCTAACTCAGGTGAGAGTTTAAGCTGGTTAATCTCAGCGACAAGCTGATTATGGTCAATATCACCAGACCAGTAAAATTGCTCAGCCAGTTCGACCAATTTAGTCGACTGATAAAGATCAACCCGGCATTCATTGGCGAATTGCTGGATCAGTTGCTGCGTATAAATATTCCGGGAGGTGGCAGGTGTCGCCAGTAAGCCAATGTGCTTTGCGCGACTGGCTAATGCCGCGGGCTTAATCGCTGGGACTACTCCGACAATCGGAATTGAGGTTAACTGGCGAGTTGCTCCCAACGCATAGGTTGAGGCGGTATTACATGCGATCACTATCATATCGACAGGATGCTGCTCACGATCAATCCACTTGATCAGCGCAGCCAAACGCTGCTGGATCGTCTGTTGGGACTGCAAGCCATAAGGCAACAGCTGATTATCCATCACATAACTGTAGTCGGCATGCGGCAAAGCGTTACGAATGTGCGTGAGTACACTGGTTCCGCCAATACCAGAATCAAAAACAAGAATGTGTGGCACATGCGCTCCTTATTTACAGTTCGCGCGCAGTGTGCCACGGTCAGGATATAAAATAAATACTTACCTGGGCCTGCAATTCATGCAGACCCTGTTATAACTAAACCTGTTGATCTTGCTTATCTGCCTGACGTGATTCTAGTGCAGCAAAAAAACCTTCGGCATAGTCGAGAAACTCATTCAAACGAGCCTGGCCTTGGTTGATCCACGCCATAATATCCGGCAATTGTGCCTCTATCCCTAGCCCCTTCGCTTCATCGTGAATCCCCTCCAGACGCTGATCCAGTGGCTGTAGTGCTTTTTCCAGATCTTTCATCGGATTGCTCTGCTGATACTGAGCAATTGCAGCCGACGTTTTGGTCTGGCGTAGATCCATGGTGAAATTGACGATTTGCTCGCTGTTGATCCCCAGCTCCTGCACTTTGGCAAAGGCATCATCGTAATCACCGGCAAAAAAGGTGTCGCTCACATCGCGGATGTCTTTCATCATGTCATTAATAGCGGCCTGCTCATCTTCATTGAGGTCGCCATTCACACTGATAGAAAAATTAAGCTCATGACTGCTTTGCTCGCCATACGCAAACCCTTCACCGTCACCATTACGCGCATAGCTTGCCGCCTTAGACTGACTCATCGCATCACTGAAAGAGATCACCACTTCGTCGCCTTCAGCTGTGGTGAAGGCATACTCGGCTTGATTAGATAAACTGGCGAATTGCGCCGCACTCACTGATACTTGCTGCGGCTTAGGATCGAACAGTTCTTTTTCAAACTCATCCAACCCTTTAAAAATCCCTTCGCGAGACTTTTCTATGCCTTCCTCAATTTCATCATTAAACAGGCCTGTGCCTTTTAAGTCTTCAGATGCTTCATCAATCCCCATCTGCACGCCTTTGCGTGCTTGATCAAGCATACTTTTGAGTGTGTCATCATCTTCCCCGGCGGCCTTGGCTTTTTTCACCGCCCCCTGAACAAACCCCAGGACATTTTTGACTATTTCTTCAAAATCAAACAGGGGCTTATCTTTTTCTTCTTTTTTCTCGATCCCCAGCGCCTGCGCCAGTTTGTCATCGAGGATCTTTGCCGCTGCCTGAGATTTGTTTCCGTGGTAACTATCCGTATTAATTGACATATTAGGGATAAGCGATTTGGCTTTACCCGCGTTATGCTGCATCGCCGGATTCAACAGCTGATTCAACTGTCCGATTTTCATGTCTGCTCTCCGCTTTACTTGATAGTTGGTTATCGGCCAAAACGCCTTAAGCTTAAGTCTATTGTACAATAAAAGAGCAAAATATTTTGCTCTTTGCTGGACAAATCAAAAGTGCATCCTAAAATAGCGCCTCTTTGCATTAACTATGGTGGTTTTAATATGGCGGTGATCACGATTGACACTTCGACCTACGAGCAACAGTTGAAAGAAAAACAACAGCGGATCAGTGCGCAATTTGCCCGCTTCGATGCGCCACAACTGGAAGTGTACGACTCCCCCAAAAGCCACTATCGCCAGCGTTGCGAGTTCCGCGTCTGGCATGATGGGGACGATCTGTTCCACATCATGTTCGATCAACAAACCAAGGAGAAGATCCGCGTTGATCAATTCGATCCGGGCGCACCGCTGGTAAACGAGATGATGCAGGTCATGATGGATAAGCTGCGCCATAACGAGCTCCTGCGTCGTAAGCTATTCCAAATTGATTATCTCACCACCCTTAGCGGTGAAGTGCTGATCAGCCTGCTTTATCACAAAGCACTGGACGACGCCTGGCAAGAGGCTATGCAGGTTTTGCGTCAGGAGCTACAACAAAGTTATAAAGTTGACTTTATAGGTCGTGCCAGAAAACAAAAAGTGGTGTTTGGCGATGACTTTGTGACAGAGCAACTCAGCGTTAATGGTAAACAGTACACTTACCAGCAGGTTGAAAACAGTTTCACTCAGCCTAATGCGGCAGTAAATGAAAAGATGTTGGCCTGGGCACAAGACCTGTGCACACCACTGCAAAATGATTTGCTGGAGCTGTACTGTGGTAATGGTAACTTTTCTATTGCCCTGGCCGGGCAATTTAACCGAGTACTTGCCACAGAGATCTCTAAATCGTCCGTTCATTCGGCACAATACAATATTGCAGCCAATAAGGTGGATAACCTGGATATCATTCGTATGTCGAGTGAAGAATTCACGGCAGCCATGAAAGGCGAAAAGCAGTTCTCCCGCCTTAAAGGCATAGATCTGCAAAGTTACAACTGCCAAACCATTTTGGTCGATCCGCCCCGTGCTGGTATGGACGAGCTGACCTGTAAGCTGGTCAGTCAGTACGACAACATCATTTATATTTCCTGCAATCCGGATACGCTGGAGCGCGACTTAGACATGCTGTGCGACACACACCAGGTTTCACGTATCGCTATCTTCGATCAGTTCCCCTACACCCACCATGTGGAGTCAGGTGTCTTCCTGACCAGAAAATAAAGTGAATTTGAGGCATAAAAAAACCCGCGTTCATCGCGGGTTTTTTATCATCTTACAAATTACGACTTTTTCGCAAGGTAGTTGATCAAAGCGGCAATATCGTCCGGTGAAGTCACACCAGATTCACGCGATAAGATCAGCTTGTATTTACCATTAACGATAAACGTAGGGACGCCAGTCAGGGCACCTTTATCTTGCATTTGCTCTTGTGAACGCTTCATTTTCTTCGCTTTAGTGCGTACAGAGAAGCTCTTGTATAGCTTATCAAATTTCTCTGCTGGTACGCCCTGCGCAACAAACAAGTCTTTGATGTCAGCCACTTCATTAAAGTTACCGCGCTTAGCATGCAAGTGAGCAAACATTGCCGCAACAAGCTTGTCTTTTTGCGGCAGTACCGACGCCGTAGCAAGCGCATTACTCATCATCTGCTGAATTTCTGGGTTGCGCACGCCAACAAAGTCAACGTGGCTTTTTTTGAATTTCACGCCCTGGTCCAGCTTAGGCTTAAACTCACCGATCAACGACTCAAAGTTGTTACAAGCCGGGCAGTAAAAAGAGAAATACTCTGTGACTTCTGGTTTTTTAGTACCGCGCTCTGCTACTACCTCGTAGTGCTTGCCTTCCTGAAAGTTGGCAGCCTGGGCCATCACAGGCAGTAACAGCGCCAACGCGGCGGCATAAATTGATTTGAACATAGACTGCTCCCTTATTTTTCTAGTAAGTGTTTAACCAGCTCATCCAGCTCAGCCTGGCTGCTCAGCTCTCTCAGGTTAATTTTGTATTTGTCGTTCACAATAAAAGTCGGCACGCCAGTCAGTGCACCCGCTTTACTGAACGTATCTTGCTTTTCAACCATCGCTTTCTCAGCGCTGATCACTGGCATGCTGGCCATGGCAGCATCAAACTGTTCACCACTGATCCCATTGGCTTCTAGCAGCTTTTTGATGTCTTTGAGGTCTTTAAGCTGTACCTGCTGGACATGAATGGTGTTGAAGATCTGATCGCTCACCTGCTGCGCTTTACCATGGTGCTTAGCAATGATGTAGGCATAACTCAGATAGCTCTGTACTTGCGGTGACAAGCCACCCAGGAAGTTAACGTGGCTTTTTTCAAATACAGCACCCGCTGGCAGGTTTTTTTCCAGCGCTTTGGCCACAGGTTCAAACTGGAAGCAATGCGGGCAGTAGTAGGAAAAAAACTCAGTGACTTTGGCCGAGTCGCTCTTTGCTGTCGTTAATGTCTGATAGTGTTTACCATCCGTGAAGTCGGCTGCCATCGCTAACACAGGCATACACAACGCAATTAGCGCAACCTTAATCGATTTTAACATTACTATTCTCTCTAAATTTTTATGGATAAAGACTGATCGCCGCTTCATCCAGTGCGGCAAGTTGTTCTTTTAATGCCAGGATCTGCTGTTCCCAGTATTTGTCTGTTGCAAACCACGAAAAGTTCCGGGGAAACGCCGGATCATGCCAACGCTTGGCCAGCCATCCCATGTAATGCACCATACGCATGGCCCTGAGCGGCTCTATCAGAGCAAGCTCTCGGGTATCAAATGCTGCAAACTCTTCATAGCCGGATAACAGGGTATCAAGTTGCATCACCTGATTTTGCCTGTCTCCACTTAGCATCATCCAGAGATCCTGAACAGCGGGGCCCCGACGACAATCATCAAGGTCCACAATCATTAACTGTTCCTGAGACCATAGAATATTGCCAGCATGGCAATCACCATGCAAACGGATCTGCTGGAATGGTGTAAATTTTTCTTCTACCTTGTTAATTACCTGATCAAGAACGGTGCTAAATGCCAACCGCAAAGTATCCGGCAGACAGTCAGAGGCAAGAATATCCGTGCGCGGCTGATGCAAATAGCTGGCTGTATCAATGGCCGGACGATGCGCAAACTCCTCCTGCATGGCAACACTGTGCAAGCGCCCAATATAACGCCCGAGCATTTCCAGATGATCCAGGTTGTCCATTTCAAACTGGCGACCACCAACGCTTGGAAACAAGCAGAAGCGATAGCCCTGATGCTCGAACAAGCTTTGCCCGTCAACACGTAAAGGCGAGACAACGGGCACTTCGGCTTGCTGCAAGGCGAGAGTGAAATCATGCTCTTCCTGGATCTGCTCAGAGTGCCAGCGCTCCGGACGATAAAACTTAGCCACGTAGCGGCGATTATCGTCGGCACGAAACTGGTAAACCCGGTTCTCATAGCTATTGAGCGGGAGTAACCCGGACTCAGGATAAATCCCTACGCTTTCAATGGCATCGAGGATCAGATCCGGGGTTAAATTCTGAAAGCTGAAATCAGTCATAGTTTTTACCTTTCACAGCCCGGCACCTCAATGGCGCTGGGCCAAGTAACAAAAAAGCGGGCTAACCCGCTTTTGTGATGTATATGAGTTGCCTCATTGTACCCTATCTCTGCTAACGACCTTTAAAAAAGTTCGTCGGCTGTGCAATAAACTCCGAGGGCTCATCTTTCACAGTGATGACAAACTCAAACTCGGTCACGGGCAGTGTCAGATCATATGGGTCAATGACCACAGACAGTGGCTGATCGATCGTCGAACCAGCCGCTAGCTCAATTTCCTGTTTACCGATAATGGTAAAGTCAGATAAACCTCGGATACTGATCATAAAGGTCTGAGGCACCTGTGCCTTGTTGATCATCTTCAGCGTATAGGTGTTTTCGACCAGCCCTTCTACATTCACCCGGTAAAGCTGGTTTCTGTCCCGAATAATATCCAGATCCAGCGTTTTACGCATCGCAACATTAGCAACCAGCGCACCACTGAGCACGATCAGGATCAGTAAGTAGCCAATGAGCTTACCGCGCACCGCTTTGGTTTTTTCGCTGCCACTTTCCAGGTTGCGCTCAGTTGTATAGGAAATTAAGCCTCTGGGGTAATTCATTTTATCCATCACGCCATCGCAGGCATCAATACAAGCGCCACAATTAATACACTCGTATTGCAGGCCGTTACGGATATCTATGCCGGTCGGGCAAACCTGCACACACAACTTACAGTCGATACAATCCCCCAGTCCCAGGGCTTTTGGATCTTCCTTACGTCCGCGTGGTCCGCGGCTCTCACCGCGCTCGTTATCATAGCTCACCGTAAAGGTATCTTTGTCGAACATCGCTGACTGGAAACGTGAGTAAGGACAAATATGCAGACACATGATCTCCCGCATCCAGCCGGCATTTCCATAAGTACATAAGGTGAAGACCAGCACACTCAACGCCGCATAACCAGACGCCGAGAACATCAGCAGATCAGGGAGTAACTCGCGGATGGGCGTAAAATAGCCCACAAACGAAATAGCCGTGTACAGAGAAAACAGTATCCAGCTGAGGTGCTTGGCGGATTTGCGCCAGAACTTGTCAAAGTCCATTGGCCGCTGATCAAGCTTTTTACGCTGATTGGCTGTGCCCTCTAACTTTTCTTCAAACCAGATAAAAATAAAAGTCCAGACCGTTTGCGGGCAGGTATAACCGCACCACACCCGGCCATAGAAGGTGGTCACCAAAAACAGCGCGAAGGCCGCAATCATCAATATAAAGGCCAGAATGGTAAGATCCTGTGGCCACAAGGTGAGGCCAAAAATATTGAATTTTTGCTCAAAGATATCGAACAGCACCGCCTGTTCGCCATTGAAATTAATCCAGGGCAACAGCATGAATGCCAGCATACCGATAAAGCCAATCTGCTTTCGGAGTTTCTGATGCAACCCGGTGACGGCCCTGACATAGATGCGGTTGCGGGGGTTAAACCTGTCAGGTTGTAAATCGTCGGGTTTGTGGATTTTGACATCGACGGGGATGTTCTTGACCTTAATTTGTTTGTCCATCACAGCTCCTTACGCGCCTGGGACAGGTACTTGCTACAGTGACCTCTATTTCATATGTCTAGTATATCAATCTGGATTAGATCTTGCTCATTTTAAAGGGAAAAGCAGATATAAAACAGCATTGAGATAAAACCAGGTAATAAAAAATTCTGAGCGCTAAACTTGCTTTTAATTCCGTCATTTTATTACACTGGCGACATCTTTTGGCTGTTTAGATCAAAGTAGTTGCAGTTATGAAAAAGTATCTGATTTTAGTGGTGGTGATCCTCGCGTTGTTCACCATAGATCACCCGAAGATCAAAGAACCACGCGAGCAAATGATCCAGTACGGCGTTGACCTGCTAGGCGACACCAGTAAAGCCCAATACAGCCTGGCGGCCAAACTGGCACGCCAGCAGATCAATAAGGAGCTGACGCTGACCGAGTCAGAGCAGGATTACATTATGTCTGCTCTGTCGACCAATGAAAAAATGAAGGTGTTTCATCTGAAGTTTTGTGAAGGTAACGAGCTCAATATGTATTTCTATGGCCCGAAACTACTCACGGTGTGTGAAATTGCGGCCGGCTCGCTGCGTGAGGCGGGACTGTAATGGACTTTTCACACCTGAACAAAGCCAGTGCAAAATCTTTTAATGAACAAAAGGCACTGCTCAAGAAACTGAGTAAAGGCCAGACGGTGTTATGTAAGCACTGTAACCAGCCTGTTCAGCTTGATCTGAAGGTTGCCGAAGGTACCAAGGGCAGTGCACATTGTGCAAAAGGCTGCACCCACATCGAACTGGATCTGATGTAACTAACTGAATTACTCGTTATACAGGCCGCTCGCCAGGGCGACCTGCTCTATCAAGGCGGCATACCCTTGCGCAAAGTCATTGGCTAACGCCAGCTGCTCAGCACAAAACACCGCCATATCCTGACCTGACTGCTGACAAAACTGCGCAACCTGCTGCTCCTGCAGACTGAAAAACGCCAACTGCTCTGTGGCCATTTGCAGCGCCTGGTGTAATTCTTGCGATACACTGGCTGCGCTCATCAAGCGCTCATAGTAGTGTTCGCTGGCCAGCAAAAAGCCCTGACTCCACTGCTGCTTTTCAGTCCAGACAGAGCCTGCCTGTACAGGCAAAGAGAATTGATCAGAGAACACCTGCTCGCTGATGTGATGATGCAGCGCCAAAAAGGCAAACACAGTGTGCTCTTCAAGCGCCTCATCATTAACAGTGAGCTCACTCAGCCATTGCTCTGGCTCGATGCCATCCGGGCTGCAAATGAGTGCGAACAGGTAGCCTTCTACACCACGTAAGCTCAATGTCCCCGGCCGTTGTGCCAGGTAATCAGTCAGCGCCTGTTGGTGCTGCGTTTCGTAATTGAAGTTCATCATAGCTTATAAATTGACCGGGTAACGCCCTTCACTGTCCGGACGTCCTAAGAACTTAACCGCATCGTGTACTTCTTTTGGCAAAGAAGCCTCTGGCTTAATATTACCTGCAACACGGAATTGCATATTGGCCGCCAAAGTCGCATCGGCCCGCAGCCCGAGTCGGTTTTCCGGGTCGACGGTCACGGCAATATCGCCGGATTTACAGCTCAAGGTGCCACTCATGTCCCCGATACTAAACCAGCCTGTCAGGCCTTTAATATCAATATTAGGGCTGCTTATCTCACCACTCAGCGCATCGCAATAAGGCAGTCCGGTATGGTACTTATCAATGTTCAGGATGACCCGACCTTTGGCATCTACAGGCAGAGGCAGGGTCACCTGCTGCATTGCCTGTTCAACGCTAAAACGTAGCACCGCGTCGTCCAGCTTTGCCGCTTGATCCAGCAAAGACACTGAGAAATTGCTGTTGCCAGAGATTTCGTCAAGCGCTCTGGGAGAGCCAAACCGTACTTTACCCTGTAACTGTCCGGTCAGCAGTCCCCAGCCATTCAGCTGCCAGGTGACATCATTAAGCTGGACATTTTCGTAACGAACTTCACTGATCCGTCCTTCCCAAACAGAACCCGACACAGCACCAATGGCCAGCGCTCTGGGCAGGGAGCCCTGTGATAGCTGAAAAACGATGCTCGCTGGCATACTAATGGCTGTAAATACGCCAAAGGCCAGCAAAAAAACCAGCGTTAAACTGATGATCTTCTTCATACTTAATTCTCTAATACCAGGCGGCTAACGCGAACATATCCGGGGGCATCTTCCTTCCCCAGATCCAGATTAGCCACTTTAACACCATGCTGATTGGTCAGCTCGTCCAGCCAGGCAATCAACTGGTTAAACTCCACATTGTCGATATTTACACGCAGTGAATTATCGCTTGGCTGCATTTTGCTGATGGCAATTTTATATTTACCACGCGTGCGGTTGACCAGTTGCGTCAGGTTCACATTAGCCGCGGCAGCACGGCCTGCCCCCTGGCTCTTTAATTGCGTCACACTTTTGCCCACCCAGGACACCAACGCCTGTTGTTTATCGACTTCGTTGGCGGCTTTTTCCACCGCGCTGTTAAGCGGTCGGATCACGCCCATCACCAGCACAAAAATACAGAAGACAACGCCCGCAACGATCAGCAGCTTTTGCTCCTGCTCTTTCAGAGATTGCCAATAATTAATCACTTGCTGTTTCATGCTGCACCTCGAATGCGGATCTCACCGATCACGTAGTCGCCGTCATTGTTGAGTGCGCCTTGCTGCACCGTCATACCGCGTTGTTCCAGAATACTCTTCACCTGACCAAAGACCTGGAAGCCATTGGCTTTGGCTCGGATCCGCAGCTCATTACGGCGTTGATCATAACGCAGTGTCTCCGGCTCGAAGTCCTTTACCTCATCGAACACAGTGACAAAATGGTTGGTCAGCTCCAAAAACCCGCCTTGCTGATCGCCCGACAAACTGTTCAGTTCGTTCTGGATCTGTTTTTTCAGCAAGTGTGGACGTACCACCTTGTTCGGAAACGCTTGCTTGTAGCTGGCAATCGCCTGAGCACTGAGTTCGTCTGCCTGATTTTGCAGCAACAACAGCTGTGTGGACTTGACCGCAATAAAACATACCAGTGCCACTGATGCGGCAATCAAGCCACTTTGCCAGTCGCGCCACCACTGAGGCTGCTTTTTCTTGGCGGCAAATTTACCCTGACGCAGGTTAAAGCTCTGCTGCTCCAGCTGCTTTGCGAACAGTGCCAGTGGCAAGTCGTACTCACTTTCCATCGCTTCCAGCGATTTCGCCGCTCCCAAGGTCTCGCCCGGGCTGTAATGCTGAATACGCTCAGCTGGCAACAAGCTCAGATAACCTGCCAACCAATCCGGTTCGACACCACTCACCTGCCAGTCAGCCGTACGGAACAACCACTGGGTGCCCAGCTCAATGGCACTGATGGCATTTTGTGTAGGTTCGGGTAGCAATAAGGCATCCGGCAACAAGCGCTGAACGCTGATATCAAAATCATCGAATAACGCCATCCAGCCGGTGAGCCAGGCTTTATCACACAGCGCAACATCTATGGTGTGCTGCTCATCACGCTGTCCTGCTTTGCCAACCGCGATAAACGCCTTGTCAATGTCGCAGGCAATCTGCTCTTCCAACATAAATGGCAAAGCCTGTTCCAACTTGCGGTTCCACTTTGCCGGCAAATCAATCGTTTTTAACTGCACACTAGAGGCAGGCAGCAACACGGCTACCGAGCGGCTTTGTGCTTTTTCACTAAGCTCACCGAGTAGTCCGGCATGCTCCAGCTCACCACTGGCAATGATCTGCGCGTCTTGCGCCGACCAGACTAACCAGTGCACCGGCTCTTGTTGTGAGTGACCCACACGGATCATCAATTTTTCTGACACTAAACGCCTCCAAATTTACGCGCTAGGATGCTCGCCCGACCATCTTTTATTTCGATTATTGAGGTCAGGCGAAACAAACGCTCATCGAACTGAGCCTTTGCTCGTAACTTAAAATAATTGCTTGAAATAGTAAAAATTTTATCGTTTTTTTGCTTATCAGAGGCGCCTTGATTTGCCGCCTCTGCGTAAAAATCCTGCACTGAGTCGAAACCCTTTTCCGGTCTGGCCGAAATAATCGCTTCAGCACCCGACTGGCTCAACCCCTCCATTAATGCGCTCAGTAGCAACGCCTGCTCGGGTTGAATGGTATTAACATTGATAGCCAGCTCAGTGCTGCCCGGGATAACACACACGAAAGGCAAAAGTTTTTCCATTACCAGTGGGTTAAACCCCTTGATGATCCTCAGCTCACTCACCGAGGCAAACAAGTTGTTTGCCGTCAGGTATGGGGTTCTGAGCGACATATATTCGTCTTCTTCTGCACCAGAGCGAAAAGTGATGCTGTCGTCATCCAGCCAGTCATAGACGCTGTCTGCCATGGCCTCTTCGCTTTCCTCACTGGGCAAGTCTTCGATGTTCTTTAACAGCTCAAGCAGCGCTTTGTGCGCCGGGTTTGTATTATTTCGGCCACCGCTATTTTGTTGCGGTTTATTGCGTAGCGCATTGAGGTTTAAACATGCCTGCAAATCGGTGATCTGGCCGCTCAGTGTGCCGTGATCAACCGGATAAGGCACTTCTTCCAGCGCCCAGGGCTGGCCAAGGTGAACTTTATCTGGCTCGTCTTTACGGCTATCGAGCAGCACCTTTTTAACCAATTCCTCCGCCCCATAGCTGTACCACTTGGCCTGCTGATGAGCCTGCAGATTGGTGGCCTTTTGTACCTGTACCATCAGACTCATGGTCATTTCAGTTGCGATAGTCGCAGCCAGGGCCACAATAAACAAAACGATGACTAACGCAGCACCACGTTGAGATTTCACGCTAGCCCCTCCTTTGTCCATCATTGTTATCCTGATCTGTGTTGTTGTTGTTATTGTTGTTATTGCTGCTGGCCTGTTTCACTTTGCCATCGCCCGGAGTCAGAAATATACGACGGATGGGGTCGGCCTCTTTTTGCTGGATCGTGACCGCCACCGCCAGAGGCAATGCTTTAATATCCCAGCTATTTTGCCATTTCTGCTTGTCGTCCAGGAACTCAAACTTGAGCTCTTCAACGTTTTCCAGGATCACCTGGCTGCGAGGTTCCGTGCCATCCAGCTGATCAACATAAATTCGGTATATACGCTCGAGATTGTCATCTATTACCCGGTATCCGACTGCCTGCAACTCAGAGCGCGGCAGCAAGCTGATCGGGTTGGTCCATCCGTCGCGCACAAACGCAATGCCATCGTACTGGCTGCTGAGGTTATAGCGACCGTGGATGATATAAGTCGGGCTGAAGTCTCCCGCCTCATTACGCACTTCCCGCTTGGTCATCTGGTTGAAATCCTGATCCATCAGACGAAACATGGTTTGCAATGATTCCAGCTCGGCCACCGTTTCTTCAGATGCCTCTTTGGCTCTGAGCGTAGTATCCAGGATTTGGTGGGTTGCAGTCACCACCATGGCCAGAATAGCCAATGCCAGCAGTACTTCAATCAGGGTAAAACCACCCTGGCGGGAGGAAATATGCGCACGCATTATCGCTTCCCTTTCTTATAAATAAAGGTGGTCAGGTCATACACTGAGTGCTCACGTTTCTCATCGGAAAACACTTCTATTGTCACCTTCACAAAAGTGGGGTCGGCCGTTGCCAGGGTCGACTGGGACCAATACCAGGTCACCCCGCCCATTTCCTCATCGCCCTTTAGACCATTTTTAACGGCACCTTCTTTGGCACCCGCACGCATCATAACAAGGCGATTTTCGGCCACCCAGGAGGCATAAGCTTGCTGCTCCAAAGTACTGATGTGATTGATGTGCTCGCCGGTTGCCTGCATCGCGGCTATACCTGCCACGGCACAGATACTGAGCGCCACCATGACTTCAAGGAGCGTAAAACCAGCTTGTTTTGTCCGTGCAATCAGGTCACTCATGAATCTTCCGGCTCCTTGCGCAAATTCACCGGCGCCATAAACTCGCCTTCAATAAAATACACAGGCTCGCTTTGCTCTTCGAGTTCCAGGCTGAGCTGAAAAGCGCTCACTTCACCCGATGACAGCAACAAAACCTGGGGAATTTTCAGCTTTTTCAGTTCCAGCAGGCTCTCTTCATCACCGCTGCCCATCAACTCACGCCAGTTTGCCTGCTCCAGCATATTATCCTGTGCCCAGGCCAAATCTTCTGTGCTGAGGGCTATTTTGTATTCATCAGAGTATTCTACCGCCTGGTAGAGCTCTTCGGCATCGAAGGTCGTCCATTTCTCACCATCAAAGACCAGGAATTCCAGCTTCTTTTTATCCAGATGAAAACCCAGTTCGATTTGATTGAGAATGGCGAACTCAGAGGCCATGTTGATCACACTGTGCAGTCGGAGCGCTTCACGCTCCAGCTCTTCTTCCATATCGTCAGACAGCGTATAAGTGACCAGGTTGACAGAAAAGCCAATGATCACCAGCACCATCAGGATTTCGATAAGGCTAAAGCCGCTCTGGCGAGTGGATTTACACAGGCGTGCCTGATGCACGCCCGACTGAACATTGACTGCTGTATGCATAAGGATTAACGGTCTTGTTCGCTGTCCCAGTTGCCCAGGTCGTCTTCGGTGCCTACTTCGCCGTCAGGACCCATAGAAAAGATATCGATCTTACCCATTTCACCCGGGCTCACTAGCTGGTAAGGGTTACCCCAAGGATCTTCCGGAAGCTTTGAAATGAAGCCGCCATCAGGGAAGCGCTTAGGCACTGGATCTATGGTGGTTTGTGTTACCAAAGCTTCCAGACCTTGCTCTGTGCTTGGGTACTTTTTGTTTTTAAGCTTATACATTTTCATTGCGTCTTCAATCTGACGAATGTCCAGCATCGCTTTTTCTTTTGCTGCTTCTTCTTGTTGACCCATAATGTTGGGTGCCACGATAGACATGATCATACCGATGATCACCAGAACGACCATTACTTCTAATAATGAAAAGCCGGATTGTTTTTTCACGTTGATTACCTCAATGCTATTAGCGTGCGGCGTCAGACCGACACGCTGATGTTGTACATGCAATTAATTTGACTACAGACCAATTGCTTTGTTCATCGCCATGATTGGCTGTAGGATAGCCATTACGATAAACAGCACGATCACGGCCATGCTTGCAATCATGGCAGGTTCGAGCAGTTTTAACGAAACGCTGACCATACTTTCGAATTCCCTGTCCTGGTTGTTGGCTGCACGCTCTAGCATTTGCTCCAACTCACCAGACTTTTCACCACTTGCAATCATATGAAGCATCATGGGCGGAAATAACTTTGTTTGTGCCAGTGCAGCACGCAAGCTTGCCCCTTCACTGACACGGGTTGCCGCTTCAGTCACGGCCGCTTTTATTTTCTCATTTTCCAGTACCTGACCAGAAATTTTCATCCCTTCCAGCAAAGGAACTGAACTGGAGGACAAAATACTCAAAGTACGGGCAAAACGCGCAGTATTAATCCCCCGGCTGATTTTACCTATCCCCGGAAGCTGCAACAGCTTAGTATCGTACCAAAAACGGACTTTAGGCCGTTTCAGTGCTTGCTTGATCAAAAAGACACTGCCGAAAATAACAACCAACGAAATCATCCAGTATGCCTGCACAAAATTACTGGCCGCCATAACCCATTCCGTTGTCCAGGGCAGAACTTGCTTAGATTTCTCAAACGTTTTTAATATTTTAGGCACCACGGTCCCGAGCAAAACCGAGACAATCGCAATCGCAAATATCACCAATATGGTCGGATACACCATCGCCTGGGTGATCTGACTACGCATGTGCTGTCGTTGTTCGGTGTAATCCGCCAGACGATTCAGTACTTCATCGAGGTGACCCGACTTTTCGCCGGCTGCGACCATGGCCCGATAAAGATTATCGAACACATGTGGAAACTCGGACATGCCATCGGCCAGAGTGTAACCTTCTACCACTTTCGAGCGCACCGCCATCAGCATGCGCTTAAGACGCGGCTTTTCGCACTGCTCAGCAACGGCCATCACCGCTGCCTCTACCGGTAAAGAAGATTGGATCAAGGTTGCTAGCTGACGGGTGATCAGGGCAATATCAGAAACCGAAGGTTTATAGCTAGGTCTTAGACTAAAGCCACCTGAGCTGGCGGATTTTTCTTTTTCCGCAGCGGGTGAGACTTCCAGCGGCATCATGGCTTTTTCGCGCAGCATCTGGCGAACCTGTTTGGCGGTATCCGCCTCCAGTATGCCTTTTTTCTCTTTTCCCTTGCCGTCTAAAGCACGATACTCAAACGCAGCCATTAGCCTTCCTCACGGGTGACCCGCATCACCTCTTCCAGCGTCGTCTGACCTTTCAGTACTCGGGCACAACCGTCCTGGCGAATACTGGGACTAAAGGTACGAATGTACTTCTCAACCGACTGCTCACCTTTACCATTGTGGATCAGTTCACGAATGTGCTCGTCTACAATCAGTAGTTCATGAATACCGGTTCGGCCCTTATAGCCATTGAAGTTACATTCTTCACAGCCAACGGCGCGATAAATCGTCGTTTGTGAACCTTTTTCAACACCCAGCAACTCGCATTCACGGTCGTCCGCCAGGTGGGCTTCTTTACAGTTCGGGCATAAGGTTCGTACCAGTCGCTGTGACAATACACCTAGCAAAGAAGATGACAATAAGAAAGGCTCAACCCCCATGTCTTCCATCCGGGTGATCGCACCGGAAGCCGTATTGGTGTGCAGCGTTGACATCACCAAGTGACCAGTCAGTGACGCCTGTACGCCAATCTGTGCGGTTTCGAGATCCCGGATCTCACCGACCATCACCACATCCGGATCCTGACGCAGGATTGCACGCAGGCCACGGGCGAAGGTCATATCCACTTTCGGATTAACCTGAGTCTGACCAATGCCCGGAATTTCATATTCAATCGGGTCTTCAACCGTCAGTATGTTGCGGTCTCTGGAGTTTATCTGCGTCATACCGGCATATAAGGTGGTACTTTTACCAGAACCCGTTGGGCCGGTGACCAGAATAATACCGTGAGGTTTGGCAATGATCTCAGCAAACAGCTCACGGTTGCGCTCTGTCATCCCCAAATCTTCGAGGTTCAGTCGCGCGTTGTTCTTATCCAACAGACGCAGTACGACTCGCTCACCAAAGCTTGATGGCATGGTCGATACCCGCACATCAACGGCGCGACCGGCGATCCGCAAACTAATGCGGCCATCCTGTGGCACCCGCTTTTCTGCGATGTCCAGTTTAGCCATAACCTTGATCCGCGACACCAGCAGCGAGGCTAATTTACGATTTGGCTTAAGTACTTCTTTTAGCACGCCGTCGACCCGGAACCGGATCACCAGCTCCTGCTCGAAGGTCTCGATGTGAATATCCGAGGCCCCTTCTTTGATTGCTTCACTGAGCATGGCATTGATCAGTTTAATGATCGGCGCATCGTCATCGGCAGCAAGCAAGTCTTCGGTTTGCGGCATTTCTTCGGCCAGCGAGAATAGGTCGACCTCGTTGCCGATGTCTTCCATCATTTGTTGTGTTTCTGAGCTGTCACGCTGATACGAGGCTTCCAGCAGCAACTCAAACTTGTCGTCGTCCAGTTGCTCCAGGGTAAAGCCATCCTGAGCAATGCGCCGCACTTCAAGCAAGGCATCCAGAGAAGGCTGACCTTTATAATACACCTTAAGCCCGTCCGGCTGCTGACTTAACAACAAGCTCTGACGTCTGGCATAAGCAAAGGGCAGACGCACATGGGGTGCGGGTTCTGCTTCCATTTGCTCGTCCAGCGCTAGCGCCGTCTCGTCATGACCGTCAATCAGTTCCTGTATTGCTTCAGTCATCTTTCTTCTCGTTTTGCTCGCTCAGAAACTCTTCGTACGTTGGTGGCAACACCATCGCATCATCCCACTGAGGCAGAATAGGTGCATCTTCCAGTGGCATCAGATCAATACCATCTTCACGCTGTTTGGACTGCTCACCACGGATAAATTTATATTTAGCATGGCTCAGTTCGTTCATACTGCGGCTGTCACGAACAATCGTCGGGCGAATGAAGACCAGCAGGTTACGCTTACGCTTAGTCGTGTTCGTTGACTTAAACAAGTGCCCTAAGATTGGAATATCACCCAACAGAGGCACTCTAGACACACTTTCCTGCACGTCTTCATCAATCAGGCCACCCAGGATCACCATGCCGCCATCGTCGGCAATGACGGTTGTGTTAATCGCACGCTTGTTCACTGAGATATCGACCGCGGTTGCACCACTGACGCTGGACACTTCCTGCTCTATGGTCAGCTGTACCGCAGTGCCATCATTAATTTGAGGCGTGACTTTTAATTTCACACCCACTTCCTGACGATCGACCGTCTGGAACGGGTTCGAGTTATTTTCACTGGCCGTGGAGCCTGTGATAATAGGGACTTCCTGACCCACAATCATGGACGCTTCTTCATTATCCATGGTAGTGATCGACGGTGTCGCCAGAATGTTTGAATTGGTATCGGTCGAAACTGCCTGAATGATCGCGCCCCAGTCGTTTTTCACAACCCCCATTGCCAGACCATTGATGCCGCCCAGCAAGGATCCCAGTGCACCTAAATCACCTTCAACGGTTTCGTTGTATTCTGTTATCTTGGTCGGATCTTCTGTACCTGCCTGAGTTCGAACCACGGTTTTATCACGGGCCTGTTCGGCTGCCACAGCCAATGCACCCACAGGTACGGTTGTCCCGTTGTTAAACTGCAACATACCGCCTTTTTCGGTGATCCATTGCAAGCCAAAGTTGATACCGTCACCTTCCTGTACTTCTACCACAATGGCCTCAACCAGTACCTGAGCACGACGAACATCGAGCTTTTCGATGACGCTGGCCAGTGAACGCATGGTATCTGGCTGTGCGGTGATAACCAGAGAGTTAGAGTCTTCGTGTGCTTCAATGCTGGTTTCATTCTTGTTGCTGCGGGTACGTGTCTTGCTACCGCCCTGCGCTTCTTCTTGCAGCGACTTGCTCACACCTTGCAATACTTTAACCAGCTCCTCGGCCTTAGCATAATTCAGGTAGAACACTTGGGTATTGCCCTGATTTTCGAGCTCTTCATCCAAGCGCTTGATCAATTCAATAGCACGGGTACGCGCTTGTACTTCACCACTGACCACAACGCTGTTGGTACGATTATCCGAGACAATTTTAGGGATCAAAAACTCCGGGACCTGGTTCTTACCCCCGTCTTTATAGATTTTCTCAACCACCTGGACGACATCGTCGGCCGTCGCATGTTTCAGGCGCACGATATCAACGCGCTGGTCACCCGCCTGGTCCACTGACTGAATAATATTCACCAAACGGTTTACCGACGCGGCGTGACCCGTCAGCATCATCACGTTGGCTGAGTTGAAGTTGGTTACGTGGCCACCGTCTTTTTGGTCACTGAACTGACGGATCAACGGACCCAGTTCCTGTACGCTGACGTTTTTAACTTCCACAACGCGGGTGATCATCACATCCCCGTTGTTGTCGCTTCCATCTCCGACCAAAGGTACATTGGCTTTTTTACCATCCGAGCTGCGAACAACCTTCAATACCCCGGTTTCCATTTCAACGACCGCGTAGCCGTAGACTTCTAGGACATTGAGGAAAAACTGATAATAGAGCGCCTCATCCATTAACTCATAGCTGCGGACGTTGATGTTACCGCGCACATTCGGGTCAATGATGATGGTTTTGTTGAGGTTTTTACTGATGATATTAATGAACTCGTTAATATCAGTGCCTTTAAAGTTGGCCGCATACTCAACCGCAGAAACAGACAAGGACAATCCAGCCGCAAATAACAGAGCTGCATACTTAGCTAACCCTTTTTTGATTTTTGTGAGGTGTAGCTTTCTACCCATGATTTTTATAACTCCAAAATTATTGTCTTTACAGGCTAAATTGCACATCGACAGTTTGGCCGTCACGTTCAATCGTGATACTGGCGTCAGTGCTATTTCTCAGCTCGTTCATCGCTGACATAGCCTGTTTCATATCCGTGAGTTGGAAGCCATTAATAGCAATGGCGAGATCGTTATTTTTAAGACCCATTTTTTTAAACAGCTCAGGGTCTTTGCCCGGACGCAAACGATAGCCAACCAGCTGACCGTTGCGCCTTTCAGGCGAAATACGAATGTAATCGAACAGTTTGCCCGGCTCAGCCAGCAACTCATCACGGCGTTGCTTAAGTTCTTTACGGGCTTTATCACTCATTCTGTTTGGTTTAGCAGCTGTGGTACGGCGCGACTGCACAGGCGTAGCAACCTGGCGGCTAAATTCAATACCGTCGAGCATCAAGGTTTCAAACCGGCCACTGACATCGAGGATCACCCGATCTGGCAGTACCTGAGCCAATTTAGCGCGTGTACCCTTAATGGCATCCTGGACCAGATAGGTTTCCTGACGGCCCTGAGATTCGATAATTGCCAGTCCGGCAGCATCATCTTGGCTGACCGCGACAATCCCCGTCAGGCGCACATTTAACTGGGTTTCAGGCGCATCGGAAATAACCGGCTTAGGGGCTTCAACCACAGGCTTTTCATTGGCTTTGCCAAAGACATTATGACCTAAGATAGAGCGGCTACTGACGGCTGCTGAATTCTGTGCATAAACTTGAGATTGGGTTGGCAAAGGCTGGGTCTGAGGTGCTGGCCAAAGCAGCCAAAATAACTTAGCAAAAAGAAACGCGATATACACAACAGCCAAATACACCACCAGGCGGCTAAGCTTCGCATGGGGTAAGTTATGTAATAATTTTTGCAACTGTTGTAGCTGTAATTCCATATGTCATATTCTTATTCTGTTGAGCGCCTCAGTGTACCGCCTCGAATTCGATTCAACAAGCACGCGTATATGAAACTTTAAAGTAAATAGGTACAACTTAGAATACCTAACTGAACACAGTATTAACAAGACCTGTGGCTGAGATATAACCACAGCAGCGCGTGTTCAGATGCTTTTTTTGCCTCATCAAATGTGTTAAATTTCACCGATTAAATTAGCTTTGGGCATTAGTTAACGAATTGTGACAAAAGTCAATCAAGAAAACAACCTAAGCGAAGTGAAAGTACGCCTGGACAAATGGCTCTGGGCGGCACGCTTTTATAAAACCCGTACCATTGCCCGTGAGATGATCCAAGGTGGCAAGGTACACTACAACGGCCAGCGCTGTAAACCCAGCCGAATGGTTGAGGTAGGCGCAACCATCAAATTGGCACAAGGCTTTGATGAAAAGGAAGTCACCGTGCTGCAAATTATGGAAAAGCGTCAAAGTGCCCCCATTGCTCAGACTCTCTACGAGGAGTCCGCTGCCAGCCTTGAAAAACGGGCGCAAAATGCCATTGCGCGCAAAAACAACAGCTTTTTTGCCCCGCGGCCGGAGCATAAACCAGATAAGAAGCAGCGTCGCGAACTGCTTAAATTGAAATCTAGCTAGGATCTGAATTGATGCAACAAGATTTACTTCATCGATATATTTTCGATCAACTTGATGTACGTGGTGAGCTCGTACAAATTGAACACACTTTTAATGACATTATCAGCGGCCATGACTATCCGAAGGAAGTACAAACTTTATTGGGTGAGCTGCTACTTGCGTCCAGCCTGCTGACTGCCACATTAAAGTTTGAAGGCGACATCACGGTACAATTACAAGGTGATGGGCCGGTTAAATACGCCGCCATCAATGGCGATCATAAGCAGAATATGCGCGGCATCGCTCGAGTGCAAGGTGAAGTCACGGGCAGCAGTGTTCAGGATCTGATGGGCAAAGGCTATATGGTTATCACCATTACCCCAGATAAGGGCGAACGCTATCAGGGCGTTGTACCACTCAGTGGCGAAACCCTGGCTGCCTGCCTGGAAGACTATTTTGTTCAGTCTGAACAATTAAAAACTCGCCTGTGGTTTGCCACGGATGTCAGTGGCGTGCATGCTAAGGCAGCCGGCCTGTTTTTGCAAGTACTGCCAGTAGACAAGGCCAAATCGGAAGAAGATTTTGCGCATTTAGAAGCACTCAGCAACACCATTAAAGATGAAGAGCTGCTCGAACTTGACGCACAAACCGTTCTGACACGCTTATATCACGAAGATAACCCACAATTATTCGAGCCACAGGAAATTAATTTTGTCTGTGGCTGCAGCCGCGATAAAACTATCAGCGCTTTGGTCAATATCGGCCGTGAAGCCCTGTTGGAAGATGTCCAAAAGCAGGGTGAGATCAACATCAGTTGTCACTACTGCCTAAAAAATTACCGATTTGAAGAACAGGATATTAAGGCAATCTTTAATTAGCCGAGCTGTTTTTATCAAATTGAACACTAGCCGCCATTTTGGCGGCTTTTTTGTCGCTAAAAATTGATACCGGTGTCATTAAAAGGTCACATTTCATGACACCGGTATCATTGAAATTATTCAGTTTTTTTGACAAATTTATGGCGTTTTACCCGCTTTCAGGGCTCGAATATCTGAATTTCATCTGTTACTATAATTTCAGCTTTTGGTGAAACTTCTCCAGAGCTATCCCGTTCAATTCTCACATTTAGGTATAAACATGACTTCAAGCGCTACTCGTTTTGTCGATTTAACTGCAGCTGAACTTGTCGAACACGCCATCCGCCGTGGTGAAGGGACTTTGGCCGCAAATGGAGCTTTTGTAGCAAAAACTGGCCGCCGCACCGGGCGTTCGCCTAACGACCGTTTTATCGTTAAAGAGCCAAGCACAGAAAATGACATCCAATGGGGTAACGTTAACCGCCCATTCGATGCAGACAAATTTAACGCGCTGTGGGCCCGTGTAGAAGCACACGTGAACAGCAACGACCACTTCGTCTCTCACCTTGAAGTGGGTTCAGATCCTGAGCACTATTTACCCGTTGTTGTAACAACAGAAACAGCCTGGCACCATATTTTTGCCAAGAACATGTTTATCGAGCCTGAAAAATACAATGCAGCTGATTTACCCCAATGGCAGGTAATGAATGTACCTTCTTTCGTTTGCGACCCTGAGCGCGACGGAACAAACAGTGACGGTACAGTCATCATCAACTTTGCAGATCGCAAAGTGCTTATCGCAGGTATGCATTACGCCGGTGAAATGAAAAAGTCTATGTTCTCTGTACAAAACTTCCTGTTACCAGCGAAGGGCGTACTGCCAATGCACTGTAGTGCAAACGTAGGCGAAGCAGGCGACACGACATTATTCTTCGGTTTGTCTGGCACAGGTAAAACAACCTTGTCGGCAGATCCTAAACGCTTCCTGATCGGTGATGACGAGCACGGCTGGGCACCAGGCAGTGTTTTCAACATCGAAGGCGGTTGTTACGCTAAATGTATCGACCTGTCGCAAAAGAACGAGCCGGTTATCTGGAACGCAATCAAGTTCGGCACCATCCTTGAAAACGTGGTACTAGACGAAGCACGCGTACCTGATTTCAATGACACCAGCCTGACGCAAAACACCCGTGCAGCTTACCCGCTTGAGCACGTTGAAAAGCGTAAAGTAGAAAACCGTGCTGGTGAGCCTCGTGCAGTCGTCTTCCTGACGTGTGACGTGAGCGGCGTACTGCCTCCAGTGTCTATTCTGTCTGAAGAAGCAGCAGCTTACCACTTCCTGAGCGGTTATACGGCCAAAGTGGGCTCAACAGAAATTGGTTCTACGTCAGACATCGAGTCAACCTTCTCGACTTGTTTCGGCGCACCTTTCTTCCCACGTCCGGCAGGCGTTTATGCTGAGCTTCTGATGAAGCGTGTACGTGAGTTCAACTCAAAAGTTTACCTGGTTAACACCGGCTGGACTGGCGGTCCTTACGGCATTGGTAAGCGTTTCGATATCCCGACCACACGTGCTGTGATTGATGCTATCGTTAACGACACACTGGAAGGCGTAGAAACACAACACATTGACGCGCTAAACCTGGACGTACCGGTTGCTGTACCAGGCGTAGACAGCAAACTGCTTAACCCAATCAACACCTGGGAAGACAAAGCAAAATATGCTGAGTATGCGTCTAAGCTGGCTGCAGACTTCGAAGCGAACTTCGCTAAATACGATGTCTCTGAAGCCATCAAATCAGCAGGTCCTCGCGGCTAAGCTGATTTAGATTCAGATTCCTTTATCAAAAGCGCCCCTCGTTGGGCGTTTTTTTGTGCCTGAGATTTATACCAATTTGCTTAATTAAGTGTGCTATTTTGAGGCGAGAAAATATGGTCGATAACTAGGCAAAAATTTTGTTATTTAGTCGTTCTAAATGAAAAATTTTTAACACAGTTAGCGTCATATTTGCTCCGTCAAATTGAACAGGTATTAAGTGAAATTGGTATTAGTATTGAACGAAAAACTAAAGTTTATTTTTGAGCTGTTTCCAGGCTGTGGCGAGGAGTTGTCTAAAAGTCACAGGGATCACAGCGAGTAATGCCACCCCGTTATCGAAATTGGGGTTCAGGGCACAATAATGGGCAATTTCAGGTTTGCTGCTGGCCTTAAACTGAGCCACTTCCTCGGCTGAATAACGCGTTTTTCGTCCCACCGTTTTGAGACACAGCAGACCATTTGCATCACACACAAGACCCGTGGGATTTAATGTCAGATAAAGTTGTGATTCAGTATCAGAGCCAGACGCCGTTGGATAAACAGTGGCGATATTCTTCGCCATGGCCCGAAACATCGCGGGGCTCAGCATGGTGTCGGCATATAATAAAGTACGCCAGGGACGGCGCAAATACGCTTTGGTGACCTCAGCAATGGAAAAAGAAAAGGTGTTGTTCTTGCCGCGAAACTGCGGCAAAAAGCCGGCCGATGCGCCGATGACACAAAATGCCTGATGGCTGTCGTCAAAGGTGAGCAGACAGTAACCTGCCAGCTCACCCGCCTGCGTGTAATACAAGCGCAGCCGCCGGATAATGAGTCCGTCTTGCTCAAAGTAGTAAGCAAAATAGGCCTCGGGCTCTATGCCCTCAAAGCACTGTCCAATAATAGACAACAGCTGCGCTCTGGCAGCGCTGCTGAGACAACCTCTGTGATAGGTTAAGTCGCGCTTATTCACTGGACTTGGGCTCAGATGAAGGGGTCACGGGGGTAAACTTTTTCGCCACCGGCAGCATGACCTCAGCACTGAGCCCACCCTCGCTGCGATTACGCAAACGGACTTTGCCCCCATGCGTAGAGACAATGCGTTTGATGATCGCAAGGCCCAAACCACTGCCCTCGCTGCCCCGTGCAAGGTCGCCCTGCTTAAAAGGCTCAAACAGCGTTTCCAGCTCCTCTTCAGGGATCCCCGGTCCTCGGTCTTTGACCTTAATAAACACCGCCTTATGGCGAGCACTAAATTCTGTCATAACGTCTATCCGCTCGTCTGAATAGCGAATAGCGTTCTCAATCATATTGGTCACTACGCGCTTCAGTGCCACGTGGTTCATCATCACGGCGGGAACATTGGCGGCTGTCGTCAGTACAATTTCGCGCTGATGCTGCTGCTCTGCATGGACCACTTCCTCGACAACAGCATTCACATCATCCAGTACCATTTCACCACTATTGTGGTGCCTGAGGTATTCAATAAACTGATCTATGATGGCATTCATGTCTTCAATATCGTCGATGATGCCGTCTTTGAGGTAGGCTTCTTCATCCGACATCATTTCCGTCGCTAAACGAATACGCGTTAGTGGCGTTCTTAAATCGTGGGATACACCCGCCATCAATAAACGTCTGTCATTCTCCAGCTCGGCGATCCCCTTGGACATTTTATTGAACGCCCGAGTCACCTCAATGACTTCGGTAGAGCCATGTTCAACCAGACGAGTAGAAAAGTCGCCAACCCCTACCCGGCTGGCCGCAATCTGCAATGCCTTGAGTGGCCGGTTCAGGTGCCGGGCAAACAGCCAGCCGCCGAGCACACTTAAAAAACCGATACTGGAGAGGTAAAACACCAAAAATTCCATTTTGGTTTCTGAAAAACCGGTGAGCGGCACCCGTACCCAATAGCCCGGAGCCTGAGGCGCTTCGACCCAGTACACCACAGGGTCACCCTGGCTGATCCGCACCCGGGCTGAGCCATTAAGCTGCTCCGACATACTGCGCGACAGCAAGGTATACTCTTTCGCATCTCCCAGCCCGTTGCGATAGGCCTCCCGCTGACTCATCACCTCAATCCCGGTGATCTCAAAAAACTTTTCCGACAGGGTGGAGTCAATCTCCACCCCTTCTTCCCAGTCGATGAAAACCGTCTTCACTTGCTTGGCCAGCATCAGGTTAACCTGTTCAAAAGTCGGCTTGAACACATACAGGGTGACGGTAATGTAGGAGACTATCTGATTGATCAATAGCAGCGCACCGACAAAAAAAACCGTTTGCCCGAATGCGCTGCGCGGCAGAATACTCATTTATTTTTCGCCATCTGGCACAAACACATAACCCAGACCCCACACGGTCTGGATATAACGCGGGTTAGACGCATCTTCTTCTATCATTCTGCGTAACCGCGATACCTGCACATCGATGCTGCGCTCCAGTGCACTGTAATCTCTGCCGCGAGCCAGATTCATCAACTTATCCCGACTCAGCGGTTCACGAGGGTGACTCACGAGCGCCTTCAGTACTGCAAATTCGCCACTGGTCAGGGCAATGGTTTCATCGCCTTTTTGCATTTCCCGGGTTGCCAGGTTAAGTTTGAAGGCGCCAAACTCGACCTCGTTTTCTTCCGCGGCAGGTGCACCCGGCACTTCTTTGGCGCGGCGGCGTAACACCGCCTTGATCCGTGCTAATAGCTCGCGCGGATTAAACGGCTTAGGCAGGTAATCATCCGCGCCCAGCTCCAGTCCGATGATCCGATCCACTTCATCCCCTTTGGCCGTTAACATCACAATGGGAATTTCATTTTCTTTCTGTCGGAGACGGCGACAAATAGACAAACCATCTTCACCGGGTAACATCAGATCCAAGACCATAAGATGAAAGTTTTCACGCTCCAGTAACCTGTCCATTTGCTCTGAATTGGCTGCACTGCGAACGATAAACCCCTGCTCGACCAGATATCGCTCCAGCAGGCTGCGCAAACGCATATCATCGTCGACGACTAACACTTTGGTGGTTTCATTCCCCATGGGCATTCTTCTTATTTTTTCTTTAGTTGACCCTAAATATAATTGAAATTAAAACGCTTAGACACCATAAACAGTGAATAAGATTGTTACCGAACGTTACAAGTGCGGGCGTGATATGCCATGACGTGATCCGGCTACTCTCAGGCACAGTGAGATTGGTATCGACCGGGATCCACATTACACTAGACACATGTAGTTGTTCCGAGATAGTAAGCAACCAGATGAAAACCAACCTAATTACCCCAGAGGGCTATCGCAAGCTGCAACAGGAACACGACCACCTGTGGTTTGAAAAGCGCCCGGAAGTGACCAAAATCGTAAACTGGGCGGCAAGTTTGGGCGATCGCTCAGAAAACGCCGACTATACTTTTAACAAGCGCCTGTTGCGACAAATAGACCGCCGTGTACGCTACCTGCGAAAGCGCCTGCCAGATTTAAAAATTGTTGAGTACTCACCGCAGCAGCAGGGCAAGGTGTATTTTGGTGCCTGGGTCGAAATCGAAAATGATGATGGCGAGGTAAAGCGTTTTCGGATCGTCGGACCCGATGAAATCTACGAGCGAAACGATTATATCTCCATTGATTCCCCCATGGCCCGGGCATTACTTGGAAAATCTGTCGATGAAGAATACAGTGTCAAAACCCCGCAAGGTGAGATGCTCTGGTACGTCAATAAGATCGACTACACGGCCTGAACACAACCGTTACAGATATGATATGATGAGCGCAAACGCAGGCCCAGAAAATGGCCTAGCCAATTGAACTATATAAGGATTTTGCATGAGCAATATCTCAGCCCGTTTAGCTGCTGAGCTAAACGCATCACAACAGCAAGTGAATGCTGCCACCGCACTACTGGATGAAGGTGCAACCGTTCCGTTTATTGCCCGTTACCGTAAAGAAGTAACCGGCGGCCTGGATGATACACAGCTACGCTTACTCGAGCAGCGCCTCGGCTACCTGCGGGAACTGGAGGAGCGCCGCGCTTTTATCATTAAAACCATTGATGAGCAGGGTAAGCTTACAGAGCAGTTAGCCTCAGAGCTAAATCAGGTGCAAAGCAAAACCGAACTGGAAGATTTATACCTGCCCTACAAACCTAAACGCCGTACCAAAGGCCAGATAGCCATAGAAGCCGGGCTTGAGCCACTGGCCGACCTGCTGTTCTCTGATCCAAGTCAGACACCCGAGCTGGCGGCAGAAGCGTTTATCAATGCCGACAAAGGCATTAAAGATTGCAAAGCGGCACTCGATGGCGCCAAGTTTATTCTGATGGAGCGCTTCGCTGAAGACGCAAAACTGCTGAGCAAATTCAGAAACCAGCTGAAACAGCATGGTTATTTACAAAGCCGTGTTGTTCCGGGGCATGAAGAAGCGGGCAGCAAATATCGTGACTACTTCGAACACGACGAAAAGCTGGCGGGTGTGCCCTCTCACCGTGCACTGGCCATGCTTAGAGCACGTAACGAAGGGATTTTACAGCTGTCAATTAATCCCGAGCCACAGGCTGAAGACCCACAGCAGTACTGTGCACAAATGATAGCGGATCATTACGGTCTGGATGTATCGGGAAGCGCGGCAAGCGGCTGGTTAATGACGGTGGTGCAGTGGGCCTGGAAAATTAAGCTGGCCACCCACCTTGAAAACGAAATGCTGGGTGCGACGCGTGAGAATGCCGAACAGGGCGCGATTGATGTCTTTGCCAAAAACCTCAAAGATCTACTGATGGCGGCCCCGGCAGGTCCGCGCGTAACTATGGGCATTGACCCAGGCCTCAGAACCGGTTGTAAAATCGCAGTTGTCGATAAAACCGGTAAACTACTGGCGACTAGCACCATTTACCCACATGCGCCGCAGAATCACTGGGACAAGTCACTGCGCACGCTGGAACAACAATGCCGTCAGCACAAAGTTGAGCTGATTGCTATCGGTAACGGGACCGCGTCTCGCGAAACCGACAAGCTGGCCGCCGAGCTGCTTAAAGCCGCCAGCGAGCTTAAACTGACGAAAGTGATGGTCAGTGAAGCAGGTGCTTCGGTGTATTCTGCTTCTGAGTTTGCCGCCAACGAGTTCCCTGACCTGGACGTATCATTGCGTGGTGCCGTGTCAATTGCACGCCGACTGCAGGATCCGCTGGCAGAGCTTGTAAAAATTGAGCCCAAATCTATTGGTGTGGGTCAATATCAGCATGATGTATCACAAAGCCAGCTGGGTCAGACGCTGACCACAGTTGTGGAAGACTGTGTAAACTCAGTGGGTGTAGACGTCAATACCGCTTCCGTCCCTCTGCTAACACGCGTATCCGGACTGAATAAAACTCTGGCTTCCAACATCGTTAAATTCCGCGATACCAATGGTTCGTTCAGCAATCGTAAACAGCTGAAGCAGGTAGAGCGTCTGGGACCAAAAGCCTTTGAACAGGCAGCTGGATTCCTGCGTATTGCCAATGGCGATGATCCTCTGGATGCCTCTGCGGTTCACCCGGAAGCCTATCCTGTTGTGAAGAAAATCTGCACCAGCAAGTCGCTTGATGTCACCGCGTTGATTGGCAATAGCGATGTGCTGAGCAAATTGGATCCCGCCGAGTATGTTGACGATAAGTTTGGCGTGCCGACTATCACAGATATCCTGGGAGAGCTCGACAAACCGGGCCGTGACCCGCGCCCTGAATTTAAAACAGCACAGTTTAAAGCCGGCGTCGAAACCATTGCAGATCTGAAAGTTGGTATGACTCTGGAAGGCGTAGTGTCAAACGTGGCAAACTTTGGTGCCTTTGTCGATGTTGGTGTGCATCAGGATGGCCTGGTCCATATCTCAGCATTGACTGATAAATTCATTTCAGATCCACGTGAGGTGGTCAAGGCGGGTGACATAGTGAAAGTCAAAGTCATTGAAGTGGACGTTGCCCGCAAACGGATCAGCTTTACCATGCGCCTGAACGACGAGATCCCGGCAAATACAGGGCAAAAGCAAAATAAACCGGTCGCGCAAAAGCCAGGCGGCAAATCTCAGCGACCTGCACAACGCAAAGATAGTCGCCGAGACAACCGACGCGACAATGGCAACGCCGCAATGGGCAATGCCTTTGCTGAAGCCTTTGCCAAGCTGAAAAAATAGTTGCTTTAGAGACAAAGAAATAGAAGCAAAAAAAACAGGCCCGCAAATGCGGGCCTGTGTCGTTTAACTGATTGGTGAGAATACTAATGCTATATCACCACGGATAACTGAGAGGCTTCTTTGGGCTGAGTCACATGGCTATAAAAGCCCTCTATTCGCAGCGCCCGTGAGGCAATTTCAGGATCCCGCTCGATAGGCAATGCCACTGCAAAGGGATCCACTTCTTCTTCCAACCGGGCGGACTCAGGTTGTTGCTCGCTGAGTTCATCCTCATTCAGGCGACGAGTTTGATAGCCAACAACACGGTTGTTGCTTTCCTCTGCCTCATCACCACTGATAGATTGCTTGGCCAAGTCTGCCTGCGCCTGAGCAATTTTAGCCGTGGCATCCGCAGCAATGGCCCTGTCGGCGCCCGACGGCTCTGCCGGTGCTAACGCTGCCGCTCGGACCGTTTGCATTTTATCTATGGTTTCGCGCGGATCTCCGGTCGGTGCGACATCAATCATCACCTCACCACCGACGGCGTAATTATTACCGTCCGGACCACGCTGGTATTCATAGCTTGGTGAGCCCGCATATTGACCACCCACTCTGGCATGGGCTTCTTCGTGCAGACGCACTTCCCGGTCGCGGTCTTTTAACTCCTGCAGCTGAGCTTGTTCAGCTTCCAGCTCGGCTTGTTCGCGCTCACTTAATTCCTGCGGATCTTGCTGATCCTTTTGTTCCCCTTGCTCGCTTTGTGCGCCTTCCTGACGCTCCTCGATGGTTTTACCTTCTTTGAGCTGACCCGTGCTGTCGTACAGGCCAGAATCGTCCGCCGAGAATGACTTTTGCTTTTCGCCATCAGACAGTGGTTTGTTTTCGGTAAACGCAGGGGAGACTGGCGCGGGTTTTGGAATAACCTCGCGAAGCTGATTGTCACGTTGCGCCGTCTCAGTGTAGACGTTCGCCGTGTTTAGGTTCATCGCCGGGGGTGGCGTTACTATGTTCATTACACTTTAATATCAATCAAAGTACCCAATACTTCGTCTGCTGTGCGAATGGTTTGCGCATTCGCCTTGGCGTTAAATTCTGCTACTTTCAGGTCAACCACAGCTTCATCTAACCTGGGAGGTTGTCCTACAGGTGCGGTGACACCTTCATTACTGGACGCGCCCTGAAGCTGACGTTGCTGTGCAACCTGTTGCTCACTTTGCTGGTCCAGCGTTGCCTTGTTGATATCGACTGCGGCTTGCTCGGCACTTTGGCGGGCAAACTCAAAACCCTGAACACCTGCATTGAGGATATCATTGACTGCCATATCTCGCCCTAAAGTTAAAAATTCTCCACCTAATTATTGCTTAATTTATAAACAAAATAAAGTAAGAGCGGCAAAAAATTGCCGCTTTTTCGTTGCGCAAAACTAAAGAATTGATTTTAAATGAGTAACAAACTCATCTTTGTGAGAGATAAACGGCGCATGGGATGCTTTGGCAAAGGTGAATGCCTTGAATTGTGGATTGAGTGCCGCCATTCGCTCTATAACCTCGCTCGGGACCAACGCATCAAGACGGCCAAAAAGACCGAATACAGGCTGGCTGAGCGCGCCAAAATAAGCGCGGTAGTCACAGCTTTGTAATGCATCCAGCCCCAGACTCAGCGCCTCGGGGTGTGCAGCGGGTAGCTGACCTAATAGTTTGCGCAGCTGTTTAATGTCATCCCGAGCATGCTCACTGCCCATGGCCTGGATCGCAAGAAATCGCTCTATGGTTTTGGCACTGTCATCGGCCAGTGCTTGTTTGAACCCCGCCAGTACTTTTGGCTTGATCCCCGGCCACTCTGGCGACTCAACAAAGCACGGGCTCGATGCCACCAGCACCAGTTTGGCAACTTTATCCGGATAGCGATACGCCAGGTTAATAGCCACAAGTCCACCCAAAGACCAGCCAACTAATACAGAGTGCTCACTGAGATCGCGTGCAATCTCATCCGCAAGGTCATCTAACGTGGAAATATGCTCCGCAAATGCAGCCCCCCCAAAGCCGGGTAAATTGACTGAGCGAACCGCCAAAGGCTGTGCCTGCTGAAGCTGCTCAATGCTCAGCTGCCATACCTGTTTATTCATCCCCCAGCCGTGCAATAGGACTATTTCGCTTTGCATTAATTCACTTCTCCAACCAAACTTGTCGCTATGATAGCGATTCAAGGATGGAAAGCAATGTCATTGTCCCACGTACTCGCACAGGCGCTGTTTCCCCGCTACTGTGCGTGTTGCCAGAGCCCGGTTACTCATGAAGGCTTATGCACGCCCTGCCTGGAGGCGCTGCCACTGTTTCTCCCTGAGGAGGGTAACCTGTTGTTGCGTGCTGATATCCAAACCCAGTTTAACTTGCCTGATTGCGACGGGCTGATAGCCTGTGGCTGGTATCATGGGGTACTAAAGCGCTGGTTATGTGAGTTAAAGCTGCACCAGCGACGCCATGCCGCCCGTTTACTGCGCCAGGTTATCGCCTATCAGTGGCAGTGCTATTGCATAGAGCAAGTGCCACAAGTGGATACCGCCGTCGTCATCCCATTACCCAGACACAGGTTGATCAATCGAGGTTTTAATCAGGTGATGCAAACCTGGGGCTGCGTGCTCAACGGACAGCTGCCTATCCTGCCGGTTTTGTCGAAACGCATGACGCGTGCACAGCAAACCTTAAATCGTCGGGCGCGGTTACACAATCAGAATCAGGCGTTTAGCCTGGCAGGCTCCCTTAAAGGCCAGCGTATCTTATTGGTTGATGATGTGATCACCACAGGCGCGACTATGAATGCCGCAGCCCAGCTCTGTCGACGCGCGGGCGCGACTCAGATCTGGGCCTGTGCAACCTGCCTGACGCCCGCTTAATGAATGGCCTGCGAGAAAAACAGTGCATTATTAAACAAGCGGCTGCTGCCATACCAGAAACCGCGAAATACCGGGTTATCCGGCATGGCAATGACCACCCCTTTACCATAGGTATCAGCCATCAGTGCTGAGGATTTCGCTATCTGCGAGACATTTCTTTCGTCTGCATACCCCGCTAGCAAAGGCTGCGTCTGATATACCGCCACATCCCGAAAAGGGGCCTCGCTCGCCTGCAACACCCAGGCGCTGTTTTTAAATACGGGTAACATGGCGTTGTCAAAACCAAATGCCAGTGGATGAGAAAGGTCCAGCTGAGTGCCAAAAATGGCACCTGCTATACGCTGCTGGGCAGCCAGTTGCTCTTTGTCCTTGAAACGCAGCCCCTGAGTGTCGAAGGTCGCGCGCAGCTCTTTCGTGCTGATGATCTCAGCCTTAAGCAACTGATGTTCAATCAGCCATTGGGCACCGCGTTTATGTCCCCAGATCACGCCCCCTTTTTGGACCCAGCTGATAATGGCTGCCTGCGCTTTTTTACTCAGCGCCGAATAGCGCCCATCGGCCAAAACCAGGTGGCTGTAACGGCTCAAGTCAACCCGTTCTAGACGGTCCAGCTCTATGATGCTGGGTGCAATTCCTATATGTCTGTCAAGGTGATACCAGATCTCACCGACTTCATACTGACTGGTGCCCAGCCCGCCAACCAGTAACACCTGTGGCTTGTGCAGGGGCATCATCCGGCGTGAGCCCAAATCAATTCCCTCAGGCGTCAGACCTGAGCTAATCGCCTTAAGCTCTATCCCCAGTTTCACAGCCTGTTCGGCCAGTACAGTTCGCCATTTGTCCAGATCTTGTAAGCCAGCTGGGATCACCACAGTGCCCGCCTCAAACTGTTGCTCTCCCTGGGTGAGCTTGGCCGTGAACGGCTGCAATGCAACGCGCGCTTCAATACCGTCTGTCAGCAGGCGGTTGAGTAACTTAGGCGCCAGATAATGCTGCCAGGAAAAGGCGTAGGCATAAGCCGCATCATCAGGCGTTTGCGCTGCCAGGCTGCGCGCTTGCCAGCCTGACTCGCTCACCTTAAGTCCCCAGCTGCTGGTGACCCGGGCAAAGTCCAGATCGTAGGCATAGGGCAGTGTCCAGCCCGATACATCATAAAAGGTATTGTCTTTAAAATGTGTTTGCTCGCTGAACATGGCTTTGATCAGACGTACTTGCGGCTGTGACAGCGGTATGTAAAGGTCACCCTTTTTAAACTGCTGGTCTTTTATTTTCAGCGCTTTTTCCAGCTGTTTTACTGTGATCTGATGCTGACTAAGCAGTTCCACAAATTGCTTCAGACGATAGGGATCCTGCCCTGCCGATACCACATACCCCTGATAGTCCTGCTGCTTGGCCTCCTTTTCCGCACTGAGATAAAAGTGCTGCTGATAGTCAAGCAGTGCCTGACGGTTAGCCGCTGCGCCTTGCAAAGTAGATAACGAGGTGATCAACTGGTTCTTAATGGTCTGCGGGAAAGTCAGCAAGCCATTGATGGTTTGCTGCATATGACCACGACTGCTGGCCTGTTCAAACAAAATACCGACTGAACCATTGATGTCCGGATAGGTCGAGCCTTTGCCGTAGTAAAAATCGTCAAAGCTCTCCTGGGTAAAATACAGCTGACCTGCCTGATCCAGCGCATCAGCATGAAACTGGCCAATCGCCGCCGTTAAACTCTGGTTGCGCGCTGGCGTCAGCGGGTGTGTGCGTGACGGGATCCCCGGCTGAAAGAAGTAACTGGAGTTTGGGCCCATCTCGTGGAAATCAGCCAGTACATTTGGTTTCCAGTCATGGAAGGCGGCGATCCGGGCGCGTGATTCTGGGTGCTGCAACAGCAGCCAGTCGCGGTTTAAGTCAAACCAGTAGTGATTCGTTCTGCCAGATGGCCACCTTTCTACATGCTCTCTGTGCTCTGGATCGCTGGATAACACTGCTCCCCGGTGACTGTTCGCCCAGCTGGCAAAGCGGGCCAACCCGTCTGGATTGAGTGACGGGTCAAGCAGAATCACGGTATCGCGTAACAGGGCGTCAATCTTCTCGCCCTGTGCCGCGGCCAGATAGTATGCCACCAGCATAGCGGTGTTGCTGCCCGAGGGTTCATTGCCATGCACACTATAACCGAGCCAGACAACCGCCGGCGCATCTTTGCGCGGCTGCGGCTGCTCAAGCGCAGCTAGATGGGCGTTTTTGACGGCCTCAATATTGCCCTGTCGTGCCTGCTCAGTGATCGTCAGTAACACCAAAGGACGTCGCTCATGACTGTACCCTATCGTTTTTATCGATACTCTGGGGCTGGCCTCTGCCAGCACGTTTAAATACTGAACCAACTGCTCGGGGCGTACATGCCACTCGCCCACGTCATAGCCTATCACCTCATGTGGTTTTGGGATGCTAGGGTCGAACTGACTGGTGTCATCAAAATAAAAACTCAGGGGCCTGGCGCTGAGCTGTAAACTCAACACACACAGCACGATTAACAGGCGATGCATAAATACTCCGTTTATTCTGGCAATTTTTAACCAGCCAGTACGCTAGCAACCCGATTCCAGTTGCTGCAAATTTTTACGCCCAACACTAGCTACAACAAGATGAGGGGAGTATCATAGGGATTAACCGAGTAATTTAGTCAAGTATAGCGTAGATTATGATCACAATTTCAGAGACAGCTCAGTCACATTTTGCCAAGTTATTGGCCGATCAGGCCGATGGAACTAACATTCGCGTATTCGTCGTCAACCCAGGTACCGCTCAGGCGGAGTGCGGTGTGTCGTATTGCCCAGCCGATGCCGTTGAAGACAGCGATATTCGCCTGCCCTTTAATGGTTTTGAAGCCGTCGTTGACGCAGAAAGCGCGCCATTCCTGGAAGAAGCTGAAATTGACTTTGTCACCGATAAAATGGGCAGCCAGCTCACCCTGAAAGCACCGAATGCGAAAGCCAAAAAGCTCAGCAACAATGCTTCTTTGGAAGAGCGCGTTGAACACATGCTGGTTACCGAAGTGAACCCTCAGCTGGCCAACCACGGTGGTCAGGTTAGCCTGGTTGAAATCACAGCTGAAGGTATTGCGGTACTACAATTCGGTGGTGGCTGTAACGGCTGCTCAATGATTGATGTCACGCTTAAAGAAGGCATCGAAAAAGAAATGATCGCCAAGTTCGAAGAGATCACTGGGGTGCGTGATATCACCGAGCACTCACGAGGCGATCACTCATACTATTAATTGGGTATGCGGCGTTTGATTTACCGCTTAGGGTCTCACCCTAAGCGGAGTCTGCGGTTTTTCCTCTGCGGGCTCGCGTTGTTTGCACTCAGCGCGGCGCTGATTGCGCTGGGTTATTTCTATCAAGCCTGGCTCCAGCTGCCTGGCTTAGTCATACTAGCGCTCGCACTGGGTGTGGCCGGCTATGGCTATCTGGGGATCTTCGCCAATCGCTTTTCTCAGGTACTGTCGGCACGTGACGCCGCTAAAGCCGAGGCCAAAAAGGCCTTTGATGAATGGAAATAAGCCATCAGCGCCTTTTGGCGCATACCGCAGGTTGATTTAATCCAGTAACTGCTGCCTGGCACTCAGCTGCTGATATTTCACAATCAGTGTCAGCCCTCTTAATCCCATAAAGCAACTCATGGCAAACCATAATCCGTGATTACCCCATTGCTGAGCCAGCAAAAACGGCACAAAGAATCCAAGCACAGCGGACAGTAACATACTGTTGCGCATTTCCTTCGCCCGGGTCAGGCCAACGAATACGCCATCAAATAAAAAGCAGCTGGTTGCTATCACAGGTAACACGACCAGCCAGGGCAAATACACCAGTGCAGTATCAATAACCACCGGAATGTCGGTGAGTAAGCCAATCACAGCCGGACCAAACAAAGCAAACACCAGGGTATACACCAGGGCGAAGCAACCAGCCCAGAAGCAGCTCAGCCGCACCCAACGCCTTAACATAGCTAAGTCTCGTGCGCCTTTGGCCTGCCCGACTTTGGCTTCAACAGCATACGCAATGCCATCCATCGCAAAGCTCACCAGCATCAGAAAGTTCAGCAGCACCGCGTTGGCAGCCAGAATATCTTCGCCCAGCCTCGCGCCATAAAAAGTCATAAAGCTAAAACACAGCTGCAGCATGAGAGAACGAATAAAAATATCACGGTTAAGATGCAGCAAACGTTGCATCTCCTCTTTGTGTGGTACTTTGAACTGCCACTGCCAGCCTGCCCGCTCAAGCACCCCGCGCAGCAAATAACAAGACAACACCAGCGCGGAATAATCAGCAATCACAGATGCCCAGGCCGCCCCTGCAACGGCAAAGTCCAGCACTACCACAAACAGGACATCCAGTACTATATTAACGATGTTAGTAAACAACACCACGTAGAAAGGACCACGTCCGTATTGCATCCCCAGCATAAATCCAAGCATCACCAGATTCAGCATGGCAGCGGGCGCACTGAAGATACGAATGGAAAAGTATATCGCCGCTTGTTCAAAAACTTCAGGGGTGGCCGCGGATAGCGCCGCGATCAGGTCAAGTAACCAGGGCGTACTCGCTATCAACAACAGAGCAAACAACACAGCAAAGCTCATACTGGCCGACAACGACTGAAGCGCCCGTCCAGCGTCTTGCTGGCCATTTGCCTGGGCAATTTCCCCGGTGGTGCTCATGCGCAAAAAACTGGCCAGCCAGAACAGTAAGGCAATGCTGCCGGAACCCAGCGCAATACCAGCAAGGTAATAGGCTTCACTCAGATGGCCGATAACCGCCGTATCAACTAATCCTAACAGGGGCACCGAGATATTTGATAAAATCATCGGGGCAGCAATAGCAAGCAATTGAAAATGGTGGGAAGTATGCGCGCGATTAAGTGGTTTCATGTTTTAGTTCTTATACTCGTTTTATTCAACACCCGGGCAGGCCTGGCCGCGGTCATTCTACAGTATCATCATGTCAGTGAAAAACTGCCGGCCGTCACCAGCGTCAGTGAAGCCACTTTTCTTGAGCACCTGACCTTTCTCAAAACAGAGCAGTTTAACGTGATTGCCTTGGATACGCTGATCACGCAACTGCAGGCAGGTAACGCACTGCCTACAAAAACCGTCGCCATTACCTTTGACGATGGTTACCTGAACAACATGGAAGCGGCAGCCCCACTGCTTAAGCAATTTGGTTATCCCTATACGATTTTTGTTAACCCTAAACTGATTGATGAGAAAAAAGGCTATGTAATGAGCTGGGAGCAGCTGCGCCAGCTGGCAAAACGCGGTGCATTAATTGCCAACCACAGCGCTCAGCACGATTACCTGCATCATAAGCTAGCCGGAGAAAGCCAGGCTCAGTGGCGTAACCGGATCCGTGAGGATCTGCTTTGGTCACAAGCGCGGATCAAAGCCGAGGTGGGCCATGATTTACCTTATATCGCTTACCCCTATGGCGAGTTTAACCGCCCTTTGCAAGCGTTAGTCGCCGAGCTGAACCTGGTAGGGATTGGACAACATTCTGGCGCCGTTGGACCAGACTCAGACTTTACCCGTCTGCCACGTTTTCCCGCTTCAGGCATCTATGCCAGTCTGAAAACCTTAAAAACCAAGCTTTATTCACTGCCGTTTTCACTGGCTCAGGCTAAATATCAGGATTCGGTCACGGATAACCGCACACCCTCAATTACCCTGACCTTTAAAGAGATGGATTTTTACCAGAGCCAGTTCGCCTGTTTTGTATCTGGTGCAGGCAAAGCAGAGCTGACCTGGCAGGGTGATAAAACCGTGACGATTACAACACCAAAACCCTTATCGAATGGGCGTTCTCGCTATAACTGTACGGCGCCTTCAAAAAAACAAAGTGGACAATTTTACTGGTACTCGCAACCTTGGGTGATCACGGACGCTTCACAGCACTAAGCAGCTCCATCGTTACCTTGGACAGCGGCACCACTTTATCGGCCGCCTTCATTTCAACGGCGGCCCGTGGCATGCCCCACACCACAGAGGTCGCCTCATCCTGCGCCAGCGTTTTTGCTCCGGCCTCTCTGAGACGCAGCAGCGCTGCAGCGCCATCACTGCCCATACCAGTCAATAAACCCGCGCTGACCTGTTTTGCCCATGGCAATAGAGAGTCGAACAACACATCCACTGAGGGCCTGTGGCGGTTAACTTTCTCACTCTGGCACAGCTGACACAGCAGGCGCCCTCCTTTTTGAACCACTTTAAGGTGCCTGTCTCCTGGTGCAATAAACACCTCCCCGGGCATAAGCACATCCCCATCTTCGGCTTCTTTAACCGATACATCGCAAATACGGTCCATACGCTGCGCAAACGACGTGCTAAATACCGGGGGGATATGCTGCGCAATTACCACGGGTGGGCAGTGCTGGGGTAACCGGACCAAAACCTCACGTAATGCCTCGGTACCGCCTGTAGATGCTCCCAGCGCCAACACAGCGCTGGTTTTGAACTGGGTATGCTGCGATACAGGTGCCTGTTGCACATCTTTTTCAGCACGAAGGGCATACAGGTTGGCCTGGCGGGCAATACGGATCTTCTGATGTAATGTCTCTGCGTAAGCGTGTAGCTGGGCAGCCACATTTGAGGTTGGCTTGGCGATGAAGTCAATGGCACCCAGTTCCAGCGCCTCGAGCGTTGCAGGCGACCCCTGCTGCGTTAAGGTTGATAGCATGATCACAGGCATCGGGCGCAGGCGCATGAGGTTTTTGAGAAAGCTCAGCCCGTTCATCCTTGGCATTTCAATATCCAGGGTTAACACATCGGGGTTGAGCTTCTTAATCATCTCACGCGCTTCATAGGGATCTTCGGCCGTCCCGACCACCTGGATATCCTGGGCAAGCTCAAGGACCTTGGTCAGTATCGCTCTCAGCGAAGGGGAATCATCAACTATCAGTACCTTAATCATGCGCTCTCTCTAAAACAACTCAATATCAGTTTGCTTGCCTTGCTCTTCAATATCATGCAGATACTTAACCTCGCGTTTTTCAATGGTGTCGTTGTGCATCTGACGCAGCTTCTTCACCTGAGCTTTACCCGTTTGAGGGTGAAATACCACTTTGCGTGGCCAGGGCCCACCGACATCGTGGGAGATAAGAGTGAGATTTTCTTCCTCTACGTAGGCTTCTGCAAAGCGAATGTTGCCAATACCTATGTCTGTCATCGAGCTGATGATTTTCCCGCCGCCAAACAGCTTAATTTTTAGATTCTCTCGTCTGGCCCCGTTTTTAATCACTTCATTGATCAGGTATTCCATAGCCCAGTTACCATAGCGACAATTAAGATCGTCGGCATGAATCGCGGTCGTCCCTTTTACACCTGGCAGCATAAAGTGGTTCATACCACCCACCCTGTGGTGTTCGTCATAAATGCAAGCCGCAATACAGGAGCCTAATACCGTGGAGATCAGCTCATCATTCTTTGATACATAAAACTCTCCGGGTAACACTTTTGCGACAACAGCACCACGACCCGAATCCCAGAATCGTTTTACATGTTCAAAGCCATGTAACACAGGCTTAAACTGGTTCATATCTGCGCCGCCTTTTGATACATAGTTCTCCCCAGGTTTTTAAACTCCAAATGCTCTTTGCCCATCGTCTCCGAGTGACCGATAAATAAATAACCTTGTTCGGCCAGCAGTTGATAAAAGTTTTCAAACAACCTGTCTTTGGTTGCCTTGTCAAAATAAATCAGCACATTACGACAAAAAATCACATCGAAAGGCCCTTTCATTGGCCACGGCTCCAGCAAATTAAGGCGCTTAAAGTACACGCTCGAGCGCAACGTTTCTTTTACTTTGTACTGAGTGCCATCTGGGCTGCCCATAAACCATTTTTTCAGATGCTCGCTATTCAACCCTGTCACCGATGCACTGTTATAAATACCTTCCTGGCCTTTGTGCAATACGTTCGAGTCCAGATCCGTGGCTAGTACCTTCACATCCCAGTCAGCTGGAAATGCGTTGCCTATGGTCATCGCAATACTATAAGCCTCTTCACCAGTCGAGCAGCCTGCGGACCAGATCCGCACCCGTTTATCTGTTTTATGTTTGAGCTTTAGCTCAGGGATCACCTTCTGGTGTAAAAAGTCAAAATGATGCACTTCGCGAAAGAAGGAGGTGAGGTTCGTTGTGATGGCATTAATAAAGTGGCTAAACTCTGCATCGGGTTCTTCATTGAGAAACGCCAGATAATCTGCAAATGAGCTTAATCCGTTGGCCCTCACTCTGCGTGCTAGTCGCGAGTACACCATGTCGCGTTTATGAGGACCGAGTACGATACCGCAGGTCTCGTAAACTCGCCGAGATATACTGCTGAAGTCCTCATCCGTCATCAAAAACTCTTTCATATCCCTCCTCACCCAAGCGTCATGAGCCCGAGCGCTCGTATCATGCAGTGTTACGTGCACTCGGTATGTGATAATTCCGGTGGGTTAAGACGTGCCACTGTCACGAAGCTGATGCGAAGTGCGCGGCACCGCAGCACAGCGGTGCAAACAAACCAGAACTGTTAAAACTCTTCCCATTCCTCAGAGTCGTCCGCAAAACGGTTGGCTTTGGTTTCCAAAGGCGCTTGCGTAGTGCGACTTTCAGGCGCCGACAAACCCATGGCAGGCGAGCGAGCCTGACCATTTGTCGCCTGAGGTTTATTCGCTATAGCCTGGCGGGCAACTGGCGCCTCTCCAACTTTAAAGAAGTTGAGCATATTGCGCATATCATTTGCCTGTTCAGCCATTGATTCACCCGCAGCGGATGCTTGCTCCACCAGCGCTGCATTTTGCTGGGTCATTTCATCCATCTGAGTAACGGCTTTATTTACCTGTTCAATCCCGGAGCTTTGCTCTACCGAAGCATCCGCAATATCAGAGATCATATTGGTGACACGTCTGACAGATGCCACTATTTCCTTGAGTGTTTCACCTGACTCATTAACCAACAGCGTACCATCTTCAACTTTGCTAACACTGTCCCGGATCAAATCTTTGATCTCTTTTGCCGCTCCCGCGGAGCGCTGAGCCAGGTTTCGCACTTCGCCTGCCACCACGGCAAAACCCCGCCCCTGTTCACCAGCCCGGGCTGCCTCTACCGCGGCATTCAACGCCAGTAAATTGGTCTGAAAAGCAATTTCATCTATTACGCTGATGATATCGGCGATTTTTTTACTCGAATCGTTGATTGCAGACATACTTTCGACCGCACGATTAACCACCTCACCGCCGCGCGTTGCTTTTTCGCTGGTTTCTTCAGCCAGCTCATTGGCGACCTTGGCATTGTCTGCATTCTGACGCACCGTGCTGGTCATTTGTTCCATACTCGACGCCGTTTCTTCCAACGAAGAGGCCTGTTCTTCAGTACGCTGGCTTAAGTCTGCATTACCTTGCGATATTTCCTCTGCACCACTGGCAACCAAAGTGGCTGACGCACTGATCCGCTCAAGCACATTGGTCAGTTTGTCAGCTGTGCTGTTCGCATCTTGTTTCAGCTTGTCGAACGCCCCCTGATAGTCGGCTTCAATGCGCTGTGTAAGATCGCCTCGGGCTAGCGCATCTAACATATTCCCCGTGTCGGTCACAGCACCATCGACGCTTTCAAGCAACCCATTGAGCCCCTGAGTGAGGCGTAAATAAAACCCCTGCTTATCGCCTTCCTCCAGTCGCGCTGACAAATTCCCCGCACGAGCCGACTCCACCACCGCATTCACTTCCTGCTCAATTGCGACTTCGCCAGTTCTGTCTTCCCACTCGACCACAGTACCGGCACGCTCACCAGCATCCGTGATGATGGGATTAGCAACCAGGCCAAAGGTACGCCCGCCAACCTTTATTTCGGTTTGATAAGGTTTAGACAAGGTCTCTAACAGGCGTCTCTGGTGCGCAGGATTGCGATGAAATACATCGATATTTTGCCCAACCAATTGGTTACTGTCGAAATTAGGCAGGTCTTTGCGGATATCAGACTCGGCATTTCTCATCATCTCGAGTACCGCCTGATTCATATACACTATGGTATTGTTGGCGTCAGCAATCATGGTATTGGTTTGCACATTGTCGAGTGCACGGCGTACCCTCAGGTTTTCACCCGCAGCCTGCAACGCTTTTTGCTCAGCAGCCAAACGCTCCGTTTTATCTTCCCACTCAACCACAGTGCCAATGCGCGCCCCTTTTTGATCAAAGACCGGCGTGGCAATCAAACCAAAATTAAATCCAGCAACCACAATATCGGTGCTATACACATCTGATAGCTTGTTCAGTAAACCGCGCTGATGCTGCGGATTCTCATGAAACACATCGATGTTGGTACCAATTAAAGAATCAGCATCAAAGTGAGGCAATGCCGTGCGAAGCTGGGCCTCATTGCCTCTGAGCATGGCCAGTACCGACTCATTAACATAGACGATATTGAGGTGCTCGTCGGCCAACATTACATTCGCCTGACACACATCCAGGGCACGGGAAATTCGCGCATTCTTCTCAGCCAGGCTGCGGTGTTTTTCTTCAGCCGCAAGCCACTGCGTCTGGTCTTTCCATTCAACCAGTGTCGCAATCCGGTGCCCCTCATCAAAGACGGGTGTGGCAATGAGATCAAATGACAGCCCCGCAACCTTAATTCTGGTTTGATAGGTGTCGCGCAAATTGGCCAGAATATTACGCTGATGACTTGGGTTTTTATGGAAGGAATCAATATTGGTGCCTATCAGGCCGGCAACACTAAATCCCGGTAAATCCTGCTGTAATTGCTGCTCATTCACTTTGAGCATAGATTTTACGGAGTCATTCAGATAAACAATATTCAGATCGGCGTCTGCCACCATAATATTGGCCTGGCAACCTTGCAGTGCCAGCAGCAAGCTCTGTGTATAATCGTTTTGCTCCTGCTCATCGTCTGAGGCTTTTAACGCTTTGAACAAGTCAGGAAAGTCACTTAGGTCTATGCCCTGCAGCACATCCTGATCTGCCACCGAGACATGCGGCAACACGCGATACACGCAACCCAGCTGGTCACTAAACGCTGATAGCGCCATCCTCAGGTATCCTAAAGCCACGACAACCCCAAACAGAGGTAAGGCCACTGCCACCAGCTTCATGCTTTCAGAAGCTGTGCCCCCAAGCTGAAGTCCCAGTACGATGCTGACAACCAGTATCACACCGGCGATTATGATTTTATTGTTTAAACGACTTTGGATACTCTGACTACTCATTTCAGCCCCCGTTACTCTTAACACAACTTTTGTCGTGTAAATCGAGCACTTTCTTCAAATTTAATAACACCACCATTTTTTCCCCTACATTGACCAGACCATGAACAAACTGTGCATTTTCTGAGTCCTGAAAATCGGGCACATCCTTCGCGGTCTCTTCTGAGATGCTATACACATCGGACACCGCATCTACGACAATGCCCATCAGTTTTTTCTGCTCATTGAGGGTTACCGACACCACTATCACCACAGTGAGCGGGCCATAGTCGATGTGAGTAATACCAAACCGCTGCCGCAGGTCGATAATGGGTACTATCGTCCCGCGCAGATTCATCGCACCTTTAACAAATGATGGAGAGTTGGGGATCACAGTTACAGGCTCCCAGCCACGAATTTCCTGGACCGTTAGAATATCAATCCCGTACTCTTCTTCATCCATCATAAACGTCAGAAACTGCTTCTCGTCTGCATTGGCATCCAGCACCAGTTGCTGATTCAAGTTCATGCGCTCTGTCATGCCGGGATACCCTCATCCGTCTTCAGGTCAACGAGCAGCTCAGACGAGCCAGGTCGCCTTAAACCGCTCAGTTTTATCAGGCCACTGATATCAATGATCAAAGACACCGTGCCATCCCCTAAAATGGTTGCCCCTGAAATACCATCAACACGTTGATAGTTGGCTTCAAGGCTTTTTATCACAACCTGCTGCTGAGCTAATAAATCATCCACCAGGATACCCACTTTGTAATTGTCGTTTTCAACCACCACCAGCAAGGTCTTGTCCAGTTCTTCGCGCGCACCTTTGTGGTTAAAAATGTCATACAAACGAAGGATAGGAATGTACTCATCGCGCAAACGTAGCACCTGTAAGCCCTTACCAACGTTACTGACTTTGGTAATATCAATTTGCAGCGATTCAACAATCGAGATCAGTGGAATAATATAAGTATGTTCAGCAACCTGTACCAGTTGCCCATCCAAAATTGCCAACGTCAGTGGCAAGCGGATAGTAAAAGTTGACCCAACGCCAGCTTCAGAACTCACTTCCACTGAGCCATTCAAGGCCTGAATATTTTTACGCACCACATCCATGCCAACACCCCGGCCGGATATTTCACTGACATTGTCTGCGGTTGAAAAGCCGGGCATAAAAATTAGTTCATTGATCTCGTCAACAGAAAGTTCGTCCTGCGCCTGGATGAGCCCGTTTTGAATAGCTTTGTTGCGAATTTTATCGGTATCCAGTCCTTTGCCATCGTCCATAATCTCAATCACAATATTACCGCCCTGGTGAAATGCATTCAGCGTGACTGTTCCGACCGGATCCTTACCCTGAGCAATGCGCTGCTCGGGTGTCTCAAGGCCATGATCCAGCGAGTTGCGTACCAGGTGCACCATAGGATCAGAGAGCTTTTCCATGACGGTTTTATCTAGCTCGGTTTGCTCTCCAATCAACTTAAGCTCTACCTGCTTATTTAATTTTTGTGAAATGTCGCGCACGAGTCGTGGAAAGCGGCTGAAAACAAAGCTGATCGGCAGCATACGAATACGCATCACGTTTTCCTGCAGATCGCGGGTATTATGCGCCAGTTGCGCAAGACCCTCTTGCAGCGCCGCGATACTGGACTCGGTAATTTCCTGCTCACCTATCTGACTGAGCATAGCCTGTGTAATAACCAGCTCTCCTACCATATTGATGAGTGAATCCACCTTATCTATACCGACCCGAATGGAAGTGGTGCTGGGATCTGCATTTTTACGCGCATCTTTACCCGCCGATGGCTCCTTTTTAACTTCGTGCAGCGGTTTTTGAGGGACATTTATCTCTAGTGGTAGTTCGGGCTCAGCCTGCTCGTAAGGCAGCATATCGACTTGTGCTGTGGGTTCAGCAGGCGCATCGAATAGACCGCCGCATTGCACTATGGTGATTTCGGCATCATCTTCTACCCATTCGAAGATCTCACGAATTGCCGCCTCGCCACGTGTGGTGGTCAGGAAAAACCGCCAATAAAGGTAGCAATCATCGGGCGTCAGCTGTTTGAACTTAGGCAACTCATCGTGCAGAGCTTGGATTTCCAGCTCTCCGAGTTCAGACAACTCAGCAATCATGTACAAGGGCTCATTGCCCGTTTTAAACAGGTAGGGCAAAGGCTTGAAATCGATCTGAAACGTGATAGGAAGGTGTGCCTGCTCTTCGGATGTATCGTCGCTTGTACTGGTAGCCTGCCCTTGCTCGTCAGTGCGACCGTCACCATTAAGAATGGCTTCAAAGCGCTGTTTTAATTCGTTTGCTTCTTGTTGCTCGGGCTCCTGTTGCGCCTGCAAAGCCGTCAGCATCGCCCGTAAACAATCAACGGCCTTGAGCAACAGATTGACATGCTCCGCAGTAAGCTGTCGTTGCCCGTTGCGAATTTGGTCTAACAAAGTCTCAAGCACATGAGTAAAGTCAGAAACTGCTGTAAAGCCAAAGGTACCACTTCCACCTTTTATTGAATGTGCAGCACGAAAAATGGTATTGATGGTCTCCTGATCTTCTTTACCTGGTTCAAGGTTCAGTAACTCAGACTCCATCGCATCGAGCCCTTCGAAGCTTTCTTCAAAAAACACATCGAAAAACTGACTTAAGTCGATACTCATGGCAGCACCTCGTGAGGATTAACGAATGACTTTTTTCAGTACAGCCAGCAATTGTTCAGGGTTAAATGGTTTCACAATCCAGCCCGTAGCGCCTGCCGCTTTACCTTCGCTTTTCTTATCCAGGCCCGACTCGGTGGTGAGCATCAGCAACGGAGTAAACTTGTAATCAGGTAAGTTTCTCAGCTCCCGAATTAGGGTAATGCCATCCATAACGGGCATATTCACATCCGAGATCACAGCATCAAACCCTTGTTGTTTAGCCAGATTGAGCGCTTCACTGCCATCCTTTGCCTCGACCACGTCAAAGCCCGCTTTTTTTAAAGTAAAGCCAACCATCTGACGCATTGAAGCAGAATCATCCACAGCTAAAATCTTTTTCATAATGACCTCTTAATTCGTACTACTGATAGATAAAAGTTCGGTTAACCCTAGTTTCTCAACAGATGAAGACAACGCGGCACTTTCGCCTACCCAGGAAATGTGCTGTCCAATATCCAACAAATATTTTTGCAACGCACACAGCAGTTGGATTGAAGCCGTGTCTGCACGCACAATCTCACTGATGTCTAAAGAAATAGCATGGCCTGCATCAAGCTCAAGCACCAGCTGCTGATGCAATTCTTCAACCTGGTTTATGACCAGCTCCGGGGGAAGTTTAATCATGTGCCTTGCACATTCCTTGCAAATCTTATTGATATGAATAGATTAGACCGTGACCGTGAAATTGCCATATTTATAACTTAAAAGAAATAATTAATTATTAAATTCAGTCACTTTACGCAGCCTACTACTGACCAGGGACTATCACTTTAAAGTCTTCAATTAGCTGAGACTCATTAATAACGGGCACCTCCCCGGCCTTGAACTCAGGCTTGAATATGGCCGCCAATTGCGCTTGCGGGTTAACTAATGCAATCGATGCACTATGGTCGACATAATACTCTGGTTGGTCACTGTTATTAATGGCATAGATCAAGCCAATGTCCCGAACAAATGGGAACAAGACGTTATGGGGCGCTGATGCAGCGACAAAATCAGGATTAAAGTAATCAATATATTGTTTTCGTTTTTCTTGCGTATCGCGCTGTGGGTCTACCGCAACAAACCAGACGCTGACATTTTGGTAAGGCTTTAACTGATCGGCAATATTGGTGAGTTTGGCCAAAGTCATTGGACAGATATCAGGGCAGTGTGTGTAACCGAGAAACAACAAACTCCATTGCCCTTTTAATTGCTCGGTTGTAACCGGCGCGCCATGTTGATCTTCCAGCGTAAAGGGCTTAAGCGCCCTTGGCTGTTCATAATGTACGGCAAACTCTGACACTTTGGGGGCAGGCTGGCACCCAAGGAGCAGTGCAATCGTACATAGAAGAACAAAAAATTTTTTCATATCAGAGCTCTGTCAACGAATAGTGAGACAAAGAGTAACAGCAAATACCAGATAGAAAAACGAAAAACCCCCATCGCCTGTTGACCTGTATGATGAATATACAAACGCACAACCAAAAAGATAAACAATCCATTGAGTACACTGGCCGTGGCCAAATACACATACCCCACCATACCTATCAGATAAGGAAGCACACAGGTCACTGACAACAACAGTGTATATACGGCGATACACAATTTAGTGAACTGGATCCCATGCGTCACAGGCAACATAGGTGTGCCTGCCCTGGCATAATCCGCTTCGCGCGCTATCGCCAGTGCCCAAAAATGCGGAGGCGTCCAGGCAAAAATGATCATCACCAATAACCAGGGCTCGGCCGCCATGCTGCCCGTTTCGCTTACCCAGCCCAGTAATGGGGGTAAAGCTCCAGCCAGTCCACCAATTACGATATTTTGCGGCGTCATATGTTTGAGGAACATAGTGTAAACAACCGCATATCCGAGCAAGGCCAATAGGGTTAACACGGTGCATAACCAATTACTGAACACCAATAAACCTGTGGTTCCGACAATAGCCAGACAAGCGGCAAACAACAGCGCCTTTGATACACAGAGTTGTTGCCTCGCCAGGGGACGGTGGCGCGTTCGTGCCATCTTACTGTCTCTGTTTCGATCAACGACATGATTAACCGCAGCAGCCGCCGCAGAGATAAGACCAATTGACAGCAAACTCATTAGTTGTTGTACCACAGTGCGCCCTGTATCCGGTGCAAGCGCAAGGCCTACCCAAGCAGTAAGTACCAGCATCATGACCACCTTAGCTTTGGTGATCGCCAGGTAGGGCTTGATACCTGCGTAGAAATCGGGCAGTGCTGATCCGAGTTGATGTACGCTCATAGCCATAACTTACTCCTTAGATTGATAAAACAGCAGATAACACACCCGAACCATGCTCAGCAGTAAAAGCGCCGCCATCACATTGTGAAATAGCGTCAGCAACAGCGGGAACTGCCAATGTACAATCGCCCCGCCCAATAGCACCTGGCACAATACAAGGATAGCCGGCAACATAATGACAGGTCGCACATGCTTGTCGGGAATGCCCCGGTACAAACGCCAGCTTAACAGCAAGATGGCACACAACGTGACCATGGCCCAGACCCGATGAACCAGGTGGATGGAAAGCCGGGTTTCAAACGGTAGTACACCGAACTCATAACTGGCGGAAGAATGTGGCAACTGAAACAGACTACTCAGTGAGAACAGCTCGCCATTTTCACATAACGGCAAACCACGGCAATGAGGCGCAGCATAGTTAGCAGCAAGCCATCCGCCCAGCGCAATTTGCAGTATCAGTATCAACAACACAGCCAGAGTCAAAAACCTCAAACCGGCAACATGAGCAATGGGGACAGCAGCTGGCTGACGAGCTTTGAGCCATAACAGCGTCAACAGGCTAAGTATGGTAAACCCACCCAGCAGATGCCCCATTACCACCAAAGGCTGTAAGTTCATCGTCACGGTCCACATACCCAGCATTGCCTGAAATATGATTAATACGACCAGTAACCCCGACAACCCTTTTATATTTTTGTTGGCGCTGGAGTGGCGCAGTGCCATAAAAAAAATCACTGCGACTATCAAGCCTAAACTGCCAGCAAAATACCTGTGTATCATTTCGATCCACGCTTTTTTTTGGTGTACTTCTGCACCGGGAAACTTCTGCTGCGCCGACATTAATTCATGAGATTCGTTAGGCACCGTCAAAAAGCCATAACAACCCGGCCAGTCCGGGCAGCCAAGGCCGGCATTACTCAACCGGGTATAGGCCCCCAATGTGACCACCAGAGCTGCCAGCAAGGCTGACATAAATACTAATCTTCTAAACCCTTGCGTCATTGCTTACCTCCCGCACTGCTTCGCTCGTAAGACAGTAGCTTTTTTAAATCCTTCAGCAGGCCTTTCAGCAGCACCCTGTTTGCGGTTTGGTCTGGCTGCGGTAAATACTCCAGTACCACCAGACCGTGCTTGTCGACCAGATAAAAAGCCCCCGGCGATAAACTTGCAACCTCTGGCAGTACACTGGCTTGTTCGCTTTGTCCCTCACCCAACAAAAGCAAGCCCACTTGCTGACGATGCTTACCCAGTGCAACAGTGAGTTGCTCCATCAAAGCAATCTGGCTCTGACATAACTGAGCACAACTAGCTGGCTGATTCAAAGCAATAAACCAGGCCTTGTGGCTTTGTTCTGGCACATCCAGGATGACCTCCTGACTCAGAAAGTTACCTTGATTAGTCGTGCTATCCGGTTGCCAACCCGACCAGAGCACCACCCATGCAGCGATCAGAGGTAACATACAACAGGCTAAAAATAATCCGGCTACCTTATTCATCATTCTTCCTTTTATAAGCAAAATAGGGAACAACCACTGCAGCAACTGCCAACAACAACCATTGCAGTGCATAGGCCCGATGTTTCTCTGGCCCCATAACAACCGCTTCATAGTGGGGCTGTATGTTGCTCATAACTGGGCGTGAAGCATACGCTAAGGCAGGTACTACCGGACGCCGTGTCTGCGCAACAAAAAAGGCATGATCAAGGTACTGGAGCAGCTCGGGCTGGGTCACATTCAGATCAGGCTGCGCAGCTAACGTAAAACCTGCCCACTTACCGATTTTGAACTCTACGTCAACGGTTTGTAATTCGCTGGGGAGTGTAATCTCAGGTAAAACGGCGCGGCTGTGTGTTGCCGGGATGAAGCCAAGATTGACAACCAACCACGTTTCGCCGTAAACAGGGCGAAATAAGGTAACTACATCATAGCCAGGTGCGCCATTTAATACCTGATTGTCGAGCAGCCAAAAACGTGACGTATCAAAATACCCCCTCACCCTAAACAGCTTTCCCTCCAGGGCACTTGGGTTTTGCAGGTCAGCAAGCGCATTAAACTCGAGCGGTGACTGATCGCTTTGTCGCTTCTCAATCAGGTGGATCTTTTGCGCCGCTCTTTGCCACTGCCATAGAGAAAGAGCCAGGCAAGTGCACACCACAACACCCACTGCCAAAACTGAGCAATATGCGCTAACCTTTGATCTACTTATGTTTACCTGCGTCATATGTCATGCTACTCAAATTAATTATTATTGTTTTGCTTTTCAGCATCATCTATAACCTGTTTCGAGCTTTGTTCATCATGCTCAAAGGGACTCAATCAGGAGAGTCAATGTCTCGGCTGTTGGGTAAAAGGGTGTTTTTCTCAGCAAGCGTTTTGCTGCTTATTCTCATTGCGAAAGGACTGGGCTGGCTCAACTTCAACCCAGCCCCGGGCGCTACAACACATAAACAAACACAAACAAGCACAGCCAGACCACATCAACAAAGTGCCAGTACCAGGCACCTGCCTGAAATGCAAAATGATGATGTGCACTAAAATGCCCCTTCATTACCCGTAGCCAAACCACTGCTAAAATAATAGCGCCAAGCGTGACATGCATACCGTGAAATCCAGTGAGCATAAAGAAGGTATTACCATAAATGCCTGACTCTAAAGTAAGCCCCAAATCCTGATAGGCATACACATATTCCTCAACTTGCAGGGCCAAAAAGGCAAACCCCAGCAAAATAGTTAACCCTAAAAACACCTTTACTTTGTTTCTTTGGTCCTGCTCCATGGCAGCGTGCGCAAAATGCAGTGTGACAGATGAAATCAAAAGAATAATGGTGTTTATCAGCGGCAGACCTTGCCATCCCATGGCTTGTGTTGTGTCACCACTTGGTGTGTTCAGTAAAGGCCATACCGCTTCAAAGCTAGGCCACAGTAACTCGTTTGTCATAGCGTTATTGCTTGCACCACCCAGCCAGGGCACCGCAAACATACGCGCATAGAACAAAGCACCAAAAAATGCAGCAAAAAACATCACTTCAGAAAAAATAAACCAGGCCATCCCCTGTCGAAATGAACGATCCATCTGCTGTGAATATAAACCGCCTTGCGACTCCCGAATAACATGCCGAAACCACCCGGCTAACATAAACAACAGTAAGCCAATCCCGGCATATAAAATAAACTGGCCAGCAGGGCTTTTCATTACGGTTAACCCTCCCCCTACAGCAACTCCAAACAGGGCTACGGCCCCCACTATGGGCCAAGGGCTTTGCTCAGGTACATAATATTTTTCGTAACCACTAGCCATGACTTAATCCTCGTATTTGTTGATACACTGCGGCTTGTATACTGTAAACGTAACCTTTACCAACCGCGTCACGCTCGAAATCACCAAACTGCTTTATTGCTGGGTACTGAGGCATACCATAAACAGCCGCATTTCTATCTGTGATGTCATACAACGTATATGCGAGCGTCAGCTCTGCGATGTCAGTAGGCAGCTCTGTGTCGACATAGAATCGTAAGGTGAAAGACATTTTCTGCCTTGCTTGCATACTTTGTTGATCAAAGCAAAAGCAAGCGAGCTTATGCAGATACTTTGCCGCCATACCAGGAGAGACAGATGGAATAGCCTGCATTATGCGAGCATCAACGCTCAGATTTTCGGCCGTAAAACTGACTTCTGTTAACGTGCCAGGTGTAACAGTCACTTGATAGGTCTCGGCCTGCACCTTAAAGGGTGCCTGTCCTTGCGTATGCGTTGTGAAACTCACATCTACTTTGCGCGCTAAGTCTTGCTCTTTGCTTGCCTCAGCGGCTGTTAGCTCTACTTTGCCATTGAGCCCTGTGATGTCGCAGAACACGTCGTAAAGCGGCACCAGGGCAAACGCAAATGCAAACATACCCAGCACCAATAACAAAAGCTTTCTCAGTAACGGAGCATGCATTACTTCACCTCAGGAGGTGTACTAAAAGTATGATAAGGTGCAGGTGACGCAACATCCCACTCCAACCCTTCTGCTCCATCCCACACCTTGGCTGGCGCACGCTGCCCGCCTGCTATGCACTTGAATACCACAGCCACAAACAGTAGCTGAGATAAACCAAAGGCAAAGCCGCCAATACTTATCAAAGCATTGAAGTCTGCAAATTGCAGTGCGTAATCGGGGATCCGTCGTGGCATTCCTGCGAGCCCAACAAAGTGCATCGGAAAGAATAAGATATTCACGCTGACCAATGACAACCAAAAGTGCCATTTAGCCAAGGTCTCGCTGTACATATAGCCTGTCCACTTAGGCAACCAGTAGTAAGCTGCTGCCATAATCGAAAAGACAGCCCCTGTGACCAGCACGTAATGGAAATGAGCAACCACAAAGTAAGTATCGTGATACTGAAAATCGGCGGGCGTAATCGCCAGCATTAAGCCCGAAAAGCCTCCGAGCGTAAACAGTACAATAAACGCGATAGCAAATAACATCGGCACTTCAAAACTGATTGAACCACGCCACATTGTAGCTACCCAGTTAAAAACTTTGACGCCGGTTGGTACAGAGATAAGCATAGTCGCATACATAAAAAAGAGCTCACCGGCCAACGGCATACCGGTAGTAAACATATGATGTGCCCACACAATAAAAGACAACAAGGCGATGGATGAGGTTGCATATACCATGGATGCATATCCAAACAGTTTTTTCCTTGAGAAAGTCGGCACTATCGTAGAGATCACCCCAAAAGCCGGTAATATCATGATGTATACTTCTGGATGACCAAAGAACCAGAAAATATGCTGGAACATCACGGGATCCCCCCCGCCGGCAGCATCAAAGAAGCTCGTTCCAAAATACTTATCCGTCAACACCATAGTTACCGCTCCAGCCAGCACAGGCATTACAGCGATCAGCAGAAATGCGGTGATCAGCCAGGTCCATACAAACAAAGGTAACTTCATCCATGTCATACCGGGCGCGCGCATGTTGACTATGGTCACGATGACATTAATTGCCCCCATTATTGAGCTGACACCCATGATATGAACTGCAAAGACGAATAAAGCGGTATTGTCGTTACTGTAAGTGGTGGACAAAGGCGCATAGAAGGTCCAGCCAAACGCTGGGCCACCGCCTTCCATAAAGAGCGAGGCCAGCAATATCAGAAAAGCAAATGGTAAGATCCAAAAGCTCCAGTTGTTCATCCGTGGTAGCGCCATATCGGGCGCGCCAATCATCATGGGTACCATCCAATTAGCCAGTCCGGTAAAGGCAGGCATTACGGCACCAAACACCATGATCAAACCATGGACTGTAGTCATTTGATTGAAAAAGTGGGGGTCTACAAGCTGAAGCCCCGGTTGGAACAGTTCAGCCCGGATCACCATAGCCATCCCACCGCCGATCAGAAACATCAACAAAGAGAACAACAAATATAATGACCCTATATCTTTATGATTCGTTGTGAAAAGCCAACGCTTGATACCGGTTGCCGGACCGTGGTGCGCATGATCGTGCTCGTGTTCAGCTTGCTGTGTGCTCGAAGTCATTTGGCTTCCTCCTGTTTTCCGTCAAGGTAAGCTTGTATTTGACTGGGTTGGATAACTTCCCCGGTATCATTCCCCCAGCTATTTCTTTTATAGGTTATAACTCCGGCTACTTCTTTTAATGAGAGTTGCTTGGCAAAAGCCTGCATCGCGGTACCTGGACGCCCATCCATAATAATTGCTATGTGTGCTTGCAAGTCCCCAGTGACCATAGCGCTGCCTTTCAAGGCAGGAAACACCCCCTGCAAACCTAAGCCCGTAGGCTGATGGCAAGCAGCACAATAAGCCATATAGACGCGCTCCCCAGTTGCCATCAGCTCTTCTTTGCTAAGCGTCTGATCTAATAAAGCGGCCTCTTGCTGCGCAGCAAGCGCTCTTTGCGCCTTCTCGTTAGCAAGCCACGACTGAAACTCAGCTTCGGGCTTTGCTTCCACTACAACAGGCATAAAACCATGGTCTTTGCCACACAGTTCCGCGCATTGACCTCGATATGTTCCCGGTTCATTCACATTCGTCCATGCTTCGTTAATAAACCCAGGATTCGCATCCTTTTTAACTGCGAAATCGGGTACCCACCAGGAGTGAATCACGTCGTCAGAAGTAAGTAAAAACCGCACTTTCTTGCCAGTTGGGATGACCAGTGGCTTGTCGACTTCGAGCAGATAGTTCTCTGTTTTACTCTCCATATTGTCTATCTGCGCTCTTGGTGTAGACATTAAGGAATAAAAGTCGACATCATGGCCAAGATATTCGTAATGCCATTTCCACTGTGACCCCGTTACTTTGATTGTCAGGTCTGCCTTGTCAGTGTCTTCCATCGCAATCAAAGTTTTTGTTGCAGGCACTGCCATGGCCACCAAAATTAAAAACGGAATGGCTGTCCAAAGGATTTCGACCTTAGTACTTTCATGAAATTGCGCAGGCTCTGCACCTTTAGAGCGCCGGTGGTGGATCAATGCCCAAAACATGACTGAAAAGACTATCAGCCCAATTACGCAACAGATCCAGAATATGGTCATGTGTAACTGATAAACTTGGTTACTGATGTCTGTAACCCCCGTACGCATATTGTAGTCGCTTGCGAACACGAGCGTACTGACGAGTAAACACATCGCAACTATGATGAGTTTCGCTATTTTCATTAGACGTCTCCCTCGATTGCCTCAGGAGTGCGAAGCAACGGTTCTTATTATCGGATGACTGTCATTTCACTTGGGTTAACCCATGCGTACTGCACGACCATTTAACAACTAGTCAAAATTTAACCGTTTAGCAAGTTTTTATCTGACGCTGATTTTGTTTTCTAGGGTAGGGAAACAATTGAAAAATAGCTGTTTGTTAGGAGTCACTCATACGCTGAACCACTTGGGGTGGCTGCATATAAGTGTTTACAAGAAGTAAAATCCGCCCGGCATGTCTCACGCCGGACGGTAGGAAAGAATTAAATATCGCTGCGTATCACGCCGACAGCCAAACCTTCGACAGAGAAATTCTGTTGCTCTAGGTCAACCTCGATAGGAGAGAAGTCTTCATTTTCAGCGTGCAAGTATACTTTCTTACCAAGCTTTTCAAAGCGCTTAACTGTTACATCTTCCTCAACTCGTGCAACGACAACCTGCCCGTTATTCACAACCTGAGTACGGTGTACTGCAAGTAGATCTCCGTCCATGATCCCTATGTTCTTCATGCTCATTCCATTAACCCGCAACAAGTAATCTGCGGCAGGATGAAACATTGCAGGATCGACCGAACAATGGCTTTCAATATGCTCTTGTGCGAGTATCGGCTCACCAGCTGCAACTCGGCCAATTAAAGGTAACCCTAGTTGCTCTGGCTCGTCGTCAACCAAACGGATCCCTCGACTTGCACCAGGTACCATTTCAATTACACCTTTCTTAGCCAATGCTTTCAAGTGCTCTTCTGCGGCATTCGCACTGCGGAACCCAAGTGACTCGGCAATCTCTGCTCGAGTCGGCGGCATGCCAGTATCCTTAATGAAAACTTTTATAAGTTCAAAAACTTGTTCTTGTCGTTTAGTAAGCGGTCGCATATAACTGGTTTTCCATACAGTGCATTTACTGTGAGTATATACAGTTATCATTTTTTCGCAATGGTTAATCGCCTTTAACCAGCAAAGGTAACGTGCAAAGTACAATGACAGCGAGCAACGCGAGTACATTTACTTTGCGCAAGGGTGAATTGCGACCGAAGCACCGCTTCGCAGCGCGATGAACGCGAGGCATGGACGCCGATAACACGCATTACGCGCCGGGAGCCCCCCACAGGGAGATGTGCCCAAAGGTTGCTAGGTACGAGCTTCACCATCCAACCCAGCTTCATGGATGAATGAAGTGCAAAGTACAATGACAGCGAGCAACGCGAGTACATTTACTTTGCGCAAGGTGAAATGAGCTGGTTTAGCTGTTGCTGAGGGACTTAAACGCAAAAAGCCTAACTCGTTC
>NZ_JAKGBD010000021.1:0-62787 GCF_021532535.1 Pseudoalteromonas sp. DL2-H2.2 | reverse complement strand
GACAGTCAACGTGCGCGTAGTGGCGAGTTGGTGTGTCGTACTCAACGTGTGAAGTTGAGATTGTGATACCACGCTCACGCTCTTCTGGAGCGTTATCGATTGATGCGAAGTCTTTCGCTTCACCACCATATACTTTTGCAAGTACGTTAGTGATTGCTGCAGTTAGGGTAGTTTTACCGTGGTCAACGTGGCCGATAGTACCAACGTTAACGTGCGGTTTCGAACGTTCAAACTTTTCTTTTGCCATGACGGAACCTATAAGTTTTGTGTATCTAGATTACATATAAAAATAATCCACACGCCACAACGGCGGCAGACTAGAATTATTAAGTACAATTATAAATGTTTTTATGACAAATCAAAGGAAGTATTTAGGAAGATCCGAAGACTGGTGCTGATAGGCAGATTTGAACTGCCGACCTCACCCTTACCAAGGGTGCGCTCTACCAACTGAGCTATATCAGCACACCAGAAAACTGGAGCGGGCAGCGGGAATCGAACCCGCATCATCAGCTTGGAAGGCTGAGGTAATAGCCATTATACGATGCCCGCTTTAGGAACCTGTTCTTAACTACCTCTAACCGTCAAGAATAAAGTGGTGGAGGGGGCTGGATTCGAACCAGCGAAGGCAGTGCCGTCAGATTTACAGTCTGATCCCTTTGGCCGCTCGGGAACCCCTCCACGTCAAAAATTCTTGTCTAAAGCGTTGCTGTTTAAAAACTGGTGCCGACTATCCGAGTCGAACGGATGACCTACTGATTACAAGTCAGTTGCTCTACCAGCTGAGCTAAGTCGGCACTGCTTTAGTACGGGGCGAGATATTAGAGGAATGACCGGGACTATGCAACACCCAAAGTAAAAAAAATCACAGATAATTGTTTAAATGGTCACATTTACAGCAAAAACCTGTATTGCAGGCAAATTATTATGCAAACTGCTGATATTTACGCCAGTACATCAGGCCTTGCAGCACCAAAATATCATTATATGTGCTTGGCCGGGCTAAGTGTTGTTGCATTAATTCGCCATATCCACCTGCACAAACAATCACAGGCGTGTCGTCAGACTGGCTCAAATAGTATTCCAGCGCACCCAGGGTGGCGACCAGAGCACCATTTTTGACCGCATTGGGCGTATTGGTGCCCAGCTCAGGCAAAAATAAGCTGGTGTCATCACTGAAGACTTTCTGGGTATTACTAACCAGGCTGCTGATCATCATATCCAGGCCGGGCAAGATCCAGCCACCCAGATGTTGTCCGGCTTTATTTAGCACATCTATTTTACTGGCGGTGCCACAATCGAGTATCACGCAACTTTGTTGTGGATAAAGATGATAACAGGCCACCACCGTCAGCCAGCGATCTATCCCGAGGTTCTCAAATTGCGGATAAGCGCAAGTTAACCCACCCAATGTTGCACTGGTCTTAGCCTGATAATGTGGAATCGCCAGTTGCTGCGCACGTGCAATTAGTGGCGCCACCAGCTCTCCCTTGCCCACCTGCGCAATCAGCACTTCTTCTATCTCTGACCAGGGAATGTCTGCCTCATTCACTAAGGTGATAACGTCCCCTGCCAGCGTTGCCGTTTTCAGTGCCGTATTGCCCACATCTACCAGCAGTTTCATGATGCTTCCTTACGCACTGAGATTTCGCCACCATAATAGGTTTTAAGCTCGCCATCCTGACGCAGCACTAGTCCACCTTGTGAGTCTATGCCTTCACAAATGCCCCGCCACTGTTTTTGCCCTGTGGTCAGCGTCACGCCCTGCTGACGATGCACATTCAGTGCATTCCACTGCTCAGTCATCACACTCAACCCATGACGCTGGTAAATCTCTAGGCGCTTTTGCAGACATAAAGTCAGCACGGCCACCAGCTGATTTTTATTTACCGCGCTGACGTGCTGGCTCAAATCCGTCCAGGCCTGATCGATTTGTCCGGCAGCGCTCTCTGGCATAGCGACATTCAGCCCTATACCAATCACCAGATGACATGGGCCTTCAACCTGGCCGTCCAGCTCAACCAAGATGCCCGCCAGCTTTTGTTCATTCACATACACATCGTTTGGCCACTTCAGTTGCACATCCAGGTCGAACAAGGCTGTAAGCGCATCGTGTACCGCCAGCCCGACGGCAATCGACAACCCCATGGCAGCCTGCATACCTTCATCGAGCTGCCAGTAACAGCTGTAATATAAGTTGGCACCAAATGGCGACTGCCACTGACGACCACGTCGGCCTCGCCCGGCCTGCTGCATTTCTGCAACCAGCACTTGCCCTTTGGGAATAGACTGGTGAGCCTGAATACGACGCATCAGCTCGCTGTTCGTGGAATCAATAATAGAGTGCACTTCTATCTGACACGGCGTGTCGCTGAGCTGCGCCCAGCTCTGACGGATCTCCGCTTCCTCTAATAAAGGCAGGCTGTTATTAAGGCGATAGCCCTTGCCCGTCACCTTAAAAATGTCGATACCCATTTGCTGTAAAGACTTAATGTGCTTAGACACCGCCGCCCGGCTGATCCCCAACTGTTCGCCCAGTGCCTGTCCGGAAACAAATTCACCGCACTTCAGGGCATGTAAAATGGCCAGCTTGTTGCCATCGGGTGCTTTAACCATAGTGGGCTTCCTGTATTGTAATTTCACCCTGCGGGCCTATCAGCCTGACCTCATGCTCCAGCACAATGTCAAACTGGGTAAGTATAGTGTGCTGAATATGGCTGATCACCGCCTTTAGGTCCTCACCATTACTGTGGCCTTCATTGACCAGCACCAGGGCCTGGCGCTCATACACTCTGATCCCACCCTGCTGATAGCCTTTAAGCCCGGCGCGTTCAATGAGCCAGCCCGCGGCCAGCTTGCAATGCTGCGCATCGACCGGGTAACTGGGCATATCGGGATAACGACTGGCTAAGGCATCGGCTTGCGCTTTGTCGACCACCGGATTTTTAAAAAAGCTGCCGGCGTTTGCCAGTACCTGAGGGTCGGGCAATTTACTACGCCGGGTTGCCATCACTTGTTCAGCGACCGCCTGTGGGGTCACCGTCTCGCGGCAGAGTGTTTTTAGCGGGCCATAGCTCAACACAGGCTGCCACTGCTTAGGTAGATGCAGAGTCACTTCGGTAATAATAAAGCGGTCTTTCAGTGCATGTTTAAACACAGAATCGCGATAGCCAAGCTCACAGGCCGCTTTATCAAGGGTTTGCATGGTTCGGCTGGCAATATCAAAGCCCTGTACCTGATACAACACATCGGCCAGCTCCACGCCATAAGCGCCGATATTCTGGATCGGGGCTGCACCCAGAGTGCCCGGGATTAAGACTAAGTTCTCGAGTCCGCCAATCCCTTGTGCCAGCAGATGCATCACCAGTGCATGCCAGGATTCACCGGCTGCTGCGCGCACAACGTAGTGACTGGCTTGTTCTTCGATTGCCACGCCACGATTGGCCATTTGGATCACTGTGCCCGCATAATCGCCCAGGAACACACTGTTACTGCCCTCACCTAAAATATAAAACGGCGTACTAAAATCGTGGTCGTAAAGCTGCGCCGGATCCGTTATACGCAGCAAGGAGCTGCATGACGCCGGTAGCGAGAATGTGTGTAATGACTGCAATGACTGCACATCCGAACCCTGTAACAAATGCAAAATTGCCGCTAGTGTAGCCTATCCTTGGCTTTGGCGCATCAAGGTGTCATTTTGGCACTTAAGTGGTATAACAACGGCTCTACTCACATCATGAGCAAGGATAATAATGAAACTTTCTGCCCTAACCTTTGGTCTTGCCTTGGCAGGCCTGTCACATACCGCGCTGAGTGCTCAGGCGGTGGACGAACACACCTATGCCAACCTCAACGACGTGATCAGTACACACCTTCACCTGGATCTGGATGTCGACTTTGCAGACAAACAGCTGGAGGGTTTTGTGGAACACACGCTGGCATGGCAAAACAAACAAGCCAGAACCCTGGTGCTGGATACCCGAGATCTTGAAATAGACAAGGTGATGTATCAGGGCAGCAACGGCAAATGGCATCCTGCCTCTTTCACCCTTGATAAACGCGATGATGTGAAAGGCGCCAAACTGACAATCCGCTTTAAGCAACAAGCAAAAAAAGCCCGTATCTACTACAACAGCTTGCCACAGGCATCCGGTCTGCAATGGCTGACGCCAGAGCAAACCGCCAGTAAGTCGCATCCTTTTATGTACAGTCAGTCTCAGGCTATCCATGCCCGCAGCTGGATCCCCGTCCAGGACACGCCTGCGATGCGTGTTACTTATTCCGCCCGCGTTAATACACCCAAAGATGTGCGTGCAGTCATGAGTGCCGACAACAGTGGCGCGCTAATCAAAGATGGCGACTATTGGTTTGATATGCCGCAGGCCATTCCGCCTTATCTTATCGCCATCGGTGCCGGTAACCTCGAATATAAAGAAATGTCGCACCAAACCGCCATCTTTGCTGAGCCACAGATATTAGATGCCTCTGTTGCTGAGTTTAATGACACCCAGGCGATGATAGATAAAACCAACGCCATGTACGGCGAATATGCCTGGGGACGCTACGACTTGCTAATGCTGCCGCCGAGCTTCCCGTTTGGTGGCATGGAAAACCCACGCTTATCCTTTATAACGCCTACCGTCGTTGCAGGTGACAAAAGCCTGGTTAACCTGATCGCTCACGAGCTGGCGCACTCCTGGTCGGGCAACCTGGTCACTAATGCCACCTGGGAAGACCTGTGGCTGAACGAAGGTTTTACCTCTTATGTCGAAAACCGCATTATGGAAGAAGTGTTTGGTCGTGAGCGCGCGGTCATGGAGCAAGCATTGGATTCTGCCAGACTGCGGACCGTCGTTGAAGAGTTGCCGGCACCGGATACGCGCCTGAACCTGCGCCTCAATGGTCGCGATCCGGACGATGCATTCAGCACCGTACCTTACACTAAAGGTCAGCTATTCCTGATCCACCTGGAAGAAAAGTTTGGCCGTAAAGTGTTTGACGCCTTTGTGAAAGGCTACTTTGACGCCTACGCGTTTAAATCGCTGACCACCGCCGAGTTTGTTCAATATATAGAAAAACACCTCATCAACAAACATCCAGGCATAGTCAGCATGGATAAGGTCAATGAGTGGATCCACCAGCCGGGATTACCTGCCGATGCACCAAATCCGACCTCAGATGCATTTGATAAAGTAGATGCCGCAACAAAGGCCTGGTTAGCTGGTAACAGCACGCTTGATGCCATTCCCACCACCAGCTGGACGGTACATGAGTGGCTGCACTTTATTAATAACCTGCCGCGCGACCTGGCACAGGATAAAATGGCAGCGCTGGATCAGGCATTTGGACTGACCAACTCAACCAATGCCGAACTGGCCTTTGCCTGGTTTATGCTGGCCGTCGGCAATGGCTATGATGCCATTTACCCGGCCCTCGACAAGCACCTCAGTGGCATTGGTCGTCGCAAGCTCATTGTGCGCTTGTACAAATCACTGGTTGCCAATGGTAAACGCGACTGGGCTTATGAAGTCTATCAAAAAGCCCGCCCGGGTTATCACCCGTTAGCACAAGGCACTATTGATGCTATCTTTGCTAACTAATTGATACCGACAACAGTACAGCCTCATTGAGGCTGTACTGTTTCTAAAAACGCCGCGCGCTGAGCCGGACTCGCCTGTTGCCACCAGAACTCCAGCATTGCCGCTGCGTCGGGCTTGCCAGCATGAGGGGCTGCGGGTACAGCGTCAGACAAAGCAGGTTTATCAGCTTGAGTCGCCACAGGCGGTTCGACAGGTAAAGAGTCGGCATAATCTGGCTTAGTCACCGGAGTTTTAAGCCTTTCTGCTGCCTGCGGTACTGAGCGGATCCGCAGTTGTTCAGTCAGCGTTTTGACTGGCGTACGCGTCCCATCAGGCGCTTTAAGCCACAGCTGTGGCTGCTTTGCAAATTGCTTAGCGGCTTTAAGTGTATCGGCCCGTTCAAACTCCACGTGATAATCTCCCTGCTCAGCCACCTCAACGGTCACCCAGAACGGCTTTGACTCAATCACTTCGTGATCGTCATACCCGATCTCGTACAGGTCCGTATATTTAACGCGCAGCTGATGTCTGCCCGCTGCCAGCGACAGCTCCCGTACTTTATTAAAAAACGAGTGCTCTATTTCCTTTTGTCCAACCTGTAACGGCAGCAACTCTTCGGGAAAATATAACTGTGCCGCCAACGCTTGCCCACTGAGCAAACTGACCAGCAGAAAGTAAAAAATGCGTGTTTTCTTCATAATTCCTCTTTATTTTGTTGTTAATGTGGCTGACACTTAGCTTTGAACCTAAAACTGCAACAGAGCATTCAAGCGTTCCGTTCAGGCCATACACCTGCACTCAATGCGATTGTCAGATGATTAAACTCTGAACAACCATTTTCGCTTGTATCTTACTCTTTGCACGCTATGCTGATCAGCTAAACTATCGTCTACAAGGAAAAATAATGAGCCAAGAAACAATTTTTACCAAGATAATTAATCGGGAAATTCCCGCCGATATCCTGTATGAAGATGATCTGGCCCTGGCATTTAAGGACATCAATCCGCAAGCCCCCTTTCATGTTCTGGTGATCCCAAAAACCCCGATTGCCACCATGAATGACATTAATGAAGAAAATGCACACCTGGTTGGGCATTTGTATCTGGTAGCAGCTAAACTGGCTAAAGAGCATGGGTTTGCAGACAACGGCTATCGCGCAGTCATGAACTGTAATAACGATGGCGGTCAGACCGTCTACCACATTCATTTACATGTACTTGCCGGTAAAGAAATGGGCTGGCCACCATACCAGGATAAGAAAAAAGTGCTAAGCTAAATTATTCTTTGTTAAAGAATGTAATTTACTAACATATTAGCAAAAACATAATTAAAATTATAAAAGTCAAAGCCTTAGGTATTTAGCTAAGGCTTTAATTCGACAACAAGATCAGAAATGCCACAATATATAGCAGAACAATCTATTTATTGATGAGATTTCTAATACAAAAGGCCTGAGTCACGTGATAGCATTGCGTAATCAGACAGAATGAGAGTGTTTTCCACATGAGCAGTACTGCATTTTTATTGCTAGACAAAGAACCTATTAACACCATAGGCGTCAATGTATTACAACCTTTACTGAAAACTCAGGGGTTGGACGTAATCACTGGGACAGATATTTCAGAAGTACCAGAGAACACTCGTTTGCTCTTCATTGAAACAGCCGCTAACGACGCCTGGGGTCAGTTAAAAGAGCAGCTCGTCAACCTCAAAGTCAGCTGTGACATTGTTCTGTTCAATCTGGATGAAAACCCGGAGCTGGCCAATCGCGCCTTGCTCAGCGGTATCCGAGGTGTCTTTTACACCACGGATAATGCGGATGTGCTGATGAAAGGGATCCGTCTGCTGATGGAAGACCAGCTCTGGTATCGTCGCGAGATTATGTGTAATGCATTGAACCGCATGTTGCAGTTTAACAAAGATGCACTACACAAACTGACCGAAGGTGATATTGAGCCGGTGAAACTCACCAAGCGTGAAAAGGCCATTATTACTCTGATGAGTAAAGGCTCCAAGAACAAAGAAATTGCTGAAGACTTGAACATCAGCCCGCATACGGTGAAAACGCACCTTTACAGTGCATTCAGAAAAACGAAATGCCGTAACCGGATTGAATTATTGTCCTGGGCGCAACAAAACATCCCGGACGAGATCCGCTAGCGGAGTCGTCACTGCAAGCGCGATTGCAGCAGTGCCAAATTAACAACGGCACTGTTGCGCGCTTTACACCGCTTTACTGATTTCCCACTTCCTTTTATGCTAGCAAAGTCGATTTATTGCTAGGGCACACCATGCTGGATCCCAAAACTCTGTATGTCACCAGCGTCGTTATGACGGCCATGATGACACTTCTTAATTATCTGACATGGCGGGCCAACAAAGACACCCCCGGCACGGTGTTATACATTTTTTATCCTATGGTGTTGTTTGCCGGTATTATTGGGTTTGCACTACACAGCCATTTCCAGCAGTGGCAGACCATAGGGGTCGCCAATGGTCTGTTGTTTGCGGCATCCATGCTCCATTGCTGGGCGATCAGCCAGTTTCTTGGTGTCCGGGACAAAGCCTTTCAGTTTTATCTGATTATCACCGGGATATTGTTTTGCGCCCTGGTCTATTTCAGCGCCGTTGCACCGGGGCTCAGACAGCGCATCCTGATCTCCGATCTCCAGCATATCGCCGAAGCATTGCTGCTGCTGTACTATTTTATCCGCTATGCCCATCCCCTGTATCCCAATGGCAGCATCGTCTATCTCATTGTGCTGAGCTTTATTCTGTGTGTGTTTACCGGCCGTACCTTATTAATGGGTGAGATCAACCATGCTAACCTACTCGACAGCCCCTGGTTCACCATCACGCTGTTTTTCAATGGCGTCCTGGCCCCCATTTTTTACGCCACCGGGATGGCCATACTATGTAACGAGCGGCGCGAACATAACCTCAATCGCCTGACTGAAAAAGCCCAGCAAGACCTGGAGATCCGCGGTTTGTTTCTGTCCACCGTCAGTCATGAGATCCGCACCCCCCTCAACGGGATACTGGGCAGTGCGCAACTGGTGCTTAACCGTATTGGAGATCAGGCCAGCAAAGCCTACTGCGAAGCCATTATTAACTCTGCCGAGTCCCTCAATTTACTCATCGACAAGGTACTCGACTACGCCAGTCTGGAGCAAAGCGACGAGGTGCTGGCTGCCGAAGACATTGAATTTAAAAGCTGGCTGAACAACCTTTGCCTGCTGATGACCCCAATGGCCGAGCAGCGCGGGCTCACCTTTACGCTGGTATACGACATGCCCGAGCAGGTTTGCTATTACTGTGACCAACAAAAACTGCGCCAGATCCTGCTCAACCTGGTCGGTAACGCCATCAAGTTTACCGATCAAGGTGAGGTCAAGATCTGTGTCGAGCTGGTCAAAGAAGGCAATATGGAGCACCGGGTGCGTTTTAGCGTGATAGACACCGGCCCCGGCATTGAAGAAGAAGACATAGAAAAACTCACCGAGCCTTATGTGCAAAGCAGCGCCGGAAAAACCAAAGGCGGCACTGGTCTGGGACTGGCTATCACGGCACGTTTGCTGGATAAAATGGGCAGCCAGCTGGAGATCATTAGCGAGCTGGATAAAGGCAGCTCCTTCAGCTTTGACTTAACCTTAACCGTCGGAGAACTCAGCCTGGTTGAAAAGCGCCATCACAATGTCGACTACGCCACCGGTCTGGACGTTCTGTTGGTTGAAGACTTAGACCTCAATCGCAAGATTGCCATCGAGTTTATGGCCATTGATGAACACAGGATCAAGCTGGCCAACGATGGTCAAAGTGCCATAGAGCAGCTCACTAAGCATGCCTTTGATGTGGTGCTGCTGGATATGAACCTGCCAGACTTAACCGGCCAGGAGGTGCTCAAGCGCCTCAAAAACATAGAACATAAAAATCGCCGCACGCCGTTCTTAGCCTTTACCGCCAGCCTCAGCCCGGAAGAAATTAAGGAGTATCTGGCACTCGGGATCCGCGACGTTGTGGGTAAACCAATCAAACAAGATAAACTGCGTCAGGCCATCAGCAACTCACAAAAAGCGCAAACGCCGGACATCAGTGTCGAGCTCAGTGACACTTTATATGATGAAAGCGCGGTCGCGTCGCTCAGTGGCTTTAGCGAAGATGAAGTGTCGTCAATTTATAATGAATTTGTGTTATCCGCACGCACTAAACTGCGTCACATTCAGCAGCTACTGGATGAGGACGATCAACAGTGCATCAAACTCTTGCACCGCCAGGCCAGCACGGCCTTGCAGCTTGGCTTTAATCGCTATGGCCTGACGCTTAAGAAAATTGAACGCCGACTGCTGGATAAGAAACGCTGTGACGAGGAGCTGGCAGATGCCATGGTCTTATGGCAACAGAGCCTGGAAGCATATTTGCAGTATGTGCGCCACCAGACCGTCGGCTGACACAGGAGGCTTATAAGCAAACGCACAAAGCGGTACTTTTATCGCCACAAAGTCGACTTTATAGAAAAATTTGTTCATCCTAGCTGACACAGGGTGCCTGACTACCCAGATAACAAGAAATCTGAAGGAAATTTCACTATGACACTACTTAAATCGCCGCTGGCCATTGCCATCGGTGCCGCCATGATTGGCCTGAGCACGCCTAGCGTAGCAGCCACCACGGATAAAGCAGACGCTGCCAGCACTAAAGAGTGGAGCGTGCTGAACCCGCCGGGTGATAAGCAAACCATTACCATAGACACCAATGAAACTACCTGGAGTAACCTGGATGTCAGCCCGGATGGACAATCCATTATCTTCGATATGCTGGGCGACATTTACGTGATGCCCATTAGCGGTGGTAAAGCAACGGCTATCACCAGCGACAGAGCCTGGAACTTCCAGCCTAAGTTCTCTCCGGACGGCACTAAAATTGCGTTCATTTCAGACCGTGAAGGCGCTGAAAACCTGTGGGTGATGGACATTGACGGCAGCAACATGCGCCAGGTGTCTGATGAGTCTCACAACCTGCTGCATAACCCGGCCTGGTCGCCGGATGGTCAGTACATCGCGGTAAAACAAGGTCAGGTAACCGGTCGTACTATTCCAGGTGGTTCAATCCGTATGTACCACATTTCAGGTGGTAAAGGTGTGGTTGTACGCGATCGTTTGCACGGTGCAAAATCACAGAAAAATATTGCCGAGCCTGCTTTTTCTGCCGATGGTAAGAAGCTTTACTACTCAGTGGATGCCACTCCTGGCGTCACCTGGGAATACAACAAAAATGCACTGGACTCGGTATTTGAGATCCGCTCCTGGGATCTGGCCACGGGTGAAGAAGAAACCGTGATCCGTGGTTCAGGCGGTGCAATTCGCCCAACGCCAAGCCCGGACGGTAAATCACTGGCATTCGTAAAGCGTATTGAAAATGGCAAGGTCATGCAAAGTGCCTTGTACATCAAAGATCTGAAGTCAGGTATCGAAACCGAGATCTTTGCCGGTCTGGACCGGGATCTGCAAGAAGCCAATGGTGCACAGGGTAACACCCCGGCATTCGCTTACACGCCGGATGGCAAAGCATTGGTTTTCTGGGCCGGTGGCGTCTTCCACAAAGTGGATATCGCCAGCAAACAGGCGCAGGTGATCCCAACCCGCATAGTAGCTGAAAAAGAAATTACCCCGGCACTGAAGTTTGCTGTTGATGTGGCACCAGATACCTTCAAGGTCAAACTGGCGCGTTGGTCACAGATCTCTCCAGACGGTAAAACCGCCCTGTTCCAGGCGCTGGGCCATTTGTACACCAAAGACATTGCCTCAGGTAAAGTACGCCGTGTAACAACACAAAACGACCACTTTGAGTTTTACCCAAGTTTCTCGCGCGATGGTAAGTACATCGTATACACCAGCTGGGACGATCAAGACTTAGGCGCCGTGCGCGTTGTCTCGGCCAGTGGCGGTAAGGGTCGAGTGATCACTCAGGATCCGGGTCACTACATCAACCCGAGCTTCTCACCAGATGGTAAGCACGTGCTGTATCGCAAAGTGACCGGTGGCTACCTGCTCAGCGGTGACTGGTCAATGGAACCAGGCATCTACCTGACCAGTGCCAAAGGTGGCGAAGCAAAGCGCATCATCAAACGAGGCGACAACCCGCACTTTGGTGCGGAAAAAGACCGCATCTATTTCAGCGCGATGAGCGATGAGACACACCGCGAACTTAAATCCGTTGACCTCAATGGTGAAAAAGAGCGTTCACACTTTAAAGGCGACTACATTTTTGATTACCGCGTCTCGCCAGATGGTAACTACGTGGCCTTCATCGAGAACTTCAATACCTTTGTTGCCCCGTTCGCCAGCACAGGTAAAACCCTGTCTATCAATAAAGGGTCTAAATCTTTCCCGGTGCAGCAAGTCTCTAAATATTCAGGTGACTTCCTGAACTGGAAAGCAGACAGCAGTGCGTTAACCTGGGCCTTTGGTCCAACTTTATATCAGCGTAAGCTGACCGACACCTTTGCATTTTTACAAGGTGCCGCAGCCGAAGCCGCACCATTAACTGCCGAAGGGATCGACCTGAGCTTTGAGAAAAAAGCCGACAAACCAGAGGGCATTCTGGCCCTGGTTGGCGGTAAAGTCGTGACCATGCGCAATGCGGATGAGCAGCAAGAGATCATCGAAGATGGTGTCGTGTTGATTGAAGAAAACCGCATTATCGCAGTGGGCACCCGCAGCGAAGTCGAGATCCCGAGCAAAGCCAAGGTGATGGACATCACAGGTAAAACCGTGATCCCAGGTCTGGTCGATGCCCACGCGCACGGCAGCTATGGCAGCTACAACCTGCAACCTGAGCAAAACTGGAATCAGCTGTCGAATGTGAGCTTTGGTGTGACCACCATTCACGATCCGTCGAATGACTCTAACGAAGTATTCTCTATGGCGGAATTACAACGTGCCGGCCTGACCGTCGCACCGCGTATTTACTCCGTAGGCCGGATCCTCTATGCCGGTAATGCACCTGGCTACAAAACGCCAATCAGCAACCTGGAAGATGCGCAGTTCCACGTTAAGCGTCTGAAAGACGCCGGTGCGATCACAGTTAAGAGCTACAACCACCCCCGTCGTGATACCCGCCAGCAAGTGCTGGAAGCGGCAAAACAGATGGAAATCATGGTGGTGCCGGAAGGCGGCTCTAAGTTCCAGCAGAACATGAACATGATCATCGACGGTCACACGGGCCTGGAGCATGCCCTGCCGATCCCGAACATTTATTCGGACGTTACGCAAATGTGGAGCCAGACCAAAGCCGGCTTTACGCCGACCTTTAACGTGGCCTACGGTGGTATTAAAGGGGAAGACTACTTCTACGACACCACCGACGTGTGGAAGAATGAGCGCCTGGCAAGCTTTGTTCCGGACTACATTCTGAACCCACGCTCTGTACGTCGTGAAAAAGCACCTGAGCACCACTACAACCATATCAATGCAGCGAAATCTGCCAAGCAGCTGCGCGACAAAGGCGTTACCGTGCACATTGGTGCACACGGCCAGCGTGAAGGCCTGGGCGCCCACTGGGAGCTGTGGTCAATGGCTCAAGGTGGCTTTACGCCTTGGGAAGCACTGCGCAGCGGCACCATCGACGGTGCGAAATACCTGGCCATGGACCATGACATTGGCACCATTGAAAAAGGTAAGCTGGCTGACTTAGTGATCATCGACGGTGATGTACTCAGCGACATCCGCGAATCAGAAAAAGTTGCCTACACCGTTCTGAATGGCCGCATCTATGATGCCGCAACGATGAACGAAACCGGCAACTATAATGTGAAGCGCCAGCCGCTGTTCTTCGAAAATGGTAGCAAAACGCCGATGCATCCGGCGACCGAAGCTTATATGGAAGAAAAAGCACATAAATATCACTGGAAACACTAATATCCGGTCATTTCATTCATAAAGCAGCCGAAAGGCTGCTTTTTTTTCGTCAAATGCCCCTTTTGTGCATTTATTCACTGGCAACAATGCCTTACACACCTGACCCTGTCTCGATCCACGTTCTGGATAATATCGCGAACTGTTCTAAACTGTGTCACTGAATAGGATACTCTGTCGTCAGGCACATGCTATGATGGCGGCGCAGCGAGGCCACTTTTGCAGATGCGACCAGTCCAGCCTCACGGGTATATCAGCTAATACAAGGAGCAGGGAGCATGTCTGATCTCAGCCACTTCTTTAAGTCACTTAACCTGACACAAAAATTGATCTCGGCCTTTTTACTGGTTGCCCTGATCCCGACCGCCATCATTATCACCATGGCCCTGATGCAATCATCCGACGCCATGACCCGTCAGGTGTATGCCCAGCTGGGTGCGGTTGGCGAAATTAAAGAGAGTGCCATAGAGCGCCATTTCAGCGGCGTGCAGGATGAACTGGTTTCACTGGCGGTGAACCCTTACGTAAAGCAGGCCGCTACAGAGTTTATTCAGGCCTATGGCGAAGTCGATGATGCCGCTACCGTTTCCGCCAGCCTGCAAGGCTTTTATCGCGACCAGTTTGCACCCCGCTTTAAATCACTGAATGAGCAGGCCGCACCACCAGCGATATTGTTATCAGAATTGTCCCCTCAGGGGATCACACTACAAACCCGCTACCTGGCCGACAACCCCTACCCGCTGGGCGAAAAACTCAACCTGATTAGCAGTGGTGCAGGCGACGCCTATGATCGGGTCCACCAGCAGCACCATGCCTTCTTCAGTAAAATTGCTGAAGTCTATGAGTTTTACGATATTTTTATCGTGGATAATCTGAGTGGCAATATCATCTACTCAGTGTACAAAGAGAGCGACTTTGCCACCTCTTTGCTCTATGGCCCCTACGCACAAAGCAACATTTCCGAGGCCTTCAAGGCCGGGCGTGAGTTAACCCGCGAAGGGGAAATCGCCTTTGTGGATTACCAACAATACTTGCCTTCTTATAACGCTCCGGCCAGTTTTTTAGCTGCGCCACTGCTCGTCGATGGTCAGGCACCAGCCACCCTCATTGTTCAACTTTCGATAGACGCCCTGAATGCCATTATGACAGAGCGTCAGGGATTAGGAGAAAGCGGTGAGACTTACCTGGTTGGCCCGGAAGGCCTGATGCGTTCAGACTCTTATCTGGACCCGGTTCACCACTCAGTGACAGCCTCGTTTCGCCACCCGGACAAAGGCACAGTGAACACGGAAGCTTTCCAGCTGGCCATGCAGGGGCAGCAAGGGCAAAAAGTAGTACTCGACTACAACGGCAACCCGGTGCTGTCGGCTTATACTTCGGTGGACATTTTCAACGTACGCTGGGCATTACTGGCAGAAATAGACGAAGCCGAGGCCTTTGCCCCAATCAATACCTTACGCACTCAGTTGCTGATCGTGCTGGGTGCCTGTGTGCTGATGATAGTACTAGCCGCTTTCTGGTTTGCTCGTACCCTGACCCGTCCGGTGCACGCGCTGGTGAACACCATTCGTAAAGTAGAGCAAGAGGGCGACTTCGCATTGCGCACTGAGATCAATACTCTGGACGAAATTGGTCGCTGCGGCCAGGCGTTTAATTCCCTGCTGGACGCCCTTCAGCTGTCTATTTCAGAGACCAACCGGGTGATGGACCGCATGGCCGCCGGGCGCTTTGATGACAGGATCAGCGTGCCTTGTAAAGGCGAGCTGGATAGCCTCAAACGCGCCACCAATGATTGCGCCCAGAGCCTGCAAAGTGCACTGAGTGACGTAGGTCAGGTGATCCACGCCATGTCACAGGGCCAGTTTGATAAGCAACTGGAATCCGAGATGTGTGGCGATCTGGCCACCCTGAAATCCCATATCAACAGCTCAATGCACTCTATCAATACCACCATGACAGAAATTGTCAGCGTGATGTCGGATATGGAGCAAGGCCATTTCCAGGGACAAGTGCAGGTTGAGGCGCAGGGCAGCCTGCAACAGCTCAAAGTGAGCGTCAACAATTCAGTAAGCAGCGTTGCCGGGGCCATTGATGGACTGGCCGCCATGATGAGTGCATTACGCCAGGGCGACTTTAGCCAGCGCCTGGAATTACCGCTGCGCGGCCAGCTGGAGGAACTCAAAGAAGACACCAACTCCAGCGTACAAAACCTGGCAGCCATTATTGAAGACATCGGCCATACTATGGCGGCGGTCAGTGAAGGCGACTTTAAACAAGTCGTCTCGACGCCCGCGCAGGGCCAGCTGGGGGAATTAAAAGAACACATTAATATGTCGGTACGCAGTGTCGACGAAGCCATCAGTGAAATTTCCTCAGTGATGATGGCCATCAGCCATGGCCGCTTCGATAGAACCATTAATTCGCCCATGCTGGGCCAGCTGGACACCCTCAAAGCCGATATCAATCATTCGGTGAATAACCTCAGCCGCGTGATTGAAGAGCTGGCCAGCGTAATGTCAGCCATGAGTCAGGGGGATTTTACCATTCAAATAGAATCCGACCTGCAGGGTCAGCTGTTACAGCTCAAACAAGACGTGAATACGTCGACCACCACAGTTTCCGACGCCATCAATGAAGTTACCCGGGTGCTGGCGGCACTGTCCAAAGGACAGCTCAATGAGCAGATCAATGGCCATTATGAAGGCGTTTTTGAAACCCTACAGCGCGATGTGAATGCCACCATCGCCAAACTGACCGAAGTGATTGAAGGGATCCAGTATGCGGCAGGCCAGGTTACGCAAAGTGCCGGTGAAATTGCCGCCAGCAACACCGAGATCAGCCAGCGTACCGAAGAGCAGGCTGCTAACCTGGAAGAAGCCAGTGCCAGCACCGGTCACATGCTGGAGGAGCTGACGCAGGTGGCCAAACAATCCGGCACCGCCGTAGAGCTGGCCAGCAATGCCGAGACCATCGCCAAAGAAGGTGGCTCGCTGTCGCAGGACACGGTCGCCGCCATAGGTGAAGTCAACCGGGCCAGCAAAGACATCAACGAAATTGTGTCAGTGATCGATGCGCTGGCGTTTCAGACCAACCTGCTGGCCCTGAACGCCGCCGTCGAGGCCGCCCGGGCCGGCGAAAATGGTCGTGGCTTTGCGGTGGTTGCCAACGAAGTGCGCGAGCTCGCCGGTCGCAGTGCCGCCTCTGCCAAGCAAATTAAAGAGATCATTGCCAACAGCAACGAGAAGGTAGAACAAGGCACCCAGCTGGCAAATGATTCGGGAGATAAGCTCAATCAGATAGTCGAAGCCGTTGCCGATGTCAGTCAGAACATAGTGAAAATCAATATGTCGACGACCACACAGCAACAGTCGATCAAAGAAGTGGATATCGTGGTACAGCGTCTCACCGACTTAATTCAGGAAAACTCGGCCATCACAGAAGAAACCATGGCTGCGGCGAGGCAAATGGCGGAGCAAGCCAATGCCATGCGTGAACTGCTGGGTTATTTTGAAATTGCGCCACATCCGCAAAGCGCCACAGCACAGCCTGAGCAGGAGCTGCTGATCCACAGCTATAACGCTTCTTAGGCCTGCATCAGAGTGAGCGTTACGGTAGCGCGCCGAGGTACTAGGCGCACTGTACACAGGCTTATTGCAGGGTAAATGGATCAGCATCCAGATGGGCAGGAAAGCCCTGCTTAAAGCTCTCCAGCGGCGCTTTTTCCAGGCTCACCACCAGCACATCAGCTTGATTATCCGGGGCACTTGCCAGTAAGGCGCCGGTAAAATCATAGGCCGCCGTGCCACCATTGTGCGCCGTGCCATAACCGTCATCCCCAACCCGGTTACAGCCCAGTACATAACACTGATTTTCAATCGCCCTGGCCTGCAATAGCGTATCCCAAATGCGACGGCGTGCAGCAGGCCAGTTAGCGACATTGATCATGAGGTCATAGTCATTGCGGTTACGCTGGAACACTGGAAAGCGCAGGTCGTAACAGACCTGAGGTAAGACTCGAAAGCCATTCACCTCAAACACCGCCCGCTCCTGCCCGGCAATCACATGCTCCCCCTCTTTGCCCAGACAAAACAAATGGCGTTTATCGTAATGGCGCACTGTGCCATCCGGCCAGCACCAGTAGAAACGATTGGCTTTTTTCTCACCCTGTGCGACTAAGACACTGCCTGCCACAACCGCCTGCCAGCGCTGTGCCTGATGCTGTAAAAAAGCCAGCGCCTCACCGCGGCGTGGCGATTCTGCACAAGGCTCCGCCAGCGCAAAACCGGTTGAAAAAGTTTCCGGTAAAACAATCAAATCACAGCCGCTGAGCTGTGCCTGCTGGGTACTCAGTTGCGCATCCAGCTGAGCAAAATTGTGCTCAGGTGCCAGCCACTCAATGGCCTGCTGCACCAAAGCGACGGTTAAAGTTGACATAATCGCTTCGCGGCCTCCAGTAAGGTGTTATCTTCTTTAGCAAAACACAAACGGATCACTTTATCTGAGCTGCCGTGTGCATAAAACACACTGAGCGGAATAGCGGCAACGCCGATGGCCTCGACCAGGTATTCACAAAAGCCGACATCATCCAGTGACGAAATAGCGCTGTAATCCAGCAACAGGAAGTAACTGCCCTCGCTGGGGAGAATAGTGAATCGGCTGCTTTGCAGTGCCTCAATCAGCAGATCGCGCTTGTGCTGATAGAAATCAGCCAGTGCATCCACGTGCTCCGGCTCTTCATTAAGCATATCAGCTAGCGCCAGCTGCGCCGGTGTAAAGCAAGAGAAAGTCACATACTGATGAATTTTACGAAACTCACTGGTGAGTGCCTCTGGCGCAATGCAATATCCCAGCTTCCAGCCAGTACAATGGAAGGTTTTACCAAAACTGGCCACCACCATGGCGCGCGCTGCCAGCACAGGGTCACGCAGTGCGCTTAAGTGTGGCTGCGCATCAAAGGTGATATGTTCATACACTTCGTCACTGATCACATACAGGTCGTGCTCGGCCACCAGTGCTTTTAGCGCCGCCATATCGGCAGCCTTTAATGTCTTGGCACTGGGGTTATGGGGTGTATTGATAATAATGGCCCGGGTTTTCACCGTGATGGCCGCGCCAACCTGTTGCCAGTCAATCCGGTAATCGGGGGAGCGCAGCGTGATATGTACACTGCGACCACCGGCCAGTTCAATGGCGGGCGCATATGAGTCATACGCCGGGTCGAACACGATGACTTCATCCCCCGGGCGCACCAGCGTCTGAATGGCTACAAACAGAGCCTCCGTGGCCCCGGCGGTCACAGTCACCTGAGTCGTAGCATCAACCAGAGCACCATATTTGCGCTCAGCCAGCAACGCTATCTGCTGCTGTAAAGCCGGTACGCCTGGCGAAGGCGCATACTGGTTCATGCCTGCCTGGACATGCTGGGTCAGGCGCAGTTTTAGACGATCCGGGGCGTCAAACTCAGGAAAACCCTGAGACAGATTCAGCGCGCCATGCTGATTGGCCAGCGCGGTCATCTTAGAAAAAATACTGGTGCCTACATGAGGTAATTTGCTTTCCACGACCTTTTCCTCGTTTATATGTGGTGTCACGGCTCAGGCGATACTATCAGTACCTAAAATAAAAATAGAACCGGTTAAAGTTATCCACGATGTTATTCGTGAGAGGTAAGCGTATGCAATCAGCACAAGCGAAACATGCCCTGATAAACGCCGAACACTGACTCAGTGCACAAAGCTAAGTACCGGCAATCGAAGGCAACTTTGCCATTAGAGCAGAGCAAAGCTTTGTTGTCACGGCCAGCGTTCAAGGCTGCTGAGCCTGGTCCGCATTTGCCATGACCCGCATTCGAATAACAGCACACAAACCCGGTAGCCGCTGCGCCTGCACAAGTCGATATCGGCTTTGAATAATGGCAGGCTGCTTAGCGGATTAGCCAGCAAGCCTTTCACGAAGGAGTTCATGGCACTGCCAGCCGCGCACACTCAATGACCAGACTAGGCCAAACCAAGACCAAAGGATGTATAGACTTCCAAACGTTTAAGGGTTTAGAATTCCACTTTAATTTATTCTGAGTGGATGATCCGGATGAGTGCTAATCAGGCGTTTGATAACGACAGAGCCATTGAATACATCAATAATCAGGGGGACCTGTTCCCACCGGATGCAAACCTGAGCTGCAATAAATTTAGCAATGACAAACTGTATCTGGTTTTTCGCATCACGGATCAGCATCAGCGCAGTGTGATCCTCAAGCAGGCCCGGCCAGATGCCCATGACACAGGAGCAGGCTGGCCTCAGGCGCTGGAACGAGCGCGTATTGAAGCAAGCACCTTACGTCGCCATGGCAAGGTGTGCCCGGCCCAAACAGTGAGAATGCTGCACCATGATAGTGAGCAGGCCATTATCATACTGGAAGACCTCGGTCATCTGCACGTCTTGCGCACAGAACTCAATGCCGGACGCACTTTTGCCAACCTGGGCCGGGATGCCGCTCGCTATCTGGCCACCACCAGTTTTTATCACAGCGACTTTTACCTCGCACCTGAAGACAAAAAAGCACTGATCCAGTCTTTTACCAACCCACAGTTGTGTTCCATCACCGAAACGGTATTTTTTGATGACCCGTATCGGGGCTCTGCGCGTGATCCCTACACGGATGCACTACACAATGAAGTTAACAAGCTGCGCCAAAACACGGCACTAAAACTGGCTGTCGCCCGACTCAGGCACAGTTTTCAGTCGTCATCGCAGACGCTGGTGCATGGTAATATCCACAGTGGCAGTCTGTTTGTTGATGACACAACGACCAAGTTTACCGACCCGAAATTTGCCTTTTTTGGCCCCATCGGCTTAGATCTGGGCTGTTTCATTGGCAATCTGCTGCTTAACTTCTGTGCCCAACATGGCCGCATCAAGGCAGCATCGAAACGCCGTGATATGCATACCTACTTACTGCGCACCATAGATATCTGTTTGAGTGAGTTTGAACAGCAATGGGTCGAGTTATGCGCACAGCATGGCACAGGCAACACACCACAGGCCGCAGATCATGTTGAACACTTTGTCCGTGCAGCTTTGCAAGATGCCGTTGGCTACTGTGGCAGTGAAATGATCCGCCGTATCACAGGGCAGGCCCAGGTAAGCGATCTGGATGAGATTGAAGATGCGCAGGCACGACTGCGCGCTCAGCGACTGGCGCTGGAAGTCGGGCAGCAGTTGATCCTGCACGCCCGTAGCTGTCAAAGCAAAAACGCCTGCTATCAGCTGATCATCAGCGTATTACTGTGATCGGCTGTTAACCGGCCTGAGTGGCGCGTTGCGCCGACGCTATATACTTATCGATCTGCGTTTCCAGCACACTTAATGGCACAGAACCATGGCGCAAGATCTGGTGATGGAACTCACGAATATCAAAGTCAGTCCCCAGCGCCGCTTCGGCCTTGGCGCGCAAGCGTTTAATCGTCAGCTCACCCACTTTGTAAGACAGTGCCTGACCCGGCCAGGAAATATAACGGTCTGTTTCTGTCTTCACATTGTGCAGTGATAAAGCCGTATTATCGCGCATAAAGTTCATCGCCCGCTCGCGGCTCCAGCCATACATGTGCATACCGGTATCCACAACCAGTCGCGCAGCACGCCACATTTCATAGGTCAGACGACCAAAATTGCTGTAAGGGTCCTGATAAAAACCCGCTTCCAGACCCAGATACTCAGCGTATAGCCCCCAGCCCTCACCAAATGCCGAGATATAAGACTCACGACGATAATCTGGCAGATAGTCTAATTCCTGATTCAGTGAGATTTGCAAATGGTGACCAGGGACTGCTTCGTGCAGAGTCAGGGCCTCAAGCACATACAGGGGACGCTTATCTAAGGCATAGGTATTAACCCAGTAATAACCCGCATCTGTGTCTTTGCTTGCGCCCACATACCGCCCTGTGGTGTATTTAGGTGCAATCGCATCGGGTACTGGCGCAACACCATAAGGGCGGCGCGGCAGAGTATGAAACAGCTTAGGCAGCTGCGCATCCATTTTCTTCGCGATATAAGCGGCTTCTTTCAGTAACTCTTGTGCACTGCTGGCATAAAATTGCGGATCGGTTCTCAAAAATTGTACAAACTCAGCAAAGCTGCCGTCAAATTCAGTCTGCTTAATGATCTCCATCATCTCGCCCTTGATCCTGGCAACCTCTTTCAGTCCCAGCTCATGGATCTCTTTCGGAGTCATTTCGGTGGTGGTGAAGTGCGCCGTACGGTTGCGGTAAAACTCAACGCCATTAGGAGTGCTGGAAATACCAATGTCATCACGGGCACCGGGGCGATACTGCTCGACGAAAAACGTCAGATAGTCGCGATACGCCGGGATCACCTGCTCTGCCAGCACCGCTTTTGCCCGTGCCTGGATCGCTGCAAACTCAGACGCAGGCAAATTATGCTGATTCTTTGCAAAAGGCCTGAAAAACTGCGACTGCGTCACATCATCAACAATAAATGCCGTTATCGACTCTTCATAGCCGGCCAGCACTGCCTTTGGCTGGGTTAGCCCAATGGCCAGGCCTTCACGCATCCAGGCCATATTTTGCGCAAAATAACGCGGTACCTGAGCGAGTTTTTGCAGATACAGGTCATATCCCGCAGGCGTGCTCAGGTCCACATCACCGAACAGCCAGGGCAGGCTGCTGTGAAAACCGCTTTCCGACTTAAGCGGCATATAATGGGCTTTGAAACGGTAGCGGTCGACCTGATCCTGGACTTGGGCGCGCAAAATAGTCAGGTTAATTCGATTTTCTTCACTCAATTTTGCTTTATCCAGCGCGTCTAAACGTTGTAAAAACGCCACGCGTTCTGCGTTTTTCGCGGCCAGATTTTCTGCACTCAGGTCCGGTAAATGGGCTTGCATGCGCGTCTCATTGTCGCCGCGAAAGGTCATCACCTGCTGAACCACAGTGGTGAATTGCTGATCGGCACTGACTTGAGTCAGTTCACATCCTGCCAGACCCAGTGCCAGCGTCACTGCGCACAAAGAGCGGGATAGAGTCGTTTTAAGTGAGGTGCTCACGAGTGTGTTCCTTTAACAATCTTGTGAAATTTACGCAACACCTAATCATGCCGATGAAGGGCTTGCAACTTAATACGACCAGTGGTCGATTGATACCAGTGGTGCAGCTGTATCACATCAGCCAGGGCACAGCGAAAAAGTGCCTACTTATTCAGCAGTGGCGTAGAAAAAGCCATAAATTTGTCTCATTGCGCTGATTTTTGCTTTGCAAAACCCAGGAGAGCGATTAATGTAGCGGCAGCGTGGTAAGTGCCATATCGGGCGCGCTAAGAGATGTACAACAGCAACTGATTATTGTGGTAAATAAAATGATGTTCCATGATCCCATGGCAATAGCACAAGAAAAAATGACTAAAGTTTGTCAGTTTCTGGAACAGAATCAGCTGCCGCCTACCCCACTGAATTATCACATTGGCTATGTCTATATCAGTCAGACCCACCGCGAGCTGAATGAGCGCCTGGACCGTGACCTGCGCAATCGCGTCAGTATCGACAGCATCTATATCGAGCAGCTGTATTACGAGTTTCTGCAAAAAGAACATCAGACCGAAGCGGCACTGGTTCAGCAAGTCGGCGGCATGATAGATCATCTCAATGACTCGGCGCAGCAATCCCAGCAGAGCCTGATCGGCTTTGCCAGGCAGGTAAGTCACTGTATTCATAATCTGGATGAGCACAATGTGGTCAAAACCCGGGCGGCTCTGAGCGACCTGAGTGTCCATACTGATCAATTGCTTAAGCAGCACCAGCAGTTTAAAAACGCCCTGCGCAAGGCCCGTGAGCTACATGAAAAGCAGCAAAAGCAACTACTTTTGCTTCGCAAGCAACGCATTTTAGACCCGCAAACCGGACTTTATAAGCGCCATTATCTGGGCCACAAAACCCAGCTATGGCTGACTCAGGACAAGTCCATCTGCGCCATTTCGGTGTTGGTCGAAAATCTCGATGCCTTTAGCCAGGACTTTGGCGAGGTGGTCGGTGAAACCGTACTGCAACGGGTGGCAAAAAGAATTAAAAAATACGTACTACACAGCGGCTTGCCAGGGCGCACGGGCAGACAGGAGTTCACCATTATACTGGCCGACTGTGAAGCCGACACGGCCCAGGTCGTGGCAGACAAGATCCGCACCGGCGTAAGCCGCCTGAAATTTGTCAGTGCCAAGGGCGATGTCTCTTTTCCTGACATCGACCTGGCCATTGGCATTGCCCAGCATCAACCTGAGCATGACTTTAATACCCTGGCTCAGCGCGCCGCGTTCGCCGCTAAAAAAGCCCAGTCACTGGGTCAGAATTTTTATATTTCTGCACCGAATTAAGGTTGCCACTGAGCACCGCTATACTGTGGTTCGCTCTATCATGGCCTGTTGATTAATCTGCTTAAATTGCTGACACCGATTGCGCTCACTGAGTGCTATCAAGTACACTATTGACACCCAGATCCGGCACAAACAACACACATGAAAGAAGCAAATCGCGACACCACTCATTTTGGCTATAAAACAGTAGCAACTCAGGAAAAGGCCTCCATGGTGGCCGACGTTTTCCACTCCGTGGCTGCAAAATATGATGTGATGAATGACCTGATGTCATTCGGGATCCATCGCCTTTGGAAGCGTCAGACCATTGCCTGCTCAGGTGTCCGACAGGGCCATAAAGTCCTGGATCTGGCCGGTGGCACGGGTGACCTGACCGCGAAGTTCAGTGAACTCGTGGGTGAATCAGGCCAGGTTATTCTGGGCGATATCAACGACTCTATGCTCCGGGTTGGCCGCGACAAACTGCGCGATCTGGGCCGAGTTGGCAATATCGAATATGTGCAAATGAATGCCGAAGCCCTGCCCTTCCCGGACAACAGCCTGGATGTGATCACCATTGCTTTTGGCCTGCGTAACGTCACCGACAAAGACAAAGCGCTGCGCTCTATGTACCGGGTACTGAAGCCCGGTGGCCGTTTGTTGGTACTGGAATTTTCAAAAACCGACAACGAAGCACTGTCTAAACTCTACGACTTTTACTCGTTCAACATTTTGCCAACCATGGGCAAGCTGGTTGCCAACGACAGTGAATCTTATCGTTACCTGGCGGAGTCAATCCGTATGCACCCGGATCAGGAAACGCTGAAGTCAATGATGGAAGAAGCCGGATTTGAACAGGCAAGCTACCAGAATCTGACCGGCGGCATCGTGGCACTGCACCGGGGCTTTAAATTCTAATTGCAAAGACAAGGGAAACCGTATGTGGATCACGCTGCTCACAGCCGTTGCTGAAAGTGCACTGGAACAGCTGCTGAACAAAGAACCGGCTCTGGCTGTTCAGCTGGCTGCCACACAGCATAAAACGCTGGCGGTCACCCTGACCGATCTTGAGCTGTGCTGCGCGCTGCATTATGTCGGCGAACAGCAGGGCAAAGCACGCTGTTTCGTTTACGGAAACTACCAGGATCAGGCCGACTGCCACATTACCACGACCTTATCGACGCTCCAGGAACTCTCCGACCCCAGTCAGCTTACGCGCCTGATCCGGGAAGAAAAACTGGACCTGGAAGGGGATTTACAGCTGGCCCAAAGTTACAGTAAAGCCTTTGCAGGCCTGAATATCGACTGGGCCGAGCACCTGTCCAATCATCTTGGCGATGCCCCTGCTCAGCTGCTGGTCGCGCAATGCAAACAGACCAAACAACGTGGTGCCAGCCACCTAAATATACTCAAGCGCACGGTCACACAACTGTGTCAGGACGAACTGAACGTCGCCGTTCATCCACTGGAAGTGCGCCAGTTCAAAACTCATACGCGACAGCTGGCACAACAACTTGCCGCCCTGGAACAACGCATCAACGCACTCAGCGAATTATAAGGAGCTGGATTTGTCCATCGCTCGTCTGTATCAAATCGGTAAAACGTTTCTTAATTATGGTCTGGATGATCTGCTCCCCAGGCAAAAACAACCCTGGTATGCCCGGGCGATAAGGCGCAGCCTGTTCTGGCTGCCCAACCAGCATCGCGACAAACCCCTTGGTGCACGGCTCAGACTGGCATTGCAAACCTTGGGACCGGTGTGGATCAAGTTTGGTCAGATGTTGTCCACACGCCGCGACCTGCTGCCGCCGGATATTGCTGAAGAACTCGCCCTGCTGCAGGATAAAGTGGCACCGTTTCCCGGCGAGCAGGCGCAGGCGCTGATAGAAAAAGCACTGGGACTGGACAGCATCGACGACTGCTTTGTCGAATTTGAGCAAACCCCGCTGGCTTCAGCCTCCATTGCTCAGGTGCACTGCGCCAAGCTGCTGGTCGACGATCAGCTTAGAGAAGTGGTCGTTAAAGTCATTCGGCCCAATATCGAGAAACAGATCCTGGCAGACTTGTCTTTGATGGAACGCTTTGCCCGTCTGCTGGCAGGCCTCATCAGTGCCGGACGTCGCCTGCGCCCGGTCGAAGTGGTGTGGGAGTACCGTAAAACGCTGCTCGATGAGCTCGATTTAATGCGTGAAGCGGCCAATGCCATCCAGCTAAGACGCAATTTTGAAGGCTCGGCCTCTTTGTATATTCCAGAAGTATACAGCGATTATTCAAGGCGCAATGTGCTGGTTATGGAGCGCATTTACGGCATTCCGGTGTCGGATACCGAAGCGCTGCTGGCGCAGGGCACCAACATGAAAGTGCTGGCTGAGCGCGGTGTTGAAGTGTTCTTTACCCAGGTATTTCGTGACAGCTTTTTTCATGCCGACATGCATCCGGGCAATATTTTTGTGTCGCGCGAAAACCCTCACAATCCCCAGTACATTGGTATTGACTGCGGCATTGTGGGCACGTTGAACCGCGAAGACAAACGCTATCTGGCAGAAAACTTCATCGCCTTTTTCAACCGGGATTATCGCCAGGTTGCTCAGCTACACGTTGACTCTGGTTGGGTGCCGGCGGACACTTGTGTCGAGGAGTTCGAATTTGCCATTCGCACGGTGTGCGAGCCTATCTTTAATAAGCCGCTGGCCGAGATTTCGTTCGGTCACGTACTGGTCAATCTGTTCAATACCGCACGGCGCTTTAACATGGAAGTACAACCCCAGCTGGTGCTGTTACAGAAAACCCTGTTGTATGTTGAAGGCCTGGGCAGACAACTTTATCCGCAACTGGATCTGTGGAAAACCGCAAAACCCTTTTTAGAAAAATGGGTGCAGGATCAAGTCGGGCCGCTGGCAGTAGCAAAAAAGCTCTATACCAATTTGCCGTTTTGGGCCGAAAAAATGCCCGAGCTGCCCGATCTGATTTATCAGAATTTAAAACGCAGCCAGCGCCAGGGGCCCCCCGTTACGCAGCAACGCCCCACAGATACACGTGCATTACTGCTTGGTATCGCCGCCGCAGCGCTTACTATCGTGGCCGGTTTATGCTTTATTGACGAACGCCAACTGGCCAGCAGCGTCTGCGCAACACTGGCAATTGCAATATTTATTAAAGCATGGCGCAAAACAGGGTGATATTTTACACACTCGGCGTATAATCTTTCTTAATTCAATAACACATTAAATGGAGTAGACATGGGTTTTGGTGGTATCAGTATTTGGCAGTTGCTTATCATTCTGGCCATTATCGTGCTTTTATTCGGGACGAAAAAACTGCGTGGTATTGGCAGTGACTTGGGCAATGCGGTAAAGGGCTTTAAGAACGCAGTTTCTGAAGACGAAGAAGAAAAAAAGTCGGATAAAACGGATAGCAAAGAACAGCTGACTGATCAGGCTGCACAAGCTAAAACAACCAGCGAAAAAGAAAAAGACAAGGTGTGATCTGACATGGGGATGTGGGAACTCGTCGTAGTGTTGATCGTTGGCCTGGTGGTACTTGGGCCAGAGCGCCTGCCGGTTGCAATCAGAACGGTCAGCCGTTGGATCAACACGGTCAAATCGGTTGCGAACTCCGTCAAAGCGGAAGTGAGCGAAGAACTGAGAGTCCACGAGTTGCATAGCAACCTGAAAAAAGCCGAAGAGCAGGGCCTGGATAATATTTCTCCGGGCCTCAAGCAGTCGGTTGAAGAGTTGCAACGCGCGGCAGAGTCTGTGCGCCACAGCTATAGCAAGTCTCCAGATGCGTCGAAAAACGATAAAGATCCATCCTCTCAAAACTAACCGTTTACGAGTTTTTGCATGTCAGATATGACAAACAGTGGCTTTATTGGCCACCTTATTGAGCTGAGAAACCGCCTGATCAAGGCATTGCTGAGTATCTTAGTCATCTTCGTTTCTTTGGTCTATTTTGCCAATGATATCTACGCGTTTGTAGCTGCACCTCTGGTTGAGAGCCTGCCTGCAAACAGCACTATGATAGCCACAGATGTCACGGCCCCGTTTTTTGCCCCCTTTAAACTGACGCTTTTTGTGTCGCTGTTTCTGGCAGTGCCCATGATCCTGCATCAGATCTGGGGATTCCTGGCGCCCGGCTTGTATCAGCACGAAAAACGTATGCTGATGCCCATCCTGCTGTCCAGTATCCTGCTGTTTTACGGCGGGATCGCCTTTTGCTATTTTGTCGTGATGCCCATCATACTCGGCTTTTTTACCGCCGTAGGCCCCGATATGATGACCCTTTCACCGGACATCAGTAGTTATTTGGGATTCATTTTAAAGCTGTTTTTTGCCTTTGGCGTCGCGTTTGAAATTCCGGTCGCCATTATGTTGCTGTGCTGGAGTGGCGTCACAACCACCGAGAGCCTGGCACAAAAGCGCCCCTATATCGTCGTGGGGGTATTTGTAGTCGCTATGTTTTTAACCCCGCCAGATGTGTTATCGCAAACACTGCTGGCGGTCCCCATGGCACTGTTGTTTGAACTTGGCCTGTTACTGGCCAAACTGTATTCACGTACACCGACCCCTCAGGATAACAATAATGAATAACTTACTTAAGACCCTAGTGGTCGCCCTGGGCACATTTACTGCTGTGCAAAGTCACGCAGCCCCGTTGAATGAGCAAGCGCTCAAAGCATGCACTATGGTTGAGAATGACTTAAAACGACTGGGGTGCTTTGATCAAGTAATGGCGGGTCAGGCGCCCCAAGCAAGCAGCCTTAAAAGTAAACCTGCTGATGCACCGGCTCCGGCTGTTGCAGCCAACACTCAAAACGACTTCGGCCTGGAGCATATTCCCAAGATTGCAGAAAACAATAACGAACTGGAAGGACGTATTACCAAAGTGAGTAAATCACCACTTGGGAAAGTCACCGTGACGTTAGACAACGGCCAAGTCTGGAAACAAACCGGTGCAGAGTCGCTTCGATTGCGTTCTGGGGATGAAGTCGTCATCAGCCGCGCTGCTTTGAGCTCCTTCCTGATGAGGAAAGTGGGCAGCAATCGCGCGACTCGCGTTAAGCGACAAAAATAAATGGCAGGCCTCATTGATGCTGGCGTTAACCTGACCAGCACCCAGTTCGATACCGACCGCGAAGTCATCCTGAGCCGCGCCGCCGACCAGGGCGTTGAGTCTATGTTGTTGATTGGCTGCGATTTGCTGACCAGCGAGCAAAGTCTGGCACTGGCAAGGCAGCATCAACAATACGCCACCGCAGGCGTGCATCCTCATGATGCCAAAGATGTACCAGAGGATTTTATTGCGCAAATGCGCAATCTGGCCGAGCAGGATGAAGTGGTTGCTATTGGCGAGTGCGGGCTCGACTTTAATCGCGACTACTCACCCCGCCCAATACAGCAACTGATCTGTGGCGTTCAGCTGGAACTGGCGCAGGAACTGGATATGCCAGTCTATCTGCATGAACGTGAAGCCTTTGATACGCTCAGCGCCATGCTGGATGAGTTTTCGCTGCGAGGCGTTTTACATTGCTTTACCGGAGATAAGCGTGCATTACGCTATTATCTGGATTATGGCCTGATGATTGGCCTGACCGGCTGGCTCTGTGACGAGCGCCGGGGTGAAACCTTACGGGAGCTGGTACGCTATATTCCCGAAGATCGGATCCTGCTGGAAACCGATGCGCCTTTTTTACTGCCCAGAACACTTAAGCCCAAACCTAAGTCTCGTCGCAATGAACCTGCTTATCTGCCAGAGATCGCGCGTCATGTTGCCGAACTTAAAAATATCCCCCTGGCACAGCTGGCCCGGCAAACCACCGAGAACTTTAATGCCCTATTCTTAGGCTCGGAGAAAACCGGCTAATGCTGTGGCGCACGGTGCTGCTTCTGCTGTGCTTATCTGGTGTCGCTCAGGCACTGGAGGTATCCGCTGAGTTTAAGCAGCACCAGTCGCTGACTTATCAGTATACCTTCAGCGAGGCCGACACTATCCAGGCGCTACTGGCCAGCGACCCGCAGTGGCAACCAGGTCAGCGCCAGGCGTTAAAACCACCCGCGAATACCCAGGCCTGGCTCCGCGTATCCTTGCATAATCCGGGTCCCATTGAAGTGCCGCTGCTACTCAGTATTGATAACAACTTACTGGACAAGATCACCGCCTACATTCGCCATGATGACGCGTCTTTTTTAACTCTGGCACTTGGTGATGCCCTGCCGCTGCTGCAACGCCCCATCAAGCATGAGGCGCAACTGATTCCGCTGGAATTACCCGCTCACAGTGACAGCCAGGTCTATTTGCAAGTCAGCCACCATGGTACGCTGAACGCACCGCTGAGCCTCTGGCACCCAATTGAATATCTCAAATACAAAAGTAAATTTAATCTAGTCTACGGTATTCTGGCCGGGTTTATTCTGGCCATGATCGCCATTAACTTTACCCTCTACAGCTTTACCCGCCGGCGTTACTTTTTGCATGGCACGCTCATAATTGGCCTCTTCTGGCTGCTTATTGTGCATTTATATGGCTTTGGTTATCGTTATCTGTATGGCTCCAGTGTGTGGTTACAGCAATATGGACAAAGCCTGCTGGTGATGTGCTCAACGCTGGCCCTGATCCCCATTCAGCGCAGTAAAGCATTGCCCAATCTGGTTGCGGCAAAACATAACCGCAAGCTCAGCCAATTGTTGATAGTGGGCCTGACTCTGACCTTGCTCAGTGTGCTACTGCCAGTCACGCTGGCAACCTTTGCCGCCTACAGCATGGCATTAACCCTGGTACTGGGTTACATCATCTGCACCTTGCGCAGCCGCTATCGCCGCACAACCAAAGCTACCGCCTTGCTGATCTATGTCATCATGCTGGTGACGCTGAGCTACCAACTTGGTTTTGAACTGGGTGTGTTTGGCGGCGCACAACTGGACCGCCCGGTGACTTATATCTGCTATCTGATCCTGAGCCTCTACATCAGCTTTGTGCTAACCCGCCAGTTTATCCTTGAGCGCGAAAAGCACATTAAAACACAACAGCATAAACTCGCTCGTACGCAGGCAGAAGATGCCTTGCTGAAAGAAAAACTCAAGCTCCAGGAGCAGGCCCAGCAGGAGCTGGAAAACAGCATTGACGAGCGCACTTTTGAGCTACAGGTCACCCTCAGGGAGCTGGAAGAGAAAAACCATGAGCTGGAGAAGCTCAACATGGAAGACCCGATGACCAAAGTGAAGAACCGTCGTTACTTTGACAAGCGCCTGATGATGGAAGTACGTCGCTCACGCAGAGAGCAAACCACACTGAGCCTGATCATGCTGGACATCGACTTTTTCAAAAAGGTCAACGACAACTACGGGCACCTGGCTGGCGACCACACCATTTGTGCCTTTGCGCGACTGATAGAGCAGCACCTGAAGCGACCGCTCGACGAGGTATTTCGTTATGGTGGTGAAGAGTTTGTGATCCTGCTGCCCAATACCTCAGAAGATGGCGCGCTGGAGCTGGCCGAGCAGATCCGCCAGGACACGGAAGCACACGAACTGAAAGTAGCCGGTCATCAGATAAAATTTACCACCAGTGCGGGGGTGTATAGCGCCATCGCACAAGATACGAGTAACCCCACATTATTCACCGATATGGCTGACAAGGGCTTGTACATGGCCAAACAACAAGGCCGTAATCGGATCTGTATTTACCAACCTAAGCAGGAGACTTAACGTGGCTCAGTCAGGACTGGATCTTTTTCCCTATACGCGTATGCGCCGTATGCGCAAAGACGACTTTTCCCGCCGCATGATGTGTGAAAACACACTGACGGTAAACGATCTGATCTATCCGGTGTTCGTACTGGAAGGCAAGAACCGCAAAGAGGCCATCCCTTCTATGCCAGGCATCGAGCGCCTGTCGATCGACCTGTTGGTGGAAGAAGCCAAAGAACTGGTGGCACTGGGCGTACCTGCCATTGCAATTTTTCCGGTGACCCCTGGCGACAAAAAATCCTTGCATGCAGAAGAAGCCTACAACCCGGAAGGACTGGCACAACGCACTGTCCGTGCGCTTAAGAGTGAATGTCCGGAACTGGGTGTGATCACCGATGTGGCACTGGATCCGTTCACGACTCATGGTCAGGATGGCATCATTGATGATGAAGGCTATGTCATCAATGACATCACAACTGAGATACTGGTTAAGCAGGCCTTGTCTCATGCCGACGCAGGCGCTGATATTGTCGCACCATCTGATATGATGGATGGACGCATTGGTGCTATTCGTGATGCACTGGAAGAAGCCGGACACATTCATACCCGCATCATGGCCTACTCTGCCAAGTATGCCTCCACCTATTATGGCCCATTCCGTGACGCGGTCGGCTCAGCAGGCAACCTTAAAGGGGCTGACAAGAAGACCTATCAGATGGATCCGGCTAACTCAGATGAAGCATTGCGCGAAGTCGCACTAGACCTTCAGGAAGGCGCCGATATGGTGATGGTCAAGCCGGGCATGCCCTATCTGGATGTGGTGCGTCGCGTTAAAGATGAGTTCGGTGTGCCGACCTTTGCTTACCAGGTCAGTGGTGAATATGCCATGCACAAAGCCGCCATTGACAACGGCTGGCTGGCAGAACAACCGACCATTATGGAGTCATTACTCGCTTTTAAACGTGCCGGCGCCGATGGTATTTTAACCTATTTCGCAAAGCAAGCCGCTATCTGGTTGAATGATAAATAATTAATAGGTAATTATTAAAAAAGGAGCAATAAATTGCTCCTTTTTTGCATTTTTCTGATTAACATCGTGTCATTTTTGTGTAACATACCCCCCGTAAGCTTATGTACCCATTTGGGTTTAAACTACACACGGGAAAAAACCAATGATAAAAACAAAATTCACTCCACTGGCGCTCCTTGTGGCCGCAGCAACTGCCCCTGTGCAGGCGCAGGTCATCATGTCAGAGTACGTTGAAGGCGGCTCTAACAACAAGGCAGTGGAGTTATTCAATACTTCAGAAAGCACCATCTCATTGAGCGGTTACACACTCACCTTCTATAACAATGGTGATACCAAAGCAACGAATACTATTGAGTTGAATGGAGAACTCGCTGCTGGTCAGACTTATGTAGTCGCAGACGATAACGCCGATGGCGTTTTACAAGACGCGGCTCAATTACTCAATAGCGGTAGCTGGTTCAATGGCGATGATGTAATCGTATTACGCAATGGCGAGACAGTACTGGACAGTTTTGGCCAGTTTGGTTTCCACCCTGATGGCGGTGCCTATACCAGCAATGGCGTAACAACCAAAGACAAAACACTGCGTCGTAACCTCGACATCACAACCGGTCGCACAACGATTGATGCTGTCTTTGATCCGAGCGCAGAATGGACCCAATTCGATAAAGACGATTTCAGTGGCCTGGGCAGCCACAGTGGCGACACCGGTGGTGGTGACGATGGCGGTGATGATGGCGACAAGCCAGAACCGCTCGTGTGTGGTGAAGCTGCCACAGCCATCAACGCAATTCAGGGCAGCACTGATGAAAGCCCGCTGAAAGACCAAATCGTCACGATAGAAGCCGTTGTCACGGCCGACCTGCAAGAAGATAACCAGCTTAAAGGTTTCTTTGTTCAGTCACTAGCAGCCGATATGGACGAAGACAACATGACCTCAGAAGGTCTGTTTGTTTATTATAAAGATGTCGACGTAAAGGTGGGCGATCAGGTCCGTGTTCAGGGCACAGTCCAGGAGTTCTATAACGCAACTCAGCTTGGCAATGTCACCCAGCTTGAGGTCTGCGGCAGCGCCGATGTTCAGGCACAAATGCTGACTCTGCCAGTCAATGAAGTTAGCGATCTGGAAGCGGTTGAAGGCATGCTGGTTAGCCTGTCTAACAACATGGTCGTCGCTGACACCTACAACTTGGGTCGCTATGGCGAGATTGGCCTGGCAACAGAGCGCTTGTATCAAGGCACACAAGTCGCACTGCCCGGTGAAGCTGCTAATAAATACGAAGCTGAGAACGCGAAAAAATTCCTGCAAATGGATGATGGTTCAACCGTCCAATATCCGACAACAGTACCATACCCAAGCACGACACTTGATGCCTACAATACCCTCCGGTTAGGTGACACAGTAAGCAACCTGGAAGGTGTGATTACCTATAGCTTTAGTAAGTATCGACTACACCCAACTCAGGCACCGGCATTCATCAGCAGTAATGAACGTGCAGAAAAGCCTGAGTTAAAAGGCGAAGGTGACCTGCGTATTGCCAGCTTTAACGTACTGAACTACTTCAATGGTGATGGTCAGGGTGCTGGTTTCCCAACAGAGCGCGGCGCAAAAACAGCTGAAGAGTTCGCACGCCAGGAAGACAAACTGGTATCTGCAATTACAGCTCTGGATGCAGACGTGATCGGCCTGATGGAAATTGAAAATGACGGCTACGGTGAGCACAGTGCCATTGCATCACTCGTCGCAGCTGTAAACGCCGAGTCGGCTTATACTTATGCATACGTGGACTTCAAAGCACCGAAAGTGGGTGGCGATGTTATCGTAACAGGTATCATGTATCGCACTGATACGGTTGAAGAAGCGGGTGAGGCAGCCTTTACTACTGAAGCGCCGTTTGATTACTATAACCGTCCTCCTATTGCGCAAAGCTTCCGCAAGCTAGACAATCACGAAGAGTTCACTGTTGCCGTCGCTCACCTTAAGTCAAAAGGCTGCCGCAGCTCTAAAGACGACAATGCAGATCAAGGCGATGGCCAGGCCTGTTGGAATGCCGTTCGTACTCAAGGTGCCAACGCGTTCGCCGACTGGCTGGCAACCAACCCAACAGGTAACGACGATAAAGACGTTATTCTGGTAGGTGATATGAATGCCTATGCAATGGAAGACCCAATGCGCGCGCTTGAAGCCAAAGGCCTTAGCAATGTCATGACGCACTTGGATGGCAATACAGTTAGCTATTCTTATAATTTCTCAGGTCGTATGGGTAGCCTGGATCATGCAGTGGCTTCTGCGTCACTGTTGACTAAAGTCACCGATGCGACAGACTGGCACATCAACGCTGATGAACCACGATTACTGGACTATAATCTCTATCAGGATTACGACAGGAAGCACGCCAAGCCAGAAGGACTGTATGCCGGCCACACCTATCGTGCTTCTGACCACGATCCTGTGATTGTAGAAATCAAAACGGTTGCAGCTGAGCCGCCGGTTGACCCACGTCCCGTGATTGAAGCCGGTCAACACTTTACGGTAGCAGAGAATACGCAGCTCAATACTATTATTGGCATGCTTGATTTCTCCGATGCTGATGCGGATGTCACACCGGTTGAGCGCTTTATCGTGACGGGCACAAATATGATTGCAGTCAACGAAGCAGGCCAGGTTGTTGTTGCAGGTGAACTGGATTATGAATTCGACAACCGTATCGAGTTTATGGTTCAGGCACAGGACAGTGCTGGCAATCTGTCAGAGCAAGTGCAGGTTGTCGTCAATGTGACGGACGTCAAACGAGGCGATGACAACGATGGTGATGATGACTCGGGCAGCTTTGGCTGGCTGGCATTATTCGCCGCACCTCTGGCACTACTACGCCGTCGTAAATAACGCACCGGATAAGTGGCGTTAAGCCAGGTAAAAAAATGCGCCGTTCGGCGCATTTTTTGTTTGCTCTCAGTTTAATACCTATTCACTCGGTGAATAGATATACCATCAGGCGCTTGCATGACGGCTTTTTTCTGATATCGGCACTGATAATATCTGAGCAGCTCGACTTAGCTCAGCATCATCAATAGACCAATACGGAAAGGATAACCTGCGGCTGTTCTTAAGCGTGACCTTTAAACACCGCAACGGGCCTAACTTCTGTAGCTCCAGTGACGATATTTCGTCTGCGTGCACATAGCGTATTTTTACCCATGTGCGATAACAAATTCCTGCTTTATCAATATGTACAAATCGCTTGTTGGTGAGTGTCAGTAACACTATCAAGCCAACACTCGCCAGCGACAGAACCATCAGTGATGAGGCAACATCATTCAGGGCCACGAAATTCATCATCACATAACACAGCGAAATACCACACACGGTGGCTAAGACGGCAAACCAGCTGATATCCAAATCTATGGTTCTCATGAGTACCTCCCAATTTTACTCAATGTTTAGCAGAGCCGACTGACTCTGAGCGCTAATGATAAAGTTGCAAAGTCCCTAAATCAAGTCCGTTTATGTAATTTTTAGCAATAGTCGAGGGCGCAGGCTGGTGAGTTAGTGGCCACATGAATTTATTTATATTTTTTACCCAAAAACAACCCAATAAAGATTACGAAAGAAATTAAAGGCATTAAAAAAGGCCGCGAATGCGGCCTTTTTTCAAAAAATCAGTCAACTAATTACTTAGCTGCTTTTTTCTCTTTCTCAGCTGCGATTACTGCGTCAGCAACGTTTGCCGGGCAAGGTGCATAGTGAGAGAATTCCATTGAGAACTGACCACGACCAGACGTGATAGTACGCAGGTGACCAATGTATCCGAACATTTCAGATAGTGGTACTTCACCCTTGATACGTACGCCAGTTGCGCCAGCTTCCTGGTCTTTGATCATACCACGACGACGGTTAAGGTCACCGATTACGTCACCTACGTTGTCTTCTGGTGTGAACACGTCAACCTTCATCACAGGCTCAAGAAGCTGAGGACCCGCTTTAGGGATTGACTGACGGAATGCGCCTTTCGCTGCGATTTCGAACGCGATTGCTGATGAGTCAACTGCGTGGAAACCACCGTCGAACAGCTCAACTTCAACGTCTAGTACTGGGAAGCCAGCCAGAACACCTTCGTCCATCATCATCTTGAAGCCTTTCTCAACTGCTGGCCAGAATTCCTTAGGAACGTTACCACCAACAACTGAAGATGAGAAAGTGTAGCCAGAGTTAGGCTCACCAGGCTTGATGCGGTAGTCGATCTTACCGAACTGACCAGAACCACCAGACTGTTTCTTGTGCGTGTAGCTATCTTCAACTTCTTGCGTGATAGTTTCACGGTAAGCAACCTGAGGCTGACCAACGATTAGTTCAACACCGTAAGTACGCTTAAGGATGTCAACTTTGATGTCAAGGTGAAGCTCACCCATACCTTTCAGGATGGTTTCGCCTGAATCTTCGTCAGTCTCAACCTGGAATGACGGATCTTCTGCAACCATCTTACCAATCGCGATACCCATCTTCTCGTTACCACCTTTATCTTTAGGTGCTACCGCGATAGAGATTACCGGATCAGGGAAGATCATCGCTTCAAGTGTACATTCGTGCTTAGGATCACACAGAGTGTGACCAGTTTGAACGTTCTTCATGCCCACAACCGCGATGATGTCACCCGCTTGTGCTTCAGTCAGTTCGTTACGCTCGTCTGCCTGCATCTCAACCATACGGCCGATACGCTCTGTTTTACCAGTTGCAGAGTTAAGTACTGTGTCACCTTTTTTCATGCGACCAGAGTAGATACGGATAAAGGTCAGGGCGCCGAAACGGTCATCCATGATCTTAAACGCAAGCGCTTTAAGCGGCTCATCAGCAGAAACAGTTGCTACTTCACCAGTAGGCTCACCTGTTTCTTTGTCAGTCAGAGGCTGAGGGTCAACTTCTGTAGGCGCAGGTAGGTAATCTACAACCGCGTCTAGTACCAGCTGCATACCTTTGTTTTTGAACGCAGAACCACAGTAAGTTGGGAAGAACGCCAGCTCACGAGTACCTTTACGGATACATGCTTTGATCTGTTCAAGAGAAGGCATTTCACCTTCCATGTACGCTTCCATCAGGTCGTCGTCTTGCTCAACCGCAGTTTCGATCAGCATTTCATGGTATTCTTCAACTTTGTCAACCATGTCTGCTGGAACGTCTTTGATTTCGTAGTTTTCTGGAAGACCCGTTTCGTCCCAAACGTACGCTTTCTTTTCAAGTACGTCTACAACACCACAGAACTCGTCTTCGATACCGATAGGCAGAGTCATAACCAGCGGGTTAGCAGCAAGTACTTTCTCAACCTGACCAACTACGCGGTAGAAGTCTGCACCCATACGGTCCAGCTTGTTTACGAAGATTACACGAGCAACTTCTGACTCGTTCGCATAACGCCAGTTAGTCTCTGACTGAGGCTCAACACCGCCAGATCCACAGAATACACCGATACCACCGTCTAGTACTTTCAGTGAACGATATACTTCAACTGTGAAGTCAACGTGTCCAGGAGTATCGATAACGTTTAAACGGTGGCCTTTCCACTCACAAGTTACCGCTGCTGATTGGATTGTAATACCACGCTCAGCTTCCTGCTCCATGAAGTCAGTAGTAGACTCACCGTCATGTACTTCACCCGTTTTGTGGATTTTACCAGTAAGCTTTAGAATACGCTCAGTGGTGGTAGTTTTACCCGCATCAACGTGCGCGAAAATACCAATGTTTCTGTATTTCGATAAATCTGCCATTGTTTTACTCTATTTAAAGTAGAAAAATTATTCGGCGGGAGTATATCACCTCTTTAGGCGAACATCATCCTTCACGTCGTCTAAAATGCAATCAATTTGAGAAAAAAGTGGTTTATAGTGGAATGTATTTTGCTAAGGCCGTCTTTAGGGGGCGCAAAACGCCGCCAGGTAAAGGGTGTCCCCCTTTTTACAGGCAGCAAAAGCCCATTCCTCGCCCGGCAAGTTTGCCAATTCAGCTAGCCTGAACAGCTAAAAAGGTGCCAGCTGACAGCGCCACTTCCTTACACCGTCACTGGCACTTGGGGCCGGTTAAAACCAGATAAATAGCCCGAGGATCAGCGCAACGCCCAACAAGGGCACACACACGGTCAGTACCGCCAAAGGCCAGTAGGCATCCTGATGTTTCTCTCCACAGATTGCCCGCACCGTGGTCACGACATAACCATTGTGCGGCAAAGTATCCAGCGCGCCGGAGCTGATCGCCACAACCCGGTGAAGCTGGCTGGCATCCACACCCAAATCCAGATAATGCGGTGCGACCAGGGGTAACGCGATGGCCTGTCCGCCCGACGCCGACCCCGTCAGTGCCGCAATCACACTCACCGCAATCGCAGCACCGAGCAGTTCGTTGCCGGGAATGCTGGTCATCAAAGCAACGGCCTCATTAAACGCCGGCGTGCCTTTGGCCACCGCACCGAATCCGACTACCGCAGCTGTGTTCCCGATTGCCACCAAAGCCCCGGTAGTACCTAAATTGACCGCCTGAGAGAGATTATGAAAGTGCTTAAAATTAATTGCCAAAATCGTCAGCACCCCGCCCAATAAGGCAACTATCAAGGCGTTTTGTTGAAGTGTGCTGTGCAAGGTAAATGACAAAATCAGCACCACCAGCAAGGGCAACAAGCCGGTGATCGGGTGCGGCAAAGCGCGCTGGACTTGTTCCGGGTCGTTATCTCGCGCCACAAAGCACTCGCCGTTGGCCACTGCCCGGCGGATCATCCAGCTCAGTAAGAAGTAGCCCAGTCCCGCCATAAATAGGGCCACCACCAGGCTCTCCTGCCAGGCGGCATACGGCGAGGTGCCCAGATATTTGATGGGGATCCAGTTTTGTATTTCGGGCGAGCCTGCCGAGGTCATGGTAAAGGTCACAGAGCCAAATGCCAGCACCGCCGGAATAAAGCGTCGGGGCAGATTGGCATCCTTAAACAAACTCAAAGCCATGGGATAAACAGAAAAGGCGACAATAAACACACTGACGCCCCCGTAGGTCAGCAATGCACAAGCCAGCACCACGGCCAGCACCGCGTATTTCATGCCAATTTTGCCAATCACATAATGCGCAATGGCATCAGCCGCCCCGCTGTCTTCCATAAACTTGCCAAACAGAGAGCCCAACAGAAACATTAAAAACCAGGCTTGCAAAAATCCGGCAAATCCGGCCATATAAAGAGACACAAAGGGTTGGCCTGTGGCGGCGTTAAAAATAGCAATATCACTCGTCAGCGCGACAATCAGTGCGCACACAGGCGCTGCGATAAACAAGTTGACCCCGCGCAGGGTCAGGCCAATCAGCAGTGCCAGTGCACCGATTAAGCCAAGCAAACTCAGCATAAATATCCTGTTTATTTTTTGTTATTTAATGTTAGTTATACGGCAATTTGGCACTGGGATCGAGTATCCACCATGGAATATGTCTGGCACACCTGTCAGCGATAAAACACTCAATAAGGAGTCTAACAATGTCTAAAGGCCACATTTTTCTCGCCACAATACTGATGCTTACAACAAGCGTTTGTGCTCAGGCAGTTGAACGCGCAACCTGGCTATGGAAAAAAGGCGGCGATCCGCTGGGCGCAACGGCCATGGTCACTACTCAGTCAACCCAGCAAACGCTGATTGATTTGTTGCAGCAACAGGCGATATCTGATGTTTATGGCTCTTACGGACAATATACGCAGACACAACCCCAGGCGGTCGCACAGTGGAACCAGACACTGGCAGCGCAAGGCATTCAGTCGCACTACCTGATGGCGCAAAATACCTGGGTTTTCCCGTCCAATCACGACAAGATGTTGGGCAAGTTACAAACCCGTTTTATCGACTATCAGCACAGTGCGGCGCCAGATGCTGAATTTGCTGCACTGCACCTGGATATTGAGCCCCATGCGCTTAATGAGTGGAAGCAAGGCACAGCCCAGTCGCGCCAGGCTCTGTTGTGGCAACTCATTGCTACATTTCAGGCAATCCGAACTTTGCTGGACGAGCAGGACATGACCCGGGTAAAACTATACGCGGACATTCCCACCTGGTATGACAGCTCAAATAAAATCGACTGGCCAGATCAGGGCGCGGCCTTTTTTGCGGCGCTGAGTGAGGTATTGGATGGCATCTCAATAATGGCTTACGAGCGGGATAACAGCGCTTCTATATTGAATGCGACCGCGATGGAGCGTGCACTGGCCTCGCCCACATTTTCGGTAAGACTGGCCGTGGATGTCAGCACGACCTGGCAGAACCCGGCGCATTTTCACCGCGTCATTACCGAGCTTGAAGCCGCGCAGCAGCGCGTCGATATTCACGATGCTACTGATTACTACTACTGGCTGCAAGCACATCAATAAACCAGCTTGTTATAAACCCTGATGTTCGCACGTTAGTGTCACTCGTACGTGCGACGCCATAGTGTCTGCCAGCTCTTTACAATGATACCCATTCCTGTGGGTAAACCGGTGCAGTGCCTGTTCATCCTCGCGCTGATCCGCATCATTCCAGTTAGCTTCATAGGTTACCGAAAAGGACGTTGGGCTGAGCGTAGTAAATTCAAAGTTCTCGTTCATCAAACACGTACCCGCCGTTGCTTCATAGTTGCAGGCCTGTAGCGGGAGCGCCGAACCAGAACCAGAGGTCGCAGACACAACCAGCAAATCAAAGATATTCAGATCAAAGGACACCCACTCCTCGAGTGACACATCGGTCTCAAGCAACAGCCGGGCGGCTTTAAAATTCGACACGCACCCTTCATAAGATCATACAGCGCAACTCCACACAACACCGTAATGAGAATTATTTTCAAAAAGTATTTGACAGACCCGCCAATCTAATTGATAATCAATCTCAACAAAGTGACTCGACGGTGCATTTTGTTACTCTAATTGTTTCTCGACCCTGAAACGCGTGTTGCGCACGATAACAGCACTGGTTGTTACTGAGTTACATTGACGCCCCTTGGTGTAACTCAACAACCGCCTTATAGTTTACTTGCTACATTGCTCATATCGGTGACGGTAGATATGAAATAAAAAAGCCCTCCTCAGGGCTTTTTTCATTTCTGAATACTGATCCATTCCCAAGCCAAACTCACCCAGGTGACTGAAATAGTGTTATGACACCTCCAATACACGCGTCTAAGCTACAAGCCTGCTCACTGTGTTGCATCAGCAGATCCTGGCTTGATCAGTGGGATTTAAACTAAATGAGAATTATTTTCAAAAATGGATTGACAGGCACAAAGATCTAACTGATAATCAATCTCAACAAAGCGAGATTGACGGCTCACTTTGTGACGGTACTAAGTTTGTTTCTCGACCCTGAAACACGTGATGCGCACGATAACAGCACAGGTTGCGGGTGTCTGGTATTAACGCCCCTTAATGCATGATACTGGCAACCAACTTACTATTTTACTTGCTACATTGCTCATATCGGTGACGGTAGATATGAACACAAAAAGCCCTGCACGGGGCTTTTTTTATGCCTGAAATTCACCGTCCAGGCGTGTAAACACACCCCAATATGTAAATGAGAATTAATTTCAAATAGGTGTTGACACCTGAATGGATCTAACTGATAATCATTATCAACAAAACGAGATTGACGGCTCATTTTGTTTTAGTACTTAATTTGTTTCTCGACTCAGAAGTACGTGTTGCTTACGCAAAAAGCTCTGGTTGCAGGTGAAAAGCATTAACGCCCCTTGATGTGGCTTACCGGCAACCAACTCACATTTTACTTGCTACATTGCTCATATCGGTGACGGTAGATATGAAATCAAAAAGCCCTGCCCCGGGCTTTTTTTATGCCTGATTTTTACGCATAGCAAAACTTAACGGCGGTTTTTACGCGCACGGGCGCGACGCTGGCGTTTTTCTTCCTCTTTGGCTGCTTTCTTTGCTTCAGCCGCCTGGCGCAGTTGTGCCACCATTTCTTCTTCCTCATCGCGCATTTGCGGGGTTTCCATGGTGATACGGCCAATCACGGCATCGCGCAGTTCGTTGATCAGGATCTCCGACATCTTGTGCGTATCGACCTGATTGCCGCCGCGAATACAGCCACGCTTGCGTCCGGCCATCTCAATAAAGGTCCAGTCGCACTCAGGCAGCTCGTCAATTTTATAGCGCGCCTGTAACAGCTGAGGATACGCCTGCAACAGGTATTCGGCGGTATAACTGGCCACTTCTTCATAGTTAATGGCAGTATCACGAATGGCACCGGTGGCAGCCAGGCGATAGCCCGAATTTTCGTTTTCAACCTTAGGCCATAACATACCCGGCGTATCGTACAGCATAATGCCGTCTTCAAGCTTAATGCGTTGCTGGGCCTTAGTCACAGCCGGTTCATTGCCCGTTTTCGCGACAATTCTTCCTGCCAGAATATTGATCAGCGTCGATTTGCCAACATTGGGAATGCCCATGATCATGGCTTTAAGCTGCTTATCCTGACCGACCTTTTGCGGTGCCAGCTTTTTACACAAGGCATTGATCCGCTGCACTTCATTGCCTTTGTCATGACCAAACGCCAGGGTTTTCACCCCGTCTTCACGCTCAAAATACTCCATCCAGGCCTGAGTCAGTTCCGGATCGGCCAAGTCGGCTTTGTTGAGAATTTTGATGACCGGCTTGTCGCCACGCAGCTGTGCTACCATGGGATTTTCACTGCTGTAAGGAATGCGGGCGTCCAGTACCTCAATAATCACATCCATCTGCGGCATGATCTCTTTGATCTCATTGCGCGCCTTGTTCATATGTCCGGGAAACCACTGGATACCTGTTCTGCTCATCGTTTTTTACCTTATTAAATCTGGCTGTGTCTGACTCAACGACCAGGGCACACACTATCGACTTTGCCCGGCCACACGACACATGAATAACGCATAGTGTACTATAAACGTGGATATTGGGGGATCAAAGATACCCTCACTTTCCCCGCACAAACTCACTGTTTACCGATATAATGGCGTTTTTGCTAACTTGGACAGGCAATGGCACTCAAAGCAACTATTTTAAAGGCCAACCTTTCGCTCAGCGATATGGACCGTCATGTATATCAGGACATCAGTGTCACACTGGCGCAACACCCCTCGGAAAACGCCCAACGCGTGATGGTGCGGCTACTGGCATTTGCGCTGGAATATCAGGACGGACTCAGCTTCAGTAAAGGTTTATGCGTCGAAGATGAGCCGGATATCTGGCTGAAAAATTACAGTGATGAAATCGAGCTGTGGCTCAGCGTTGGCCTACCGGAAGAAAAATGGCTAAAAAAAGCCAGCAACCGCGCCAAACAAGTGGTACTTTATACCTATGGTGAGAACAATCAGGGCCCCTGGTGGCAAAAGAACCAAAACACGCTGCGCCAGTATACCAACCTCAAAGTCATCAGCCTGCCTTATAGCGCAACCAGCGTGATGGCAGAGATGTTAACCCGTACTATGGCATTGACAGTCACGGTACAGGACGGCGAGATTTGGTTCAGTGATGAGCAACACAGCGTGCATCTTATCCCCGAAACTTTGCAGGGATAAGCTCACCCGGGTGTATAAGAGGAGGCCACAATGGCAGTAACCAGAGTTGTTGTATTACATGGATTGTATATGTCAGGATTTGTCATGCGCCCGCTGTGCGAGCGGCTGGAAAAGCTTGGCTTTGAGATCCTCAACCTCAGCTACAACACGCTGACACCCGACAGACACACTATTTTTGAGCAAATCGATGCCTTTGTTGCAGATCATGAGGCCGCGCTGGTGTGTCACTCTATGGGTGGCCTGGTGGCCCGGGATTACCTCACCCACAGCTCAGAGGCCAGCACCACCATCAGCAAAGTGATCACTCTGGGCACCCCGCACAAAGGCAGTTATATTGCCAAACATATGCATGACCGCGGCTTTGATATGCTGCTCAAAAACAGCGTGGAATATCTGCTGAGCCAGCAACAAAACTGGCCGTTTAAAGCCAAGCTCTACAGCATTGCCGGCGATCTGCCGATTGGGCTGATGCCGCTGCTAAAAAAGGGCAGCCGCTCAGATGGCACTGTGCTGCTGGATGAAACCAAACTACAGGGCATGGCCGAGCACAAAATCTTTCGCCTCAGCCATACCACCTTGATTTATTCCCGCACCGTACTCGATTACATCGTTGAGGTGCTCAAGCGCGATCAGTGATCGCCGTTAGCCGCAATTTTGTAAGCCACCAGTGCAATGATCCCTACAATCAGTGGGATCGGTGCAGCAATATAGCCAAATGCATCTGAGTTTGCATAGCTGGCACCAGCCAGGTGACCGACCAGGCCAACCACAAAGGTCAATAATGCGATAACAACCACAGCGATTTCGGATTTATGTTGAGAAGGGGTTTTACCTTGCATGATACGCTCCTTGGGTGCGGCACCGTTTTTGTGCTGACACGCCTAAATAAACACCTAAATAAATGGCTCAGATGTGCGCTGTTATACCCTGGCATTGCGTTCACACCTTGTGCCTGCTGAGTTCATTATGCGCCTCTGATACGGGGAAATTTTGACCTAAATCAAAGTGCCACAGCGGCGAAAAAGCAACCCAATTGCCATTTGAGGTAGATCAACTTAGTGTGCGTTGTTATCGTTTCGAGTGGCAAAGTGGCAAACTTTAAGCATCATTAAGTCTGGATTAAGCCGCTGTTGTATAAGCTTTTCCCTCACAGTGTGGCGCGGTCAGTGCAGCACCGCCTTCAATAATGTCGATGTCTGCAATCGACTTTTCCCATTTGGCATCTGCCGCGTTTTTAGCCACACTAACAATCAATCAGACGCCCTAACACGCGTCTTCTTTTTTAACCACAGTACAGGAGTAAACGATGAGCAACAGCATTGGATTAGACAGTCAGAAAAGTCAGGCATTAGTAAGCAACCTCAATACCCTGTTAAGTAGTTACCAGATCCAATACATGAACGCCCGCAGTGTGCACTGGAACATCAAGGGCCGTAACTTTTTCGAGTTACACGTTAAGTTTGAAGAGATTTACAACCAGCTGTTACTTCAGGTTGATGAAATTGCAGAACGTATTCTGACCATTGAAGGCACCCCTTTACACGCCTTCAGCGATTACCTGGAGCACAGTAAGATCAATGAAGCCAAAGGGATCAGCGATGGTCAGGAAGCTGTAAGAAGTTTGCTGGATGGCTTTACAACGTTAATTAAAATGCAGCGCGACATTCTGGAACAGGCCGGCGATGCCAGCGACGAAGGTACTGCCGCGATGATGAGCGATTACATCAAAGAGCAGGAAAAGCTGGTGTGGATGCTAAAAGCTTATCTCGCTTAATATAAATCACAAGTAACTAACACAGTCACCGGTTGAAGCCCTTCAACCGGTGACTGCTTTCGTATTAGCCCTCAAGCAAGCCAATAAAGAAGGCCATTTCCAGCGCCTTTTCGTGCAGACTCTTAAAGCGACCTGACGCACCACCATGACCGGCATCCATATCGGTTTTAAACAACAGCAGGTTACTGTCTGTTTTTAACTCTCGCAATTTGGCCACCCATTTCATCGGCTCCCAGTACTGCACCTGAGAATCATGCAGCCCGGTTGTGACCAGAATATTGGGATAATCTGCTGCACGCAGATTGTCATAAGGCGAGTACGCCAGGATGGTGTGATAATCCGCCTCTTCATTAGGGTTGCCCCACTCGTCGTATTCGTTGGTGGTCAGCGGAATGCTTTCATCCAGCATAGTGGTCAGCACATCCAAAAAGGGCACATGACAACCAATACCACGATATAACTCAGGTGCCTGGTTTACCACCGCGCCCATCAGCAGGCCACCGGCACTGCCGCCCGAAGCAAAAATCTTATCCGCTGCGCCATAGCCCTGCTCCACCAGAGCACGGGTGACGTCTTCAAAGTCGTTAAAGCTGTTTTGCTTATGCGCTTTTTTGCCATGCTCATACCAGTGACGGCCAAGCATTTCGGAGCCACGAATATGGGCTATTGCATACACAAAACCGCGGTCCAGCAGGCTCAGCGTGTTGCTTGAGAAGTTCGGATCTATGGTGATCCCGTACGCGCCGTAGCCATACTGCAACAAGGGGTTGGTGCCGTCTTTATTAAACCTATCTTTGCGATAAACCAGAGACACTGGCACCTCAACGCCATCACGCACACGGATGTGTAAACGCTCAGACGCATAATGCTCCGAATTAAATTCACCCAGCACGCGTTGCTGCTTCTTCAGGGTCTTCTTGCCCCCGACCAGGGTAAAGTCATAAATGCTGCTTGGCGTGGTCAGGCTTGAATAATAAATTCGAACGGTCTCGGCTTCGGGCTCGGGGTTATAGCCTAATCCGGCATAGAAGCAGGCATCGTCGAATTTAAGCTGATAACTGCTCCCGCTGTAGTCGTGCACCACAAAGCGGATCTGGCCAAGCTCTCGCTCTGTGACCACATAATGACTGTGGAACAACTCCATGCCTTCAAGCAGCACGTGCTCACGGTGTGCAATTAGCTCTTCCCACTGCTCAGGTTCACTCAGTGTCTCTTTGGTGGCGCGTAACAGGCGGAAATTTTTCGCTTCGCGGTTCGATACCAGATAGTAGTACTTGCCCAGCTTATCCAGTCCATACTCATGGCCCGGTGTACGCGCCAGTAAAGGCGTAAATTCACCCAGTGGCTCATCAGCCGATAGCGCCAGAATGTCGGTGGTTTCGGTCGCAGCCAGATGAATATAAATCTCGCTTTCATCGCGACTCTTACCCAGGCCCATGTAAAACTGGCGATCCTGCTCTTCATAGACCAGCTGATCATCACTTTGTGGTGTGCCCAGAACATGACGATACACCTGATAACCCAGCAGGGTTTGCAGGTCTTTACGGACATAAAACACGGTTTTGCTGTCGTTAGCCCAGACCACTTCCCCTTCGGTTTCAGTCAGTACATCTGGCAGCATCTCGCCGCTTTGCAAGTCTTTAAAGCGCACCGTATAAATGCGGCGGCCGTCGATATCTTCACTATAGGCAAGCAAATTATCGTTGGGGCTGACTGCCATATCACCGAGTTCAAAGAACTCGTATGCCTCGGCCAATTGGTTGACATCCAGCAGTAACTGCTTGTCACTCATGGCCTCATCACAGCCCCGATAGTGACGTGCATATTCGTCGTCGCCACTGACCTCGCTCATATACCAAAAACGCCCGTCTTTCACCGGCACCGTGCTGTCATCTTTAACAATGCGCCCTTTCATTTCTTCAAATAACTGGTCCTGCAAGGTTTTGTGATCGTTCATCACCGCCTCGCAATACGCATTCTCAGCGTGTAAATGATCCAGGATTTGGGCGTCCTGACGGTTATCGTCACGCATCCAGTAATAGTTGTCTGTCCTTTGATGTTGGTGGTGTGTCATGGTGTGTGGCACTTTCTTAGCCACTGGCGGGGTCAGCGTTTTGGTCACTCACGTGTTCCTAATTTGTTAAAAACCATTGTGACCCTAACATAGCAAATAAACGCCTGAGATGTCATGTAATTCACCGCAAGCAGCGCAGACGTTCTGGGTAAAACGCAAAAGGCCAGCAAATGCTGGCCTTTCAAGCGTGTTGCTATGGCAAACCGTTAACCTTGCTGCTGGCTCACCTTGTTACGGTTGAACACCTGCCCGGCTTTACCCAATACACCGAACATTTTGCCGAATAGCTTGCCCATATCCACCAAAATGATGTACAAGCAAGGCACCAGCACTAAGGTGATCAGGGTTGCAAACAGCACCGCAAAACCCAGCGACACCGCCATGGGGATAACAAACTTGGCCTGCAGGCTGGTTTCAAAGATGATTGGCATAACCCCAGCAAAGGTGGTGATAGACGTCAGGGTTATCGCCCTGAAACGCGCACATCCAGCTTCGACCACCGCATCTTTGAGTTTCACACCTTCTTTTCTGACCTGGTTCACATAGTCTGTCATGACTAGCGAGTCATTAATTACCACACCCGCTGCGGCAATCAGCCCGTAAGTCGACATCATGCTCATATCCAGACCAAAGAACCAGTGGCCCCAGATGGCACCGACCAGGCTGAATGGGATCACCGACATAATGATTAAAGGCTGACCATAGCTCTTCAGCGGCACCGCCAGCAGAATGTACACAATGAACATACCGGCAATAAAGAACATCATTTGCTCGTTGGCCTGCGCCTGATCTTCTTCAATATCACCACCCAGCTCAGTCTTCACTTCAGGGAATTGCTCCAACAGCTTGGGCAGCAGGTTGTCTTTAATGTTGTCGACCACCTCATTTGGTTCGATCACTTGCTCATCAATATTGCCGTAGATATAGACAGTGCGATAGCCGTTTTCACGACGAATGTAGCTCACACCCGGGCGCTCCACGAACTCAACCACATCGCCCAGCATCACATCTTTGCCCTCAGGCGTAGTAATGACTGTGTGCTTCAGTGACGAGAATGCTTCCCGATCCAGGCGTGGATAACGCACCATGACCTTGATTTCTTCACCATCGCGGATCACGCGCTGCGCTTCCCCACCGTAAAAGCTCATGCCCACCTGATTGGCGATGTCCGACAGACTCAGGTTCAGGTCATACGCGACCTGCTTGAGCACCAGCTGTACTTCTTTGCTTGCCGGGTCGATACTTGAACTGACATCAAACAGACCCTTTTCCTGTTGCAGCATGGCAATAAACTGACGACCTGCGGCATTGAGCATGTCGATATCCGGGCCATACAGCAGATAACCAAACTCCCCCTGCCCCTGACCTTCATCGTTCACATCATCAATCACCAGCAAAGACTTCACACCGGCAATATCCGGCATATTTTCACGCCAGCGACGCGACAGCTCAAAGGCATCAAAAGGACGGGCCTCTTCTTCTACCAGTACTGCCAACACGTTCCCTTCGGTACGACCTTCATTCCAGACCATGATGTCTTTGATTATGCCCCGACCGTACTCCTGCTTTATTTCCTCTTCCACTTTCAACATCATGTTTTCAATGGTAGCCAGAGCTTCAAGCGTTTGAGAATCCGAGGCATTGTCGTTCAGGGTCAGTATGACTGCCGGATAATCATGAGGCACTTTGGGCATTGCCACGAAGCGCACCTGATTAGAGGTGATCAGCGATACGCTCAATATCAGCATACCAATAAAGCCACACAGTACGGTCCAGCGCCACTGCACACAGGTTTCGATCAGGTTGCGATAGGGCCCATTTACAAAGGCAAAGAAACGTTTATTGAACTTAGCACGCCAGCTACCCTCACGCAGTGGTGCAAACTTGGTGTGGCCAATGTGTGCAGGTAAGATCCACTTAGATTCAATCAGGCTGAATGCCAGGCACAGTATCACCACAACCGCAATCGACTTAAAGAAAGCCGCTTCCGGACCGCTGGACATCACCATAGGGGCAAACACCGCCATGGTGGTCAACACCCCGAATGTGGCCGGGGTCGCCACCCGTTTGGCACCGATGACCACGTTATTGACGCCGGGCCCTTTGCGCTCAATTTCGGTGTAGGCGGCCTCGCCGATGACAATGGCATCATCGACTACGATCCCCAGTACCATAATAAAGGCAAACAAAGAAACAATGTTTATGCTGATACCAAACACTGGCATCATCATAATGCTCCCCAGGAAACACACCGGCAGACCGACCATCACCCAAAACGCCAGCTTAAAGCGCAAGAAAATGCTCAGCATAATGGCAACCAGAATAGCGCCCTGGAACATGTTCTTTTTCATCATGTCCAGGCGTGCCTCAAGGTAGTAAGTCATATCGACAAAGGCCGTTAATTCAACCCCTTCCGGCAGCGACTCATTCTTCGCTTCGATGTAAGAGTGAATAGTGCTCGCAATCGGCACCATGTTTTGATCATTGGTGGCTTTCACCGACAGATAAGCGGCATTTACCCCATTCAGTTTGAAGTAGAATTCGCCTTCGACAAACGCATCTTTAATCTCTGCCACATCCTGCAACAGCACCTTAGCACCGTTCGCTCCCACTTTAACCGGGATACGGCGGAATTCATCACCACGATATTTCTGGTTTTCGACCCGCACTGAGATCAGGCCCGCATTGGTACGGATCTGACCGGCAGAGACATTGGTTGAATAACGGCTAATGGCAGCAGATACGTCAGCCATCGACATGTTGTAACGACGCAGTGCATCCGGATTGACCTCAATGGCGATTTCGTACTCAGGCATATTGCGATCCACCAAAGAAATATTAGACAACTGTAACAACTCGTCTTCGATTTCTTTGGCCAGCGGCTTAAGCTGTGTCAGCGGCAAGTCTGCAACCAGCGCCATTTGTACAACGTCCTGGGTAAACTCAATTTGCTGTATACGAATGGGCTCCATTGATGCGGGGAAAGTGGCGATGCCATCCACCCGTGAGCGCACTTTATCTGCCACATCGGCCAGCTCAGCACTGGTGTCTATTTCCAGTTGTACGCTGCCACCGTTGCGAAATGCGCGATACACGGCCTTATCAATTTCGGTCACATCCTTGAGCGCTTCTTCTACCTTTATCAGGATACTCTCTTCGATTTCCTGTGGAGAGGCGCCCGGATAGGTTGCATTGACTGAGATCAGGTTCAGCTCAATGGCGGGAAACATCTGCCGCTGGATAGTAAAGTAGCTGATGATACCCATGATCAGGATAAAGCCCATCATCAGGTTCGCAGCCACGGAGTTATGGGCAAAGTAGGCTATCAGCCCCGTTTGCCTGGGTGTGTGTTGATCACTCATTATCCGTCCCTGCCGTTATAGCTTTTCCGGGCTCGCGCCCTGCGTGTTTGACTCATCGGCACCTGCCACTTTCACCGCCATGCCACGCTGTGGATACTCAGGTAAAGTAACAACCACCTTGTCGCTGTTATTCAGGCCAGCGCCAACCAGGAAGTATTCACCTTCTTCACGGACCACTTGTACCTCTCTCGGTTCAAGCTCGGCATTGTCATTCAGCAGCCACACGGTCTGGTTATTCACCAGTTCTTGTGGCAAGCGATAGATTTGCTTGAGGGTTTTGCCTAAAAAGCTCACCTGAACATAAGTGCCAAACTTCACTTTCGGCTGGTCGCTGTTCAGCGCATAAGGGTCATCAATCCGTACCACCAGATTGCTCATACGCGTCTGGGTATCAACGGTGCCCAGGTCGCGGTGGATCTGCGCTTCGCGGCTAAAGCCATTCACCCCTTTATTAAACAGGGTGGCTTTGGTGCCGCTGATGGTCTCAGGTAAAAAGACGGAATCAAAACCGGCAATGGGGATCACAATTTCGGCTTGCTCTATGTTGTTCAGCTTAGCAACCACACTACCTGTAGACACAAACTGACCCAAGCCCACATCACGAGAAACAATCAAGCCGTTAAATGGCGCAACCACATCGCAGTTTTCCAGGTCGCGCTGGGCACGCATTAATGCCGCTTTGGCCGACTTAACCGCCGCCTTAGCGCTCATCACTTGTGGTTTACGTAAAAACAGATCGGTGTGTTTTTTGTTTGGGAAGCGTTTGGCTTCATCCGCTGCCACATCTGCCTGCGCCTGCTCTTCGATCAATGCCGCTTGGGCACTGGCCAGCTGAGCTTCGGCCTGCAATACCGCCGCCTCGTAGTTGTCCTTTTCAATGCTGAGCAAGATGTCACCTTTAGCAACCACACCGCCCGCAACAAAGCTGGGATGCCAGTAAACGACTTCTCCGGCAACCTGTACAGACAACTGAGTTGTTTCCAGTGGCATCACTTCACCATAGCTTTGGATTAAAACCTGATGATCCTGTGCCTGAACAGACTCGACCTGTACCACGGGGCGCGTATCTACGACCTGCTTTTCTTCCTCGCCCTTTGCGACCGCGTTGACAGCTGAAAAGCCTGCCACCCCGAGGCCCAAAGCCACAGCGGGAAAGATCCATTTTAGTGCTTGTGCTTTCATGACTTTACCTATTGATATTTTCCTACCGCCTATCTTACCAATATAGAGACGTTCAATAACGTGACATTTGTAAGAATCTGTTACTGATTTAGCAAAAATCTTTCAGTAGTCTGTTAGTGTGGTAGTAATCTAGCAATAAAACCATGAAAAACATAAAAGTAACTGCCAAACCGAAGCTGACTAACAAACCCATTAAGGTCAGTTTAAACACCCAACACACGCCAACAAGTAACAAAAATGCCACAAAAGAAACTGGTAAGACCTTACAAACCCGAATAATCAGGTGCTCTTTTAACAGCGTGCCTGCCTTTGCACCCAGCTGCCACTTTATTCGCCAGACTGGTGCAGATAACAGCGTCAGGTATCCCAGTACGCCATACAAGCCAGCTCCCACCAGCAACATCATCAGGCTACTGAGCGCAATACCTGTGTAGGCACTGAGCCTGGCCGATTTACTCATGGCTCCAGCATGCACCGTCATACTGGTTAACTGAAATACACTTTGCGTAGGATCTTGTACGCGCAGCAGCGCATTGAGATCAGGTTTTGTCAATGATTGTCCCGGTGCCAGCCTAATCATCAGATTAGTAATAAAGAAGTTATGCGGTAAATACACAATGTCCGGGTTGCCCAGCGCCGGAGAATACACATCTGCCACAATGGCTTGCAGCCTGACCGGGCGCTGATTGCGCGAATACAGGGTAACGCCAACGTCTTGTAATGTCAGACCAAGCTTGCTGGCAAGACCCTGGTTAATGATCACCGCCTCACCAGGGGCATCCAGCGTCATTTGCTCGGCGCTGAATTCACTGCCTGCGAGTACGCGTTGCCCAACGGTGGCAAAATAGTCCACCCCACTCCATTGGCCAAAGGCTGTCAGCTGCCGGGCACTGTCTGGCACCGTACTGATAGGCTCCACCCAGGACATCTCCAGCGGATGATTTGCCGCTAAGCTGACGGCTGCTATCTGGGGCTGAGCCAGCAATGCCTCGATATTGGCTTCAATTAGCTGGCGCCGGGCTTGCGCTTTTGCTTCACTGCGCTCAAAGTCCAGCTGCTGCATTTGCACTTGCACCAATCCGCTGTCATCAAACCCCTGCGCTTTGCTCATCTGCGCGCCGTAATGACTTAACAGCCAGAGACTAAAACACAATACCACCATGCCGATGACCAGTTGGGCGTTGATCAGTAGCTGGCTTAGCCAGCCCGGCAGTTGCTTTACCTGCCCTTTACCGGAACCACTGAGTTGTTGCCTGAGACCGTGCAGCTCAACAAAGGCAAACACACCGCGGGCAAACCCCCAGGCCAGCACTAGCGCCACCAGACACATGCCCAGATAGGCCTGCCAGGATAAATGCAACCAGGTGATACTGCCCAAAATATCTTCACCCCAGTATTGCACCAGCGCCAGCAGGCCTGGCGCCAGTCCCGTTGCCACCAAAGCGGATAATCCGAACAAGGCCACAGCATGACATAATACCTGGCGAAACAGCCGGGACGGGCGGGCACCCAGCGCCAGATGCAGCGCCAGCTGTGCCTGACGACTTTTAAAGTCCAGCAGATATAACGCAAACAGGTTACATAAGGTCACCACAATCACGCCAAGTGCGGCACCAAGCAACCAGCTACCCGTTTCCTGCAAGGCACCTTTAAGCTTGCCCTCGAGCGGGCGAAGAGTCAGCCTGAAACTGGTATCGCCAAAACCATACTGCCTGGATAATTCATTTATATCCGCACTTAGTTGCAAGGCCTGGGTTTGCAACACGGTATTGGCCCCGGGTAAAGTTCGACCAACCAGCATCAGGTTGTTGCGGATCGCCATGTGCGCAAACGGGGTGATCTCGGTCGCAGTATGGCTAAAAAAAGGTAAAAACACGTCGCTGTACTGCGCCGCCCGAAACAGCTCCGGTTCGCGACTGTCCGGGGCCAGAATACCCACTACCTGAAAGCGCCGATCGTCCAGCTGCACAACCTGACCAAGGGCATCTTGCTCTGACAGGTAGCGCCGTGCAAAGCGTGCACTGACTACAACCTGGGTTGCACTTTGCGCCTGCTGCCCCTGCAGTGTCGAGGCCGTAAAATAATGGCCACTTTGCAGCGTCATATTAAACAGCGAAAAATAGCCCGGTTCGACCAGGGCCGCCGAAATACGCGGTTGCTGCGGATGGTTTACATATAGCATATCGGTGTAATACACGGGCGAGGCCTGCTCGAACAGCCCTTGGGTCTGATGCAAATCCCAGGCAGCGGGCGCTGAGAGCGACGCACTGAGGGCCACCTCCCCTTGTTCATTGCGCAACTCGCCATCAACCCAGGCCAGCCGCTCAGCTTGTTCATAGGGCAACGGACCATGCGCCTGCCAGGCAAGCACACCCGCCACCAAGAGTGCCGCCATGGCACTGGATTGCAATAGTACAAAGCAGGTTGTCATCCGCCAGCGACTAAATAACGCCCTCAGCGCATCCTGAATATCTGACCACATTTAACTCAGCTCCTTCAGGCAATCGCACTGCGCGTTGTATCACGTGTGTGGCTGCTGCCCACTATCTCACCGTCCAGCAGACGGACTTGCCTTGGTGCCATGTCGGCATATCTGGGGTCGTGTGTCACCATACAAATGGTGGTGCCCTGCTGGTGTAATTGTGCAATCAGCTGCATCACTGCATCACCGCTTTTTGAGTCCAGGTTACCCGTCGGCTCATCCACCAGCAAAATACTCGGGTTGGCAACCAGCGCCCGGGCAATGGCAACCCGCTGTTGCTGCCCGCCAGAGAGTTGATCGGGCTTATGCGCAGCACGGTGCGACAAGCCCACTTTATCAAGGCAGCTTTGCACCCGCGCTTGCACCTCATCGCGCGACAACCGGGTGGTGCTATAGCGCAGCGGCAGCGCCACATTATTAAACACCGATAATTCGTCGATCAGATTAAATGACTGAAAAATAAACCCGATGTGGCGGTTTCTTAACTCCGCACGCTGATCGGCGGTCAATGTGCCCACTTCTGTGCCCTGGATCAGATATTGCCCGCCGCTTGCTTCATCCAGTAATCCCATGATGGACAATAACGTCGACTTACCACACCCGGACGGACCAGAGACAGACACAAATTCCCCCTGCGCTATGCTCAGACTCACCTGTCTCAGTGCGTGTGTTTGTAGTTCTTCGGTTTCGAACACCTTACTGATGTGCTTCATTTCTATTATCTGTGTCATACTTTCCCCGCTGACAAACCGGCACCCCATTGTGCCATAGTTGACCCTTAAAGCCTTAATTGAGCGCGACCTGCGCGCCCTGTTGTGCCAGATTGCTCAAATCAGAAATAATCCAACGCTGATTGTGCTGCGCACCCTGTTCAATCACCACATAGCGCCCAGCCAGTGCCCCAAAGTGCACAGTGGCAAGTTCCGTAGCGCCGTCTTCTGCAAGTCGATATAACTGGGCGCTCTGCTGCTCGCGCACATTTGCCGGACGACGGATATACAAGGTCTGCTCCAGCTCAGCGACCGTGATACTGGCGTCAATGCTGAGCATAGGGCGGGCGGCTTTGGGCAATGCCTGAGGCAAAGTCACTTCCACTTTCACGCTGTTATCGACCACCACGGGATCAATCCGCCCAACGGTGCCTGTGACCTGCTGGTCGCGGATCCGCACCGTCACCGCCTGCCCTGGCTGTACTTTTTGTACCTGGGACTGCGCGACCCGTAGTTCGGCAAGCAAATGCGTCTGACTGCCGATCAATGCGGTTTCGTCACCCACAGTCAGCCGCTGACCCACAGCCAGCGGCATACGCTCCAAAATACCCGCAACGGGCGCCGTGATCGTCAGTGCAGCAAGCCTTGCACGGCTGCGCGCCAACTCCTGGCGCCGGATAACAATACGCTGTGATGCCAGCTGCTGCGCACTGGCATGTAGCTTTTTTAGCTGCTCCAGACGCTGCTGGGCGCTTTGCATTTGACGAGCCAGATTGGCGACGCGCGACTGAGTCTGGGCAAACGCCAGTTGTGAGATGATCCCTTTTTCAGCCAGTCCCTGCTCGGCCTGCTGCCTGAGTCGGGCAGTTGCCAGATCCCCGGTTAGTTTATCCAGTACCGTTTGCTCGCTGAGAAACTCCCGCTGCTGATTAAGTGTCAGCTGTTGCAACGCCATATCGCTGTCTTGCAATGCCTGCTGTGCCTGGGCAACCGCCAGTGACAGGTCCGGGTTGTCGAGCGTGGCAATCACATCACCCACCTTCACGGCCGCCCCGGCTTTAAGATGAATGTGCTTCACTACCGCATCGCTCTCTGCGCTCAGCAGGTGTTGCTCGGCGCTGCGCAGCACGCCAAAACTGTCGACCCCAATGGCCAGCGGTCCATACTCTACGGTTGCTATCAACACATCCTGGCGGGCCAACCGGGTGACAGACTCACCCGCGCCAAATTGCCAAAGCCCTGCCAGCAAAAAGACGGGCAACAATACCCAATACCAGCGACGCCAGTATTTGGTGGGTTCAGGTGGTTTGATTAGATCCATTCTCAGCTCCATTTAAATTCACGCTGTAACGCCTGGAGCGAGTTTCATGCCAGATATTTATATCAATAAAATCATCAGCTTAAACATTTTTAATCATACGGTTGGGCGGGAGCGGACAAGTTGTCCGGAATTGGAACTGGTATTTTAGTTACTTTCTGAGCCTTTCACTGAGCAATATAGTGCGGGTTTGCAATTCATCACCAAGACAAAAAAGGGGAAGTCACAGACTTCCCCTTCGCTCGGGACGGATCCTTTACAGACCCTAAGTTTTTTCTAAAGATGCAGTAAAATTACTGTAAGTCGTACACACTCTTACTACGATTTTTCAGCCAGGCTTCAAAGGTGGTTTTATCTACCAGGTCGGCAATCTGACCTTTAAAGGTGCTATAACCTCGTCGTTCATTGAAGTACCTCAATCTGAGCACTTCTTCATGACGCGATGACATACCACTGGCCGCTTTGCGTACTGCGGTATCAAAATAGCCAGATTTGTGCTTCACACTCGACAGGTAACCACTGGGGTCGCGGTCACTCCATTCGTTATACGCATAATCTTTGCCGCTACCGCCGCCACCCGACGGAATTTCATCACCGCGAACAAACAGAATATCACCACCGCCACCACCATTGACGCTGATATCCGAAAAAGTAGAAATGGCCGCTAAAAAGTCTTTGCTACCGCCGCCATTGAGCTCACAGTGGCCGCGCTCACAGACAATGATATCCTGTCCGCTGCCACCCCAGGATTTGGCTCGGTTGCCCCACGAGCCGCCGCCGGAATCAACCAACAGATCGGCCCCTGAATTACCGTACAAACGGTCTTTGTTACCGTCATTGCCGAAAATAATGTCGTCGCCGTTACCCCCGCTTAGATTATCACCATCTTTGTTGCCAAACAGTACATCGTTGCCATTACCGCCTTCAATCCTGTCCGCACCATCGCCATTGGTTCCACTTAGGTTTACTCTGTGTACCACGCCGTCATGATCGGTCGCAATCTCTGAACCACCGGCAATCCAGTCGTTTCCATCAGCCGCTTTAATGGTATCTTTGCCGTTTCCACCAAAGATCAAATCGTTGCCACGACCCGTATAGATTTTGTCATTACCATTTAAGCCATAGACCGTCATATCTCGGCTGACACTGGTGGCAAATAAGGTATCGTTGCCATCTGACAACTCCACTTCAACTTCTTCCACTGCATTACTGAAGGCACAGTGCTGATAGCCCGCAGTATAAGCAAATACATACTCATCATGCTCTTCAACAAACAGGGCCAGGTTGCTGTCCATTGCGCGCACTTTCCACACGCCATTGTTCAGCTCACTGTCGAAACTGCCGGTTTGCATATGGCAGTGCTGGTAGGCCGCAGTCAGGCTGGCTGGCATATCGCCTGTCGGCGTACACGAATATTGCTCAATGCCGCTGATGTTACTTTGGATACTGCCGCTGGAGCCTTCTGTCAGACAGTCCATGCCTGTACCACCGTCTACTTTTTCGAAGTCGCCGTAGGTGTAAATGGTATCATCGCCCTTACCGGCATAAACATAATCCACTTTATTACCAGTTAAAATGGTGTCATTGCCATCACCACCATATACCAGCTGGTGCCAGTTCAGTGCCGTACCATCATAGTCTTCACCACTGTCTAACAGGTTCACCTGAAAACCATTGTGGTTGCTCACATCAAAGGTTTCACACTGATTATCGTAATAAACGGTGACTAACGCGTCATCGCCTTCTGCGGTCAGCTTCTCACCACTGACTTTGGGAGACGCCGACAGATACGTCATATAGGGGTTAGAGGAATTATCATCCGCAATGGTAATTTTGCTGCGATCCAGGCCGGTACAACTGGCAGGCGCATAGTTCGCACAGCTGGTTGCTTCTACATTGGCAATATTACTCTGGATCGCGCCTTCGCTGCCCTGCTCTGCACAGTCTGCCCCGGCACCACCGTCTATACGCTCAAAGTCGCCAAACGAGAAGATCTGATCGTTACCGCCATTGCCGTAAATGTAGTCAACCTTGTTACCGGTGCGGATCTCGTCGTTCCCTTCACCACCAAACACCTGCTGATGAAAGTCCAGGTTCATGCCATTGTAGGACTCGCCGCTGTCTGGCAGGTTAACGTGTAGCCCGTTATAGTTGCTGCCGTTCAGTACTTCACAGCGGCCATTGTACGACACCACAATCGACGACTGGCTGCCCGACACACTCAGCGCGGTGTCGGCCAGCTTGGGGTTCAGTGCCAGGTATGTCATGAATTCATTTTCGACATGCTCGTCGACGCCTATTTCATTCCTGTCCAGGCCACCACAAAAAGCGCCCGGCGCAGCCAGCCGCAGGGCCTGTGCATTGTTTGGCAGCAAGGTCAGCGAGAGCGCCGCTGCCAGTAGTGCCTTTTGATAAACCACCATGTTAGTCTCCATGAGTTGAGTAAGAATTTGCGCAAAGAAATCTGTATGGTGGAAGTTATAAGCCACAATTGTGCAATGACTATGGACTCAGACTGGGTAATAAGGATGAGTTTTGCCGCCAGCAAAACTGGTAAGAGCACAGACCAAAAACAACTTTTAGGCCTGCCCTGTGTGATTGCCGCATCCGTAAAACTCAACCAATGGCGAAAAAACATCACCAAAACTGTGGCGTTTTATTTACATTTTGCCAGCACACACAGGCTGTTGAAAAAGCGTCATGGATTAAAAAGCCACCACACCGGGTTACGTTTGTTTACATAATAACGTAAGCGCACTATGAATCGATTCATAAAGTTCCCAGGTTTCTTCAAACACTCAGCCAGCCTTGTTGCAGCATAAACCCCTTTAAAACCCATAACTTTTACTTAAACACCTGTAAATCAAACAAACTTTTAGAGCAACAGCCAAAAAATTTCGGGTACAAATCACCACATTGAGACTTTACATTTTTTAAACAGCTGTTAAATTACACCCAGTAAAATAATAAGAAACAAACTGTAACTTCACTGTTTTAATATTCATATACGGATGTACAATGAATACACGTCAAAGATTGAACTGGCTAAACAGCGCCCGACGGGACATTCAGGCGTCAATGCGCACTCTGCGAATACAGCAAAAAATGTCGCAAGCCGAGCTGGCCAAAAAAATGTCCGTCCCGGTTGACCAATCCACTATCTCAAACTGGGAAAGTGGCAAAACCATTATGGATCTGGAACAGCTGCTGGATATCCTGATGATCTTCGGTAAAGACTGGAAAAGCTTTTTTGGTCTGCTGGCCGACAACGCAGAAAGAAGAACCACAAAAAAACCAAAACAGAAAGAACCACACATGGAACCAAACGCAGAAGACAAGGGAGAAGACTGATGCATTTTATTGAGATATTGCTCTCTTCCGTAACACTATTTGGACTAGCCCTTACTTGGCAAAATCACAATGTAAGGTGGATGTTTATTCTGTTGATTTCGATTCAAGCCATCGAAGCAATTGCAAAACCAATCACAATACAATGGACTCAGCATTATTATCTATGGTTAGCTTTTTTAGGGGTATGTTGGATACTCGCTATTTTGACTAGGGGCGTACTAGCAGAAAAAATTTACTCTATTACTAAATTAAAATTTTTTAAAATAGCAAGAACTCAGTATTCTTTGACTATCCCTGAATGCGCGATGTGCGTCACTGTTTTTTTGTCTCTACTTTTAACATTGTCTATCTGGATTGAGATTCAGTTGTACGCTCACGATATATTGACATACCCTTTTATTTATCACCACTTATGGGCGCCTGTTCAATACGTTCTGCACATTCTAGAATCTCTCGCATTGGCTACGTTTATAAGTAGAGTAATACGTTCTAATGGAGCTTTAATTAATGAAAGCAATTAACAAGAATTTGCTAGCAAAAGTTGTAGGTCGTGGTCCAGGTGACCCTGATCTCCCTGTTCTGCCTCAATTCGCCCCTATAGACCCAACTTTGGGAAAAAAGCAAAAAAAGCCTGATGAAGGTTGAACAACCCGTTTTATTAATTTATTCATAGACATCATTAAGGCTTTGCTAGCTGAAGGTAAAAAAAGGAAGCAAACGATGAAAGTTATTGAACGTGTTTCATTGGTCAAAATTATGGGTGGAGTCAGTGGAGATCCTGATAGATCAACCTTACCTAGAGTAGCGCCACCACCTCTTTTCGGAAAAAAAGCAAAAACCTCTGATGGAGGCTGAACAGGCAAATTTATTAATTTATTCATTATCCTGCCTGTGGTTTAGCGAACCAAAGGTAAAAAACATAGCTATATTTGAAACCCTGAGGCTCTAGCGTCAGTTTAAAGACAGATGGAGTACCTGTGTATAATGAAAATAGAATGTAGTTTGTTAAATAAAGTAATGGGCGGTGCAGTCGTCGGTGGAGGTGGTCCACCGAGCTTACCAAAAAGTGCTCCCGCTGACTCTTTGATGGTAAAAATCAAAACAACGAACGGCGGATAGGATGCTAATGTCAGATTTATTGGCAACTCTAACAACATCAACTCAAGCGTTAAAATAAGCCAATGCGCTTTTTGTAGCCCTGAATTATGAATTGATTCATAGCAAGGGAATGCATCAAAGGCAGCCCGGCATGACCGTCAAGCCACGCCAGTATAAATGCTCTGTAGCAATTACAGAGCAGCATTTTAAGGCTTGTCGCCATGCTGCGCCCGTATTCATTACGGGCGACTCTTTGCAGTGCCCGCAAAGCGGCTAATGCCTAAACCAGCCTGCGCACATTATCCACCACCCCATAAACCCGTTGGCAGGTCGCCGGGATAGGTGTAGAGTCGGGTAAAATAATAACAAAAACCATGACCATACAGGCACGCTGAATGCGTGTTTTAAGGAGTCTTTATGCCTGTCCGCCTGTGGCTTATTTGCCTGTTTGCTGTGCTGCTCAGTGCCTGTGCCAATACTAAAAAGCGCCCGGCTACACCGCCGCCCCGTCCTGATATGCCCTTTAATCATGCCCTGTTTAACCCCGTTGCGGTGATTGACGAGCAAGCAATTTTTGCCTTGCCAGCGCAACAGCAGCAGGCCTTTTTGCGCTTTTCCCAGCAACAGGTTGCAGCCGGAACGCGTGGCGATAGAGTGATTTACGACTACCTGCATAGTCAGCTCAACGAATTTCACTATCGCGGCGACACCTACAGTGCCAGTGAGTCTTTACAACACGGTGGCGGCAATTGTATTTCACTGGCGGTGCTCACCCAGGCTTATGCCTTTGTGGCCGGGATAGACACCCGCTATCGCAAAGTGGCCTCGGCACCTGTGTATCAGCAGGTGGCCGATACCATACTGATCTCCTCACACTTTAAAACCAAGCTGCTGGCCCCAGAAGAGCCGGAAGACGAGAACTGGATCACCCTGGTGCGACCCGGGACTGTGATTGATTACTTCCCCGCTCAGGATGCCATTTTTGTTGCCTCTGCCCAGTATCAGGATCTGGTGGCTAAGTTTTACGCCAACCTGGCGGTCAAGGCCATGCTGGCAGAAGAGTTTGACCTGGCCGCCGCGCGTATTCTGCGCGCCCGAAGCTATGCGCCGGACGACCCGGAGCTGATCAATATTGCTGCAGTTTTGCATCGCCGGGCGGGCGACCGGCACAGTGCCGAACGCATTTACCTGTAGTGGTTTAATAGATCCGGACACATGGATAAGAGACAATAACGTCAAATATCGAGGTATCCATGACAAAGCAAAAACGACAATACAAAACATATCCTAAAGAATTTAAGGAAGAGGCTGTCGCC
>NZ_JAKGBD010000020.1:0-74981 GCF_021532535.1 Pseudoalteromonas sp. DL2-H2.2 | reverse complement strand
AATTACGATGACATTTTGGATCAGGTCAGCGAAGCATGGAATGCGTTTATCTCATGTGCTCACAGGGTGAAATCATTATGCTTTCGGGACTGGATAAATCTGACCAGTTAATTATTCAAAATGGTATTACATCATGGGTGGTAACACAACGAGTGATAACACAATAGGCACACTCAACTATAAAGATGATAGCAGCGACAGCATTCAGGCCGGGGATGGCTTCATCCTGGGTGGTGCTTTAAATTATACACTCAATCAACAGTTTGATATTCGCTTTAATGGCGCACATCACTTCGATTCTGCGAACGCAAAAAATGGTGATGTGACCTTTAGCCGCTTTGCGCTCGAGTCAATCCCTACTACAAAAGCAATGAGCAGTTTAAATTCGGTCTGGGCGCAGGCATGGATATGGCCGTTGAACTGGATAATGACTTTGCTGATGATGCTGAATTTGATAATGCAGGCAAACTCATCCTGTCTGGGATGTACGCATTCGAAAGTTTCAATGGCAGCCTAGAGCTGAGATACAGTGTCGTAGAATATGAACTGTCAAAATTCGCTGGTTACAGCTATAGCAATGCCCCAAAAATGGATGGTAACCACCTAGGTTTGTTGTTCCACTGGGATTTTTAATAGATAAATACCTATACCTATTTAGAAGGACAACTATCCTTTAGATGTAGAAAAGCCGGGCATTGCCCGGCTTTTCTGTGTCTTAACTAGTAAGACTTACTCTGCAGACTGCGCGTCTTCTTGAACTTCTTCAGTCGCAACTGGGCGATCTAGTAGTTCAATGTAAGCCATTGGCGCATTGTCACCTGCACGGAAGCCACACTTCAGAATACGAGTGTAACCACCTGGACGATCCGCGAAACGAGGACCGATCTCAGAGAACAATTTACCAACTACTTCTTTATCACGCGTGCGAGCAAACGCTAAACGACGGTTTGCTACGCTGTCAGTCTTAGCCAGTGTGATTAAAGGTTCAATTACACGGCGCAACTCTTTCGCTTTAGGCAAAGTTGTTTTGATGATTTCGTGCTTCACCAAAGAACCAGCCATGTTGCTGAACATCGCTTTGCGATGGCTGCTGTTACGGTTTAATTGACGACCACTCTTACGATGGCGCATGACCCTATCCTTCTAACTAAACTAATATAGTAACTTAGATTACTCAGCCAGACTTGCAGGTGGCCAGTTTTCCAGGCGCATGCCCAGAGAAAGACCACGTGAAGCTAGCACGTCTTTAATTTCAGTCAGAGACTTCTTACCAAGGTTTGGTGTTTTCAGAAGCTCAACTTCAGTACGCTGTACTAAGTCACCGATATATTGAATTTGCTCGGCTTTCAGACAGTTCGCAGAACGTACAGTTAGCTCTAAGTCATCGACTGGACGAAGCAGAATAGGATCGAACTCTGGCTTCTCTTCTTTTTCTTCCGGCTCAGAAACATCACGTAAGTCTACGAATGCTTCTAGCTGCTCAGCAAGAATAGTAGACGCACGACGGATCGCTTCTTCAGGATCCAAAGTGCCGTTCGTTTCCATATCGATGATTAGTTTGTCTAAGTCTGTGCGTTGCTCAACACGAGCTGACTCAACCGAGTACGCAATACGCTCAACCGGGCTGAATGATGCATCAAGCAGCAAACGGCCGATTGGGCGCTCATCGTCATCAGAGGATAAACGACTAGACGCCGGTACATAACCGCGACCACGCTCAACGCGAATGCGCATGCTGATCTCACTATTGTCAGCCGTAAGGTGACAGATCACATGCTCAGGGTTGGCAATAGTCACGTCTCCGTCGTGCTGGATATCAGCCGCAGTCACAGGGCCTACACCAGACTTAGTCAGGGTAAGGAAAACTTCATCTTTACCTTCTAGAGATACTGCCAGACCTTTGAGGTTCAACAGAATTTCAATGATGTCTTCTTGTACGCCTTCTTTCGCGCTGTACTCGTGCAATACACCGTCAATTTCAACTTCTGTCACAGCACAACCAGGCATAGATGAAAGAAGTATACGACGTAGAGCATTGCCTAGTGTGTGGCCGAAACCACGCTCTAGAGGCTCTAAAACTACTTTAGAACGCGTTGAGCTTACAGCGTCGATATCGACTAATCTTGGTTTTAGGAATTCGGTTACAGAACCCTGCATTTTATCCTCTCTTAACTCTTAACTTTACTTCGAGTAAAGTTCGACGATTAGTTGTTCGTTAATGTCCGCAGACAGATCAGAACGCTCTGGTAGGCGCTTGAAAGTACCTTCCATTTTTGAACCGTCAACTTCAATCCAAGTTGGCTTTTCGCGTTGCTCAGCCAACTCTAGAGCAGCGATGATACGCGCTTGCTTTTTAGACTTCTCGCGAATTACTACCACGTCTTCTGGAGTAACTACGAAAGAAGGGATATTAACAACACGACCATTAACCATAATCGCTTTGTGGCTTACTAGCTGACGCGCTTCAGCACGTGTGCTTGCAAAACCCATGCGATATACAACATTGTCCAGACGTTGCTCTAGAAGCTGAAGCAGGTTTTCACCTGTGTTGCCTTTAAGGCGAGCAGCTTCTTTGTAGTAGTTACGGAATTGCTTTTCAAGTACACCGTAGATACGACGAACTTTTTGCTTTTCACGTAGCTGTAGACCGTAGTCAGATAGACGACCTTTACGTGCGCCGTGCTGACCAGGTGCTGTTTCTAGTTTACACTTAGAGTCAATAGCTCTTACGCCGCTTTTAAGGAACAGGTCAGTACCTTCACGACGACTCAGCTTGAGCTTAGGGCCCAAATATCTTGCCATGTTCTTTCTCCTAACCTATTAATTATACGCGACGTTTCTTCGGTGGACGACAACCATTATGTGGGATTGGCGTCACGTCAGTGATGTTTGTGATACGGAAACCAGCAGCATTCAATGCACGAACAGCAGACTCACGGCCTGGACCTGGACCTTTGATGAATACTTCTAGGTTCTTAAGACCGTACTCTTGAGCAGCAGTACCTGCACGCTCCGCAGCAACCTGTGCAGCGAAAGGAGTAGACTTACGAGAACCACGGAAACCTGAACCACCTGCAGTCGCCCAAGAAAGAGCATTGCCTTGACGGTCAGTGATGGTCACAATCGTGTTGTTGAAAGATGCATGAACGTGAGCCATGCCGTCAACAACCTGCTTTTTGACCTTTTTACGACGAATTGGTGCTTTTGCCATAACTTACCCCACCTTATTTCTTGATAGGCTTGCGAGGACCCTTACGAGTACGCGCGTTAGTCTTAGTACGCTGACCACGTAGTGGAAGCGAACGACGGTGACGTAAGCCACGGAAACAACCAAGGTCCATAAGACGCTTGATGTTTAGTGTAACTTCACGACGAAGATCACCTTCAACAGTGTACTTGCCAACTTCTTCACGAAGGATGTCAAGAGTTTCGTCGTTTAAATCGCCGATTTTAGTAGTTTCAGCGATACCTGTCGCAGCTAAGATAGCCTTAGCGCGAGTTTTACCTACACCATAGATGCTTGTTAAACCGATAACAGCATGCTTATGATCAGGAACGTTAATGCCTGCGATACGGGCCACTAACATATCTCCTATAAATAAACCTGATTATCATCTTGCTGGAAAGCCCGTATAGGATACCCAACCGACATTCAGGTTTTACCAATGAAACAGGCTAAGTAAATTACTTAGCCTGCACGACTAGATTTCTTAGCCTTGCCTTTGCTTGTGCTTAGGCTCACTGCAGATCACGCGTACCACACCGGCACGTTTGATAACTTTACAGTTACGGCAGATTTTCTTAACGGAAGCACGTACTTTCATTACTCAACTCCGTAAACAGACCTTAGCGGCCGTAGCCTTTAAGGTTCGCTTTTTTCAGCACAGAATCATACTGATGAGACATCAGATGGGTCTGTACTTGTGCCATAAAGTCCATGATAACCACAACGATAATCAAGATTGATGTACCGCCGAAGTAGAACGGCGTTTGCCACGCCATGGTCATAAACTCGGGCACCAGACAGATAAAGGTAATATACAACGCACCGGCCAAAGTCAGGCGTGTCATTACTTTATCAATGTATTTAGATGTCTGCTCACCTGGGCGAATGCCTGGAATAAATGCGCCAGATTTCTTCAGGTTGTCTGCTGTCTCACGCGGGTTAAATACCAACGCAGTGTAGAAGAAGCAGAAGAAGATAATCGCTGCTGCAAGTACCATCGCATACAGAGGCTGACCAGGAGTCAACACTGCAGAGACGGCTTGTAAGAAGTCAGCAACTGGACCTTCACCTTGACCGAACCAGCTTGCAATTGTACCAGGGAACAAAATGATGCTGCTAGCAAAGATTGGTGGAATAACACCCGCCATGTTTACTTTCAATGGTAAATGCGTGCTCTGCGCTGCGAAGACCTGACGGCCTTGCTGACGTTTTGCGTAGTTAACAACGATACGACGTTGACCACGCTCAAAGAACACTACCAAATAAGTTACAGCGAATACGATTACCGCAATCACAACCAAAGCTAATACGTTCAGATCACCTTGACGCGCCATTTCTGCTGTCGAACCGATTGCAGACGGCAGGTTAGCTACAATACCAACAAAAATCAGAACCGAGATACCGTTACCAATACCGCGCTCTGTGATTTGTTCGCCCAGCCACATCAGGAACATAGTACCGGTTACTAAGCTCACCACAGCGGTGAAGTAGAAACCGAAACCAGGATTCACAACCAACCCATCCATCATATTAGGAAGGTTAGTCGCAATACCGATAGACTGGAATGTAGCAAGCACAAGCGTACCATAACGCGTGTACTGACTGATCTTCTTACGACCTTGCTCACCTTCTTTCTTAAGCTCTATCATCGCAGGATGTATGTGCGTTAATAGCTGCATAATAATTGAAGCTGAGATATAGGGCATAATACCCAGCGCGAGTACCGAGGCACGCTCAAGCGCACCACCGCTGAACATGTTGAACATTTCAACAATGGTGCCCTTTTGTTGCTCGAAGAATTCGGCAAGTACGGCGGCATCAATCCCAGGGATCGGCACGAACGAACCTAAACGGTAAATAATGATAGCACCCAATACAAACAGTAGTCGGCGCTTCAGTTCCGCTAGCCCACTCTGTGCGCTTTGCATATCTTGACCTGGTTTAGCCATAGTGTACTTCCTTAGTCTTCTACCTTGCCTCCGGCAGCTTCGATAGCTTCGCGAGCACCTTTAGACACTTTAATGCCTTTAACGGTAACTGCGCGTGAAACTTCGCCAGATTTAACAACTTTTACGAACTGGATGTTCTTTTTAACGATACCAGCTGCTTGTAACGCGTTTACGTCTACCACATCGCCTTCAACTTTAGCGATTTCGTATAGGTTAACTTCTGTAGATACTAGAGATTTGCGAGAAGTGAAACCGAACTTAGGCAGACGACGTTGCATAGGCATTTGACCGCCTTCGAAACCAACGCGTACTTTACCGCCTGAGCGTGATTTTTGACCTTTGTGACCACGACCACCAGTCTTACCAAGACCAGAGCCGATACCACGGCCAACACGCTTACCAGCTGTCTTTGCACCAGCAGCAGGTGAAAGTGTATTCAAATGCATCGAATTAACCCTCTACCTTAACCATGTAAGAAACTTGGTTGATCATACCGCGAACTGCTGGCGTATCTTCTAGCTCAACAGTGTGGTTGATACGACGTAAACCAAGGCCACGTAATGTAGCTTTATGCTTCGGTAAACGACCGATTGAGCTACGTACTTGAGTTACTTTTACTGTGTTTGCCATGGTGTCTTACCCCAAAATTTCGTCAACGCTAAGACCACGTTTAGCAGCAATGCCTTCTGGAGAATTCATGTTCTCTAGAGCGGCAACTGTTGCACGAACGATGTTGATCGGGTTAGTAGAACCGTATGCTTTTGAAAGTACGTTCTGCACACCAGCAACTTCTAGTACTGCACGCATCGCACCACCGGCGATGATACCTGTACCTTCTGATGCAGGCTGCATGTATACTTTAGAACCAGCATGGCGACCCTTGATAGGGTGCTGCAAAGTATGACCGTTAAGGTCTACTGAGATCATGTTACGACGTGCTTTTTCCATTGCTTTTTGAATAGCAGCTGGAACTTCACGTGCTTTACCGTAACCGAAACCTACTTTACCTGCGCCGTCACCAACTACAGTCAGTGCTGTGAAGCTAAAGATACGACCACCTTTAACTACTTTAGACACACGGTTTACCGCGATTAGCTTTTCAGCCAATTCAGGCTGTTGTGCTTTTGCTTCTACGTTAGCCATTGTCTACTCCTAGAATTGCAGACCGGCTTCACGCGCTGCATCAGCAAGCGCCTTCACACGGCCGTGATATTTAAAGCCACTGCGATCAAAAGCGATTTTTTCAACGCCTTTGTCAGCTACGCGCTCAGCGATTGCTTTACCAACTGCTTGAGCCGCTTCGATGTTGCCTGTGCCTTTAACTGTTTCAGCAATTGCTTTTTCAACAGTAGAAGCAGCAGCCAGCACAGTACCCTCAGCGTTGATCACTTGAGCGTAAATGTGACGTGGCGTGCGGTGGATAACAAGGCGAGTTGTGCCCTGTTCGATAATATTTCTACGAGTGCGCTTAGCACGACGTAGACGAGCTGTTTTCTTATCCATCGTCTTACCTTACTTCTTCTTAGCCTCTTTACGACGCACGTATTCGTCAGCATAACGTACACCTTTACCTTTATAAGGCTCTGGCTCACGGTATGAACGAATGTTCGCAGCAGTTTGACCAACAAGCTGCTTGTCTGCGCCCTTAACAACAATTTCAGTCTGGCTTGGAGCTTCGATAGTGATACCCTCAGGGATCTCGAAGTTCACTGGGTGAGAGAAGCCAAGAGTTAAGTCTAATACTTTACCCTTAACTGCCGCACGGTAACCAACACCTACTAGTTGTAGTTTCTTCTCAAAACCTTCGTTAGCACCGATGATCATGTTATTGATCAACGCACGTGCAGTACCTGCTTGAGCCCAAGCATTAGCAACTTCACGTGGAGCTGTAGTGATAACGTTGTCGTTAAGTGAAACTTCAACCGCAGCATTGATAGTGCGCGTTAATTCACCGTTTTTGCCTTTAACTTTGATGTCCTGGCCGTTAACTGTAACTTCAACACCGGCAGGAACAGTAATAGGAGCCTTCGCTATACGAGACATAGTTCCCCTCCGATTAAGCTACAAAGCCAATGATTTCACCACCAACACCAGCGTTACGCGCAGCGCGGTCTGTCATCAGGCCTTTAGAAGTTGATACGATAGCGATACCTAGACCACCCATTACCTTAGGTAATTCGTCACGTTTCTTATAGATACGTAGACCAGGGCGGCTAACACGCTGGATGTTTTCGATAACAGCTTTGCCTTCGAAGTACTTAAGTTCGATAGTCAATTCTGCTTTAACGTCACCAGATACTGCGAAGTCACCGATGTAACCTTCGTCTTTTAGTACCTTAGCAATAGCTACTTTCAGCTTTGAAGTTGGCATAGTTACAGATACCTTCTTCGCAGTCTGACCGTTACGGATGCGTGTAAACAAATCCGCAATTGGATCTTGCAAGCTCATGTCTTACTCCCGTGATTCTATTACCAACTAGCCTTTTTAAGGCCAGGAATTTCACCGCGCATAGCAGCTTCGCGTACTTTGATACGGCTCATGCCGAACTTGCGAAGGTAACCATGTGGGCGGCCCGTGATGTTACAACGATTACGTTGACGTGAAGGGCTAGAATCGCGTGGTAAAGACTGTAGCTTTAACACTGCATCCCAACGCTCATCATCAGATGCGTTAACATCGCTGATGATAGCTTTTAACGCAGCACGCTTTTCAGCATACTGAGCAACTAATTTAGCACGTTTTACGTCACGTGCTTTCATTGAATTCTTTGCCATAACCCTACCCTTACTTTTTGAATGGGAAGTTGAACGCTTCTAACAACGCACGGCCTTCGTCATCTGTTTTCGCAGAAGTAGTGATTGTGATGTCCATACCGCGAACACGGTCGACTTTATCATAATCAATTTCTGGGAAGATGATTTGCTCACGTACGCCCATAGAATAGTTACCGCGACCGTCAAAAGACTTTGCGCTAACACCGCGGAAGTCACGAATACGTGGCATCGCGATAGAGACTAAACGCTCTAGGAAATCCCACATACGCTCGCCGCGTAGGGTTACTTTACAGCCAATTGGGTAACCTTCACGGATCTTAAAGCCAGCAACAGATTTGCGTGCTTTAGTTACCAGAGGCTTCTGACCAGAGATAGCTTCTAGGTCTGCTACTGCATTCTCTAGAATCTTCTTGTCAGCTAGGGCTTCGCCCACACCCATGTTTAGTGTGATCTTTTCGATCTGAGGGACTTGCATGACAGAGCTGTAACCGAACTTTTCAAAAAGTTCTTTTACTACTTTGTCTTTGTACACTTCATGCAGTTTCGCCATCGTCTACTCCAACTATTAGATAGTTTTACCAGTAGACTTGAAGAAACGGACTTTTTTACCGTCTTCAAATCTAAAACCTACACGATCAGCTTTGCCAGTTTCGGCATTGAAGATCGCGACATTAGATACGTCGATAGACGCTTCTTTCTCAACAATGCCGCCAGCTTGCTGTAGTTGTGGTACAGGCTTCTGGTGCTTTTTGATGATATTGATGCCATCGACAAATACTCGACCAGTATCAGTTACAACTGAAAGCACTTTACCGCGCTTACCTTTGTCTTTACCGGCTAGTACGATTACTTCGTCATCACGACGGATTTTTGCTGCCATGATCGACTCCTTATAGTACTTCTGGTGCTAGTGAAACGATCTTCATGAACTTTTCGTTACGTAGTTCACGAGTCACAGGGCCGAAGATACGAGTTCCGATCGGCTGTAGGCTATCGTTAAGGATAACAGCAGCATTACTGTCGAAACGGATCAAAGAACCGTCTGGACGACGAACGCCTTTTTTGGTGCGCACAACTACTGCGTTTTTAACATCACCTTTCTTCACTTTACCGCGAGGAATTGCTTCTTTAACAGAAACTTTAATGATGTCGCCAACCGCTGCGTAGCGACGGTGCGAACCACCTAAGACTTTAATACACTGCACTTTGCGAGCGCCGCTGTTATCAGCAACGTCCAGCTGAGTTTGCATTTGGATCATCTTGATGAGCTCCGGTGTAATTACAACTCGCCTAGATTTTGTTTAAAACCTAAGCATTTAGATTAATTTCCACTCAAATTACGAACGTGTCGTGCTTCAAGGGCGGGCAATTGTAACAGCAAAGCAGCGCTAAAGATAGTTCAATTTTTAATTAATTTGACCGGGCTGCTGCGCCGAACTTGCATTAAAACAGGGATATGGGGACAAACCAAACGTTCACAAGTCAGGCAGACAAACTAATTATGCAAATGTGGTGCAAAGACCTGAATGATAACTGCCTATCAGCGAACAAAAAACAGGCTATTCGGGCTGTTTGCGGTGCATTTTTATGTAGTGAGACACTTTATCGACGGTTTCCAGCCAAAAGCCATTTTTTGGCTCTTTTAGATAATGAATTAATTGTGACAGTACCTCGGCATCGACACTGTAAAGGCCATTTTCGCCCACATCGTGACCCGCCAGGATGATCCATTTGTTGTCTTCACGAAGCGCTTCTATCATCGTTTTCAACTCCTCAAAGCGCATACCATCCATACGTATTCCAGTCAGCTGAGCAAAATCAAGGTAGGTCGGGTTATTCGCCGTTTCATCGAGCCAGGTGCGCCCGGAGCTGAAATGTTTGGCTATCAGAGGCACATAGCTTTTCACCTGAGCGCCGCGACCCACAAAGGTATTACCGCAAGGATAGGCAAAACTTTGCGCAGTCACGCCCAACTGGGTTTTCAAAAACCGACTGGTTTTAACAATGTCCTGTTCCAGCCAGTCTAGGTCAACCTGCTCCAGTCCTTTGCCCTGCGCTCTTAGCCAGGCGAAGTTGCCTGTACACAGATGAGACTGAGTATGATTGCCCAGTTCATGTCCCGCTGCCACCACTTTGCGCCAGTCGTTTAGTCGCTCGCGCACAGGATCTGGCATCACATAGAAAGTGCCCCTGACACCGTGTTTATTCAAAATAGGCACTGCCACATCCAGCTGACTGACTCGGGCATCATCAAACGTCAGGCTCACCGCATTGCGAGCCCCATGAGGGTAATGGAAAATGTCGCCCGGCTGTTTGTCTGGGTCACTGTGCGTGTCAGCATGAACCAAAGGCAGGGCCAGAGTACAGCTCAGCAGGGTAAGTAGTGTGAAGATTTTTGTCATGGGTTACTCCGGGAAAAGGTAAAAGAAGGTCTGATTCAGGTGCTAAGTGTGGCTAAGTCTAAGAATGACGCCACTTAAGGTTTTCTGAACAAAGCTTATGATGGGCTTAGCACTTTGAGATTAATGAAGAAAAAACCGGGCCAGGCAGCCCGGTCAGAGATCGATAAATGCCGGATTATCCGCCAAAGAACCCTTTCAGTTTGTCTTTTAGCTTATCTTTTACGGCATCTTTGGCTTTGTCTTTCGCCGCGCCACTCAAGTCCAGCTTAGTTTCCACCTTGTGGAACGGACCCTTAATTCTGACCGGCACTTTAAAGCCGGTGCTATCATCCTGGCTTTGCTGGCCTTCTATGGTGTCTACTATCCCGGTCACAACCCGATAATTCACATAAGTTTTGGGTAGGTCGACTTCTCCTTCTCCGGTAATACGGATCAACGGACTTGCCAAATTCAGGTCACGGTTACGGCCAACGCCGTTAAGAAACTGAAAGCTGCCAGTCAGTGCAGAGAAGTCCGTTTTCTGGTTTGGGTCAAAGTCGGCATTCAGCCCTTCAGAGACAGAAGAAAAGTCGCCTTTAAGCATTTCTTTGCCTTTACGCACCATTTCGGCCAGGTTGGCGCCTTTGACACCGCCATCTTTAAACTCAAACGCCAACTCCCCGGCCAGCGCCGAGACAAACTGTTTCTGGCTGACGCCTCGGGTTTCAAGATCCCAGTTCAGACTGCCTTTGCCCAGCACCTTATCGAAACCAATGGCATCAGTCAGCAGCGGCTCAGCATTGATGCTGTTGAGTGCAAAATTGGTGGTAATTTGATACGGCTTAGCCGCAGCGTTGACATGCACGACCCCTTTGCCACTGCCCTCATAGGCCGCAAATTTGTCCATCGACAGCTTAGCCTTGCCTTTGTTCAGCGCCACGGAAAACTGGTTCTCGCCCAATTTAATCTCTCTGGCGCGCAGGCCACTGGAACGGATCACGACGCTGGCGTCGAGCATATTGAGTGCCGATAAATCAATTTCGCTGTCATCCCAGACGATCGGCTGCGGTTCACCCGGTGCACTCTCTGGCTGCTTCGGTGCCTCCACAGGCTCTGGCAAATAAGGGTTAAGGTCCAGCATACCCAGGTCCACGTTGGCATCGACGTGCAAGCGTTCACCCAGTTTAATCTCACTACGGCCCTGGATATCGAGCTTATCCAGTTTGGCCGTTAATGACTGCAATGCAAATACGTCATTGGCAAAACGCATTTCGCCGGCCACTTCAAACTGATTAAAGGCCTCGGGCTTGGCCTTAAGATCGACCTTTTGCCATTGTGCAATGTCTTTTACTGAATCGCCGGACAGCTTCAGTGCGCCGCTAAAGACTTGGCCCTGCTGCGCAATCAGACCATCAAAGGTCATATTAACCAGGCGTGATTCCAGCGTCTGTGAAAAACTAAAGTCTTTGCTTTCTATGGCCTTAGCTGGCGTATCTACGGCCATTTTGAGGGCAAACGTTTCTCCCTGAAAGGTTACCTTGCCATCCAGCTCCAGCGCCTTATACAAAGAAGGCAACGTGATAGTCAGTGCCAAGTCGGAAACTGTATGACGTGCCCCTGAGGTGGAATCTGCATAGATCAGCTCGCCGCCATAAATGGCCACCTCACCCAGCGCAATGTCAAACCCCTGTGGCAATGACACCGGGCCCGATGCAGGCGTGGCTTGCTCTGAGGGCTGAGCAGGCGCTGCGCCCTTACCCAAAGCCAGTACCCAGTTGGCCTGACCAGCGGCATTTTTCTCCAGCAGAATTTTCGGGTTGCGGATCACAAACTGCTCCAGCTGAAACTCGCCGGAAAACAGCGACACCCAGGGAATATGCACGGCCAGCTGGTCCATGGTCAGCATATGTGGCTGACTGCCGCCCGGCATATTTTCAAAGCGCACATCATTAAGGGTAATATTCAGGCGCGGCAAAATACTGAGCTCACTGTCGCCTGCTATTTGCAACTTGCGCCCGGTATTCGCCTCAACCTGCTGCTCGAGCTGCGCAATAATGGTCGAAGTCGGGATCAGCATTGGCGCCACCACAACAGTAATCACCAGTAACAGCACCAGAGCACCGACCAGTTTGAGTACGCGTTTCATAACTCTTCCTTTATAAATCATCTATGACTCATTCTATGATAGCGATTTGGTTGATAAATTCACCTTCAGCCCGGAAGATTTTTCAATCTGCCCTATCTCGCATTGCACTTGCGGGAGATCCCGGTATGATCCACGCCCTTGTCAGTTTTGCCGACCTTTCGCTAAACTGAATAGTCTGAAATTAACCCTCTAGTTGGAGAACCGCTGCGACATGAAGAAGCTGCTCATTTCACCGTCGAATATGGCCTTGGGCGAACAAGAAAGTCAGATCTACCAGAACATCCTGAAACAGGCGACCGAGATCAGCCTTAACCTGATGGCCGTCAAGGTCGAAAATCATCCGGAAGACTTTCTGGGGTGGTGCTATGAGTTACTGGACGTAGCCAAAAACCGCATTAATTTTGAACTGCTTGACGATCACCAGTTGCCTATCGTGAAGAAACTTCAGGATATGCTGATCAGTGCCATCAGCTTTTTGCAGCTAAAAACCTTACGTATTGCGCCCTGGCCGGTGATCTGCGAATTCATTCGTCAACGTGAGACCGAGCTGGCACTGGACGAGCAGCTTAAGCTGGTTGACTACCTCGCCCCACTGCGCGCCACACCGTTGCAGGACATGATCAGCGAAGACCGCCTGGCATTCAGTGGCAAACATGCCGCCAGCCTGGATACGGGTGTATATCAGTTCGATGTCGAATGGTTTGCCTCAACCAAAAGTGCCAAAGGGTTCCACCAGTTACTCGCCGATTTGCCAGGTGAGTTCGATACGGCACTGGCTCATATCCCACTGGAAGGCGAGGTTACTGCGCAGCATTACCAGGAGTTTGTCGTGGCTTACCTGATGGCATTCAGTCACAGCGATGAAAAACCCACTCTGGCGCCCGCCACTCGCCTGCTGGCGATGCGCCGCCCGGATGTGTTTACGCCGCTGGTCAACAGTAAGCTGGATCCCCTGTGTCAGGCACTGGGCATTGCAAAACTGACCAACCGGGACTTTGAACGTTACTGGCAGGATGTGGTGGTGGCCATCAACAAGATGCCCTGGTTTACAACGGGCAGCGCCGCTGACGAGCTTGAAACCAGGCTGAGTGCCATTAAAGCTTTACTGCCGTGCTTCTTCTATTATGCAGACAAAGACACGCCGCAAAGCTCCAACTATTACAAATTGCTTAATAAACCAAAGCGGACCACAAGCAGTGGCGGGACCAAAACCACGCGTCGCAGCAAAGAGTCGGCAGAAACTCTGGTTGACCGCGCCTTGAGTGATGAGAGCATCCCAGAGCATATCCGTGCCAAGCGTGACTCTATCATCGCTGAAGTCGAAAAAGGCCGCAGTGTCGATGAGACCATTTCACTGATGCGCGCCATCTTCGGTTAATCGCTCAGAGACGATTATCAGGCAGCCAACTATACTGCCTGATAATTGTGCAACCTCAGCAATCCATGCACCAGCGACGTGCATACTCGCCCCCACTTCAAGCTACTCCCCAACACCTAGAAGCCTAAATATATTAATAAAAATCAAACCATTAAAATTTAAAAGCGCATTTTTTTAAGGCTGGCTTAGCCATTGCAACCTCGTGCACGACAACAACTTTGTGCTCCAGAGGACTCTACATGAATAATAAATACTCACTTTTTTGTGCAATCTCACTGCTGTTCACCCACGCGCAGGCATTCGCCGACAGCCCCAGCTCTGTCAGCGCCAATGTCGCCGCCAGCTCCAACTATTTCTGGCGCGGTATTACCCAATCGGATGATGGTGCCGCCATCTCGGGCGGGCTGGATTACGACAGCGGCAAAGGTTTTTATCTTGGCACCTGGGCATCCAACGTGGATTTTGGTGATGCCGCCAGCACCAGCTATGAATTGGATCTCTATGCAGGTTTCAGTGGCGAGTACAATCAGCTCAGTTACGACCTGGGTTATATCCACTACGCCTATCCGGATGCGGCCGGGAATATCGACTTTGGCGAGCTGTACGCCTCACTCGGCTGGCAATTTTTCACCGTGAAGCTTAGCCACCTGACCACAGCGCAGGATGACTCAACCAGCGAAGAAGATATGTTGTATCTGGAGTTCAATGCCGCATTTGCGGTGTTTTCTGAATCTGAGTTGGGCCTGCATATCGGCCGCTCCAGTGGTGATACCGTCACGGAATGGACCGGTGAGGATGACAGCTATATGGATTATGGTGTCAGTTTAAGCACCGGAGGACTCACGCTGGGACTAGTCAAAACAGACCTTGATGCCGATGATGACATCAAGGCCTATGTGAGTTACGCACTGGACTTTACGCTCTGAGCCCAGCAGCCACTGAGTTAAGGCACACTATGGCCGGTCGATGCCTGCCAGATACGATACCATTGCTCGCGGGATAAGGTCAGCGTACGTGCCGAAACGGCCGTACGTACCCGCTCAATGTTACCGGTGCCCAGCACCACAGAGGGCTTGCTTGGGTGCATCAGCAACCAGGCATAGATCACCGCGTCGATGCCGCTGGCACCCACTTCTGCTGCCACCTCGCTCAAGCAAGCACGTAAACGCACCGCTTTGTCATCTTGTGCTGCGAAGATACGCCCACCCGCCAGCGGTGACCAAAGCATGGGGTGAATACGCAGCTGCTGACACTGCTCTAAAGTGCCATCATCCAGGGCCTTGAGCTCATAAGGAGAAAACTCTATCTGGTTGGTGATAAGGTCAAAGTCTAAACGCGACTGCAGCAGGCTCAGCTGCGAAGGGGTAAAATTCGATACCCCAAAGTGCAGCACATCACCCTGTTGTTTGAGTGTGTTAAACGCCTCAGCCACTTCGTCGGCATCCATCAGATAGTCGGGACGGTGGATCAGCAAGGTATCGATGCGATCTGTGCCAAAGTGCTTTAAAGACTGCTGCACCGAGGCAATGATATGGGCTTTACTAGAGTCATAATGATTGGCTTTGCCCGCCAGTCCCTTACTTGCCAGCGCCGGACGAATGCCGCATTTGGTGATGATACGGATCTGCTCACGGACCGATGGTTCTAATGCCAGCGCACGACCAAAAGCCGCTTCGCATTCATACTGACCATAGATATCGGCGTGATCGGTGTCACGTATACCCAGCTCTGTCAGTTGCTTTACAAAATCTAAAGTCTGAGCCGGGCTGTGCTGCCAGTCCAGTAAACGCCAGAACCCGGCGACCAGATCGCCCATTACCTTGTGTGTCATAAAATCGTGCCTATGGTTGAACTTACTCGTTTTGCTTTCTCTGTGGCCAGTTCACAGCTTTCATCACGCGCCAGTGCAACCCCCATGCGGCGCCGACCTGCCACTTCAGGTTTGCCAAACAAACGTAAGTCGGTGTCGGCTTCACAAAGGGCCTCGGCGACCTGAGTAAAACTCAGTTGCTGTGACGTGCCGTCGACCAGTATAACACTGGATGCCGACGGGCCGTGACACTGAATATGAGGAATAGGCAATCCCAAAATGGCCCGCACATGCAGGGCAAATTCACTCAGATCCTGAGAGATCAGGGTCACCATGCCGGTGTCATGAGGACGCGGCGACACTTCGCTGAAATACACCTCATCGTTTTTAATAAACAACTCGACCCCGAACAAGCCCCGGCCACCCAGCGCTTCGGTGATCTGCTCGGCCATGGCTTTGGCGCGCGATAAGGCCAGCTCAGACATGGCTTGCGGCTGCCAGCTTTGCTGATAGTCACCGTCTTGTTGTACATGACCAATTGGCTCGCAGAAACTGGTGCCATTAATATGGCGAATGGTCAGCAGGGTAATTTCATAGTCAAAGTCGACAAAGCCTTCAACAATCACTCTGCCCTGACCGGCACGCCCACCCTGCTGTGCGTATTCCCAGGCGGCGCTCAGATCAGCCTCAGTACGCACCACACTCTGCCCTTTACCTGAAGAGCTCATAATCGGTTTCACCACACAGGGCATGCCAATTTCGCCAACCGCTGCGATAAACGCCTGCTGGGTATCAACAAAACGATAAGGTGACGTCGCCAGCCCCAACTCTTCAGCGGCCAGCCGACGGATCCCCTCACGATTCATGGTCAGTTGCGTGGCTCTGGCGCTGGGGACCACGGTAAAGCCCTGTTGCTCCAGACTCACCAATGTGTCGGTCGCGATTGCTTCGATCTCTGGCACAATATAATCGGGTTTTTCCTGCTCTATAATTGCAGCCAGTTTATCACCGTCCAGCATCGACAGAGTGTAACTTCGGTCGGCAATCTGCATGGCGGGCGCGTGTTCATAGCGGTCCAACACCACCACCTCAGCGCCCAGGCGTTTAAACTCAATCACCACTTCCTTGCCCAGCTCCCCGCCACCACATAACAACACCTTACACGCGGTCGCACTAAACGGCGTACCCAACTGTTTAATTTTCATGATTTATTCCTAAGTAACGATGAGTTTCAAGTCTGAACTACAAAATAACATAAATTGCAATACTGAAAGGACAAAAAAAAGCGTGAAAATATCCAAATAAAAACAATAAAGACACAATTTGTACACAGTTGTGATACACAATTCACACGCAACCAAGTTGAACATGTTAGCGAAGGACTAGAAGACGTGAACACCAAGCATTTTTCAGACAGTGGTATGCCACCACTGGCAATGACTCTCTCACAAGTTTATGGCAATTTTGCGGATCGAACTGCACTTATTTATGAAAATAATCATATCAGCTATCAGGAATTAGCGCAGCGAGTCGCTTTTCTTGCCGGACATATTCGCCAGCAACTTCCTGAACAGACACACACCGCGCCTTCTTCTCAATACATTGCACTCTATCACGAGCGCGGCATTGATATGGTCGTCAGTATGCTGGCCGTTCTGCACTGCGGATTTGGCTATATTCCTATTTCCACCGATGCCCCGGCGCAGCGGACGCAATTTATTTTGCAGGACAGCCAGCCAAAGCTTATCCTGACCCACAGCGACCTTAGTAAAGCAGACGCCATTGCGGGCCGCGCTGTGCTCTGCGTTGACAAGCTCAGCACGCAAGATGGACTCGATACTGCCCCCGCTCAAACGCAAGATGCGGTAGGGTACGTGATTTATACCTCAGGGACAACCGGACAGCCGAAAGGCGTTCAGATCCCCGCACAGAATATTTTACACCTGGCCGATGCGCATATCGACTGGTTCAACACAGGGCAATATCAGCGCGCCTTGTTGTTTGCCTCGTATATCTTTGATGCCAGTGTGTTCGAACTGTTTGTCCATTTATTACTGGGCCAGAGCGTGTATATCGCCAGCGAACACGAGCGCACCGATGCGCAGGCGCTGAGCACCCTGGTACAGCAAAATGACATCGAGTTTGCTTCCATCCCGCCTGCGCTGCTGGCCTTGATTCCGCCGCAGCAACTCAGTGCACTGAAGTGTTTGATAGTCGCAGGTGAGACGCCGAATGTGGCTATGCTCGAAGCCTACAGCCAGATCACTGCAATTTATAATGGTTATGGCCCGACAGAAAACACGGTTGCCACCAGTTTGCATCGCTTTGCGCCACAAGACAGCGAATTGAATATTGGCCAGCCACTGAACGATACCCGGCTATATGTGCTGGACCCGCAGCTAACTCCCTGCCCACAGGGCGAAGTGGGAGAGCTGTATATTAGTGGCCCACGCCTGGCGCTGGGCTATCTGAACCGGGATGACCTGACCCAGAGCCGCTTTATCGCCAACCCTTTTTACGACCCACAGTGCGATCCGGCGGGTTTCAGCCGCTTATATAAGACGGGCGATCTGGCTTCTTTTGACGGTCAGGAATACCACTTTGCCGGTCGTGATGATGGCCAGGTTAAGTTACGTGGCTTTCGCATTGAGCTTGAGGAAATCGAACAAACCATTGCGACTTTGGATAGCGTCAGGCTGGTCAGCTGCGTGATCAAACAACAGGGGAATCGTCGCTTACTCGCCGCTTATGTCGTGGCACAGGACAGCGACGCTGAGCAGACTCAGCCTATCGCCACTCACCTGAGCCGTACCCTGCCAGATTATATGCAGCCCGATCTGATAGTACTGCTCGACAAGTTACCGATGACGGAAAATGGCAAAACCGATAAGCGTGCACTGGCAGCCCTGCCTGTTGAGGTCGAACACACTCACGTGGATGCCCAGTTATCTCATACTCAGCAGGTATTTTTAAGCCTGATGCAAGGTTATTGCCCGGCTGAGCTGCACTGGCACAGCGACTACTTTGAGCAAGGTGGCGACTCGATTTCTGCTATCCGTATCGCCAATGAGGTTCAGCAGCAACTTAAGCTGCACCTGGACACTCAGCTGATTTACCGACTGCGCACCCCGGCGCAGATTTGGCAGGCCCTGTTGACGCACAACGTCCGCCCGCCTGCAGCCATTGCACATCGCCCGGCGCACCACCAGCACACGGCGCCTCTGTCGGCGCAACAAAGCGGGTTATGGTTTTTAGCGCGCCAGGCACCGGACAACCTTGCCTATCACTCGGTCAGCCGACTGACGCTAAACGGTGCGCTGGAGCCATCCAGATTGCATGCGGCGCTCAACACGCTGGTTCAGCGTCATGAAATTTATCGTACCTCGTTTGATTTGCACGAACCGCTTCAGCATATCCACCCGGACTATGTGCCAGAACTTCCGCTGCTGGATTACAGTGAACTGAGCGAAGCCGAAGCCGAATCGCAGCTAACGCAGCAGCTAAATCAGCTGAATGCCCCGTTTAAGCTCGACAGCCTGCCACTGGCACGCTGGGCGCTGGTGAAGCTAAGTGATCAAAAACATGTGCTGCTTCAAGTCGAGCACCATCTGATCCACGATGGCTGGTCGGCCAATCAGTTTGCAAGCCAGTTACTGGCCCTGTATGCCCAGCTGGAAAATGGCGAAGCCCCTGCCGCCCAGCCAAACCAGATCCAGTATGCCGATTACGCCTGTCACCAGGCGCAGTGGCTCAGTGGCGAGCAGGCACAGCAGCAGCGCATGTACTGGCAAACCCAGTTAGAGTCAGCGCCGCCACGCATTAACTTACCCGTTTCTCAGCTGGCGCAGGATGTGCCTGTCAGTGCAGGTACTCATCAAATTGAGCTGCCCAGAGCACTGTGGCAACAGCTACAACTGTTTTGTCAGCGCAACCAGGTCACGCCGTTTTCTGCCACTTTGGCCACATTGTACCTGGTGCTGTCGCGCTTCAGCGGCGATGAGGATATCTGTATTGGCTCGGCACTGGCTAACCGGGCGCACCCGCAACTGGAAACCACACTGGGTATGCTGGTCAACACTGTGGTGCACCGCCTGCAAAGCGCGCCTCAGACGACCCTTGATGAGCTGATCCAGCAGAGCTTTGAAGTATGCAGCGAAGCACAGGCGAACCAGGCACTGCCTTTCCCGGCGCTGGTTGAGGCCCTGAATGTGCCGCGCATCCCCGGTGTGAACCCGCTATTTCAGGTGTGCTTTACCTTTCAGGATACGCCGCTACCGACGCAGCACCTGGATACTTTTACGCATATTGCGCTGGAGCACGGTGCACCGGCTCAGGATACCAAGTTCGAGTTAAACATTGCCCTGCAGGATATCCACAGTCAGGATCCGGCGCGTCCGGTTATCATGCAGTGGGAGTATGACCGCAGCCGCTATGATCTGTGGTTTGTTGAGTCCATGGCCAGTAACTTTGCCCACCTGCTGGCGCAACTGGTGAGCTGCACCTCGCAATCCGAGCTGACGCAACCGCTAAGTGCGCTGGCACCTGCGGCGACGCTGCCTGAGCCACTCACCACGCCACTATATTCAGATCAGAGTTTGACAGACTTATTTGCTCAACAGGCGCAGCGCCACCCCGACAATACCGCCCTGCTCACCACAACGGGCACCATGAGTTACGATCAACTGGCGCGCCGCGCCAACCAACTGGCCCAGTGGCTGGTTGAACAGAATATGAGTGGCCAGTTTGTCGGCTTATATTTACCACCGGGCCCGGATACGCTGGTCGCCGTTCTCGGGGTCTTAAAGGCCGGTGCTGCCTATGTGCCTTTATCGACCCGGGCACCGGCCAGCCGCAATGGGTTTATTCTCGATGATGCCGAAGTGCAGGTGGTGATAAGTTATGGTGAACTGAGCGACGAACTGGGCGCCCCGCAGCTAACTTATCTGCTGCTCGACGACGAGGCAACACTGCATGACTATCCGGACACGCCGCCCGCATGCAACATCAAAGGCGCCGATCCGGCCTATGTTATTTATACCTCTGGCACCACGGGCAAGCCTAAAGGTGTTGTGCAAACCCATGGCAATGTCGCGCGCCTGCTCAGTGCTGCCGAACAGCATTTTAGTTTTTCAGAGCAAGACACCTGGGTGCTGTACCATGACTATATCTTTGATTTCAGTGTCTGGGAGATCTGGGGCGCGCTGGCCTATGGCGGCAAGCTGTTTATTCCCGACTATCTGGAGATCCGTGACAGCATGCAGTTTGTCGGGCAATGTCAGCAATATGGCGTCACCGTACTGAACCAGACGCCCAGCGCATTCTATACCTTTGCCGATATCGCCAGCACAGCTCAGGTGCCACTCAGCACCCTGCGCTATGTGATCTTTGGTGGCGAGCAGCTCAATTACAGTAAGCTGGCACCCTGGTGGCAACACTATGGTGACCGTATCACGCTGGTCAATATGTATGGCATCACCGAGACCACAGTGCATGTTACCGCCCTGACCCTGAGCGCAGCCATGCCACGTCATATAGCCGACATCGGCAAGCCATTGTCTGACATGCAGGCGCTGGTGCTGGATGAACAGCATCGACCTGTGCCGCTGGGCTGCCCGGGCGAGCTGTATATTACCGGAGCGGGCCTGGCAAGCGGCTATCTCAATCGCGAGGCACTGAGTGCCGAGCGCTTCTTTACACTCACCACCGGCGGGCGTCAGTGTCGAGTGTATCGCACCGGTGACAAGGCACGGCTACTGCCAACCGGGCATCTGGAATATCTGGGCAGACTGGACGATCAGGTGAAGATCCGCGGCCACCGCATAGAGCTGGGCGAGATAGAAGCACAGCTGCTGACCTTCAGCGAAATCTCTAAGGCCTGCGTACTGACCTATGACAATCAGGGGCAAACGGCCCTGGTGGGATATATCGTCACCACCGGCAATGCGCATGAGTGCGAAGCGCTACGTCAGCGACTGGGCACACGCCTGCCCAGCTATATGATCCCGGATCAGTTGATTGCACTGGATGCTCTGCCACTGACGGTCAATGGCAAGCTGGATAAAAAAGCGCTGCCAGCCCCCAGCCTGACACCTCAGGGCGGCTATATGGCACCCGAAACCCCATTACAACAGCAACTCTGCACGCTCTGGCAGCAGGTGCTCGGCGTCAGCCAGGTTGGCATTGCGGATGACTTTTTCCAGCTTGGCGGCAACTCCATTCTGGCCGTTAAGCTGGTACGCGAAGCACAGGAGTCCTTGCAGCTGGCCATCCCGTTATCGGCCCTGCTGAGTTACCCCAATATTGCCACTCTGGCAGAGCACCTGAGCAGCACTCAGGTAAACACCATAGTTCGTTCACAGCATGCAACACAGACCAGCGCGAAGCAGGTCATGGAGCTTTAATATGTTATCTTTTGTTCAAAAACTACACACACAGGGCCTGCGGGTCTGGCTGGGTGACAACAATTCGCTGGCACTGGGATATGAGGAAACCGTCGCAGCCGAATTGATTGCCGAGCTAAAAGCCAACAAGCCTGCCTTGCTGGCTTTGCTTAAAGAGCATCAGATACACTCAGAGCAGGCCTTTTTAAACTGGTCTGTGTTGCAGCTTTCTTTATTGTCTAATGCTCAGGCACGACTGTTGTTTGTCGACCGCTTACAGCCACAGCGCTGTGCCTATCATATTCCGATGCTGGTCGAGCACCAGCAAGCGGACATAGTTGCCAAACTGGACAAGGCCATTCAGGCACTGACGGTGCGCCACCCGATCTTAAACAGCCAGATTGTGGAGCACGACGATCAGCTCTTTTGTCAGCCCCGCAGTAGCGCACTGATTTCAGTACAAACACGGTGCGGCGACCTTGAGCAACTGAAAGCACAGGTTCAAACGCAAGTGCTGACACCGTTTGATTTAAGCCAGGATGCGCCGCTGCGAGTGGTGCATTATCACTGTGCCTCGAGCACTTACACGCTGTTTTTATGGCATCACATTGCCTTTGATGGCTGGTCTATGCAGTTGTTTTTCAAAGAGCTCAGTCAGCTAATGGCCGACCCTTCATGGGCGCAGCAACAGCCATCGCCTTTGTCCTACTTTGACTACGCAAGCTGGCACCTGACACTGGATCAGCAACAGGCGCATGATTACTGGCAGACACAATTAAAAGATGCGCTGCCAACCCGGCTACCCAAAACGCTGGACGCGCCTTTAAATGAGCCGCTCACCCGTGGCAGTAATCTGTATTTTACTCTGCCCGACACACTCAGCACCCAGCTTCGTCAGCTGGCAAGCTCCCTCAGTGCCACGCCATTCAGTGTCCTGCTCAGTGCCTACTATTATACGCTGATGCTCTTTACCAATCAGAACGATATCCTGCTGGGAGTGCCATCAGACAACCGGGATCACCCGCAAACCCAGGACATTATGGGCTTTTTTGTCAATACCCTGGCACTGCGGGCAGAGCTTGATAAACAAGCCAGCTTTGCGCAACTGGTCACTCAGGTGAAAGACACCCTGCATCAGGCCAAACGCCATCAGGATCTGCCATTTGATGAGGTGGTTCAATACTTTACACAGGGCGACCGTGAGCAAAGCGCACTGCAGATCATGTTCAGTGTGCAAAAACTGGCCAGCCAGCTGGACCCGGCGTTGTCACTGCCCTTTTCAGTCAGCCCATTGCTCAGTGATGATGAGCTGTATCAGCCCATTAAAGTAGACCTGTTGCTGGCACTGGATGACAGTGAAGCGACTATCTCAGGTCAGATTGATTACAACCCAAACCGCTTCAGCCAGGCTTATATTGAGGCATTTCGTCAGACCTTTATCCACCTGCTTGAGTGCAGTGTTGCCGCGCCCCACCAGCCGCTGCAATCGCACACGTATGTGCCGCCGGGTCAATGTCTGAGCGAACCGCAGACACAAGACAAACCTGCCTATGACAACCTCTATGCACGCTTTGTTGCCCAGGCCAAGCAAACCCCTCAGGCCAGTGCCCTGATCTACCAGGAGCAGGAGGTAAGTTATCGCACCCTGGCCCGGGAAGTGAAAACGCTTGCAAGCCATATACGCGCACAGATAGCACAGCATGACGACCCTAAGGTCGCTTTGATGTTTGTTCGTGGACCACAGATGGTCACCGCGATTCTGGCCACCTTAGCCGCAGGCGCGGCTTATGTGCCTCTGAGCCCAACTCAGGCCAGCAGCCGTAACCAGTTTATTCTTAATGATTCGGGGGCGGCACTGCTACTGACCCAATCTCAGCTGACGGCACAGGCGCAACAACTGGCCCAGTGTGATGCCACCCCGGTACTGACAACCGAGGCCTTGCTGTCAGATCCTGCGGAATATGAATTAACGCAGGGCGATGCCGGGCAACTTGCCTACGTTATTTATACCTCGGGCAGTACCGGCCAGCCTAAGGGCGTGATGGTCGAGCATGGTCATGTTGATGCGCTGGTACGCAGCACCAGCGAGGTCTATCAATTTGCCAGCGATGAGCGGACCTACTGGTTAACGCCCTACTTTTTTGATGCCTCAGTCGAGCCGCTGTTTATGACTTTACTCAATGGTGCCTGCCTGGTCATTCCCTGCGAGCGAACTTGCAACGACCCGCTGGCCATGCGAGAGGAAATTCTCGACAGGGCCGTCACCCACCTGGTGGCCTCACCATCGCATTTACAAGCGATTGGACACTGCGGCAAAGCCAGCGCCATCCGGCGGGTGGTGTTCGGTGGTGAATCCTGTAGCCAAAGCCTGGTCGATACCTGGCAACAGCGCCTGTTCAGTGAATATGGCCCTACCGAAGCTACGGTCACGGCCACAGTGCACAGGCAGTTTGCTCAGCAGCAAAACCTCAAGGCCATTGGTCAACCTTTGCGCCATGTCACCATCGACATCGTCGACGACGCACTCGCTTCTCTGCCGGTCGGTTGCCCCGGTGAGATCCTGATCTCAGGCCACAGTGTTGCCCGTGGCTATCTCAATCTGCCAGAGCAAACTGAAGCTCGTTTTATTACCACAGCGCGCGGGCGCGCCTATCGCACCGGCGATATGGCCCGTCGACTGCCCTGCGGTAACCTGGAATTTATGGGCCGCAATGATGCGCAGGTTAAACTTCGTGGCTATCGTATTGAGCTCAATGAAATCGAAGTGGTGCTGCTTAAGCACCCGGATATTGAGCAGGCCTGTGTGAAAGTGCAAACCCTGGCACAAGGGCCTGCGCTGGTTGCTTACCTCGGCACCACCAGCATGCTAACGCTCGATGAGTTACTGCCCTGGCTGAACGAACGACTGCCGGATTACATGCATCCGGCAGCACTGCAATGCAGCGCGACTTTGCCCTTACTGCCTTCGGGTAAGGTTGACGCCCGTGCACTCGCGCCGCTGGATATCAGCGTCAGCACTACCTATGTCGCCCCGCAAAGCGCACTGGAAAAAGATCTCTGCGCCCTGTGGGCCGAACACCTCGGGGTTGAGCAGGTGGGTATGCAGGACAGCTTTTTTGCGCTGGGCGGAAACTCGCTAAGCGCCATGACCCTGGTGGCTAAAATGCAGCGTACTCTGGCGCTGCCTGTCACGCTCAAAGCGTTGCTGAGCCACAAGACACCGGCTGCTATTCTGGCTAATCTGGATACCCAGCACCGCATCGAGCCCATTCCCGTGCTCGCCGATCCTACTCAACCTGTGGCAGTCACTCCGCAGCAGCAAGCTATGTTACTGAGTGAACGCCTTGCCACCACTGCGGGAGCCTATCATATTCCTCTGATGCTGAGCTGCGAGTCGCTGGCACAGCAGCAGGCGCTGATGGAAGGGGTGCAGCAAGTGATCAGCCGTCACCAGATATTACAACAGGGCTACGATCAGGATGAGCAGGGACACTGGTTTATCAGTCAGACGCGCTACCCGGTACCCTGTCAGGTGTTGGCGTTACAGAGCCATAATGACAGTGCCTTGCAGGAATTTGTCAATGCGCCATTTACATTAGACACGTCAGCGCCGGTGCGAGTGGCGCAATTGCGTGTAGGCCCGCTGCCCAGCTACAGATTGTTACTGGTGTTTCACCATGTGGCCTTTGACGGCTGGTCGGTCGAGCGCTTTATTCGTGAATTGGATCAACAAATGGCCGGTCAGGTACTTACCCCGCCCGCACTGACTTACCGGGACTATGCCCACTGGCGCAGCACCCTGGACGAGCAGGCAGAGCTGGATTACTGGCAACAGGCGTTTGCCGGTATTGACTTGACCCCATGGGAGAGCGACTTTAGCCGCAGCGCCAGTTATGATCCCCAGGGCAAGGCACTGAGCTTTACCCTGCCCGACGCACTGACCCGCTCGTTGCGTGCGCTGGCACAGCAACAGGGAGTCAGCCTTTATGCAACCCTGCTCAGCAGCTTTGTGCTCGCCGCCTGTTTCTGGGCCGATCGGGATGACATTGTCATTGGCACACCGAGCGACAACCGCGCCCATCCGGACAGTCACGAACTGATGGGATATTTTGTCAATACCCTGGCACTGCCGCTGCGCCTGGACAGCACACTCAGTTTTACGGCATTAATGAAACAGGTGCAGACTCAGGTTCACGATGCAAAAAGCCATCAGGGCACCTCTGTGGATGTGCTGGCAGATGCGCTCAACGTTGAGCGGCAAAGTGGCCTGTCGCCGCTGTTTCAGCTGTTTTTCACACTGGATCAGTTTAACCCGCTGACTCAGGCATTTAACGGTTTTGAGGTGATCCCGGAGAACCCGCAAGATTACGCCTATACGCCGGCCAAATTTGAGTGGAATATGGTGTTTAAGGACGACGGCAGCCAGCTGCAAGGCCAGTTTACCTATGCCACAACCCGTTATGATGCAACACGCTGTGAGCAGTTTCTGGCATTTTATCAGGTGCTACTAAACAACCTGATGGCGGCCCCGGAGCAGCCGGTACGCGACTGCCCGCTGCTCAGCCACGCGCAATTTCAAACCCTGGTGACACACCAGGCACAGCAAAGTAATGATCCACACACAAACTGGTTAGCCTGTTTTGCACAAGCCTGCGAGCGTGCGCCGCACAACATTGCCTTGTCGTTTGAAGATCAGCAAATCAGCTATGGCGAGCTGGATAGCTTATCATCACAACTGGCTGCCACACTGCATCAGCATCTTGGCGCGCCGGGAGCTGAACCCGCCCGCGTCGCACTGCACTTTCACAAAGGCTGTGACATGATCGTTGCCATGCTGGCCACGCTCAAAGCCGGTGCCGCCTTCGTTGCGCTGTCGCCCAACCACCCGCAGGCACGCCGTGAAACCCTGTTGCAACAGGCGCAGTGTGCACTACTGCTCAGTGATGATGCGTTAAGCTGGTCAACGGTGCCCACCTTGCTGTATCACTGGCGAGACTGGCCAGAGACACAGACCGAACTTAATGATATTAACTTTAACCACAGCCCAGACCGCCTCGCCTATCTGATCTATACCTCCGGCACTACAGGCACCCCCAAAGGGGCCATGCTCAGCCACCGCGGCCTTATCAACCTCTCAGCACACATGATGCACAGCCACCGCTTAATTGGTCAGTCACGTCAGGTGGTTGCCAGCCAGTATGCCGAATATGTCTTCGATGCCTCCATCATCGAGATTTTCCCGGCACTGGCTGCGGGTGCGCGACTGGAGATCATTCCTGAGCCCATACGTCGCGATGTACCCAGGCTGTGTGAGTTCTTGCGTCGCCAGCACGTAGATGTGGCCTTTGTGCCTACCGTGCTGGTCAATCAGTTTGCGGACCTGCTGGCAGAGTGCCAGCTGGATGTGTTGTTTGTCGGTGGCGCGCCGCTCAATCCGGTACATCAGCGCCTGGCAAACACCTTTTACAACGAATATGGACTGAGTGAAACCAGCGTGTGTGTGACTCAGGCTGAGGTTACGCCCCAGCAGGCAGTCACCATAGGGCGCGCCATTCGCAATACCCGTCTGTATGTGCTGGATAAATATCAGCGACCTGTGCCACCGGGCGGCTGTGGTGAACTACACAGCGCAGGCTGCAGTACCGGGCTGGGATACTGGCAAAATGCCGACAAAACGGCGGCCCATTTTATCACCCTGACAATGCACCATGGTGCGCAACAATTGCATGAGCAGGTCTACCGCACCGGCGATTTAGTGCGCCGGGTTGATGCGGACACCCTGCAGTTTGTGGCTCGAACCGATCAGCAGCTGGAGATCAATGGCTACCGCATTGAGCCGGGTGAGATCGAGGCAAAATTATTGACCCATCCGGACGTCGGCCAGACCGTGGTCTGTCAGGTTCAGGGGCATGCGCAGCAGCTTATCGCCTACTGTGTGTTAAACCAAAGCGCCACCGCCCCTGTGGCAGACTCGCATTCTCGTGCCCTGCTCAACTGGCTGAACGCCCAGCTGCCACCTTATATGCGACCAAAACATTTGTTGTTTGTGTCTCATTTCCCGCTGACCTTAAACGGCAAGCTGGATCTTAAGCAGTTGCCGCAGCCCGAGCTGGATCAGCTTAAAGTTGAGCAGCGCGCCCCGCAAACGCAAACCGAACAAACCGTGCTCGAACTTTGCCAGCGCCTGCTGGGCGTGTCTGAGCTGAATATCAATCATGACTTTTTCGAGCTGGGCGGTTCTTCCGTACAGGCTGCGCGGCTAATCGCCGAGTGTGAAAAAGCCTTTGTGGTCAATATTGAACTGGCCACCTTACTGACTCATCCGGTGCTGGCCGAGTTTGCCGCCGCCGTTGATCGGCTGCTGGCGGAACAAGCCATCCCCGACGCCGAATTTGAAATGGAATTATAATGAGGTTCTCCATGCACCAGTTAATGTATACCCTAAAAGCCCAGCAGATCAGTGTCTGGCATGATCAGGGCAAGCTGAAGCTTGCCAGCCAGAGCGATGTTAGCCAGTCAGACATAGTGGCAACGATCCGGGCACATAAAACCCAGCTGCTGGATTATTTGCAGCGCCATCACATCAACAGCCGCCTGTGCTTTGAACAAACTCAGATTTTTGCCAGCGAAAGTGATGCCGCACCGCTGACACTGGGCCAGACACAAATGCTGTTTTCTCAGCAGGTCAGCAGGCAGACCCATACTTATCACATTCCCTGTCTGCTCAAGCTCAGTGCTGAGTGCGACATGGCTAAAATGGAGCAGGCGTTGCAGCGCTTGTGTCAGCGGCACAGTGCGCTGGACACCTGCTTTACCAGCAACGCACAAGGTCAGATGCAACAGCAGCGTTGCACAACGCCCTTTACGCTGACGCACCTGCATTGCGATGAGGCAGAACTGGCGCCAACATGCCAGCAGCTGTTTACCCAGCCTTTTGCACTGCATGAAGCGCGCCCGTTTCGTGCCACCTGGATAAGCACGCAGTCGCACCAGTACCTTTATCTGGTGTGGCATCACATTGCCTTTGACGGCTGGTCGCTGGGGGTCTTTTTAGCGCAGCTGCAAGCCAGTTACCAGCAAACGCCGCTGGCAGACACCTTGCAGTTTAATGACTACGCACACTGGCAGGCACAGCGCCTCAGTGCGCAGCGCATTGCCACGCTAAAAGACTATTGGCAAACACAACTGGACAGCCACAGCGCCCTGCATCTGCCCTGTGCCAACGCAAGACCCAAAGTCTTTGACCACAGTGGGAAAAATATCACACTGACTCTGCCTGAGGGCAGTGACGGGCAACTCCAGGCACTGGCAAAACGCCACAAGATCAGCACCAACACGCTCGGTCTGGCGGCCTGGTTTCACACTTTGTGTTTATACAGTGGCCAGCAGGACCTGATCATCGGTCTACCCAGCGATAACCGTCCCAACCAGGCCTGTCAGCAGATCCTTGGCTATTTTGTCAATTCACTGCCGATCCGATTACAGGCTGAGCTGAACCTGTGTGTGAGCGACTGGCTGGCGCTGGTGCAGGGTCAGGTCAATGAAGCCAAAGCCCATCAGGACTTGCCTTTTGAAGAAATCAAATCGGCGCTGGCGGTGACCATGGACACCAGCCGCCACCCGATATTCCAGACCATGTTCACCTCCAGTCAGTTTCAACAAGGCAGTGCGCAAACGCTGTGGCAACAACACCACACAACAACGGATGCCGATGTGACCGCTAAGTTTGACCTGACCATGCACCTGGAATTGGCTCCCGGACAGGCGCAAGTGAACCTCAACTACGCCAGCGCGCTGTACAGTGAGGCACATGCCCAGCGTATCGCCACCTTATATACCCGGATATTAGTGGCTTACGCAGACAGCCAGACAAGCCAGCAGACGCCACTGTTTAACCTGCCGCTTCTCAGTGAGGCCGACCTCGCGGAGCAACAGCAGCTGAGCGGCCTGTCACAGGCTTTTCCGGCACCGTACACCATCACCGAGCGCTTTGCTGACATGGCATCGCGCTTTGCGCAGCGCCCTGCGCTGGTCACGGCTGAACGACAGTGGACCTATCAGCAGCTGGATCAGGAAGCCAATCGTCTGGCTGCGCAGATCCAGGCCTTTGCACCCCAGGCTCGGGTCGTCGCCCTGCATATGCCGGGCGATGCCGCTTTGGTCATCGCCATGCTGGCCACGCTCAAGGCCGGGGCTGCTTACACCACCTTGCCCTGTAAGGACCCGTTGCCACGGCGCGCCTATCAGCTGGAAGACAGCCAGGCCGAACTGCTGCTCACCCAGGGCACCCAGGTTGAAGAGGCAGAGCTGTTGGCCGACGCAGCCCAGCTGCCGTTACTGAATGTCGACGACATCATTGGCAATACCTCACTCAGCACGCAACCGGTGCACAGTGAAATCACGCCTCACAGCCTGGCGAATATCATTTATACCTCGGGCACCACGGGGCAGCCCAAAGGCGTGATGGTCAGTCACTATGGCTGTACTTCTTTAACCCTAGATAACACTTATATTAGCGTCTCGCCTCAGTCGCGCTTTATGCAACTGGCAAACCCGGCGTTTGATGCCACCACCTTTGAGGTATGGATGCCGCTGCTTAATGGTGCAAGCCTCTACTGTGGTTATAACGACCTGCTAAGCCAGGTAGCCGAGTTTAAAGCGCTGCTGAATGAGCAAGGCATCACCACGCTGTGGCTGACCCGGGCATTATTCGACACGCTGTATCAGCAAGACCCCACGCTGTTTGCCTCGCTGGAACATCTCCTGGTGGGCGGTGAAGCCCTGACCTGTGAGCTGGTCAATCAGCTGCTCAGCTCGGCTTATGCACCGGCACATTTTATCAACGGCTATGGCCCAACCGAGTGCACCACCTTTACGACCTGTTATGAGCTCAGCGAAGCACATGCTCAGATCCCAATTGGGGCACCCATCGCCGGGCGCGCTACGGTGGTGCTGGGCCAACAGGGCCAACTGCTGCCGCCTGGCTGCCCCGGCGAGCTATACATCACCGGAGCCGGTCTGGCCCAGGGCTATCTCAACCGCGAGGCACTGAGTGAAGAAAAGTTTGTTACCCTGAGCCTGTTTGATAAGGCCCAGCGTTACTATCTCAGTGGCGATCTGGTGTACTGGCAAGCAGACGGCACGCTGGCCTACCTGGGCCGCAATGATGAGCAGGTCAAGATCCGTGGCCACCGCGTGGAGCTGGGCGAAATCGAGCAGCAACTCAATGTGCTGCCTCAGATCAGTAACTGCGCCGTGGTGGTGCGCCAGCATCAGGGCCACAGTCAGCTCGATGCCTATGTGGTGCTTGCCCAGCAGCAGGATACCGCGGCGCAGCTTGCTGTGATCCGGGACACACTAAACCAGCGTCTGCCGGGCTATATGCAGCCGCATACCCTCAGTGCCATTGAACAACTGCCACTGACCGCCAATGGCAAGCTGGATAAGCGTCGCCTGCCGGCGCCACAGCAAGTTGCAGACACAGTGATTGCGCCCGGTACGGCGACAGAGAAGAAACTGCTGCTCCTTTGGCAATCCCTGCTGGGCTTAGACAGCATGTGTGTGACTCAGCCAGTGATGCACTATGGTGCCGACTCCATCCGGCTGCTGCACTTTTGCAGCGCGGCCAGTAAAGAAGGCTGGCAGCTGACCCCCAAACTGGTGATAGAGCACAACACCATACGTGCCCAGGCCCTGCTGCTGGATCAACAAAACCGCGATCTGTTTAACGGTATGAATGATGATGAAGCACTGCAGGCTGTACTACAGCTGTCACACTTTGAGCCCGGCTTGATCCGTCCGGCCACGGTATCCGATGCCGCGGTGCTCCACCTGTTCCCGGCCGCCGCCAGTGCCGACAGCTTTAATCCATTGATTGCCAGATTAAATGAGCACTTCGCAGTGCACGCGCTGGAGAATGTGAAAATCTTCACCGGTCGTCACCTCAACCAGCTGAGCCTGATACGGTATTATGCCGAGCGGATCATCGCGCACCAAAGCGAAGGGCCTTACTATCTGGGTGGCTTCTGTGAAGGCGCAGCTCTGAGTCTGGAAGTGGCCAGGCACCTGGAATCTCTGGGCCATGAAGTGGCGCATAGCTTCCTGATTGACCCCATCATTCCGCAACTGAGCGCAACCCAGCTGGCCGAGGCAGAGCAATGTGTTCAGAACAGCGATCCAGGTCTGGAAACCTGGCCGGTGGGACGCGCCTTTGTCGACTTTGTGCGTCACTTCCACACCGCCGATCCTTACCCTTATTCGGTGAGCTTTTTTACAGCCGACAGGGTGAATGATGACGCCATGCCCACCCAGGTGCTGGGGCTGTTCGAGCCGGTGTTTGATGTACCTACTGTGTATAAGGCCACCTTTGCACTGCCCGATAACGGCTTTGCGTCATTGCTGCCACAGGCCGAGTATATCCGGCTGCACAGCGCCCATGATGAAATTATGACCGATGAACAGGACCTGCATTGCATTGCCACGCGCATCAATCAGGTTTTGGCCTCGGCCCATCCCCACCTTGTTCAGGAGCGACGCGCATGAACAAACAACAACTGTGTAAGCGCTACGGCATACACCTTGGCCTGACCATGTTTGCGGCTATGCTGCTGCTGCCTATTCTGACCCCTTATCTGCTTGCCCAGGGATTTGTGGTCAGCCAGATTGCCATTGCCATGGTGATCATGAGCGCCGTGATCATTGTCAGTGAAGTGCCAAGCGGGGCCCTTGCCGACCATTTCGGTCGTCGCCGGTTGTTTTGCTGCTCGCTGATCTTTGCCCTGCTGACCAACTTGCTGCTGCTGGTAGCCACCGATTTTATCACTTTGCTGATCGCGGTCAGCTGCTGGGGACTGAATCAGGCCACCCTGAGTGGCACGCTCAACGCCTGGTTTGTGGAGCGCTTTAAAGAAGCCGAGGGTGAGCAAACCCTGAATCAGGGGTTTGCATCGGCCTACGGACTGGCCTATGGTATTGGCGCATCTTCTGCGGTGCTCTCTGCTTTGTTTCTGGCCTTTGGCAATCAGTTGGGGCTTTCGACCTTACAGATGTATCAGCTGATCTTTATCGTTTCCAGTATCGGGTTTGTTTTGCTGCTGCCGCTGACATTTCATTGGGTAAAAGAAGTGAAGACCCCTTCTGAGCACAGCTTTAAACAGGCACTGAATCATCATGTTGGCACCACCATCAAAACAGTGCGTCAGCCCGCGCTGGCGAAGCTGCTGATTGCATTGGTGATAGTCATTCCAGTCAGCGCCAGTATCGAAAAGTTCTGGCCTATCTTTGTGCACCAGCTGGAGCAGGTGGACATGGATGCGGTGGCCTGGTTATTCCCGGCGGTGATGGCGGCGACCTTTGCCCTCAACGGGGTGGCGGCGGTCCTCAGCGCGAAGCTGTGTACACTGCTCAATCAAAAGCTTGGACAAGCCATGGCCGTTGCCCACCTGCTTAAGCTGGTTGCCTTAGTGGCGATGGCGCTGGCACCGGGCCTGAGCTGGTTTGTGGCAGCGTTACTGCTGTTCTTCCTGTGCTTTGGCCTGACCCAGCCTGCACAGTTACAGTTGCAGCATCAGCTATGCGACAACAGTGTGCGGGCCACCATAGAATCCCTTGGATCCTTGACTACCCGGATGGGAGGGATGCTGGGTGCCGCGCTGACAGGCGCTTTACTCAATCTGGTGTCTCTGCCGGTCAGCTGGTTGCTGCTTGGTGCCCTGTCGCTGCTGGGCATAGTGCTGTTGTTCAGCCCATCGCTCAACCAGCCAGAGCAGCCAGAAGACAAAGAAACCACGGCCGAGGCGGCGCCGACAGACGTCAGCGTCTGACGGTCACGCTTGTAGTATAACGGGGGGCATCCTGGAGCTGTAGCGTCAGGGTGTCGCCCTCATTGAGTGCACCAACGCCCTGCGGGGTCCCCGTCATAACGATGTCGCCCGGATGCAGGGTGAAATAACGGCTGATCTCGCTCAGCAAAGTGGCCAGCGAAAAAATCATCAGGCTGCTGTCGCCGTGCTGTTTAAGGACGTCATTTTGCCAGAATCGATAGTGCAACTCGGTGCTTTCATCGAGACCCTGAACGGGTGTGAAAGGAGTCAGTGCACAGCTTTGATCAAACGCCTTCGCACATTCCCAGGGATGACCCTGTTGCTTCAGTTTAGTTTGTAAGTCCCTGAGTGTCAGATCCAGCCCGGTTGCAATACCGCAAATGTGTTGCAGCGGCGCGCGGGTATTGCTGTCTATGGTTTCCCCCACCAGCAGCACCAGTTCAGCTTCATAATGGTGCTCGCCCAGTGCGGTATTAAGCGCCAGTGGCGACTGAAAATCGCAAAATGCCGAAGCTGGTTTAATAAAAAGCAGCGGGCTGTCCGGTATCGGATTGTTTAGCTCTTTGGCATGTGCCACATAGTTGCGACCCACACACACGGCCTTACCGACCCCCAGAGCAACGGCGTCGCCCGATTCCCATAGATGCTGATACATAAAGATCTCCGTTCAGAAATGGGTGAGCAGTATAACGGATCAGCGTATTAACTCAGAGCCCGGTGCCCTGATGTTGGATATAACCAATATGAATAACAGTCGTCTTTTTGCTCTAGCGGACAAAGGTAAAGTTAAATTGCCGCAGCTTCTGCGTTTGCTTTACATTGTCAATGCGGCCGATATGCGCGCCAGTTGCAAGGGTTCTGCAGTCAGGATATAACAAAATATAAACAAGAAAGACAAAGGTAAATCATGAAACAACATGCGAACGTGCCACTCAACGATTTCGTTGAGTACCCACAGGAAGAAATGCTAAGCCGGGCCACTGAATTTTTGGATGAAGCAAAGCGCCGCCACACCATCCGCAGCTTCAGTGATCGGCCAGTACCCGTAGAAATCATTGAAGCCTGTATTAAAACGGCAGGCTCTGCCCCCAGTGGGGCCAATCATCAGCCCTGGCATTTTGTGGCCATCCACAGCCAGGACGTGAAACAACAGATCCGCGCTGCCGCAGAGCAACAGGAACAGGCCTTTTATGAAGGTCGTGCCGGTGAAGAGTGGCTCGATGCCTTAAAACCGCTTGGCACAGACGCCGACAAACCTTATCTCGAGCATGCCCCCTGGCTGATTGCCATCTTTAGCCAGAAAAAAGGCGGTATTCACAGCGAGGACAAGCATACCAACTACTATGTCCATGAATCCGTTGGTATTGCTACCGGCTTTCTGATCCAGGCTTTACACCATGCCGGGCTGGCCACGTTGACCCACACGCCGAAACCCATGAGTTTCCTGATGGAGATCTGCCAGCGCGATAAGGAAAACGAACGCCCTTATATGCTGTTGATCGCCGGTTATCCGGCCGAGGATGCCACCGTGCCAGAACACGCGCTGGTTAAAAAGCCACTTGAGGAGATCGCGACTTTTCTGTAGCAGCAGTCACGCTTGTCGGTGAGCCTGCAACCAGCAGTTCACCGACTTGCAGGCCACTTATCACCTCAACCTGATCGCCATATTCCCTGCCAAGGCGAATAAAGCGGCTTTGCACCTGGCCGTTATCCAGCACCGCCACTTTACTAAGCTGACCATAATATTGCACTAAAGCCGCGGGGATCAGCACCGCCGGGCGCTCGCTGCCAGGCAACTTTAAGATGGCGTACATGCCCGGGATCACGCCCTGCGCCCACTGCATATCCAGTTTCACCGTAAAGCTGCGTGCGCCGCGATCGGCCACCGGAACCAGTTCACTGATGGTGGCATATTGCGTCGCCTCAGCCGCCGGTATACTTACCTGATGACGCGCCCCGATTGTCAGCTCGCTGAGCAAACGCTCACGCACTGAGACCTCAACCTGCAACTGCGCCGGGTTATAAATAGAGACCAGCGGCGTGCCGGGATTGAGCATGGCACCCGGCTCTTGCAAGCGCGCGACCAAAGTGCCGGAGATGGGTGCCCGCACCTGGGTATAACTTAAAGCCACTTCAGCGCCGGCATATTGTTGTGCCAGGGCCGCTTCTCTGGCGGTCAGTTCATTCACCTGAGTCTGCCATTCATCCACCTGATTATGGGCAACCAGGCCTTTTTGCTGTAGCGCCTGTGCACGCGCGAGCTGTTTTTTTGCCTGAGTCAGCTGTGCCAGATTAGCCTGCTGCTCGGCTTTCACCGCCTCCAGCTGTGCGCGCAAGTCGGCATCATCCAGCGTGGCAATTAGCTGACCTGCCTGGATCGGATCGCCAGAGCGCACCGTCAGGGTTTTCAGCTGTGCCAGCACCCGGCTGGCGACTACCGTGTTGTGTTTGGCAATCACACTGCCCGGGATCTGTTCTACGTCTTTGACCAGCCGCTGCTCAACTTGGTGCAAGTTCAGCTTTGGTATAGTGCTGTGCGGCTTATCCCCGGGCGACACTTTGCTGTTAAACATCCCGGCCATCCAGCCCACCGCCACCAGTAACAAGGCAATCGCCAGCATGGGGCGCAAAAATCGAATATCAAACATAACGAGTCTCCGGAGCAACAGAATTGGGGTCGGCTATAGCCGTGTCGTCGGGCGTTTTGAACACCAAGTAATAGACCACAGGCACAACCAGTAAAGAAAACAGGGTTGAAGCGATAATGCCAAACATGATTGCCAGCGCCAGACCACTGAATACGGGGTCGAGAATGATCACCAGATTGCCCAGTAAAGTGGTGCCAGCGGTCAGCAGCACCGGCCGCATACGCACGCTCCCGGCACGGATCAGGGCTGCCTGCAGTGGCATACCGGCCTGTCTGGCCTGAGTAATAAATTCCACCAGAATGAGTGAGTTTCTGACCACAATCCCGGCCAGTGCGATCATGCCTATCATAGCCGTAGCGGTAAACAACACCGGCTCTGGCGCGCCTGCAATGGTGCGCTCACCAAACTGATTCAATGCCCAGAAGCCCGGCATAATGCCTATCATAGTCAGGGGAATAGCAGACATGATGATCAGCGCCAAGGCACTGGATGCGGTCTGCCAACGCAGGATCACGAAAATCGCCGCCAGCGCAAAGGCAAACGCAATCCCCATATCCCGAAACACCCTGACGGTGATCCGCCACTCCCCTTCGCCGCTGAAGCGATACTCGGTTCCCTCGGGGAGCTGCCAGGGCACACCGCCACCGCTACTGAGAAAAGTACGCTGCTGCCAGGGACTTGCCTGTGTTTGATCCGTTATAACTGCGCCAACTGGTTGCTCATCGGCCACCACATCGGCAATCACCTCGGCCGGGGTGCGGCCATTTAATTCAGCATAGACATACACCAGAGGTGCCAGATCTTTACGATAAATCGCCGGCTCAACCGTCAGCGTATGTACTTCTCCTAACTCAGACAGGGCCACCATAGGACGGGCTGCCCGGCTGAGGCCAAAATTGTCCTGCTGCTGCGTAACATCACTGCTGCCACGGATCTGGGTGGCGAGCAGATCCGCCCATCGCTGGCGATCCGCATAAGCGAGTTGTAAGGTGATAGGCACGGGCTGCGCTTCTCTTGGCTGATACAGCAGTCCGGCCTGCATGCCTCCGCTGGCCATGGCCAGGGTTTGGTTAATTTCCACACTGCTTACCCCGGACAACGCCGCTTTGTGTTTATCGGTGACAAAACGCTGCAAGGTAACCGGCGCCGACAAAGACGTGTCGACTTCAACCACATGAGCCTCCTGACGCAAGCGTGCCGCCAGCCTGAGCGCCGCATCATGGTGGGTGTCGGCAGAAATAAAGGGCTCCGCATAAACTTCCGCCGTCAGCGTACTTAACACCGGCGGCCCCGGCGGGACCTCAGCCACTTTAATCACCACGCCGTCTCGATTGAACTCAGACAGAGCCTGGCGCAGTCGCAGCACCACAGCATGAGACTGGTGTGCCCGCTCGCGTTTATCCAGCAATAACACCCGCAGCTCGGCCAGATTATCACTGTGGCGACGATAATAACCGCGCACCATACCGTTAAAATCCATACTCGAAGGTTGACCCACATAGGCAGCAATGGCGCTGACCTCGCTGAATTGCCAGACCCGTTGCTGCACGTTACGGGTCAGACGCGCAGTGGCTTCCAGCGTGCTTCCCTCGGGTAAGTCGATCAGTATCTGAACTTCGTTTTTATTGTCGTAGGGCAACAACTTGAGCGGCACCGCCCGCAGCACAGGTAAGCTGGCGCTGAGCACAAACAACACCAGCACTGCCCATAACAGCCCTTTGGCACGCCATGGCGAGCGCAACAACGGGGTGAGCAGAGCCCCATACCAGGCGCTATCCTGCGTTGATGCCGCCGACGGTTGAGTCCGCAGTAAACGACTGGCCAGCCAGGGGGTGATAAAAAAGGCCACGACGGTTGAGATCATCACACTGACAGGCACATTAAACGCCATAGGGGCCATATACGGCCCCATCATGCCGGTGATATAGGCCAGCGGCAAAAACGCCATCATAATCGTCAGCGTTGACATCAACAAAGCGGTGCGGATCTCCAGCATAGCGGCGACAATCTGCTGGCGACGGGGCTTGCCGGGCACCAGCATACGGCTGATGTTATCTATCCCGGTAATGGGGTCATCCACCAGCAATCCCAGCGACAGGATCAGGGCAAACAGGGTGACCCGGTTAATGGTATAACCAAACGCCCAGTCCAGTGCCAGCGTGATCCCATAGCACACTGGAATGGCCAAGCCGACCACGATGGCCGGTCGCCAGCCAAGGAAAACCCCCACAAAGATCACCACGGTCAGCACCGCAAACGCCAGACTGGCCATCAGGTCGTTAACCTTTTCATCAGCGGTCTGACCGTAATCCCGCAATACCCGTACAGCCACTTCCGGCGGTAATAACTGCATTTGCAGACGGCTCATCAGCTGATGCACTTGTTCGGCCACCGCGACGGCATTACTGCCTTTTTGCTTAGCCACACTGATGGTGACCAGCGGCAGGCCTTGTTGCTGGTCGCTGAGTGCCAGCCATTGATAATGCTCAGGCTCGCCCGGCCCCTCGGCAATGCGCGCAACATCCCTGAGCTTAACAGCGCGCCCGTTCACCACAGTGATCACTAAGTCGCGTAACGCCGCACTGGTGCGCAGCACATCGCCCGACTCCAGCACAATCTGTTTGCTGCCCGCACTGCGCTTACCTACCTGGAGCAACTGATTGCTGTTTTGAATGGCCTGTAATACATCCAGCGGCGTGCTCTGATGCGCCGCCAGCGCGGTTGCATCCAGCCATACGTTCAGCTGGCGCTGTCTCCCGGCAACCACATTGACTTCACTGGTGTCGGGCAGGCGCTGTAGTTGCGTTGAAATTTCCTGGGCAAAGCGGGTTAAATCATAATCATCGTATAAGGCTGGATTTTCGCTATACAAGCCCAGCATCACAATGGGCACATCGTCGACTTCCACCGGCCGGATCTGCCAGTCACTAACCACCGCGGCCATCTGATGCTCATTGGCATAGAGTTTGGTATAGGTATTCAGGATAGCCTGCTCGCGGCTCTCACCAACCTGAAACCGCAAGGTGACCACCGCGCGGCCACTGTGGGTGGTTGAATACACATGCTCTACCCCCGGAATTTGCAACAGCAGCTTTTCAAGCGGCGTGGTCACCAGACGCACCACTTCCGGCGCAGCAATGTTGGGCACGGTGACATGAATATCGAGCATAGGCACCACAATCTGCGGCTCTTCCTCTCTTGGTGTGAACTGCAAGGCCAGCACACCCAGGACCATGGAAAAGAAGAACAACAGCGCCGGTAAACGGCCCGTCAGGCTTTGGCCAATGACTCGCTCAGTGAACTCCCCGGACCCGCTCATGATCCCTCCTGGTCGGCACAGAACAGCTGATAGAGCTGTTGCAGGATCACCAGCACTTTGTCATCGGCAATGCGGTAGTACACCGTTGCACCTTCACGTCGCGACGCAACCAGCCCGGCTTTTCTCATAGCAGCCAGATGCTGAGATAACGCAGACTGAGCCAGCGGCACCTGAGCATTTAGCTCACCGACACTGAGCTCCGTGCTTTGTAGACTACATAAAATCATCAACCGATTGCGGTTTGCCAACATCTTCAGTAATGCCTCTGCTTGTGCGGCGCTGTCGGCCATTGCGTGTAAATCCATACTTCCCCCCAACATTGGTTACGCAGGGAGTATAGAATAGAATATTAGAAATTACTAATATTAGATCTTGCTAATATTTAATCTTGCAATATACTTGAATGCAGGAGGTAATTGTTATGAGACTTGAAGCCGCTATCCGGCTGGTAGCCGGCAGTATGCTGATACTGTCATTTTTACTCACCTGGTTTATGGATCCGCGCTGGGTGTGGTTCAGTGTATTTATCGCATTAAACCTGATGCAATCCGCCTTCACCGGCTGGTGTCCTATGATGACCTTGCTCAAAAAACTTGGAATGGAGAATTAATTTATGCTGACATCCCCGCAGGACATTTTAAAAACCGTCCGACCTAACCAGCGTTGTATCAGCGCGCAGCAAGCCAAAGCAGAAATCGCCACCAACCAGGGCCTGCTGATTGACGTGCGTGAACCTCAGGAACATCAGGAAAAAGCGGCCCCGGGTGCGATGAATATTCCACGCGGCGTGTTGGAATTTCAATTACCCAACCTGGAAAAAGACCCAAGCCGACCGCTTTATTTGCACTGTGCCGCCGGTGGCCGGGCGGTATTTGCCGCTGAACAGCTGACTCGCATTGGCTACCAGAATGTTAGCGTGATCACCTGTAAAGCGGAGGAAGTGTGTCAGGTTTTTGCCTGACGCGCTGCCATCTCGGTGTTTGATGGAGTCACACTCTGATAGAGCCAGACCATGCGATCCAAAAACCAGGTTTTACTCAGGATCACACCCAATGCGCCAACACTGGTGCTGATGGCTTCTTGAAACCACAAGCCTGCAGCGCATACCAGCGTGCTCACGCTCAGTACCGTGGTGATTACTTTAATCACCCGATAATGCACCAGTGGCACCCGCTCCAACTGATAGATCAGGATCTGCTCGCCCAGCACCGCTTGTGACGCCCAGTTATGGGTGTCTCTGGGCTTACTAAAGCATCTGGGATTGAGCCAAACCCAGAGCAACAACACCACCAGCACAGGCCAAAAAGCCATCCCCAGCCAGTCACGCCACCACAGGCAGGCAATCAGCAAAGGCAAACAGGAATAGCGACTCCAGACACTCCAGGGGTTGGCATGGCGCGCCCATACTTCTTCGCTCATGGCGAAATACTTGGCAGCAGTTCGTTGCATCATATCGACCTCACGGGATCAGTTTACTTATCAGGCAGTGTAGCCAGAGTTCGCGTTACCCTCTGTTTAAAAATGTCAACGGCCGGGTACATTTTCTGACCCTTTGGCGCAACTCGCTAACAGCGCAGGTAGTCCCCGAACCTTAAACTGAGCACACACCAGTAAAACATTTGGCTCACTCAGTAAGGGATATCACTATGGTTAAAGGCTTTTCTCTTCTCGTCTCGGGACTCATTATCAGTGCACTGCTCGGTGGCTGCGGCGACACCACAGATCATCGCTCCGCAGTACAAAAGCATCCCGGCGTGTGGCAAAAAACCGCTTATGGTGAAGTGCTTGATATCACACCACAGCGTGTGCAACGCTATGAATTTAATACACACGCTTGTATTAAAGTTGCACAAATTGGGCTGCCACAGGGCAGTACTGAGCCGCAGATAACCCAGGCGCAGCAACGCAGCAAAGCGCAACTGCAACTGACCTATGCCGGTGAAGTCTACCCACACATTTATGAGCGTAAGACGACGCTTCCGGATGTTTGCCGCTCGCCGTTATCCGTCGATGCCACAGCCAGCCCAACTCAGGTTTTCGAATACTTCTGGCACGCCTTTAACGATTACTATGCTTTCTTTGCCCTGCGCGACATGGATTGGCAGGCACAATACGCCCATTACCGTGCAAAGATCCACGATGAGATGTCCGATGACGCGCTGTTTGAGATACTGACCGAGATGATTACGCCGCTTGCCGATGGCCATGTGTCAGTCACCAGAACGCCGGGGCGTCCGTATTTTGTGATGAAAGATGCCCCCATTTTGCGCGCGGCTCGGGGCACCGCCAGCTATTACCTGCGCTACGACATGCAGCTGAGCGACGAACAGGTGTTCTCTGAGCTGGTGCTGGACTCGTTGAATGTGAGTCAGCAATACCTGAGCCGTGACAGCATCGGCAGCTTTCCAGTTCAGCAGCAGGAGAAAACCTTGCTGTGGGGCAAGACTGAGGACAACATTGGCGTGCTGGTGATCAATAACTTCTCCCAGTACAGCAGTGATTCGGATGCAGACGAGACCGAACACCTCAGTGCAGCCACAGCGCTGATAGACAGCATCATCGCGGAACTGGCCGGTACCGATGGTTTAATCCTCGATATTCGCAACAACATTGGCGGCGATGATGCCATTGCTCTGGCCATCGCCTCCCGATTCAATACCTCTAAGCGCCTGGCATTCAACAAACAAGCATTGAATCGGGCGGGCCAGGGGGGGTTGCTCAGCCAGTCTCTTCAGGCTCACCCCGAGGCATACACCCAACCCGTGTATTTGCTGACCAGCCAGCTAACCATCAGCGCAGGTGAGGTCTTTACCCTGGCCATGATGCACCTGCCGCAGGTCACTTTACTCGGCGAGGAAACCGCGGGTGCCTTATCGGACATGCGTTTTTTCACCCTACCCAATGGCTGGGAAATTTCACTCTCCAATGAAGTCTACCGGGATGCACACGGCACTTTGTATGAACACAGTGGCATTCAGCCAGATATTGCCGTGCCTGCATTTACCATGCATGCACTCGAAAGTGGCCGCTTTGAAAGTTACGATCACGCCCTGGCGTTACTCGGTAAAGACCCCACACCACAGCTGACAGTGAAGGAGTTTGAGCGCCAGCTGAACACGCTGCAGCAGCAGGGCAATATTCCGGCCGTGGCCGTCAATATTATTCACGATGGCCAGTCGGTCTATCAACAAGGCTTTGGCCGCTCGGATGAATTGGGCACGGCAGTCGATGCACACAGCCGCTTCTATCTGGGGTCTGTGAGCAAAACCCTGTTGGGCGCTACGCTTGCCGATGCGGTTGAACGGCAACTCGTTGATCTCGATGCGCCGGTCATGGATTATCTGAATTTCGCCATCGACTTTCCGGCTCCCTTATCTCAGGCCATTACCTTGCGTCAGTTGATCACCCACACCAGCGGTATCATGGACACAGAGCAGGTGTACCGCTGTAATTACTTTGTGCATGCCGACGGCAGCAGTTTGTATAACCGACTCACTCAGAGCACAGCCTGTGGCGAGCCAGAAAACACAGAGTTAGGCCATTTTTTTGCGGCTTATCTGTCACAGTCCGGCGCGAGCTATCAGCCCAGTCACTTTGTCAGTCGTTTTGGCCTGGTTAATAATGAAGCCGCGGTGTATACCAATATCGGCGCCGCACTGGCAGGGTATGTCACCGAGCAGGCAAGCGGGCAGTCGCTCACGCAATTAACCCAGGACAGTGTTTTTACACCACTGGCAATGCACCGCAGTGAATGGGCCATTACCCAGCCAGAGAGACCGGTAGTGCAGCGCTATATTCACCACCCACAAACGCACACTCTGATCCCTTTACCTGACTACGGCAACATCACCTACAGCGAAGGCAGTGCCGTTTCTACCGCCCATGACCTGGGGCATTTTCTGATAGCCACCATGCAGCAGGGCAAGCTTAACGGTGCGCAAGGGCTCAAAGCCAGTGTGGTGGCAGCAATGCTGAGCCCGCAAACAACTATCCCGAGTATCTCGGTAGAGCGAGGCTTTTTCTGGGGTGTTGATGGCGATAAAATCTATCACAGCGGCGATGATCCGGGCGTGCTCACCCAGATTTATGGTGACTTACGTCAGCAACGCGGTTTTGTTTTGCTGACCAATGGGGATTCGGGCAATGACAGCAGCGCTCAGGCTTATGACGAGATAGCGCAGCTGGTGCTGACCTTCAGCTACGGCTTCACTCAGGCAAAAACCAGCCAGCCTTAAAAGGTGCGGGTTTGTGTGCTGAGCGCCTCTTCTGACAGCAGTTGGGGCGGGATAGCCGGGAGTTGATAGGGTGCCACCAGCTTATCAAGTACTTTGTTTTTTGCCATCCGTCGCATGTGCTCGCTGAATGCCTGCCCCACATGGCTTTGTGCAAACGTACGGCTCATCGCCATATGGCCGTAAATCACCTGAGTATGCCGATAGTCCATCTTCCTCAGCTGATGCGCAGGCTGAGCCAGCACATTCATAGCCAGATCGGCGGTGTCCTCCACCGCAATCACCAGATCGACTCGCCCTTTCAAAACCAGGTCGACGGCCACCCGCTCTGAGGGTACCTCAACCTTGTCCAGCCGTGTGTCCTCATCGAAGCGAGGGAAAAATGCAGCGCCACGCATGATGGCGATCCGTTTTCCAATCAGGTCCTCGTAGCGCTTTACAGTTACGCCGCTATGCTGATGGCCATAAAAAACATAAGAGGAAGACAAGGCCATATAGGGAGGTGTTACAAACGCCATCTGACGCTCACGGTCCGCCGTTCTGACCAGTCCCCCCATCACATCCACCTCACCCTGCGCCAGCATGCGAATACAACGAGAAAATGGACAGGGCACGGCTTTGACAGCGATGTCTTCGTCACTGTGGTGTTTAATGTAGTTGAGAATATCGAGGATCAGGCCTTTGGCATTGCCCTTTTCATCCAGGGCGCTATAGGGAGGGGCGTGGTCGATGGCGACCAAAATTTGCTGGTGATCCGCCACAGCCTGCTTGGTTGAACACAAGCTCAATACGAGCATGATTGCTAAAAAATACTTCATTGCACTACCTACCTCTTGGGCAATTCAGCAACCTCATTCGTCTCCATGTCACAAATATGTCATAAAAAGATAAAATCTGAATCGATAAGATAACACAAGGATCCAGCGCTTACTCTGGTTTTTTGTGATTTATTTCACTTTGATGACTTGAGATCACCTGGTAGGGGCGCAGCGCAAAAGACGGCATCACCGTCAGCACGTGATCCAGTAAGTCGGCCTGCAAATGCTCATAGGGCACCCAGCGCTTATCGCGGCTAAAACAGTACAATTCTAACGGCAATCCATACTGCGTCGGCGCCAGCTCCCGCACCATGCACAAACATTCCGGATTCACCTGCGGATGGGCTTTCAGATAGGCTTCGGCATAACGACGAAACAAAGACACATTATTCCACTGCTGCTCTGGTGTGTCTTGGATTATCTGTGCAACCTCGGGCAGTGTTTGGCTTAGCGTTGTCAGTTGCGCCTCACTCAACAGCTGAATTGAATCAAAGTCGATATAGATAGCACGCTTAATACGTCGGCCATTGGACTCTTGCATGGCGCGCCAGTTTTTAAACGAGTCGGAAATGATTTTGTAGGTCGGAATGGTCGTGACTGTATTGTCCCAGTTCCGCACCCGCACGGTATTGAGCCCCACTTCGATGACCTCTCCGTCGGCACCAAATGCATCCACCTGGATCCAGTCTCCGGTTGCCAGCAGTCGGTTTGCAGCTATCTGAATGCTAGCCACCAGGCCCAAAATGGTGTCCTTAAACACCAACAAGGTCACGGCGGCGATGGCACCAAATCCGGATAAGATGTAGGTTGGCGATTTATCTAAGGCCAGGCTGATCACCAAAATGGCACAGACAATAAAAATCAGCAATTTGCTGACCTGCACTAAACTCTGAATGGGCACACTCTTGGCAAATGGCTGCTGGTTATAAATTGCATTCACTATATTGACCAGGCTGCTTAATAAGAAGCCAATGCTGATCACCAGCAACACCTGAGAGACCACCCCAAAAACCTTGAATAACCACACTGGGGCAATAAACAGAGCCTCTTTAAACGCAATGAACAGCAGCGTACACATCACCAGGGAGAAGCGCCCGCTGAACTTGCTCAGATAGGGGGCCAGAAAGCCAATTTTGGATGTAGAGTTCTCGCTTAAAAAATGCTGAATACGGGGTAATAACCACTGGCGGATCAGCCAAAAGACCAGCAGTAAGATCACCAGCGCAAGTACGTTAGTGCCTACGATCAGTAAGCCTGAATAGGGCGTTGCGCCCACCCAGGGGGCCAGCACTTCGCTGAGATGGGTTACCTTCATGCTTGTTTTACCTCATCAACGCACAATGTCTCGGTCGCATGTTGTTGCTCCCAATAAGCCGCGAGCTGGGCATCTTTGTCGAGCCATAACTGATTCAGATACCCCTGAAAGGCCACCCGGTATTGCTTGTCTGTCTGGTAGTTGCCAAGCGGCACTATGTCCATCGACAGCAGGCGGATCCGCACGTCAATGCGCTGCAACTTGCCACACATAAAACTGCGGCAGATGTGTTGATCCGGGCTCTGATAAATCACGGTAGCATCGAGCATGCCGTCCAGTTGCTGGGCCAAAACCTCTAACGCAAAGGCGACTCCGCCCGCTTTAGGCTTCAGCAGATATTGAAACTCCCCCCCCTGACGCTGATGTTTTTGTGCGGTAAATCGGGTACCTTCAACGAAATTAATCACGGTGGTCGGGTGCTGTCGAAAGTGACGACAACTGTGTCGGGTGCGTTCTACGTCCATGCCCTTGAGCTTAGGGTTTTTGGCGATCTTAGCCTTACTTGCCCGCTTCATAAAGGGCATGCCCAGTGCCCAGGCACCAGTGCCGATCAGTGGCACATACTTGAGTTCGTCTTTAAGAAAAAACTTAGGAGCCGGTAAGCGCTCGAGTGCGCTTAGCACCACAATATCTAACCAGCTGATATGATTGGCCACCAGCATATACCAGGCCTGCTCACTCATTTGCTCAGGTAAATCCAGCGATATTTCAGCACAACCAAGCCACAGCGCCAGGCGATTGCCCCGGCACCAGCCTTTATACGCCCAGTGCAATAGTTCAGACACACCACGCAGGGGTAAAATGCACTTAACCAGGCCCAGTGCAAACACCACGACGCCCCATAACAGGGTATTGGCCAGTAGTATCACAGTGGCCAGCATACCGACTAACCAGGCTGGTAAAAACCTTCTCAACATACCACCTCCTTTAGCTGAATGATGCTCAGGACTGCTGCGACTTTTGCTGCTGCTCAGCAGGCGCCTCGGGACTGCTATGGTTAGCCACCAGGTCCGCTAACTGCTGATCCTTTTGCGTCCACAGCCGGTTCAGCTCGCTTTGGAAGCGTACTCTGAATTCGCTATCATTGCTGTAATCGCCAATTAGCTCAGCACTGACTGGCATCAGTTCAACCTGAACAGTTATTTCATCAACGCGCCCGGCCACAAAGTCCATAAAGCTGGGAATACCACCCGGATAATGAATGGTGACATTGACCACCTGGTTGATCTGCTCACCCATAGCTTGCATCACAAACGCGATGCCGCCGGCTTTTGGTTTGAGCAAATGCTTAAACGGGCTGCTCTGACGCTGATGCTTTTGCGTGGTAAAGCGTGTCCCTTCTACAAAGTTCACGATACTCACCGGCATGGTTTTGAACTTTTCACACGCCTTACGTGTGGTTTCAACGTCTTTGCCACGCAGCTTAGGGTTTTTCTTGAGCTGGCTTTTGCTGGTTCGTTTCATAAACGGAAAATCCAGCGCCCACCAGGCAAGGCCTAGTACCGGCACGTACAGCAGCTCTTTTTTCAGAAAAAAGTTCAGAAAGGGGATTTTACGGTGCAACACCCGCTGCAAGATCAATATGTCTACCCAGCTCTGATGATTGGCAATAACCAGATACCAGTCCTGGGCTTTCATCGTCTCTGGCATGGAGACCGTAAGCCGAAATGGCGACACAATCGATTGATTAAGATTGTTGCCTGCCACCCATAAACTGGCACATCCTTTGGCGATGCGACTGGCCACCTTTTGCAAAGGTGGGATTGGTAAGAGTTTGATCACACCCAATAAAAAAATGGGAAGAAACCAGAACAGTGTATTAATAGCGTATAACAGTAACCCCAGAACCTGACGGATTAACGACATGCAATGTTCCTTTACTACGACTGACAATGGCCTGCCTGACTGAGCAAACAGACCACAGGATAAGAATAACGAACTGGCCCTATTACACCATACCGGGCCCTTGGCTGCCAAGACTCCTTAGGCAGCCGGCACTGGCTGGTGCATGACCAGGCAATTAGTCTTCAAAATAGGTATAGCCGCTGAGCCCGGCATGTAATTGTGCCAAATAGTCGGCTTTGGTCGCCTCATCAACCGCCAGCGCAGAGATTTGCGTGGTAAAGTTCTCTGCCAGCGCGGCTTTATCATAGTGTACAAATCTCAGCACATCTTCCACACTGTCACCTTTGATGGCATTGCTCAGCTCGTACCCTGTCTCGGTAAGCTCCACATGCACTGAGTCGGTATCTCCGAACAGATTATGTAAATCGCCGAGAATTTCCTGGTATGCCCCGACCATAAACATCGCAATATGATATTGCTCACCGGGCTGATAAGGCGGAATGGGCAGGCTCGATTCGATCCCCGCACCTTCTACGTATTCCCGGATCTGACCATCCGAGTCACAGGTAATATCCTGGATCACCGCGCGCTGAGTGAGCGGCTGATCCAACGCCGCAATGGGCATCACCGGAAACAGCTGCTGGATCCCCCAAACATCAGGTAAAGACTGGAACAAAGAGAAGTTCACGAACAACTTATCCGCGAGCTTTTCATTAAGCTCATCGAGCACCTCACGGTGAGAGCGCGAATGAATATTCAGACACTCTCTGACCCTTTGCAAGATAGTAAAGTACAGTTGCTCAATTTGCGCCCATTGCTGCATGCCTATCAGGCCGTGCACATACTGGTCATGACCATCACCGAACAGGTGCATGGCATCGTGGTAGGTTTCTATGGCCAGTCTGGGAGTCAACCTTTGCAATGATGACCACAGCTCCTGCTGGATATGATGGGCAGATTGGGCCGGCATACTCGGAACTGTCTGATACGGCGCTTTTTCAACGTCTATCACGTCGGTGATCAGCACCGCGTGGTGTGCCGTCAATGCCCGGCCAGATTCAGTGATAATATCCGGATGACGCAACCCGTGCTGCTCCGCCACCTCGGCAAAGGCACCGACCACGTTACGGGCATATTCCGCCACCGTGTAGTTCATTGAACAGGCGCTGCGAGAGCCGGATCCTTCATAGTCCACGCCCAGGCCACCACCCACATCGACCGTTTTTAATGGCACGCCCAGCTGAGACAACTCGGCATAGTGGCGGGCACACTCGCGCAGTGCACGCTGAATGTCGCGGATATTGGCGATTTGCGAGCCAATATGAAAGTGCACCAGCTGCATTAAGTGCAGTTTGCCTTGCGCTTTGAGCTTATCAACCGCACTGAGCACCTGGCTGGCCGTGAGGCCAAATTTGCCTTTTTCTCCGCCTGTGTTTTGCCACTTGCCTTTACCAATGGAATTAAGACGAATGCGAATACCTATGGCCGGCTCAATGCCTAAAGTCGCGATCTCTTTAAGCAAAGTATCCAGCTCAGAGAGTTTTTCAATCACGATTTGCACCTTGTGGCCCATCGCCTGACCTATCATCGCCAGACGCAAAAACTCGCTGTCTTTATAGCCGTTACAGACAATGGTGATGGGATCTTTGGCAATCCCCAGAATCGCCATCAACTCCGGCTTAGAGCCCGCTTCAAGACCAACCAGGCCGCTCGGGTGCGCCAGTAACTTGCTCACCACGGAGCGCTGCTGGTTTACTTTGATAGGGTAAACACAGGTGTATTGCCCCTGATAAGATTTGGCAGCGGTTGCCTGTGAAAAGGCCTGTGTCATGGTCTCAACACGGCTGTTAAGAATGTCAGTAAAACGCACCAGCACCGGCAAGGTGAGGCCCTGCTCTTTGAAGCGCTCGGTTAACTCAACCAGCGAAATCGCCGGTTTTGCGCGATCACCATCGGGATAGGCAACCAGCTCCCCCTGATCGTTGATGTCAAAATATCCTTCACTCCAGTGCGTCACGTTATAAGTGGCACGTGCGGTTTGCAAACCCCAGGTCATGGCAATCTCTATTAACTTGCTTTACAGACTGCACATTTTAATACTTATGGCCCAGATGTGACAATCTTTTGCCACCCTAAGCGCAAAACATGCCCACCATTTGATACACGCTGCACCACTTTGTGAGCCGGCAAGCTTACTTTGTCCCTAACCGACTCGGCGTTTATACGCTAAAATAGATTGAGCTGGGGCGAAAGCGCTGGCAAAATCTCTGAAAATTACATCTGCATGAAGGCAACAATGTCAAATTTAGAAGCTAACCGCTGGTTTACTGAGATCAGCGACCGTGATGGCAGCGCGTTCTCACTGCGCGTTAACCGTAAACTGGACGAGATCCAGTCGCCATTTCAGAATGTTGAAATGTATGAAACCACAGACTTTGGCAATCTGATGATCATTGACGGCTGTACTATGGTCAGCACCCGGGAAAACTTTTTCTATCATGAAATGATGAGCCATCCGGCTTTGTTTTCTCATCCGGCACCTAAAAATGTGGTGATCATTGGTGGTGGAGACTGCGGCACACTCCGTGAAGTGCTCAAGCACCCTGGTGTAGAAACCGTGACCCAAATCGACATTGACGAAGTCGTCACGCAAATGGCATTAAAATATTTCCCGGAGCTGTGCGCCTCTAACGACGACCCGCGCGCCACTGTGATGTTTGATGATGGCATCAAATATATGCACGACACCGCACCGGAGTCAGTCGATGTGGTTATCGTCGATGGCACCGATCCGGTTGGACCGGGTGAAGGCCTGTTCAACCACGCGTTTTACACCAGCTGTCTGAAGGCGCTGCGCCCGGGCGGTATTCTGGTGCAACAAAGTGAATCGCCGCTGATGCACATGACCCTGCTGAAAGAAATGCGCCAGGCCATGCTGGATGTAGGTTTTGTTGATCTGCAAACCCTGCCATTCCCGCAGCCCATCTACCCAAGCGGTTTATGGTCAGCGACGCTGGCGCGTAAAGGCGAGCCGTTTAATGGCTTTCGTGAGCAAGACGCCGAGCAGGCTGGCTTTGACACTGAGTATTACAATAGCGGAATACACAAAGGTGCGCTAGCAACCCCAGGGTTTATGCGCCGAGCCTTTGAAAGCAAGGATTAATTGCCGCAAACCGGCAGCGTTTTTCCAAGCATAAAAAACCCGGCATCAGCCGGGTTTTTTATATCTGTCAGTTATTCCTGATGATACTGACGGCTGAATTCATGCACGGCATTGATAAACACACCGGCATTTTCCGGGTCAACATCCGGGGTAATACCATGGCCCAGGTTAAACACATGACCCGAACCCTGACCGTAACCAGACAGGATATGTTGTACCTCTTCACGGATACGCTCAGGCGTGCCATGCAGCATAGATGGGTCCATATTGCCCTGCAGGGCTACTTTGTCACCCACGCGACGTCTGGCATCGGCAATGTCGATTGTCCAGTCCAGGCCAACCGCATCACAACCCGTTGCCGCAATTGCTTCAATCCACTGGCCGCCATTTTTGGTGAACAGGGTAACTGGCACTTTACGACCATCGTTTTCACGGATCAGACCATCAACTATCTTATGCATGTACTGCAAAGAGAACTCTTTGTAGTCACGCGGGCTCAGCACCCCACCCCATGAGTCAAAGATCATCAGCGACTGCGCACCAGCTTTAACCTGCGCATTCAGATAATCAATGACGGAGTCTGCGACTTTATCAAGCAACAGGTGCAGTGTCTTCGGCTCAGCAAAGGCCATTTTCTTGATTTTACCAAAGGTCTTGCTGCTGCCGCCTTCAATCATGTAAGTCGCCAGCGTCCAGGGAGAGCCAGAGAAGCCGATCAGCGGCACTTCGCCTTTAAGCTCGCGGCGAATGGTGCTGACCGCATTCATCACATAGCCCAGCTCATCGGTTGGATCCAACTTAGGCAGCTTTTGTACATCGCTCAGCGAGCTGATCGGACGCTCAAACTTAGGACCTTCACCGGTTTCAAAATACAGGCCCAGTCCCATCGCATCCGGGATAGTCAGGATGTCGCTGAATAAGATCGCCGCATCAAGCGGGTAACGACGCAACGGCTGAAGGGTCACTTCACAGGCCAGTTCTGCGTTTTTACACAGACTCATAAAGTCGCCGGCTTGCGCTCGGGTCGCTCGGTACTCAGGAAGATAGCGGCCAGCCTGACGCATCATCCAAACGGGCGTAACATCTACGGGTTGTTTCATCAACGCGCGCAGGTAACGATCATTTTTCAACTCGCTCATAGCGTAATTTCATTCCAATGCTGTAAAAATTGCTCAGATTGTATCATTAACTTCAATACGCCACTATTGAAACAGCATGCAAATTCCCGTCACCATGATCTGGATTAAGCACTTTATGTCACCCTGACTGTTTTCCATTCAGTTCGCGTTAAATTAAACCCCTTTTAGTTCAACTAATTACAAACCAGATTAAAAACACCTGATTAAACTGTTTGCAACAAGGGTAAAAGCTTGCTATAAATTTGCTGCGCTAAGAAGAATAAAAACACCTTTAAAACCAATAATAATAAAGCTCTATTGCTAAACTGCATTGATGGCCGCTCAGGAATACCCCCTGAAGCGGCTTTTTTGTTTAACTAATTTTAAACACCTCATCCCCACAGCGGCCAGGTTACCTTGAGCAGCTCGTAAACAAGAGTTATTCCCGCCCCCGCTTCAGAAACATAGCCCGTTATTTACTCACTTGACAAAAAAAGAGGTTGACCTTTGCATCAGATTTCCTTTTTATAGAGGACAGATAAACATAATCGGCATCACCGCTTTTTGGTGGTCACTGTCAAGTTTTGACCCCGTTTTGGGTCACACTGTGCCGATGTTTTTGGCAAGCCACGGGCAGATTATGACCCGCTAAGGAGATAACTATGCTGTCACGCTTAGAACAAGCCCAACAAAGGTGGGGAGGTAGCCATAGCGTTATCGACAACTGGTTAGCTGAACGACAGGAGCTTTTGCTGCTGTATTGTAAGGTTGCAGGCCTGTCTCCGTTTGAACAGGATGACCACGCCCTGCCTGATCAGCTACAGATCCAGACATTTTGTCAGATCCTGATGGATTACCTGTCCGCCGGGCATTTTGAAATTTATGACAACCTGGTTGCCGCCTGTAAAGAAAAGGGCCCACAAAGCCTCAAGCTGGCGCAATCGCTGTATCCCAGGATCACGGATACCACCGACCTGGCACTGGACTTCAACGACAAGTATGCAGAGGCGCAGTCAGACAACCCGATGGCTGACTTTGATAAAGATCTTTCTGAGCTGGGTGAAGCCCTGGAGCTGCGCTTTGCACTCGAAGACGAGCTGATTGATAACTTGTATGCAAATCACAGCGAAGACTGATCAAAGAGTGATTTTATAAAGTAAAAAAGCAGACAATAAAAAAGGACCGCGTTGGTCCTTTTTTATTGAGTCTTTAGTAAAGCCCCATCGACGGATGAGGCTAAGACTAAATTACTCTGAGTCGTGCGCGTGGTCGTGACCGTGCTCTTTCTCTTCCTGGATTTCAAGTAGTTCTACTTCAAATACCAGCGTAGAGTTAGCCGGGATCTTACCCAGGTTACGCTCACCGTAGCCAAGCTCTGAAGGGATAGTGAATTTGTACTTAGAACCAACCGCCATCAGCTGCAGACCTTCAGTCCAGCCAGCGATAACCTGGTTCAGAGGGAAAGTAGCAGGCTGGTTACGTGCATAAGAGCTGTCAAACTCAGAGCCGTCCAGCAATGTACCTTTGTAGTGTACTTTTACGATGTCAGTCGCAACTGGCTTTTTACCTTCGCCTTCGCTCAGTACTTCGTACTGCAGACCAGACTCAGTCACGTTAACACCGTCTTTCTTCGCGTTTTCAGCCAGGTACTCTGCGCCTTCAACCTTGTTCTTTTCCGCATCTGCTTTGGCTTTTGCAGTTTGCTTTTCACGTACAGATGAATCCAGTGCCGTCAGAACTTCACGAATTTTCGCTTCGTCCAGTTTAGCGTTGCCGTCTAGTGCATCTTTGAAGCCACGCATGATCAGTGCCTGATCCAGCTCAATGCCCAGCTCTTTTTTATCTGCCATATCTTTTTGCAGGAAGTTACCAACCGATGCACCGATACCATAAGCTTGCTGCTGCACTTCAGTTTCCAGCTTCACTTCTTCAACTTTCGCTGTTTTTTCTTCTGCTTTTTGATTACAAGCGGTCAATGCCAGAACCGCGGCAGCCACTAAGGATAACTTAATTGTTTGTTTCATGTTTTCTCTCCGACATACCCAGGCTCAGAGTGCGACAATCACTATCCTGGTTGGGTGTCTTTGTTAAAATTATATTAATCTTAAAAAGGGTGGATGCCACATTAACATCCGTAGCGCATAAAGCCAAATTTCTCTTTTTGACGCAAAATTCATTTCGGGATCGGCGACATTCATATACCGATAGGCTAATATCAGTTTTGTGGCCTCTGCAAATTACCCATTAGTCTACTCGCTGCAAATCATGGAGTTAAGAGGAAATACCGAATTTATGCCCAAAATTTTACGGCGCAACGCACAAATTGCCTTTATTCTCATCACCTCACTGCTTGCAGGCTGCCCCACAGACAGCTCGGATGCGCTGTTGACCGTAGAGCATGCCGCGCGCGGCGCCTTTGCCGCAGCTATTTCACACGATGGGCGTTACAGTTTAGTGTCATCCATCGAACATGGGGTGGTTTTATGGGATAACACCACCCATGGCTTGAAATATCAGTGGTCCCAGTCACAGCAAGCCGACGAGCTGGTACATTCACTGGCCATTGCCCATGACAATTCCAGCGCCGTGACCGCTGCCAACGACCGCTTTGCCATATGGCGTTTATCCGATGGCCAGAATATTGGCTACTATCAGATAGAACAAGGCACCATTCGCGACATTGCAATCAGCAACGAAGGCCGCTATGTGCTGTATGGACGCAGCGACAATGTGGTTGTGCATCTCGACTTAGATAGCGGCAGGCGCATAGAGTTCCTTGGTCATCAGGAAAAAATTAACAGTATTGCGCTGTCACCCAACGGCCACTTTGCGTTAACCGGGGCCAATGATTACAGCGCATATTTCTGGGATACCCGCACCGGCCAGGTGATCCACCGCTTTAACCACCCCAGCCGGGTCACGAAAGTGGCCTTAGATCCCGAGGGGCGCTACGCATTTACCGCAGACAGCATGAAAAAGGCCAGCATCTGGCAGCTCACTTCAGGTGAAATCAAGTCACAATTGCAGTATATTGCGCGCCAGAAGATATTCAGTGCCGTGCGCTTCAATCAGGATGGGCGGTTAATTGCGACGGGCTCGCCAAACCGGCAACTCACCCTGTGGCAGGTTAACAGTGGTGAGAAGCTCGCAACCTGGCGCGTAAAGCCGCGTGAGGGCAGCCGACCTAAGTCCGCAGTGGTGTTCGCCGTGGCCTTTACAGGAAACGACAACACCCTGCTGACAGAAAGTTCCAGCGGCCTGTTAGAACAATTTGCAAGAGAGTAACCATGACTGAACTCGAAGATCGCGTTAACGAGCTGGAAGCCAAAGTGGCGTTTCAGGACGAAACCATAGAGACTTTAAATAATGAGCTGAGTGCGCATCAGGTACGCCTTGCCAAAATGCAGCGCCAAATTGAATTACTGGCAGAAAAGATCAAAGAAGGCAGAGATCCGGGCATGATGCCGCAGCATCAGGAGCCGCCACCGCCACACTATTAATGGCACAGCCGGGCGGGTTAAACCCGCTCTGACTATTGAACTGTGAAGCCACACCTGTTATTCAGGTCTGAATACCCCAATAACCTGTTCAAACTGACGCGTTGACGCCTGAACGGCTTCTTTTGGCTGGGTCATAATATGGCCGCACTTCACGCACTCGACCTTTTCCACGTCATGCTCTTTGTACAGCATCATCACGTCTGCTTCATGACACTCAGGGCAGGATGCTCCTGCAATAAAGCGCTTTTTCTTTCTCACCTTTAGTTACCTCAGGTTAGCTGAACCTTTGACGGTTCAAATGACGATTCATATCACGGGCCGCACGCCCTGTGGGGCCATTTTATCCTATATTACTCACTGTTGATACGCTTGGAGTGTCTGCGGGGATCCGTGTTATGATGCGCGCATAATCAAACAGTGATGTAACGGTATGATCCAGCTTTCGAATATTGAACTTATGCGCGGTGGTAAAACACTGCTTAAAAATGCCAGTGCGACCTTGTTTCCACAACATAAAGTGGGCCTGGTCGGGGCCAATGGCTGTGGTAAATCCTCTTTGTTTGCTTTGCTTAAATCAGAGCTACACCTGGATGCCGGCGAGCTGCAAATTCCAAAAGACTGGTCCATCGCATCTGTGAAGCAGGAAACCCCGGCGCTGGCCGTTAGTGCACTGGAATACGTGCTGCAGGGTCATCCGGAATATTATGCCCTGCGTAGTGCGCTGCACAGTGCCGAAGCTTCCGGCGATGGCGCCGAACAAGCCCGTCTGCATCAGCAAATAGAAGTGGTTGGCGGCTATGGTATTGAAGCCAAAGCAGGAGAGCTATTGCATGGTTTAGGGTTTAGCAATGCACAGCTCAGCGATGCCGTGAGTGCGTTTTCCGGTGGCTGGCGAATGCGTCTGAACCTGGCGCAGGCATTGATCCGCGACGCCGATCTGCTGCTGCTGGATGAGCCAACCAACCACCTGGATCTCGATGCCGTGTACTGGCTGGAGCGTTTCTTAAAAGCCTATCAGGGCACGTTAGTGTTGATCTCGCACGACCGCGAGTTCCTTGATGCGGTGGTCGATCAGATCTGGCACGTCGACCAGCAACAGCTCAACGTGTATAAAGGCCACTACTCACAGTTTGAACGCCAAAAGGCCGAGCGTATGGCGCAGCAACAGGCGCTATACGACAAGCAACAAGCCACCATTGCCCACCTGGAGCAGTTTATTACCCGCTTTAAAGCCAAAGCTAGTAAAGCCAAACAAGCACAAAGCCGAGTTAAGGCACTGGAACGAATGGAAAAGCTGGCACCTGCCCATGCCGATTCGCCGTTCAGTTTTGAGTTCAGCAATCCGGACAACATGCCCAACCCGCTGATGACACTGGACCAGGCTCAGGCCGGATATGGTGACGTAACCATATTACACAAGATCAAACTCAACCTGGTACCGGGCAGTCGTATCGCCCTGCTGGGCCGTAACGGCGCCGGTAAGTCAACGCTTATCAAACTGCTCGCTGGTGAGCTATCGCCACAGGCAGGAGAAGTCTTTCAGCATCAGGGGCTGAAGATTGGCTATTTCGCCCAGCACCAGTTGGAATCGCTGGATCTCAGCGCCAGTGCTGTGACGCACCTGCAACGTCTCGACCCGCAGGCCAGTGAGCAATCACTGCGCGATTTTCTGGGTGGCTTTGCCTTTAACGGCGACAAAGCGCTGGAGCCGGTAAAACCGTTTTCCGGTGGTGAAAAGGCCCGCCTGGTGCTGGCCATGCTGGTGTATCAAAAACCAAATCTGTTACTGCTGGATGAACCAACCAACCACCTGGATCTGGAAATGCGCCATGCGCTGGTCATGGCACTGCAAGGCTTTGAGGGCGCGATGGTCACCGTATCCCACGACCGTCATATGCTTAAACACACCGCAGACGAATATTACCTGGTCGATCAGGGCGAGGTGAGTGCGTTTGGTTATGATCTGGATGCCTACTATCAGTGGCTGCTCAACGCCAATAAAGAAGCGGTGCGCAAAGACAGCAGTGAAGACAAAGCCCACTCAAGTGTGAACCGTAAAGAACAGAAACGCCTGGAAGCCGAGTTCCGCAAGGCCGTTCAACCACTGAAAAAGTCCATAGATAAGCTCGAAAAAGAACTGGATAAACTCAGTGCAGCACTGGCTGAGGTGGAAACGGCACTGGCCGACAACGACCTGTATTCAGAGCAAAATAAAGGCAAACTCAGTGAGCTGCTGGCTCAGCAGGCTAAGCTGACGCCTGAGCTGAATGACACTGAGGAAGCCCTGCTTCTGGCGCTTGAAGAGCTGGAAGAGAAACAGGCGCGTTTCGAGCAAAGTGGCGAGATATGCTAGACGCAGCAGATTTCTGGCGCTATGCCTGCACGCAGTATGCCCGTGCAGGTATGCAAGATGCGCTGCTGAGCTTGCAAGAAAGCGAGGATAAAAACGTAAATCTGATCTTGCTGCTAATGTATCTCGACGTACACAACATCTCGCTCACAGCTAAACAATTTGCAGGACTGCACACTGTGTGCAAAACCTTTGACCACACAGTGCTGCATCCCCAGCGCCAGGTGCGCGCCACACTCAAACAGCAACACCAGCACTATGCGCAATATGCCGAGCTGCGCCAGCTTATGCTTAAAGCGGAGCTGGCCCAGGAGAAGCTACAACAGTCGCTGCTTATCGACTATCTCAATCAGCGCCCCCTGCAACCAAACCCGTCTGCGGACAATCTAACTCACTACCTGACACCCGCTCAACAGGGCCGTATCCCCGCAAAAACATGATCGGGATCAAGCAATTTACCAAGTCCCGACGAGGCACTGGTGAAACTTGATCTTGATCATATCTGGTCTGTGCATGCTCGACTAAGATTACCTCATCGACAAATCAGGAGGCACAGACATGAACGTATTCTTCAGAGACTTTTTTACTGACCCAGTGTTATTTCTCTCTTTCGGCATCTTGGGCGTGGTAATCGTACTGTGTTGTTTCTACGTCTACTACTTCATCAAGAAAGTACAAGAAGCAGAAGTACCTGAGTAAATCGTCGACACTCTTTTATGTTATTCGAAACATGTTGTTGAAACGTTAAGCAATTAGTTCCCGTTCTAGAATTAAGCACGACGCACAAAGCACCTTATCAGCTCAGCTGGTCGGGTGCTTTTTATTATACCAATTTCACTGAATACCAGCTTCGAACATTCTTTGGGTTATTTCCCGCAGTTTGATACACTGATCTCATTTCAGGCTCATCATACCAGTCTATTCATTGACGTCAGACGAGGCGATTTTCTTCTGAGTGCGTGCATGAGCCTCACTGTCGCAGAGGTATTTACAGGAAATACGAACCACATGTTAAAGCCGTCAGAGTTATCCTTTCAACCCGCCTGGTGGATGCGCAACCGTCACCTGCAAACCATTTTGCCCCGCATGTTCAGGCCAACCCTGAAAGCCGATGTGCGCTATGAGCACCTCGAAACACCCGATGATGACTTTTTAGAACTAGCCTGGGCCAATCAAGGGGATCAACAAGCCCCACTGGTTGTTGTGCTGCACGGGCTGGAAGGCAATATCAATAGTTTCTATGCCAAAGGGATACTCCGTGCCCTGACCGCCACCGGGCTGGATGCCGTGTTGATGCATTTTCGTAATTGCTCACGCCAGGTAAATCGTCAGCCCCGGGCCTACCACAGCGGTGAAACCGGTGACCTGGCATTTTTGCTCGACACCCTGAAACAACGTTTTGTCGACCGCCCCTTATATGCGGTGGGATTTTCGCTGGGCGGTAATGTGCTGGCCAAATATTTGGGAGAGCAAGGTAATAACAGCCTGCTGGATGGTGCCGCGGTGATCTCAGCGCCCTACCATTTGTCGTCTTCCTGCCAGGTGATCCGTAAAAGCTGTTTTAAGCTGTATCAAAAGTATTTGCTGGATCGCATGAAGCGATCGTTCGCCCGTAAATTTGATCAAATAGAACACGCCTTACAGATCGGTCGCGACGAGATACAACAGATCCGCGATCTGTGGCAATTTGATGAGCGGATCACAGCGCCATTGCACGGTTTTAAAGGCGCTGAAGACTACTACGCCAAGGCCAGCGCTCAGCCCTATCTAAAACAGATAGCCACGCCAACCTTGCTGATCCACGCAGCCGACGATCCCATGCTGTCGAGCCGTGCGGTGCCCACTGCGGATCAGATCAGTGATCAGGTCACCCTGGCCGTATCTCAGCGTGGCGGTCATGTTGGCTTTATCTCCGGACGCAATCCTTTTAAGCCGGTTTTCTGGCTTGAGCAAATTGTGCCAGCTTATTTGCATTCATTACTCAACCATCGAGTTTCAAAGAAATTATGATCATTCCATACCAACAACTGGACCCAACCACACTGCGCAACCTGATTGAACATTATGTGCTGCGAGAAGGCACCGACTACGGCGACAGCGAAGTCAGCACCGAGCGCAAGGTCGAACAGGTGCACGCTCAGCTCAAGTCGGGTGAAGCCTTGCTGGTGTATTCCGAGCTGCACGAGTCGGTGAATATTGTCTCCAAAGCCCAGTTTCAGGCCATGCAGGCACAGGAATACAACTACGAATAAATGCGGTCAGCCCCATGCGCTACCCGACATAATGGATTGTAGATAAGCACCAACTTGCTACAATCGACACACACTACAAAGAATAACAAGGTCAATCCATGAAGTTACCCGCTACACTCTGCGCACTGGCGTTAAGCTTGTCGAATGCCTATGCCAATGATATTCAGGTGTCTGAGCGCGCCAGACACATCGCTAAGCAAAACATTCTGATCGATACCCACATCGATGTGCCCTATCGTATTTTGGAGCACTGGGAAGATGTGACTAAGGCCACCAAAAGCGGCGACTTCGACTACCCTCGCGCTGTGCAAGGCGGCCTGAATGCACCATTTATGTCGATCTATATTCCCGCTAACCTGGAGTTTGAAGGCAAAGGTAAGAGTTACCAGCTGGCTAACCAGTTGATTGACGGGATGGAAGCGCTGGCACAACGTGCACCGGATAAGTTCGCGATGGCCTACAACACCAAAGACATCTATCGTCATTTCCGCGAAAAGAAGATCTCTGTCGCCATGGGCATGGAGAATGGCTCACCAATTGAAGGTGACATGGCCAACCTGAAGCACTTCTTCGACCGCGGTGTGCGTTATATCACACTGGCCCACTCGCAAAGTAACCATATTTCCGACTCGTCTTATGACATTCGTCGCAAATGGAAAGGCCTGAGCCCGTTTGGTAAAGAGCTGGTCGTGGAGATGAATAAGATTGGCATGCTGATCGACGTCTCACATATTTCAGATGCTGCGTTTTATCAGGTGATGGAACTATCTAAAGTGCCCGTGATAGCCTCGCACTCTTCATTGCGTAAATACACGCCGGGCTTTGAGCGCAATATGGATGACAAAATGCTGAAGGCACTGAAAAAGAACGGTGGTGTTATTCAGATCAACTTTGGCTCCAGCTTTGTGACCAATAGTTCTCGTACCTGGTACGATCAACGTAACGAAGCAGAAGAGCAGGCGACCAACCAGGGCAAGAGTAAAACCGATTTCAGAGCGGCGTATCGCGCGAAAAACCCCTTCCCTTACGCCACCTTAGAGCAAGTACTGGATCACATTGACCACGTGGTTAAACTGATCGGTATCGACCATGTGGGCATTGGCTCTGATTATGACGGTGTGGGTGATTCTCTGCCTATCGGATTAAAAGATGTTTCAACTTACCCTAACCTGGTACAGGGTCTGTTAGATCGCAACTACACCGAAGGGCAGATCAAGAAAATCCTGGGCGGCAACACCCTGCGCGTCTGGCGCCAGGCTGAAGAATACGCCAAACAGTTTTAATACCCTGTGAGAAGTGGTCACGCCACTTCTCATTCTTTCCCCACTCTTTTAGTTGCTTTGCCTCAATTACACTCACAGCTCTTCCATATCCTTAATTAATCAAATAGACTTAATTTGAACAAAAAACGTTCACACATTGGCGAGAGCCTTCAAAAAATAGATAAGGAAATATCCATGAAACTGAAAATCAATAAGAAAAAGCTGAAATCACTGACACAGGATAACAAAGTTCAACTTGAGCAAACCCCTCAGGTAGCCGGCGCTGGCTTTGGCACAATGACGGGCACCACAAGACCTGGCACTACATGTCAGGATACATCGCGCTGTGCATCGCGCCAGAACTTATCACGCTGTTGTAATATCACCGATCAGGCCAGTTGTAATGTTGGTCATAGCTGCCTGTGCTAATTGAGCGATAATTGCCTTATTCGTGTGTACAAGCACACGCATAAGGCCTACCAGGCCTCCTGCTAAGGCCGTTGAAAAACCAAGTTCATCATTACTCTCCCCTATCGCATTCGATAACTATCAAAGACACTCAGCAATAAAAACATTAAATTGAAAGTACAAAGTAACTGTGGGACTAGGCGCAGAAGCGCTGAGGCAAATGTAATAAAACTAAGAAAACATGTTGATGATTGGAGTAATGAGGAAACACGAAAACAGATAGATTTCAGTAAAGAAATAAGATAGGTGGTTACAGGAAGACTTATGTATAAAGTTAGGTATTATCGAGGTTTTGTACCGACAACCTTCGATCGTTATCACATAAAGAAGTATTTTCGGGAGACCTTGATTTATGAAGAGTGAACCGACGACCTTCGGTGTTACCACTTAGAAAGTGTTTTTGGGAGACCTTGGTTTATGAAGAGTGAACCGACGAATTCGGTCGTTACCACATAAGAAAGTGGTTGCGGGAGCCGGATTTGAACCGACGACCTTCGGGTTATGAGCCCGACGAGCTACCAGGCTGCTCCATCCCGCGCCTGTATGTTCAGTGTTTTACTTCTACTGAAAGAAGCAGATAGCCGGATTTGAACCGACGACCTTCGGCGATTTTGGAATTAACGAGCCCGACGAATGATTTATCATTCTGCTCCATCCCGCGCCTGTATGTTCAGTGTTTTACTTCTACTGATAGAAGATGTTACCACTCGGAAAGTGGTTGCGGGAGCCCTTGATTTATGAAGAGCGAACCGACGACCTTCGGCGTTACCACTTAGGAAGTGGTTGCGGGAGCCGGATTTGAACCGACGACCTTCGGGTTATGAGCCCGACGAGCTACCAGGCTGCTCCATCCCGCGCCTGTATGTTCAGTGTTTTACTTCTACTGAAAGAAGCAGATAGCCGGATTTGAACCGACGACCTTCGGCGTTACCACTCAGAAAGTGGTTGCGGGAGCCGGATTTGAACCGACGACCTTCGGGTTATGAGCCCGACGAGCTACCAGGCTGCTCCATCCCGCGCCTGTATTTTCAGTGTTTTACTTCTACTGAAAGAAGCTGGTAGTCAGATTTGAACCGACGACCTTCGGCGATTTTGGAATTAACGAGCCCGACGAATGATTTATCATTCTGCTCCATCCCGCGCCTGTATTTTCAACAATTTACTTCTGTTGAGAGAAGCACTTAAACAGTATTTTATGAGGCTTAATTTGCCCTAACTCTTTAAGAGGTCGCTATAATATAGAATTAGATTTTTATTGCAAGGTTTTAATCAAGAAAAGGGCGTCAACCGCTCAAAAAGCAAGCAAACGCACCTATTTTAACGCCCTTTTATGACACTTATTGTCTTGCCGACCAAATTAACCGACAGACTATTGTTCTCTTTGGTGCGGGTTGATCAGCTTCTGGAACTGCCAATCGGGGTGGCCCATCACGATAAAGTCAGGGTTTTCTGTGCTTTCTCTTTGATTGTATGTCAGCGGGTTAAATTCAGCATCGGTAATGCAGCCACCCGCTTCTTCAACAATCACCTGAGAGGCTCCGGTATCCCACTCACCCGTTGGCCCAACACGTAAAAAGCAATCGGCTTTCCCCTCGGCCACAATACAGGCCTTGAGCGAACACGAGCCCAGTGCCACGGTATCAAATTGGCTGTTGAGATACTGGCTCACCGCCTCAATTTTTTGCCTGCGGCTGACCGCCAAAGTGAGTGTGCCTTTCGGCGCTACCGAAATTGGCTCATCATGCCCTTCGGTGCGCTTAAATGCCCCGCCCTGGTGAGTCGCAAAATAGGTCACACCTTTAGCAGGCCAGTGGATCACCCCAAGTACAGGCTGATTGTTTTCGACCAGGGCAATGTTCACCGCAAAGTCGCCGCTTTCCAGAATGAACTCACCGGTGCCATCCATTGGATCCAGCAGCCAGTAACGCTGCCAGTGTTGTCGGCTTTCCAGCGGCGGAATGGGGGTTTCTTCAGACATAATCGGCACGTCCGGGGCCAGCGCTTGCAGCCCGGCTGTCAGCACTTCATTTGCAGCCAGATCCGCGGCGGTCACCGGCGTATGATCGGACTTTTCCCGTGCCCCTATGTCGTCTTGCTGATAGATGGCCATGATCGCCTGCCCCGCCTGCTCAGCCAGGGTGATACAGGGCTCTAAATATGACTGCATTAAGCCTCCGTTGTCAGGTACTGTTGTAGTAATAACAGCGCGGCGACACTGCGGGCTTCGGTAAAGTCGCTCTGGCTCAGTAATGCCTGCCATTGCGCCAAAGGCCATTTAACCACTACCAATGGCTCAGGTTCATCACCCGTGAGTTGCTCCGGGTATAAATCCTGCGCCACCAGTATGTGCATTCTGGCGTTAAAGTAGCTGGGTGCCAGTGATAACGTTTTTAAATCACAAAACTGCCGAGCGCCAAAGCCAACTTCTTCTTTTAACTCACGGTTGCCCGCTTCAATCGGGGTTTCGCCCGGATCAATCAGCCCTTTTGGAAAACCAAGCTGATAATCATGCGTCCCCGCGCAATATTCTCTTACTAAGAGTAGCTCATTTTCGGCCGATATGGGCACTATCATCACAGCCCCACGGCCGCCGCCACGAACTCGTTCATATTCGCGGCGCTCGCCATTAGAAAATGACAGCGACAGGGATTCTACCGTAAAGAGCTTACTTTTTGCGACAACCTCAGAGGCTAATATCTCAGGGGGAATTGGGTGCTTTTTCTGTGACATAGAGATTATTTTGCTATCATGGCCATTAACTCATCATAAAGCCTTTACAGGTAAATGCCTATGTTAAATTGGTCAAAGATCGATACTGTGCTGCTGGATATGGATGGCACCTTACTCGACCTGCATTTTGATAATCACTTTTGGCTGGACGTGATCCCTAAGGCTCATGCCGTCAAACAAGACCTGACGCTGGAGCAAGCCCGCGCCGACATTCTCGCGCGCTACGAAGCCGTTATGGGGCAAATCGAATGGTATTGTCTGGATTACTGGCAGCAACAACTGCAACTGCCTATTATGGAGCTTAAACGCGAAATTCAGCATTTGATCTCTATTCGTGACGACGTGCCAGTATTTTTGCAGGCACTGAAAGATGCGGGCAAAGAGCTTATTCTGTTAACCAATGCGCACCCAGATAGCTTGAGTCTCAAGATTGAGCGCACCCAGTTTGACCAGTATCTGGATAAACTTATCTCCACGCATAGCTATGGTGTCAGTAAGGAAAGCCAGCAACTGTGGCAACAGGTTCAGGCGGATCTGGGGTTTGATAAAAATCGGACTTTGTTTGTCGATGACAGCCTGGCGGTCTTGGCTGCGGCAAAAGAGTATGGCATTGGCCACCTGCTGGCCATCGCGAATCCGGATAGCCAGCAACCTCATAAAGAGATCACTGATTACCCGGCCATATGCGACTATCGCACGTTACTACCGATCAGCTGATCAACCCGGGTAACGCGCCTGCAAGCCCTGATAAACAAGCTTAGCAAAGTCTGGATGTTCAGTGTCCAGGCTTTTCACCACTTCAACCAGGTGCTCGTTGTCTTCTTTGCCGTGCCACTGTTTGATATAGCTGCCATCTTTGTAACCATGGTCCTGACGGAAGAAGTTCAGGGTATTTTTACCCACGTAACCGCGATATAAATCATCCAGGGTCATGCCAATTTGCTGCATACATCCGGCAAAGGCGGCCGCATTGAAGGTTTTGTCGCCCACTGCTGAAGCAGCAAGCACTTCCAGTGTTGCCTTAAAGTCTTCAGCGTATAAAGGTTGTGCCAGCTCGTTCTCCAGCTGTGCCGCCAGCGCCTCATAGGCTGTTTCGCCATCGATGCGCAAAGACAGACCAAAGTGAAAAATATCAACCAGCTCCAGGATCACCTGCTCAGTATCCGGAGTCTGTTTTTTCCACCACTTCCAGCCATAATGATCCAGCATTTCTGCACACTCAACCCAGATGGCGCGATACCATTCAAACCCCTGGCTGAACCATTGCTCATGCACTTTGGTATTCATGGCGTTTTGCATTTCCAGCATCACAACCAGCTTCGCACTATTCGCAGACATATTTGCGCTCTCACTCTGTGTATTCAGTCAAAGCGCTATGATACCCACACAGTGGCATAATTACCACGATGAGCCACAATGAAAGCTTTTCTGCGCTGCCCCGTTCTAATAGGGTTCATACATCTATTTTTGAGGTTTTACATGCGATCCATACTTATTGCGTTAACACTGACTGTTACCCAGTTGCTGTCCTTTTCTGCGTCTGCTGCGCAAGCCACTAACATTAGTGAGCATCCGGAGCAGGTTGCGCCTTTACTGCCAGGCCTGACGGCGCCGACTTTAACCCTTCAGGACAACAACGCCAAAGCGGTGGATTTAGCAAAGCTTTATCAAGACAAGACTACGGTATTGGTGGTCTATCGCGGGGGCTGGTGCCCGTATTGCTCACGCCAATTAGCTGGGCTGCAGAAAATTGAAAAGCAAATAGTCGAGCTGGGCGCACAGATAGTGGCTGTTTCTCCTGACAGCCCGCAGGCACTGAGTAAAAGCAATATCAGTTCACCTAACTATCACTTGCTTTCCGATGACCAGCTGGCGTTAACCCAGGCGCTGGGACTGGCGTATTACCTGGATGACAAAACCGCTAAGGCCTATCGCGACCGGATGGGTGTGCAGTTTGTAGATTTGGATGGCAAAAGCCGGGTGGCGCTGCCAGTGCCCGCGGTTTTTGTGATTGATAAAGCGGGTCTGGTGCAGTTTCAGTATGCTAACCCCAATTACAAAGTACGTCTGGAAGAAAGCGTGCTGCTGGCCGCGGTCCGTGCCGCCAGTAATCTAAAATAATATCCGGCGGGCCCGAGCCGGGCCCGCCATTGGTTACCTGTTTTCCAGTCGGTTATAGTCAAACAGGCCATATTCCACACCCCGAGTTTCACGAGCAATACGATGCAATAAATCACTGTATTGCCAGAACTGCGGATGGGTTCTGCGGATCCCGAAGGTCGCTTTCAGCGTGCGGTAATCCGACTCAGTGCGGACCTCCCTCAGCTGTTGCACAAAGGCATCGATGTGCGCCTGATTTGGCAAATGCCAGATGGCCTCAGGATAATCGCCAATAAACCCAGGGACCAAAGTCGCGGTATCTTCCTGATAGGCCCGCTGACCTTCCTCGTTCAGCAAACTGGAAATATTAAAGTGCGCATTGTGGTGGATCAGGGTGTAAGGCTGATGCGCGCCACTGGCATCGACAGCCAGAATAAACGACACCTGAGGCAACTGATTAATTGCCTCAACCGGCAAGGCATTCAGGGGCTGCAACGCCGTGGGTACAGCGGTGTAGTCGTAGGCTTCATTCAGCACAGGTTTGAGATGCGTTTTGAGCATGTCGTACAGCTCTGCCTGCGGGTCGTCACTGTGGTAGTGGATCCCAGAGGGCGCACCCAATAATGACTTACGGTTAATAAACTCACTGAGGCTCAAGTGCGACTTACGATACCAGTGCTGCTTGATAGCCTGGCGATGGCTCAGCGGCAGCAAATTGAGGAAGTTCTGCTCGCCTTCAAGGCGCAAAAAGTCCATATACAACCGGGTCACCAATTGATGACCTATGTTGCCATAGACATCAAAGCCCGCAACCAGCAGATAATGGATCCGTTCAAACAAGGCGTAATCCAGTACCCAGGTGGTTTTAGGTGCTTGCCCTATAAAGCCCTTCACCACAGTGGCACTGTCAAAATGGCGGAAAATGGTCAGCGCTGCATTTTGATTGTGCCCGTCTCCTTGCCAGATCAGCTCCAGGTTCAGGCGCTTGCCATCGGCAAACAACTTATCCGACAAGGCCGTTTTCGCTTCCAGATAATCGTGCTGACGCTTGGCATATTTCGCCCAGCTCGACAGTGGCAATACATTGCTTTGCTCAGCCGCGGGCAGAAGCAGGTCGTCGTCATGCCGGGTCAGTAACTGCTCCACAGCGGGCGAAGCATTTTTCTCGGGGTCGACAAAGGCCACCCAGAAATGGTCATTGATCACGTTCAGCGCTATCTGACCGCGACACACAGGGCCTTTAATAAAGCCTTTAACGATCAGCTCAGCCTCATCGAGCATAAACTGATAGCGCGATTTAACCGGGATCGCCGCAAACACTTTAAAGGGGTTAGCAGCCAGTTTAGGGGTATAACCCGGTAACTGTGCCACCTCATATTCACTGTGAATAAACTGCGCCTGTAAACGCGTCAGTTTGTCGTCATTCAGTGCCAGTGGCATATGGGTTTTAGATAAAATGGCGCTGCGCACCTGCATCAGGCGATAATAAACCCGTGCGACCTTAGGGTCTTCAAATGGTCTGACCGTTGCTACCAGCTCAATGGGTTCACCCGGCGGCGTTTTGGAGCGTACCAGGGTGAAAAATGACTGTTTATCCAGGCGATTAAAATAGATGTGCGCCAGATACCAGTGCTCATAAATATACCGTGCAGCAAGCCGCGTTTTATTGTCGTCCTGATTTAAAAAGCTTTCCCACTTCGCCACACTCTGTAACTCTGCCTCACTCGGTGGCGCAATCTGGCTCATGGGCGAGCCTTGTTTGATCCACTCAGTCAGCTGGGCAAATTCGCTATTGGTCAGCGCGGGCAAGCCATAAGGCATACCGGCATGGGGCTGCTCCTTGGCATAGTCCGGATATTCATCCATGGTTGGGCAGGTCTGTGCCCGGTCTAATGAAAAGTCGTAGTGATCCGGCAGCAGCCCTTGCTGGGCAAACGGCTGCGTCTGTTTGAGCAGCAGACTGTTATACAGCACGCTGCCATTGAGGTTGGCATATTCAGTTTGCACACGTTCATTGAGAATGGGGGTAAAGCCCTTGTCGCGCCACTCGGCCGTGGTTTGCGCATCAAACAACAAGCGGGTTGGCGATTCGGCCAGCAAGCGGGTGCCATCATACACACGGGTTTTACTCCCCCCCCGATCAATGCCCTCGGGCGAGCTCAGTTTAAGCTGGCAAGGCGCATCGTAACAACCGTGACACACCACACATCGGGTATCCAGGATAGGTTTAATGTCGCTTAGATAAGTAGCGCTCTGGTGTGCCGATGGGTCTTGTATCCGCTGCTGTGGCTGCTGCGGCCCAAACAAATCATCGTAATGGTTGACGCCCAGTGCCGCACAGCCACTCAAGAAAACGACAATGCCAACCAGTATCCAGCCGAGCCTGCGCATTATGCGTTCTCTTCGTCGTCAAGCCCCAGATCAAACGTGGGCATCATTTCCATTGGTGGCGAAACAAAGACGGTCTGGCTCTCGCAGCTCAACACGGCGCTCAGTACTGGACCGTGGTTAAGCAGCAACTGCGCCTGATGTCCCTGGCTCAGGATCTCAGCCACCTGCTGCTCAATATTACTGATCTGATAACCCTCAAGTGGAATACTAACACTTTGCTCAGGCGCCGGGTTCTGGCACAGATTGGCCAGCAGGTTGGCATCCAGAATGACTTCTAAGGTCAGATCCGGTTGCTCAATATCACGCTCGGCCAGATTGTCATCCAGTTTAAATAACGGCAGGTTAAGCGGGGTGTTTTCTTGAAGTTCCATGAAAAATAGCTCATTTATGCAAATACCTGAGGGAAGTTTAGCACAACTTTGCTCATCACAGATGCCCCGCTTCATGCTTACCAGGGCAGGCGATCGCCATTTGAATGCCAGAACCCGCCACTGGTTTCCAGCGTCAACTCATCGATACGATTTACCAAGCGCTGTGCCGCTTCTGCGGGCGATATATCACCGGCATAATTGACCATTTCAGTCTGTACAAATCCGGGATGCAACAATGCGACGGCCACACCGCGAGGTTTGAGCTCATGCGCCAGGCTAACGCCTGCTGCATTCAACGCCGCTTTCGACATACGATAACCAAGGTACGCACCGGAACCATTGTCTGCAATAGAGCCCATTCGGCTGGTGATCATCGCCACTTTAGCACCTGTTGCCAGATTGTGCTGCAATGCATGCGTCACCCGAACCGGCGCAACAGCATTAACCATAAGTTGCTGCTCCAGCGTCGCAAAATCCATCTGTTGCAGGGTTTCATTGTGAAAAATACCCGCGTTATTGACCAGAATATCAATGCTCTGCTCGCCAAGTGCGGCTGGCAAGGCGCGAATATCCTGTTCAATGCTGACATCGATACCCGCAATCACAGTAACATCGAGCGACTGTAACTCATCGGATGCGCTGCGTACCACTGCTGTGACCCGATCTCCGGCCGCTAAATAGTGTCGGCATAATTCCAGGCCAATGCCACGATTGGCCCCTGTTATCACCACATGCTTTGACATACCTTTCTCCTTTATTGCTTTGTTTACGCTCGTAGCAGAGCACCCATTGTATAGATTGTGGTGATTTCTTTCAGCCTCGCCAGGTTCTGCTACCTTTAAAGAAGGTCACACAAAGGGAATAGACTCTTGCCACGAACCCTGATCCTGCTCGCGCTGCTATGGTTGCCGGTTGTTGATGCCAGCACCTATCGCATTAACGTCAGTGAAGCCTTGTCTTACAGCCTCGGGCAGCAGCAAATCATCGCTATGTTCAGCGCCATTTATGCGCCACTGGGGATCCAGCCAGAATTTGAGTTTTTACCAAGCGAGCGGGGTCTGCAACTGGTCAATGACGCAGAGCTGGATGCGGAAGCCGGGCGCGTTGACTTAATTGGCGCACGCTATGACAACTTAATTGCCGTGCCCGTGCCACTCAGTGAACTCAGGTTAATGTTACTGTGCACCGATCCACAGTACTGTGATCTGGCCCATGAAACCGATCTGGCGATCATTGCAGGCAATCTCATCACGGTGTGGTTTTGCCAGCAGCGCCAGCTCAATTGCAATCGGGTTCAGAATGACATTTCGGCCTATCAGGCCCTGAGCCGCGGACGCGTCAGTCGCATCTTGGCCACCGATAAATACGCCCTGGGCTCCTTGTGTGAATCTGGGCTTTCTACCCTCTACAGTAAAGCGGCGTCAGCGCGTACTTTTACCATTTATCACTACGTCCACAAAAAGCATCAGGCCCTGGTACCCAAGCTCAGCGCCCAAATTAAAGCGATAAGCCAAAGCGGGCAGCTAAAGCAATATGCAGAGCGGCTGCACAATGCCTTTTCACAGTGTCAGGGACAGCTAATCTCGCTGGACTGAAGCGCAGATCACCTGGCCGATTTATGGCTCAATGTCATGCATAACAGACTGAATAACTGAAAAAACGGCTCCCTGAGGGTCAGTGATCACCGCAAAACGGCCGACCTGAGGAATGTCCGTGGGTGGCACGCACACTTGCCCACCCAGCGCTCGGGCCTTCTCAGCCATGGCATCGCAATCCAGCACCGCAAAATAGGTCATCCAATGTGCGGGGATCTCATCTCCCCATTCTTCACTCATCTGTAACATGCCCGCGACAACCGTGTCACGTGCGCTGAACAACACATAATCCATACCTTCCATAGGCTTACCCTGCGCCTGCCAACCAAGCAAGGCACTATAAAACGCCCGGCTTTTTTGACTATTACGGGTCGCTAACTCAAACCAGTAGGGCACATTGGCTTCGAGCTCACGCTTGCACCCGGGATGCTCTTTTGCCTGCCACAGTGCAAAATGTGCGCCCTCAGCCGGCTCTCGCAACATCACCATCCTGCCCGCTGACGGCACATCATGTGGACCGGCAATAATCTCTGCGCCGAGTGCGACGGCTCGCTCTGCCATTTCATCCACATTTTCGACTGCAATGTAGTTCAACCATTGACTCTGCGCTCCAGCCTCTTTTTGTTGCGGCATCATCTGATACATAGCGGCAATGTCATCACTGTGCTTTTGCAGCATAGTGTAATACGCGCCTTCACCGATTGGCTGATCATCAAAGCCCCAGTCAAATAGCTGTGTATAAAAGGCTTTCGCCTCCTGCCAATTACTGGTGCAAAGCTCTGACCAGCAAAAAGCCAGCGCTTTAGGGGTGTTTATTCGCGCCATGTCATAACCCTTGAAATAACTGTTTATTCAGCAATTAAAACTAGCAAATAAACACCAAAAAGCCAGCTCAACAGAATCTTACATTTTATTGCAAATTATTAATGAATATTATATTTTGTGACAGTTTTAATTAAAGGTACCAAAAATGATAAAAAAACTACTCACGATTGTACTTGTTAGTGTTTTCTTGTTGGCACAGGGTTGTGCAAACACTAAGAAATATGCTGGAACAACTGAACTAAAAACGCAAACTAATGCAAATTCTAAAATATTACTGATGCCGCTTGATGTTGAGCTATCAGAGCTATCTGCACTGGGCTTTCTGGAAACCAAGGCAAACTGGACTGAAAATGCAAAAGAGCATATGACCAACTCGATTGCCGACATTATGGCCAGCAAAAATGCTAACAGTTCAAAGTACGAAACAACTAATACTGATCCAAATGCGACAAGCTATCAGTTAGCGAAGTTGCATGAGGCGGTCGGCTATTCTGTGCTTGTACATCACTTAGGGCACCAACCACTGCCGACTAAAAAGCAAGAGTTTGACTGGAGTCTGGGTAAAGATGCACAAGCACTGGCAAAAGAAACCGGTGCCGACTATGCGCTCTTCGTTTTTGTTCGGGACAGTTACGCTAGTGCTGGACGAAAGGCAATGCAGTTTTTAGCTGCTTTCGCGGGTGTGGGTGTCGCAGGTGGCACGCAGGTAGGCTTTGCTTCGCTTGTGGATCTGAACAGTGGCGATATTGTTTGGTTCAATCGACTGGTAAGCACTACGGGTGATCTACGTACACCAAAAGCTGCGCAAAAGTCAGTTACAAACTTGCTAGACAGCTTCCCTACAGCAGGCTAAATCATGCTACGTCTCGCCTTTATCATACTGCTGACGGCTGCAGGTATGCACAGTGTAAAAGCCTCTGAGCTAACATTTGCTCCTACCATAGACACCAAGTATGAACCGGACTGGTCTAGTGACGAGGGAGGGTTCTGGTACAAAGTCAATCAGATTGAAGCAGATATTAAAAGCTCTCCCTATTTAGTCAGAGATGCTGCACTCAACGACTATGTAAACAGTATGATTTGCAAAATCGCAGGAGAATACTGTGCTTCGATCAGGGTCTATATAATTGATAACCCACACTTTAATGCCTCAATGTACCCCAATGGTATGATGCATGTTTGGACCGGTCTGTTATTAAGGGTAGAGAATGAAGCTCAATTGGCAGCTGTACTTGGGCATGAAATTGCGCACTTTCTTCGTGCGCACCAAATAGCGCAATGGCGCAGTGCACAAAACTCAGCCTGGGCAGCCGTATTATTAGACACAGGAATTGCAGCAATAACAGGCGTGTACGGTGTTGCGACACTGGCGATGTCAGGTAGCGGTGCCGCCTTCAGCCGCACTCATGAAAAAGAAGCTGACATTATGGGTGCTGAGCTAATGCACAAAGCTGGATACAACCCCAAAGCGGCGAGTGAGCTTTGGCAACGTGTTCTTGAAGAAAGAGAACAAGATCAGAGCAAAGATTCCAGCTGGTCTTTCTGGGCAAGCCACCCGCCCTCAAAGGAAAGAAGTGAATATTTGCTTGCTCATGCCGACAAACTTAAGGCCCTGCCTAAGCCCGAGTCACAATCTGAGCCGTTGTTTAAGTTGCTATCAACCAATTACTTTAAGCTCATGAAAAACCATGTTGATCTGCAAGAGCACGAACAAACCAAAATACTCCTGCAACGACATAGTAGCCTGGGCTACCCAAAAGAAAAGATCGATTTCTTTTTTGGCGAGCTCTACCGAAAGCGCGCACAAGATGGTGATACCGACAAAGCACTGGAATATTACCAGGCGTCAATTCAAAGCCCGAACTCACCACCTCAAGCGTTCAAGCACTTGGCATACCTTTATCTAAAGAAGAAAGATAAAAAGCAAGCTAAAGCGCACTTTATGAACTACCTGGAAAGGGTTCCCCAAGCAAAAGACAAAGCCATGATCAAATATTATTTAAAATCTCTGGGATAAAAAATGAAAAAACTACTAATTATTTCCATGCTACTGATGCTTAATGCATGTGCAGCTTTCAAACTCGTCAAGTCACAACAAACAACAGTACATGGTATTACCTTGACACCCACCAGTACCTGGAATAAAGCAGGGTTCAATCAGCATAAAAAATCGGAGCTATGGACCAAAGATGGCCTGGGCCTGAATGAACTTTACATCATCGGCAATATCAACGAAGGAGAGAGTATCTTTAAGTCACATAACAAAGAGCTTCCTCTTCCCTCATTTAAGACAGGGATGCTGCCAAATGAGCTGGAAGAATTTATTAAAACTTCATTGAAAAACAGCCATGGTGGTAAAATCTCCGTCACAACAGAAAACATGGCGCCGGTTGAACTGGGCGACGGCATTGCGTTTCGGTTACAACTTTCGTATTTTCTGGAACACGGTCTGAAGAAATCTGTCGATGCCTTACTAACCACAAAAAATGACAAGCTGTATGTCATCATGTACGTTGCACCAAGCCTACACTATGCACAAAAGCACCAAGCAGAGATCAACAGCATTTTTAACAGCATTGTGATTTAGAAAGTAACTAGGGTCGGGCTCAGAGTAGCCCGCCCTCCTCATACCCCACTTATATATCCCCACCTTTCCACAGAGCAACTATCGTGCAAAGGATAATGTGTTGTGGTCAACTAATCCCGGACAGTAAATAAAGTTTTTCTTCCGCAACTGCTGGCGCAAGCATTTCGTTGTTACTATGCGGCCTTTGCCAGTTGTAGTAGTTCATTAAATAGTAACTAATATCTC
>NZ_JAKGBD010000019.1:0-82727 GCF_021532535.1 Pseudoalteromonas sp. DL2-H2.2 | reverse complement strand
CGCACTTTCTTTCTTGGATCTTTAGTTTGTTTGGAGAGCTTAATAAATTCAGAGGGCTGCAAAATCATTATCACATCGATGGATATTAGATTTTGATATTAGATCATAAATTTAATCAATTTGGTATAAATAGCGAAATTTTTGCCTGGTTATCGACGATATTTTCTCGCCTCAAAATAGAACACTTAATTAAGCAAATTGGTATGAGTCGCTGCTGGAATGGGTTAAAAGTACCGTTTGTTCAGACTCTTTATAGAACGAGTGCTTTTGAAGAAGTCGCTTATATTCGACTCTTACAGCCCACACTAGCGTCATCCCGCACTTGATGCGGGATCTTCTAACTGGCCACACCGTGAGCATGAGCTGCACTGAAATCCGACAATCATTGTCAGGCTCCAAACGAGAAAGCTCGAATCGAACGAGTTAGGCTTTTTGCGTTTAAGTCCCTCAGCAACAGCTAAACCAGCTCATTTCACCTTGCGCAAAGTAAATGTACTCGCGTTGCTCGCTGTCATTGTACTTTGCACGACAGAGCTTCACTGAAGCGCTTACATTGCTCTGTACGCAATGACCCGTTATGATGAGCGTTAGTTGCCGTTGTTCTGAGCTGATTGTGTCTCTATATTTAATTGTTCTCTTTATTATTTTTGCCTTGTTTGGCTGTGCTTCCACCTATCTGGTGAAGTTTATCTATTGTTATTGGGTAAAGAAGCAGATTGAAATTAGGTATGTATGGCGGGCATGTCTGTGTGCTTTGCTCATTATACCCATTTCGTTGCTCAGTCAGTGGCTAGTTTAGAGGGCAGGCTACCAGGCTTGCTGGCAGCTAAACAGAGGCGTTGTTCTAGTGGTTACTTCAGTGTAATTGCCTGGCATTCACGATTGATACATAGAGCCTGTATGGGCAGCACTTGTTTGCAAACTTCACTGGGGGGAGTTTGCTGGTTAATAGCTTGCTCTTTTTGCGTAATGGCTGTCGCCATTTGCTCGACCTGAGTTTCATCGACATTGCGCACCGAATACACAACATACTGACTCGGTCCGCCGCAGGTTTGCCGTTCACCGACACCGATCACTTTACATTGAAAGCTCGCATCACACCCTTTATCTGCAACTAACTCCGACAATGCCTGATTATCATCATCATGGTTGTGTGGTGTAGTCTGAGTGCTACTACAAGCACTCAGTAAGCCTGTCAGTAAAAAAAGCGCCAAACACTGATACTTCATCGAAAATCCCTAGTAGGTTGCCTGGTTTGAATGCTCGAGTTTAACACATTTATTGTTTACGCACTGAGTTGCAGGTACGGCCAGGTGCTGACAGATGCTGATCATTTTATTCTTGGCATTATAGGTCGCTTCAGCGTGAGTAAGCTGGTCAGCCAGTTCTTTGACCTTGTTGGGGTCGGCTGTTTTTGTTGAGAAAATGACATAGTCTGAAGGGCCACCACAGGCACGGCTACCCACGGGAAGTACCTGGCACTGGGTGGTAGTGTCACACTCTTTGTCTTTGGTTATAAACTTCAAATAGGCGCGTTGGTTTTTCAGACCCGCTTCTGTAACGGCGTCTTTGTCCAGATGAGCAGCAGGCTCTGCTTTATGGACTTTGTCTGCAGGTGAAGGTTTGCTATGTCCAACATCGTGGCGTACTGCTGCTTTTGTTTGTAATTTGGCGGGCGCGACAGTACGACTTTCTGTGCTACTTTGCTGCGAGCTTGCGGTTTCCTCGTTATTTTTGGGGTCATTGGGCGAGGCGCTACAGCCTGCGACGAATAACAAACTACAAAGAGAGAGTTTAAACGCGTTCATATCTGATCCTGTTAATTTTTTATCCAGTGTGCCGCGCTTTTTCTTCAGATACAAGAGGTCACGCGCCATAATAACAGGCGCGTGATTCGGTTACAGCCCGCCGAGCGTGAGTTTTTGCGGGTCTAGTAATTCGCGTAACTGAGCTTCACTGAGGTCTGTATGCTCTGCCGCAACTTCAATAATGGGGCGGCCCTGCTGATAAGCTTGCTTGGCAATATAGGCAGCCTTCTCATACCCGATCACCGGATTCAGCGCGGTTACCAGTATGGGGTTTCGCTTTAGCGCCTGTTGAATGCTGGCTTCGTTGACCTTGAAGGTCGCAATGGCTTTGTCTGCCAGCAAACGAGACATATTGGCCAGTAACTCGATGCTTTGCAGGATATTGTAAGCGATGACAGGTAACATCACATTGAGCTCAAAATTACCCGACTGGCCTGCCACTGTGATGGTCGCATCATTACCAATGACCTGAGCGCTGACCATAGCTGCTGCCTCCGGGATCACCGGATTTACCTTGCCAGGCATAATGGACGAGCCGGGTTGGAGTGCTTGTAGCTCTATTTCGCTCAATCCGGCCAGTGGGCCTGAATTCATCCAGCGTAAGTCATTGGCTATTTTCATATTAGCCACGGCGAGTGTCTTCAGCTGGCCCGACAGCGCCACAATGGCGTCTTGCGATCCTATGTTATAAAAGAAGTTTTTACTGGGCGTAAAGCGGATCCCAACATTGCTGCTCAGGTAGCTATTAAACGTGGCGGCAAAGCGCTCATCGGCGTTCACACCGGTTCCTACAGCCGTCCCGCCCTGGCCCAGCTCATAGATCTTGTCCAGTGCCTGAACTATGCCCTCACAGGCAGAATCGACCTGATGTTGCCAGCCACTGAGCGTCTGTGCAAAGGTCACTGGCATGGCATCCATTAAATGCGTGCGGCCGGTTTTGACCAGATGGCCCACTTCTTTGCTTTTATGCTCTATTGTCTGAGACAAGTGCTTCAGTGCCGGTAGTAACTCGTACACGGCAAGTATGGCGCTGCTTACATGAATGGCGGTGGGGATCACATCATTGGAGCTTTGCCCCATATTTACATGGTCATTGGGGTGAATTGTTTCACCACTGTGCTGGCTGGCCAAAGAAGCAATGACCTCATTGGCGTTCATGTTCGAGCTGGTGCCGGAGCCGGTCTGGAAGACGTCGACCGGAAACTGCTCCTGGTGCTTACCATCAATGATCTGCTGACAGGCGCTAACAATTGCCTGAGCTTGGTGCGGTGGTAAATGGCCCAGCTCTTGGTTTGATTCCGCAGCCGCTTGTTTGATATATGCCAGAGCACGGATAAAGCTGCCTGGTAATGTCAGCCCACTGACGGGGAAATTATTAATCGCCCGTTGTGTTTGCGCCTGGTACAGCGCCTCTTTTGGTACGTCTAACACGCCCATGCTATCTGAAACTTGACGAAATTCGCTCATAACAACTCCTAGCTGTACGGATTAAATTCATGGCTGATGATCCTGGCTTCCCGCTCAAGCAGGTAGAATTTGTTTAGCCCTTTACGCCTGGCTTTGTAATAGCGTTTCAGGGCCAGCAGTGGTTTATAAATTTGCTCCAGGCATTGTTGTCTGATGCAGGTATGAACCAGGGGATCAGCAATGTGATTAAGTAACTCAAAGAATACCCGCCTGAGATACAATTCTTGCAACAAGGTGCAGGATTGTCGCTCGTACCACTTTGCCAGCTCGCAGCCAGTCCGTATGAACTCAGCAACCTGCTGTGGCGCATCCAGATGTGGGCGTGTGCAGTGTGCATTGAGGTGCGGCTTAAAATTGATAAGCGCAAGTGGTATTAGCATAGTGAAGTATCCTTTGGTGTAACGATAATAATTATCATTACACCAAAGGGCGAGGTTAGCAAGTCTGAATTGGTTTCACTGTGGTGAATTAGTTATAACCGAGCAAAAATTGCTGGGCTGTTTTTTCGCGTTCTTGCTCTGGGCTGGTCAGGATGTTCGCGACCTCCTGGCAGTAGTCCTCGCTTTCCAGTAAATTTGGTTCTGCTTCCGTGTCTATCAGACCACGGCTTTGTAGTGGGGTTTGAGAAAGATCTGAAGTTGTCATAATGTGCTCCAAGCGTTGTGTCTAAATTTCAGTATAGACAATGCATGCTTTATACCAAGGATAAAAGCGTATATTTTTTATGTGTTTAACCATATGCAATCTCAAATGACTTGCTTTTTGGTGGTAAGGTTGCCTCAATAGGGCGCAAACTTGGATCATCGAGGTGCATTAGCTATGGATAAACCTTTCTCACAAGCGTGTGAAAACAATAAACACCCCATACTGGAGAAAATACGGCCCTATGTCAGCGAAGTGGTGTCGGTACTTGAAGTCGGCTCAGGCACCGGACAGCATGCCGCATTTTTTGCCAGGGCATTGCCCCATTTAGAATGGCAGTGCAGCGATCTGGCGATTAACCATGCCGGGATCCAAATGTGGTGTGAAGACAGTGGGGCCACTAATTTGCCAGCACCACTCACGCTCGACTTATCGTCAACGCCCTGGCCGGTAAACGCGGTCCCGGCTATCTACACGGCGAACACCTTGCACATAGTGTCTGAAGCATTAGTTGAGGCTTTCTTTGCCGGGGTCAAGCAGCATCTGGCAAGCGGGGGAGTCCTGATGATATACGGCCCATTTAATTACCATGGTCAGTTTACCTCTGCCAGCAATCAGGAATTCGATGCGTTTCTACGCAGTCGCGATCCCGACAGTGGGATCCGCGATATAGAATGGATCTGCGCGTTGGCAAAAAGCGCCGGGCTGACGTTACACGCAGACAACACGATGCCAGCGAACAATCGGTTACTGATCTTTAAACGGTAGTGAAGCTTCACACTGGCTGCGATAAACAGCCATATGGGCTTGCTCTCGAGCCAGATAGTCTTTGATTGCTAAGGCAAAGTCAGGGTGGCTGATGTGGTGGTAGGAGTAGGTAGTGACCGGCTCAAAACCACGCGCCAGCTTGTGCTCTCCCTGTGCGCCGGCATCAAAGCGGGCTAATCCATGGCGGATGGCATACTCTATGCCCTGGTAGTAGCACAACTCAAAGTGCAAATGGGCATGACTTTGCAAGGCGCCCCAGTAGCGTCCGTACAGCGTATCCTGATCGTGCAAATATAGACTGGCTGCGACTATCTTGTCGTGCTCCATCGCACACACAATGGCAACCTGGCTGGCCATTGTGTCAAAGATACGCTGGAAGAACGCTTCATTCAGATAACCCTGATGCCCAGAGCGTTTCAGGTAGGTGATGGCATAGCACTGATAAAATGCCTGGCGTATGTCATCACCTACCTCAGCGCCCTGATACCAGCGTATGGTTAATGCCTGGCTGGCGACCGCTTTTCGCTCTTTTTTAATGGCTTTGCGCTTGCGCGATGTCATCGCATTTAAAAAGTCTTCAAACTGCCTGTAGCCATGATTTTTCCAGTGAAACTGAACACCATGGCGCTCCATCAGCGACTGGCCTTGCCAGCCTGCACGGTGCGCGGGGAAGTTGATATGCCACCCCGACCAGCGCTGTTGTCCGGCCGCCTGATGCAGCGCAGCGGTGACATAATCATACAGGGGATCTGACACGGGTTGGCTGGATAAAATACGGCTGCCGACCACGGGCGTAAACGGAATAGCGCAGATCCACTTAGGGTAGTAGGCCAGCTGATGACGCTCATACGCTTCTGCCCAGGCCCAGTCAAACACATACTCACCATAGGAATGAAGCTTGATATAACCTGGCAGCAACGCGACCAACACCTCGTTGTCATACACGCTCAGGTGATACGGTAGCCAGCCGGTTTCCTCGCCAACACAGCCACTGAGCTCCAGCGCTTCAAGCCACTCAAGGCTGCTAAATGGGGACTCGCCCGACAAACTAGCGCGCTCGCTGTCGGTGAGCGCAGCAAGACTGGTAATAAAGCGATGTTGATACATAGGTTATTGCATTGCCTTGTGTAAAAACGTAACCAGCTGAGAGAGCATAGGACTATAATCCGGGTTGTAGGACACCCGAACCAGAGGACGATACTGCGCCAGGTTTGTCTCACTGCGCTCGCCAAAATAGGGTTTATCCGTGGTTTTGCAGTCAGTAAATGCTGCAGTGTCATCCAGATAGGCATCACAGTTACGAAATATCCCCATTGCACCATAGTAAGGGTGCGCGGGGGGATTCAAAAAGCCAATATGAGACATATCAATCACGCCATCAAGCGTGGTGACTTCAGTGACATTGACTGAATCCGGAAGCGCGGCAATAGAGGTTGGCGCATAAACTCGCAGTGCCAGCGGCGCTGTACGTGCCTGTGCCCAGCGCAACAGCAGCTGATAGGTGGCCTGACTATCAATGGTGGCATCCACATCACTGGCGACCACCATTGTGGGCAGTGATGCCGGTAAGCTGGCTGCACGCATATCGGCCATGGCCTGCTCCACCAGAGTGACCGCATGTAAGGGAAATGACTCATACTTGGCCAGGTCGAGATCTGCACCCTTATCTACCCAGTCAACCCAGGGCACCCAGTCCAGCCATTTGGCCAGCCAGGCCACCTTGCTGTGGCTTTGTGTTGCAGGCGCGACCAGTACCAGCGCTGCCAGGTTATCTGGCCGGCGTTTGGCAATTTCCGAGGTTGCCAGTGCGGCACCGGTCGAATAGCCCAATACTGCAAACTCGCTGTAATCGCTTGCTGTGCGTGAAATGGCATAGCGCACATGTTGCTGCCAGTCCCGGTAATCCACCTCTTTGAGGTCGCTGGCCGCCGTACCGTGTCCGGGCAGGAGCATGGCTCTGACATCAAAGCCCTGTGCGTGCAGATCGGCCGCCAGAGAATGAAAAGTAAATGGCGAATCTGTCAGGCCATGGATCAGTAACACGGCCTTTTGGTTATTGGGATGCGTTAGCTCAAACGGGGCAACATAGTCCACTACTTGGGTAGGTTTACCCGGCAGCAGTGACGAGACTCGGGTTGCCAGCACGCAGCTGAGCATGGCTTTGGGATTTCGCGCAGAGATCAATTCCCGGGTAGCGCGAATATAGGCGGAGTACGATTGCGCCTCGGGAATATCCAGCACGGCAGGGCCGGCTTCATTGGCGAAGCGATAGCTGCCTTGTTGCGCGTCGGTCTGGTAGCGTGGAATGTCTGTCACCAGGCTTTGGCATGTTTGTGCTTGTACTGACGCGGCTGCCAGATGTGACAGCGCGAGCGTGATAGAAAAGAATAATCCTTTTTTGATCATGACGGTCGGTATTGTGTTAAGCATTGCACCAGCTTATCGCGCTCCAGTGGTTTTGCAAGGTGGCTGTTGAACCCGACTGCCAGTGCGTACGCCTTGTCTTCGGGCATCACGTCGGCTGTCAGGGCGATGATTGGCAGCTGCTGGGTGTTGAAACGTTTACGCAGCAGTGCGGTGGCCTGATAGCCATCAAGCAGTGGCATCTGGCAATCCATCAGGATCAGATCAAAGGTTTGCTCCTCACAGGCATCAACTGCTTGCTGGCCATCACTGACCAGCACAAATTCTACATCAATGGACTGAAGCATGGCCTTGATCACCAGCTGATTGACCGGGTTATCTTCGGCAACCAGTACCTGCATGCCTTTAAGCACGGTGTGGTCCGGTGTTGCCGTGTGCGCCAGCTGCGCATCGCCAAAAGGGCAACGCAGCGAAAAGGTAAAGGTACTGCCCTGACCAGGCGTGCTTTGCACACTCAGCTCGCCTGCCATGAGTTCAACCAGCTCCTTGCTGATAGCCAGGCCCAGGCCGGTGCCGCCAAAGCGCCGCGAAGTGGAGGCATCAGCCTGTGTAAAGGGGGCAAAAATGAGCTGCTGTTTGTGTTCATCAATGCCAATGCCGGTATCAATAATGGAGAAAGTTAGCAGGTAGTCACTGTCTCCATGCAGAGCTTCACAGTGCAATGTAACCTTACCACTGTCGGTAAACTTCACAGCATTGCTGCTCAGGTTCAGCAGGATCTGCTCTATCCGCAGTTCATCTGCTTTGATCCAGCAGGCGCTGCTGATATTGGTATTGAGTTGCCACTGTAGCCCTTTGTCTGAGGCGCTGGTGGCAAACAGGCTGTCTATGCGGCTAAGCAGGTGTTGCAGGTTAAAGTCGTGCTGTTCAATGACCAGGTGATTGGATTCGATTTTGGCAATATCCAGAATATCGTTCACCAGGTTCAGTAAGGTTTTTGCTGCCATATCAATGCGGCTGGCATAAGACTGGAGCGTTTCGAATGAGTTTGTGGTTTTCATCAAAGAGGCAAACCCCACCACGGCATTCAGTGGGGTACGAAGCTCATGGCTCATATTAGCCAGAAAGCGGCTTTTAGCCTGGTTGGCACGCTCGGCATCTTCAACCGCCTGGCGCAGCGACTGAGTGCGCTGTTCAACCAGATGGTTGAGTTCATAGTGCTGATAGTTGTTAAGTAATACGATAAAGGTGATCAGCGCAGTAATGCTGAGTTGCAGCAGGAGCAGCAACACCGTCTGGCGGTGGTTGAGGCTGGCTACAAAGTCGGCTCTGAGCTCCAGCTTGATACGCCAGACCTGACCACCAAACTGAATGCGCGTCTCAAACAGGTTATCTGCCGGTACACTATTAGCTGAGATAGGATGGTTACTGTAGAAAGGTACGTTTGCATTGCCATCATAGACCGCAATATTGTAACTACCCGCCTGCGAGCGTTTAAGCACTGAGCCCAGTAAGGTGTCGGTTTGCACCACCGCTGCGGCATAGCCAAGAATATCCGCCTGAGAGTCGGCCGCGCCTCGGTGGTAGACCGGAGAAAGCAACAGATAAGCAGGTTCTGGCGTATCGCTTTGGACCAGCTCAATGATGTCTGTGGCCTGTGGCCGCACCGTAATGGCTGGGTTTTCCAGTGCCTGCTTGCGGTTTTCACGTGAATACACATTAAAGCCCAGTGCGCCGAAGTTGTCTGCCTGTGGCGAAATATAGGTCACGACCACCAGAGGATCATCGGGTGCCAGGGGCAGCCCTTTGAGCTTAACCCGGCCATTATACTGTGCATCAAATTTCTCCTGCAGGTCGTTGCCCTGCGTTTGAGCGACCCTGACATTCCAGGAAATGGCCCGCAAAAACGGGTAGCGGACGCGCTGCTGTTCGGCAATTTGGTGAAACTCCTCGGCATTGACCTCGCTCAGAGATTGCAGCTTAGCGGCCACGCCCTGCACGGCCAGCATACTGAGGTTGACCTGCTGTAACAGTAAATTTTCTACCAGTCTCAGCTCTCTTTGTGCTTCTCGCTTGGCGGCCTGAACATTGCCCTGATTGTACAAGTAAGTGGTCAGCACCACAGATAAAAACAGCACAAAGCTGGTAGCAAACACATTGCGGCCGCGGTGATAGCTGTGTTGTTTAAAAGCCCATGCGTCGAGCATCAGCAGTAGCAACGGGGTAAAGATCAGTATGCCCAGACTGTCGCCCAGCCACCAGGCCACCACGTTTTGCCAGTGATGACTAAATTGATAGTCGGGGTTAAACAAACTCAGTGAGAAGACACCGATATTGGCCGAGATCAGATTGCACGCAATGCCGACCAAAAAGATATAGTAGGCAATATGCTTGCGCGAGCGCATACGTAGTGGATCGCCCAGCCAAAGCCGCAGGATAGAGCCTCCGGCCAGTCCCTGAAAACAGGCACCCAGAGCGATAATCGACACCTGCAGCAGCTGCGCCAGGGTGGCATCAGTAAACACATAGCCATGGGCTGTGGTCCAGTTGAATAATGCCGAGGCCATAAATAAGCCGGGCAGAAAACGCCAGCCCCACACTAAAGAGCCTACCAGGCCTACGCCGGCCGGTAGCCAAATGGGCAAGACCTGATCCTGAAAGGCAAATGCGGTGAGCAGTTTTCCCAGTGCAAAGTAGCTCACTGCCATGAGCAAGTAAGCAGTCCACTGATGGTACACTGTGCGAAATTGGAACTGCATATCGATCCTGTCCTTTGTGTTAAACTGGCAGGGGACGTTTGGTAAACGTTTGCTTCAAAACTATGGTTGACTCAATCCCTGCAATACAGCCGATGGCACCAAGCCGGTGCTTTACAAAATGCTCGTAGCTGGGTAAGTCTTCGGCAATGATCTCAAGTAAGTAATCATGTGCGCCAGAGACCACCGAGCAGCTGAGCACCTGTTGCAGTTGTTCTACATCCGCTTCAAACTGGGTGGCTGCCTGCGCAGAGTTCTCACTCAGCCGAATAAAGGCATATACCAGTACAGTATAGCCCAGTGACTGCGGTGCCAACGTGGCATGGTAACCTAAAATCACGCCATCCTGTTGTAACTTTTTAACCCGTCTAAGGCAAGGGGTATCGGATAAGCTGGCTTGTTCAGCCAGTTGGGCATTGCTGAGTCGGGCATTGTGCTGCAAGGCCCTGAGCAGGATGCGATCTTTGTTGTCAATGTGTGCCATGGTAGTGACTTCTGCTAATTTATGGTTTTTTAATTATAATTATTACTAATCTAGTCTAGCGTTTACATGAATTTTAGCAAATTTTAGCGCACGAGTTTTGATAGCCTGAAGCTCTAGAATTTGGAGAGTAACTATGACCACGCTGACACAGGCATTCGACCACTGGATCCGCAGTGACTTTGTGACGCTTAACGATAAGCTGGAGGCTGCCTACTGGCAGCAGCAGGATAAGGCCAATGTAGAGGGTGTCGAAGACGACATAAAACAACAATTACTCAACGAAGGGCAGCAGCATATTCAAGCTTTGCTGTCAGAGGGTAATACCGATGAAGGCTTTGACAATGCCTTCGACTTACTCGGCAACGTGGGTCTGTATATGGCAGCGTGCCGCCGCCATGAACTAACTGAACCCAGCCGGGAGCAATATTCACCGCTCAAAGAAGCCTCCGCGCTGGCCATGCATATTGGCGCTTCGATAGGGGTTACACCGCGCTTTGCCACCGCACACCTGACGACTCACAATCGGGCCATTAACGGGGTCTATAAACGCTTCACCAGCCATCCAGCTGAGCAGCTGTTTATTGACTACAACACCCGGGCAATTTTGGCCTATAAACGTGCCGCGGAATGTTTATTAAAGATCCAGCCTCTGGGTATTTCACATCCAATGACCCCGGTGCTGCTGATGCAGGTCAAAGAAGCATTGCTCGATGTGATCCGCTCTAATCAGTGTTTGTTTGAGCAGCTCGATACCGACGCCTTCTTTTACGTGGTACGCCCGTATTACAAGCCTTATCGGGTTGGTAAGGAGGTCTATCGGGGCGCTAATGCCGGGGATTTCGCCGGGATCAACGTGATTGATATGCTGCTTGGCTTGTGTCAGGCCAATGATGTGAACTACGCTCAGATGCTGGTGGACAAGTTCCTGTATATGATGCCCGAGGATCAGGCTACACTGCGAGAGTGCATGCGCCTGCCCAATCTGATGGATGCGTTCTTAGCCGCTGCGCCCCAGCATCATGCCAGTGGCTGGTACCAGGAAGCGGTGACTGCGTTTGTGCAGGTGTGTAAGCTGCACGGCGATACTGCTATTCAGCACCATAATCAGCTGGTGGAAAAGTACATCGCCAAGCCGTCGGGTGATATGAACACGGCGCACCTGGATAAAGTGACCGCCAGCGGGCCGCCTTTACCTGTGCTGCTTAATCAGCTGGCCCTGTTGCGCGACAAACGGGCAGCAGCAAAGCGTGACGATGTGTTTACCCGTTTTGATGATTTGAACACGCTGCGCCGCAGCATTGCTAAGGACTTCTAATGAACCAGGTCGACTTTTCGCTGCCTCAGGGCCACTACTTACTCAGTCATTCGGTAGGGCGGCCACTGGCCAGTGCCGAGCAGGATTTTATGCAGCGCTATTTTCACCCCTGGGCTGGTGACAATCATGAGCCCTGGTACCAATGGATCGATGGTATACAGCGTTTCACTGCGGCTTTGGCCCAACTGTTCAACAGTCAGGCCGAATACTTTTGTCCGCAAAGCAACCTCTCCAGCGGCCTGACTAAGTGGGTGATGAGTCTACCGGAAACGGGTAAGCAACCGGTGCGGGTGCTGATGAGTGAAAGCGACTTCCCCAGCATGGGGTTTGTACTGCAACAAGCGGTGCCCGATGTGGAGATATGCTTTATCCCTGCGGCCCTGGATATGTCAGACTTGAATGTCTGGCAGCAGCACCTCAGTGATGAGATAGACTGGGTGTTTGTCAGTCAGGTGTATTCAAATACCGGCCAGCAGGCGCCCGTTGACGCTATTACGCAGCTGGCAAAAGCCCAGGGCTGTCGGGTGATTGTTGATGTTGCTCAGGCCGCAGGCGTGATCCCCATCGACCTGTCTGACAGTGCGGCGGATTGTGTACTGGGTTCCTGCGTAAAGTGGTTATGTGGCGGACCAGGGGCCGGGTTTATCTGGGTGAATCCGGCCATACTCGACCAATGCCAGCCTAAAGATGTGGGCTGGTTTTCCCACCAAAACCCCATGGAGTTTGATATTCACCACTTTGCCCCACACCACAGCGCGCTGAGGTTTTGGGGGGGCACCCCGTCCGTGGCTGCTTATATCTTTGCCGCCCACAGCATCGAGTACTTTGCCCGGATTGGTGTTGAGACAGTGCGGGCGCATAACCTGAATCTGCTGGCACGCTTGCACACTGAGCTGGCTCCCTGGTACATAGCGCCAACCGAGGCACAGCGCTGCTCGGGGACGGCCATCCTGAATGCGGGCGATGCGCAGGATAAGGTACTGGCGGCGTTACGTGAGGCCGGTATTGCGGTCGATGCGCGCAAGCTCGGTATTCGGGTTTCCCCGCATATTTACAATACGCCAGCAGACATTGATGCCTTTATCCGGGTATTCAAAAGGGCGTTACTAGCCTGAGCTATGGCTCAGCCCCAGTGCCTTTTTCGTCTTGGTTTTGACTGAGCGCCAGTGCGTCACGGGCTGCTTTGGCGCCAGTTGTAACAGCTGTTCAAAATCGATATCGGCAAAGGCGATTTCACTGTGGTGCGCCAGCATCACAGAGGCGGGAGCCAGTTGCTGAAGCTTAAGCAGGGTTGCCCGGTACAGACGCGGATAAAACACCGGATAGGGCGGTATGAGCTTACCGTGCACCTGCACCATAACATCGGCGATATACACTGTGCTGCGCCCGGCATGATAGAGGCTGATATCCCGATCTGTGTGGCCGGGGGTGTGCAGTGCCTGCCAGTCTTCAAAGCCGGGTAAGGTTGCACCGTCGGGCAAATAAACATCCGGTTTTAAGGTGCGCGCATACCAGAGGTTTTTACGCGCCTTGCGTTTACGCCCCGCTACCCAAAGTGCCAGTGCGATGTCGGATAAATGCATCAGCACACCATCTATGCCGCGGTACCACTGTCCCGGGCAATTGGCCGTCGCAATTTGTGCTCCGCTTATTTTTCGCAATAGATGGGCACCCCCGGCATGATCCGGGTGCATGTGGGTGACCACAATTAGCTTAAGCTGATGCACCGGGCGGCATAGTTCATCGCTAATAAAACGGCAGATCAGCGACACGTCGGCGCGGCTGCAGCCATCCAGTAGCAGCAACTTATCCGGATATTCCACCAGATAGATATTCTGAATATAGCCTTCGATTGTATGTATCTTCATGTTGGTAATGTATTCGCACGCACTCATTCCATATAGGTAACACATCTGACCAGATAGGCAAGGTGAAATTATGGTTGGGCTGGGAAGGCTAAAGTGGCTGTTGCAATCTGACCTGCAAGCAATTGGCCAGCAGACCTTGTGGACAGGGAGTGAGTTATACAGCTCAGTGAGGCGAGTCGAAGCGCATCACTGGCAATCCAGTTATTCGAATAACAACTCCTCCAGCCATGACTGAAGTTTCTTGAGTGCTGGGTCGTTTCGACGACTCTTACGCCATGAAAAATAGTAGGCTGTTTGTGGTGGAATAAAGCCATCATCGTCCAGGCATATGAGTGCCCCAGTCTCAAGTTCGTTTTTAACTAAGGTCTTTTCTAACATGGCAATACCCTGGCCATAGAGGGCAGCCTGTACCAGCAGCAGCGTGTGGCCGAACAGAATATGTGCTTGGCCCTCAGGGAAAGAGATATTTTTGTCTTGTTGCCATAATGACCAGATATTAACGCCCTCAATATCAATAAGCGGAATATCGCTGGCAGCATCCAAGTTAGGAAAGCCGGGAATTTGCTCGGCAAGAGAGGGGCTGCACATAGGGTGGTAACTTTCATGACAGATAAACTTGCTTTGGTAAGAAACGTGATGAATTTGATTAGCAACGACAGCGTCAAGTTCGAGCGCTTCGGGTTTATCTTCGCAGTTAAGCATACGAACTCTGAGGTCTATCTCAGGGTTGGCCAGCTGCCATTTTTCCAGAGCTGGCATCAGTCGTTTCATGGCAAATGCGCTGCTTATTCCTAGTTGAATAGGTCCGGATTGATATGACGTAATTTCACAGGTGGCGTTATGAATATGCTCAAAAGACTGACGAATTTGCAGTGCATAATTTTGCGCTTTTTGAGTCATGACCAGTTGCTTTCCGCTCTTTTCAAAAAGCTTACAGCCAAGCCAGTCTTCCAGCCTTTTTATCTGGTGGCTTACCGCGCTTGGTGTAATGCATAGTTCTTCAGCCGCCCTGGAAAAATTCAAATGCCTGGCTGCAACAGAAAAAATATAAAGTGATTTGAGCGGAGGCATTACAGGTGTGGCCATAGTTAACTGTGAGTTTTATTCATAGGTGGGTAAAGAATATCAATTGTGTGGTTAGAATGTAATTGCTAGTTTGACCTCTGTTTTTAGTAACGCGCTAAGAGGCGCAATGATACAGAGGAGAAGCAAATGAAGAGCGTGGCTAAAAGGACATTGAAATATAAATTCATTGCAGCGCTGGTATGTGCTTTTGCGACAAGTACTTATGCAGAAACAAGCTATTTTTGTGGTGCCGATAACCCGAAACAGGCAGCACAAATTGAAACACTGATACCCACTTTATATGACATAGTTTCAGGACGTCCGGGAGAAGCTAAGGACTGGCGCCTTCTCAAGCAGCTTTTTTCTCCAAAGGCGATGATCACACCGGTTTTTCATAACGGGAAAGACGTGATTGCCCAACCAGGCAGTGTTGAGCAGTTTATCGCTTTAAATAAGCGCCTGTTCAAAGATAAAGGCTTTTTTGAGCGTGAGGTCTCTCAGAAAGTATTCACATTTGGTCATATGGCCAATGTATTGAGTGTTTATGAATCCAGACGTTCTCCAGAGTTAGCGCCTTATGCAAGAGGGGTGAACTCTTTTCAGCTGCTGAATGATGGCCGGCGTTGGTGTGTGTTATCGGTGACCTGGGATAGTGAATCGGAGCAACATCCCTTTACAGAGCAGATTTTGCATTTATCAGATTGACAGTAAAAGTTTAAATGCGCGACGAGATTGAGCAAGGACATCCACGCCTGGCTGGTGGACAGGTGTTGCGACAGGTTCAATGTGAACCTGTCGCTGACACGAGGATGAGGGCGTTAGCTATCGCTTAAAAATCCCTCTCATCGGGCCTAACAGGTTATTCGGATCGAACCAGTTTTTCAGTAACTTCAGTAAAAACCATTTCCTGTGGTAGTGCTTCTTCCAGTCTCTTGTACTCATGGGGATGGCGCCCACCGGGTATTGGCAACCGCCCAGCGCACGCGCCGCTTCATAAATACTTCTGTTGGCTTGGGTGAGCTGCTCAACTCGTTCCGGTGTGGGTGGAATGGCGGTGCGCATCAATGAGAAATACACGAACTTATCTTCTTCCGGTACGCTGAAAAACAGACTGCCAAATGCTTCTCTTTGTTGCATCGACATTAATACCGGGCCCGCGACATCATTGGGTGGCGTGTTTGCCAGGGTATCCTCGATAAATGCCTGGGCTTTTGATGCGGGGATCAGCAACGGGCACCAAGGATGAGGCAATGTCCAAAGTCCGGCTGCTTTTAATTGCTCAACCACAGGTGCTAAACGGTTCAGGAATGTAAAGTAAGGGAGGTCCTGGATCACCTCCTCTCCATACACAAAGTTCAGGCCATCGAGTAGCTCGGCATCCACAGGAGGAGTATCAGGTTCAAAGTACTTCGCCAGTTGCATAACGTAGCGCCAGCCACCGGCGGGATCGGGCTCTGCGCCACCCTGTACGCCATCAAAAATACCTTCGTCCAGCAGGCGCTGATTGTCATTTAAGTAGTGTGTTAAGTCATCATAAACCAGCTGATAGGCTCTGACCTGGCTGGGGGTTGGCTCCAGTTCAAAGCCTGCCTCTACAATAATACCCAGCTGGCCTAATCCGCCTTTCATGGAATGGAATAGCATGCTGTTTTGGTATGGCGAACAGGTGAGTAAACGCCCGTCACCAGTAATGACTTTGAGGTGGCAGATATTGTCGGCCATGCAGCCATGTTTGTATGATTGCGCGCCGAGGCCGCCAACGGCCAGGGTGCCGCCGACGCTTAAGTCGATAAAGTCAGTCACGATTGGCAAACCCAAATTGTGCGGCACCGTTTTGGTCAGCAAATCAATCCAGCGTGCGCCAGCCTGGGCGACTACTTGCTGATCATTCACCTCAGAGATATCCGCTAATGACACCATATCAATGACCACGCCACCCTGGGTTTGCGTTTCCCCATTGGTTGAATAGCCTTGTCCTTTGACCGCAATGGTTAAGTTATGCTGATTCGCAAACTTCACCATTTTGATAATGTCTTGATAAACAGCAGGCTTTAAGATTGCCCGGGACACATAGCGATGAATATGGCCAAAATCATCGGCGGCTTCGCTCAGGCTGGTTTCATCGGTGATCAGCTCGCCTTCAAACACCGGAAAGTTATCGGCAAACACCTCAGGAGGCGCATTGAGTAAATCAGCTTCGGTTGCCCAGCTTTGGCTTTGCAGGTTAAATCCAACAATCAGGCTACCTATGCCTATTTTTTTCATAAAGTCTCTGCGAGACGATTTGTTAGTCATACATCCTCCTTATATTACTTACGTAAAGCAGTAAGCGTAAAAATCCGATTTGGCACTGGGCATGACACATTGAATACTGACTCGCGTTTAGCTCACCTGCCCGGTGTTCACGTTAAACTTGCCTGATTACGAGCGATCGCATGGCACGTTGGTTGTTAATTTGCCAACCACAATACAGTGTCTGAATTCAGGCAAGCCCAGTAGCCCAGGACAGTCGCCTTACAGCTTGTGATTTGCAGGCTTAATTGCAGCCGTTAGCCACAATGCCATCATAGCAATATAAACATAAATTTCACAAGTTTTTAACTTTGAGAAGGGCAGATAAGGGAATAGAAAATTGGCCGGCGGCTTTTATCTGTGCGCCTGTGCCAAAGCCTCATGCTCTGCATCTGGCTTTGGCGGTACTTTGTTAATCTTACGAAGGCACAGGTGCAATTATGTCTTCAGGTTTCCCTTCGCGCACGATTTTACCGTCTTTAATTTCAATAATGCGGTCCATCATGGCGAGCACGTCATAAGAGTGCGCAACCGAAATCACGGTTTTGCCCTTCATCAGTGTTTTGAGAGACGCGATAAACTCAGCCTTAAGCACCGGGTCCAGGGCGCTGGTTGCTTCGTCTAGTAAGAGGATTTTTTTATCTCTGAGGAGCGCTCTGGCCAGTGCCAGGCGCTGTCGCTGGCCACCCGACAGTTGTCCGCCATTTTCACCAATAAAGGCCGATAAGCCAGTGCGACCCCGGGCATCACTGTAGTTTTCAACAAACGTCAGGGCATTGGCCTGTACCAGGGCTTGTTTCACAGCCTCCCGGCTGATGTTATTCAAACCAAACGCCACATTCTCATAAATGCTTTGATTAAACAGGCCGATATCCTGGTTCAAAAAGCTAATCTCACCGCATACTTTGTCTGTTGAGTAGTCTTCGATGTTTTTACCATCAATATAAATCGCGCCCGCTTCAATTTCGTCAATGCCGGCAAGCATATTCAGCATCGAGGACTTACCCGCACCGGAAGGGCCGATGATCCCGACTTTTTCACCGGCTTTGATTTTTAAAGACAGATCGGTGAACAGTGGCGCTTTGTTCTCATAGCCAAATTCAACCTGTTTAAAGGTGATTTTGCCGTTCGCGACATTAAAGTTGCCTTCGTCTTCTATGGGTTCTACATCTTCCAGAAACTCGTTGACCACCTCTCTGCCCACGGTAACCTGGCCCCAGGAGACAAAGAAGGCGTCAAATTCGTCCTGGCACCACTGTGACAGCGAGATCACCCGGTACACCAGGGCAAGCACCATGGAAAACTCACCAATGGAGATACTGCCTTGCATCCACAGCTGCAAACACAATGCGCCCGTACCGACCACTAACAGACCATTGAGCAGGCCAACCATAGAGGCAAAGTTTGAGAATACGCGGAATTCCTTCGCCACTACTCTGCGGTGTCGGGTGGCCCATTTCTCGGCAAATCGTTGTTCATAGTCGGTGTTGGAGAGCATTTTTACGGTGCGGATCCGCGCAAAGCGCTCGGTGAATTTTCCGGTGATCTGCGCGCAACTCTCTGCTTCGAGTCGGTTGGTGGTTTTGGCTTTGGGGATCCATTGCCCCAGCAACATAGCCAAAAACAGGCCGGTCCAGATAAGGAAAGGCAGTGCCAGCCAGCCGTCAATGTTGCCCACGTAAAACAGCAGAGCGCCCAGAAACGCGAGCAAAAACCCGGCAAAGCCACAAAACTGTAATACCACATCGATGATAGCTTCGGAGGTATCCACAATGACAATGGCGGTTGAGCCAGGATCATCTTCTTCGTGGTAACTGGCAGGAGAGGCAATTAGGGTTCGATATAATTTTATAATGGTATTTTTTTGCAGGTTTGGTCCGAGCAACTGATGAAACACCAGGTTTTTAATCAGGGTGATGGTGGGGATCACCACGGCGATGGCAACTGCAACGAGGGCCAGCGTGTGGCCTTTGTCATTGAGCTCTACGCTGCCGCTTGCACTATCCAGCCAGTCGACTAAGTCGCCTAAAAAGTCGAACGTCACTATCTGTAACAGACCACCCAGCAAAGAAATGACAAAGGCGATGACTATCCAGCCAGAGAACTCTTTGGCGCACTGGCGAATAAACGGCAGGTTATGCTCTGCTGGTGTTAACTGGCTGTCAAAGGTGTCTTTGTGGCCTAATTTCTCAAATAGCTTAAATAATGATTTCATTGTGTTGTATGGCACCTGGGCGGATCGGGTTTTGCTCCGGCTGTGTTGCCGGAACCTGGACCAAATAAGCCACTGGCACGATGACAGAGTGTCGTGACAGTGGCTCTGAGTGTCATGGTAATTTACCTTTATGTCATGCAGGAGAAAGGCTTATTCGTCATCATCACTCTGATTGGAGGTGGCCGGGGTGTAGTCATCCCAGTCACCGGCTTCTGGCATCGACAGCTCATCCACGTTTTCACACTTCACAGCCTGATTGACATAATCCCGCATGTCTTTTGACAAGAAGAAGGCACCAAAGTGGGCCTCAGGTGAGTAGTATTTGGTGTGAATGTCGGCCTGGGTAAAGCGTGATTCCAGCTCATCAAGCGATAGCGTGTCTATGGTGCCACTGCGTGTTGCCCAGATAAACGCATGAGAGCCGCCAAAGTAGTCGTAACAGCCGCCCATATAAATGCCCGCAGGGTTGTTAAACGCCTGAGTCAAACGCGACACCATAGACTGCATCATGTAGGGTTCAAAGTACGGTGTGCCACCTTGTGCGACCAAAATCCCGTTTGTCTTCAGTGCGGTTAAGCAATTGCCAAAGAAAGATTGGGTAAACAGGGTTTCTGATGCGCCGCCATCCGGATCTGCCGCATCCAGGATGATAAGATCAAAGCAATCACTGTACTGAGAGATGATTTCCGCGCCATCTCCTATGCGCAAGACAAACCTGGGGTCATCAAATGCGCCGTTATTGATTTCGGGTAAAAACTTGCGGCTTAACTGAATGATTTGCTCATCAATATCCACCATCACGACGTTTTCGACGCTTTTATGCTTTAAGACTTCGCGGGCACTGCCGCCGTCTCCGCCACCCACAATCAGCACGTTTTTAATTTTGCCGTGAAACAGGATTGGGACATGCGCCATCATTTCATGATAAATGTGCTCACCCTTGGTGGTGACCTGAATACCATCGTCTATGCGCATTACTTTGCCCAGGTGACGGGTTTCGAAGATGCTGACATCCTGGAACTCGGTTTCTACGTCGACTAAATCTTTTTCTGAACGAAGTGCAATGTGAACGCCACTTGTCATTTGCTCGTAATGCCAATTAATCTTAGTCATGTGCGTGAATACTCCGTTGTTGTGCGGTTTTAAGGGGTGCGTGTAACTGATTATCTAACAGGGGCTGAAATGCTCCGGTGCGACTCACAGAGCCACCCCGGGTGAGGGTATTAATGACCATTCGGCCGGGCTGAAAACACGCTTCTATCACCGGCAGGCACAGTTCAGGCTGCGCGTCGCCGCACATAAAAATGTCCATGGCAGCAAAGTTGTACTCCGGCCAGGTGTGAATAGAAATATGGCTTTCGGCCAGAATGATCATGCCCGACACCCCGCCATTGGTTTCAAATGGGTGTAAATGGGTTTTCAAGATGGTAGCGTTTGCGGCGTTGGCACATTCAATCATCATCTTTTCTATGTGCGCCTCACCTATCAGGTTAGAAGCATCAAACAGGTCGACAATAATATGCTGGCCTAAAGGGTAAACCGACTGTGTTGTGGGTGTCGTCATGCTGTTACTCAATGTCTGTCCTCAAGGTGTCCGGGTAGCCCGCTCTGCTCGTGTTTTTTGGTACAGGTAAAAGCGACTGACCAGTAACACAGGAAAAGAGACGCGATCCGAATCCCCCTTTTTCGAATACAGATATTCCAGCACTGAAATGTGCAACGAGTGTGGAGTGGGTAATAGGTGCTCAAATAAGTCTGATCAGTGGAGTGTCTGTGTGACGAGTTTGAGTAGGAGCCGGGCGCATACTATTTGTGGTGGATGTCCGGGTAAGAAATGGTTTTTCTAGTCGTAATTGCGTGAGTACAAGAGTGAAGGATCCGCTTTTGGGCATAAAAAACCGCCGTATAGGTGGTTCTCTTAAAAGTAATGGTGTGTGCACAAGAGTGAGGGATTCGCTTTCGGGCATAAAAAAACCGTCCACATTGAGGCGGTTCTCTTAAAGTAATGGCAAAGAAGGAGGGATGACAAAATACGTCCTGTATTTTGCCCTGCGGGCCGCACTGAAGTGCGTTCAATTTTGTTCCAGACAAAATTGTCGAACCTTGGTCGAGGGTTCTCACCCGCCTTCTCATTCGTGAAGAGGTAAAATTCGGGCATAAAAAAACCGCCGTATAGGCGGTTTTTTTAAAGTAATGGCGGAGAAGGAGGGATGACAAAATACGTCCTGTATTTTGCCCTGCGGGCCGCACTGAAGTGCGTTCAATTTTGTTCCAGACAAAATTGTCGAACCCTGGTCGAGGGTTCTCACCCGCCTTCTCATTCGTGAAGAGGTAAAATTCGGGCATAAAAAAACCGCCGTATAGGCGGTTTTTTTAAAGTAATGGCGGAGAAGGAGGGATTCGAACCCTCGATAGGGCTACAAACCCTATACTCCCTTAGCAGGGGAGCGCCTTCAGCCACTCGGCCACCTCTCCGGCGCAAAAACTTAAAAATGGCGGAGAGATAGGGATTTGAACCCTAGATACGCTATTAACGTATGCCGGTTTTCAAGACCGGTGCTTTCAACCACTCAGCCATCTCTCCATGGGCAAAGATAATACTTAGCGAATTTGGCGCTGTAAATAGTTTTTGAATTGTTTGCTTAAATTTTGTGCTAATGACGTCAGTTTTTTACGATTTTGGCCGATTTATAGGCGAATAGGTGTGTTTTATGATATTGAGATAAGTGGGAGATGGCAGAAACTGGGCATGATCGGTTGGGAAGATCATGCCCGAAGCAGACTTACTTATACATAACCACCTGACTTAACATCAGTTGTTTACCCAGCTTGTTCAACCAGGCTGTCAGGTTAAAGCGGCGTTTAATCACTGGCGCTTCGACTGGGTTTAGGGTGGTTTGCGTGTTGCTGCACGCTGCAGCTGAATTAAGCATGTCTGACTCCTCAAAATCGTTAGTAAATGCGGTCTGTATCGACATGGTTATTTTGCGTGCATTGTGGCCAAAAATAAAACGATAAAAATTACCGGTGAGAGATTAGAAAAACTAATTAAAAATTGCGCGTTAGATGCTTTTTATAGTCTCTTAAATGGTTGTTTATTCACTTTTGTGAATGATGATACTCTAATTTGTGTGTTAATTTACAATTGCTTGCCTTGTTTTTCTTTTCTCTTGGGGGTTTTTCGTGGGTAGTTATTCAGATAAATTGATTTTATTATTTTGGGGGTTAGTTGTTAGTTGTTAGTTGTTTATAAGCCCGGAGGGGGGCGAAGAACGCAGCGGCATCTACGCTGGTTACGGGCGCAGGCAAAGCAGCGCAAGATCATCATTAGCTGGTATGAGACCAGCGGGTTTTATGGCCGGGATCATGATGCTATCCGGTTGCAGGCTCAGGCCCAGAAACTGATTGTGGTTGTCGGGGGTGACGGGACCATCAACCTGGTTGTCAATGCAATGTACGGATCAGCGGCCCAGCTGGCGTGCCTGCCAGCCGGAACCGGCAATGATTTTTGTCGTCAGTTTGGTTATTCACAGCGGCAATGGCGTGCGGCGGTGTTTTCGTCACACTGTATTGCCCTGGATCTGGGGGCCATCGGCGCGCGCTATTTTGTCAATATTGCCGGCGTTGGGTTTAATGCGGAGGTGGTCAAGAGCCTGCGCGGCAATAAAAGTGTCGGGGCGCTGAGCTATGTGTGGGGCGGTATTAAACAGTTATTCTGTGCGCCGACGGTGCAACTGACAACGGCCCAGGGACCTGAATTAAAGCACGGCATGATGCTGTTGCTGGCCAATGGTCGCTTTTTTGCCGCCGGATTAAAGCCTGCGCCTCTGGCGAGCTTACAGGACGCTCAGCTGGAGTGTGTGTGGTTCTCTGCTCGTAACTGGTGGCAGCGCTTGGTGGTGTTTGCGGCTATGCTGGTGGGGTGTCATCAGCATTTACCCTGGGTGCATCGGGAAAAACGCACCCAGCTGGATATTACAACACCAGGCCTGACGGTGGAGGCCGACGGCGACCTGGTGGCTACAACCCCCGTGACCATCCGCAGCCTGCCTGGCGCTGTGCAGCTTAGGGTCTTGCCTGCGACGGTGTTGTTGGACTGAGCCAGGCACGAATGCGCTGGTACGGTGTAAGTACGATTGCATTGCCGATCAGCACCAGCGAGAACCCGATAAAAGTATTGAGCTGCCAGACAAACCCTTCAAACCAGGTGCTGAGGGTGACTGCCACCAGAGGGAACAGCACGATCAGGTAACTGGCTTTTTCCGGGCCAATGTTTTTGAGCAGGTGGAAGTAACAGGCAAACGCAATCACAGTACCAAACACCGACAAATACAGCAGCGATCCCCAGTATTGCGCGTCGGCCTCAATGCTAAATTGCAGCGGGCTGAGCGCCACATAACCGCCTAAAAACAGCGCACTATACAGCATGCCCCAGGCATTCCCCTGTAATACGCCAATCTGGCGATTGGAGTTACGAACACTGACCATGTTACCGAGCGAAGCGATAAACATACCCGCCAGCGCCAGCAGTAAACCAATAAAAGCATCGCTGCTGAGGTCGGCACTGCGCAGATCCTGCCAGAATAAACTAACGATCCCTCCAAGTCCCAGTGCTGCACCAATGTAGATGCGGCCCGCAATGGGCTTGGCAAAAAACAGTCTGGTATTGACGATATTGGCGACCAGCAAGAGTGAGAAAGCAATTGAGGCCATCGCGGACGTCAGGCTGCCTTGCGCCCAGTAGAGAAAGAGATAGTTTAAGCCAAAGTTGCCCAGCGCCAGCAACATAAAAAAGCCGTGATCAGTGAGCGAATAGCGCATCGGTGGTCGTTTGATCAGCACATAACACCACATACAGGCGGCAGAAATCGCGAAGCGGTAAAACAAAGAGACCACTTCGTCTACCGTGCCCAGCTGGAATTCAATTGCCAGCCAGGTGGAGCCCCAGATCAGGACAGTGATCGTATACAGAAAAGCATTGTTCATTCTTTCAACTCACAGGAAGGACTAGTCAGCGTGGCCAGTTTAGCGATATATTCTGTATATGCCAGATACAAAAAATGTGTTTTTAAACCTATACAGATAGGGATCGCGATGGATCATTCTACTTTTAAGCCCGATTACCTCTATCAGCAAGTCATCACCGTGGTCAAAGAGATGGTTGAGCAGGAGTTGCTGCTGCCAGGGGATAAGTTGCCGTCGCTCAGAGCCATGGCAAGCCGGCTGCGTGTAAGTATTCCTACGGTGCAACAGGCCTACCAGCAGCTTGAGATGACTGGCCTGGTGGTTGCCCGTGAAAAGTCCGGCTACTTTTTGCAAAGTGGTCATGACACAGCCACTCCCAGGCGCAGTAAATTACCTGCCAAACCTGTGATGGTGAATAAACAGCAGCTCATTGAGCAAGTATATGAGGGGATCCACCTGCCAGACGTGGCACCGCTGGGGCTCGCCAACCCGGTCGCAGCAGCCAGTCCGCAACAGGCGCTGGCCAAAAGCATGCGCCAGGCAATGCGTCAGGCTCAGGAGCGGATGCTGGATTATGGTGCTATCGATGGCCTAACAATGCTCAAAGCGCAGATAGTGCAATATTATCTGGCGCTGGGACTAACGGTGAACAGCGATGATTTGATCATCACCAATGGTGCCCAGGAGGCGATCGCCATTGCGTTGCAGTGTGTGACTCAGCCCGGTGACATCGTGGCGATAGAATCACCTTGCTACTTTGGCATTGTCGAGCTGGTAGAAAACCTGGGTCTGAAAGCGATAGAAATCCCCGTATGTCCGGACGACGGACTGTGGCTTGACGATCTCAGTGCTGCGTTGTCGCGTCATCCTATCAAAGCGTGTCTGTTTTCGACCAGTATCAATAACCCGCTGGGCAGTCAGATGCCCGAATCTCGTATGCAGCAGTTGCTGAAATTACTGCGCGCACATGACGTGGTACTCATTGAAGATGATGTGTATGGCGATTTATATTTTGGTGAGCAGCGAATAAGACCGGCGCAGTGCTTTGCAACACCCGGCGAGGTGCTGACCTGCTCGTCGTTTTCTAAAACTGTGGCACCGGGTTACCGGGTTGGCTGGATGCTGGCAGGGCCTTACAGCGCGCGGGCTAAGCGTTTTAAACGCGCGCTGAGCTGCTCGGCGCCGATGATGAATCAATGGGCGTTGGCAGATTTTATGGCCAGTGGTGAGTTTCAGCGCCATTTACGGCAATTACGCAAGCGCCTTTACGATAATAAACAGAAAATGCGCCTGGCTGTGCAAAAGTATTTTCCCGAACATGTGCGTGTCAGTGACCCAAAAGGGGGGTGTGTGTTGTGGCTGGACCTGGGCGGAGCTTACGATGGCGGGCTGTTTTTTCAGTTGGCACTGCGCGCCGGGATCAGCGTGGCGCCGGGCGCCATATTCAGCGCCTATGAGCGCTATCGCAGTTGCGTGCGGATCAGTTATGGTCTGCCCTGGAGCGCAGAAATGGAGGGCTATGTGCGCACCCTTGGCGCGCTTGTGCAGCAGGCGAAAAAGCAGCCACAACCGCAGTAAGTGAAACTCGTATATCGGTGTGGCTGACTGTACAGGGAAAACCTTGATTTAGCGATAGTTAAACAATTGATAGCCTGCTAGCTGAGGGATCATCGCACTCAGTTGTGCCTCTTGTGCTGCAATTGATTCAAATCGGCCACATAACGCGTTGGCCTGTTGCTCCAGAGCTTTTGCCTGGCCTTCGACGCGTTGCTCCAGCTCACTGCCGAGATTTTCCATGCGCTGCTCGAAGCTGTCCATGTCGCCGCCGGAGTTCACCATTTCAGATCCAATGGCAACCAACAGGCTGCCAATTGACTCCATCATGGCACCTTCTATCGCTTGTTCTATTTTTTCTTCAAACTGGTGCTCAAATTGTTCACCAAACTCATTGAAGGTTTGCTCACCCATTACAAAGGTACCTTGTTGATAAAACGCGCCTTCAATTTCTGAGTGCAGCTCGTCAATCAGCCCAGTCAAGGTATCAAAGCTATGCAAATTGAAGGCAGAGGCGACTTCCCCAATCGCGACTCCGGCCAACTCGACGCCCTGCAATGCAATGCTGGCTACTTTGGGCAGTTCGGCCCTGAGGGTGTCGGCATACGTTTGCATGGCCAGGCGCTCATCCTGGCTGAGATTAACGGGTTGATCTGCGATATACAGATAACCCTGCGCGTCTATCATCACAGGCTGACCATTGCCATTTTTGATATACACCTGGTCGGGCGTAATTTGTACATCGTTTTTAAAATCTACGGCGCACTCATCAGTACTGACAGAAAAATGTGTATCGGTATGGGCTATCGCCTGGCTAGATAAAACCAGCGTTGAAGCGAGTAAAATTGTTTTCATGCTATGTTCCTTGGGCTGTTGATGACACAGAGGAAGTAACAAAAACAGTGCCAGATTATTATGTTATTGATAAACATGGCTTTTGATTGTTTTGGTCGCTTTGCTGGCGTGCTTGTTAGTTTGTGATATGACCAAAAAGTAGTGCTTTTAACCAGTTTGTATATTGACGATTTTGGCAATAAAAAATATTTATCGTATAGATAAAAAAGTCTTGCTTTTCAGCGCCCGCATTTAGCGCTAAATACTAACTTAAGCAGTGTCAGCACAGCGTGTACTGCTGGACTATTTAGCACAATTAAGTTTTGGAGCTCATCGTGGGTAAAACATTTTCCTATGATCCGTCAGATGATGATTATGAAGACGACTTCGGGTCGTTAGACAAAGAATTACAGGCACAGCAAAAGAAGCGGGTGAAGCGCCGTCTGGATGACTATCTGGAGCAGAAACGGCTGAAACGTAATCTTGGAGAGGACGACCTAGATTTTTTAGACGATTGAGCGGGTAAACTGGCCAGTCAGGCCAACTCGACATGCCCTAGTGTGCCGAGATACAGAATTAAAGACTAAGGCAGCGCCAGCTGCCTTACTTATCTTATAAGCTTAGTCTTTGAATGAGTTGTGGCAATCTTTACAGCCTTTTGCCCAATCTTTGAATGCTGCGCCAATGACCTTTTTGTCACCTGATTGTGCTGCTACCGACAATTTTTGCGCATAGTCAGCGAAAGCTTGTGCTTTCTTATCAAACGTCGCTCTGTCAGACCAGATTGCTGGTAAAGCGTCTGTTGCGCCTTTATCAGATCCTGCCGGGAAGGCTTCCCAAGGCATTGCAGACAGCTGGGCTGCATTGTTTGCGCGCTGCTTAAAGCGCTCTGCATCAAACGGTACCTTGCCTTTGAGCATATCGCCCATATCGCCAATCTGATAACGGATCAGCTGAAACGCGGCTTTACGGTACTCGATGGCGTCTTCTGGTTTTTCGAATATTGAACTTGCTTGTACATTCAGAGCGAGTCCGCTTAGCAAACTTGTTAATAGTAACGTGATTCTCATTTTGACCCCTTAAATTAAAAAACAGCTCCTTTTCTATGCCTTTACAGAAGATATTGCAAGTCTCTTAGACGAGTTGGGTGTTCTGGACTAAGATTGATGTTCAATTTGTATGTTTTTTGTTCTTACTGCTTTACAACTTCATCAATGTGACAACATGATGGCGTGTTGGTTTACGTTTGTTTACAGTCTCAAACTTCTTAATAAACATAGGCTTGTGTCTGTTGTTGTGATTTGATTGAAAACTTTGTAACTTCTTTGTGTGTTTAATATTGTAATTAACAGTGAAGTCACACTATATTGATGGACGAATCTACTCTCTAAAACTAAAAGAAACATCTTTTACACAACAAGTCCTAGGGGAAACTATGGCCAAGTATTCATTTAAAGCCACCGCGGTAGCAACAGCGGTCTCAGGTGCATTAATGGCAGCGTCAGCGACGGCTGCGACGCAGCTTCCAACAGCACCCGCTTCTTTACAGGTAAAAGCTGAAGCACTCAGCAACCCGCAACAGGAAAGAGCAGGAGCATATCTAGTTGTTCTGAAGCAGTCTACAGCGGTTGACCTGATGTCTAAAGGTACGTACAGCAGAGCCGCAGCAAAGCATACATATGCCACCGTACAGGCCGCACAGTTTAATTTAAGAGAACAAATTCAAAAGCTTGAGCCGAGTGCTAAAGTATTGGGTTCAACCAAAGTGCTGGCTTCTACGCTGATCGTTGAGGCATCCGACAGCACCCTTGATAAACTGCGTAATGATGCTTCTGTAGAGCGTATTTTACCACTTCGAAATTCGCGACTGTTTGTTGAAGAGAGCTCAGGTTACATCGGTGCTGATGCCGTAAAACAAAACCTGAATGTTACCGGTAAAGATGTCAAAGTCGCAGTCTTGGATACTGGTATTGATTACACACACAAAGTATTTAACGAAGCCGCCGGTACAGTCGAGGCTTATGAAGCGGAAGCTGCCGACCCGACAACTGTAGCTTGGCCACAAGGCCAGGTAAAAGGGGGTTACGACTTTGTGCGTAACGACGCTGACCCGATTGAGGATGACCCTAAGTTTCGCCCGGAAGCGGATGGACTTTCTGACCACGGTACCCACGTATCACATGATGTAACGGGTATCGCACCAGATGTTGAATTGTATGTGTATTCTGTGTGTGGTGATCAGGGTTGTACCTGGGCTGCGCAGATCAACGCACTTGAGGCGGCAATGGACCCCAATGGTGATGGCGACATCAGCGACCGTGTTGACCTGATGAATATGTCACTGGGTGGCGAATTTGGTAGCACGTACACAGGCGACGGCACACAATACCTTATCCAGCGCGCGGTTGAGTTAGGTACCAATATGATCATTGCGGCCGGTAATGACGACGATATTCCGTTCCGTGTTGGTGGCCCAAGTACAACACCTAATGCAATTTCAGTTGCGTCTTTGACTCACCCTACGCTTGAGAGCCTGTTTGGTGAAGGCACAATGGCCGGTTCAGAAACTGTGATCCAGCCTGCGAGCTTTGGCCCGCAAACCGCTTTTGCCTTTACCCAAGACGATGCAGAGCTGGTTTACCCAAGCGAAAACCAAAATGGCTGTGACCTGGATGGCGGAGCAAACCCGTTTGCTGACATGGACTTTACAGGTAAAGCGGTTCTGATTGACCGTGGTGCCTGTGCTTTCACAGAGAAAGTACTTAATGCTCAGGAGCGTGGTGCAGCGCTGGTTCTGATTGCGAACAACAATGACGATGGTACACCAGCACCTATGGGTGGTAGCGATGCGGCAGTGACTATCCCGTCTGTGGGTATTAACTTTGCAGCGGGTACAGCGCTTAAAAACCAACTGCGTGATGGTGCGGCAACCTATAGCATCTCTGGTACTTTGAAATCTCAGACCGGCGGCGTGTCTGACTTCTCTTCACGTGGTCCTTCAATGGACGGTTTGTTGAAGCCTGAAATTGCGGCACCAGGTTCAGATATTCTGGCGGCGCTTCCAGGTAGCGGTGATCAGCTGCACAGAAAGTCAGGTACTTCTATGGCGAGCCCAATGGTGGCAGGTGCTGTGGCACTGATGAAAGAAGGTCGTCCTGAGCTGGATGCCTTTGAAATCAAAGCAATGCTGATGAACACTGCCAACCTGGATATCCATGTAGATTCATTGAATGTTGACCCTGAGTCACCACTGGCGCCAATCAGCCGCATCGGTGCGGGTCTGGTTGATGTTGAAAAAGCGATTGCGTCGCCTGTGGCTGCCTGGGTAGATCTGCCAGAGTTTGATACTAAGCAAGCGGCTCTGTCGTTTGGTGCTAAACGTCTTGCAGAGACTAAAACCTATACTAAGTCTGTCGTGTTACGTAACTTCTCAAATGAAGAGCGCACTTATAACTTGCGTATGGAGCACCGCTATCAGAACGATGTGGACTCTGGCGCAGTGATGTTTGAGCACCCGCAGACAGTAGTTGTACCAGCAAATCAGACAATCCTGATTGACGTTGATATGACCATAGATCCAAGCAAGCTGCCTGAGTTTGGCATCATGAACCCGTTCGACAATGACGAACTGGCACAAGGTGTTGCAGCACTGGATTTAGCTGAGTACGACGGTGCCTTAATCTTTGATGATGCGGCAACAGATGGCGACCATGATTTGCATGTTGTTTACCATGTACTGCCAAAAGCAGCAGAGGAAGCTGAGTTTGGTATCGAAGCCGGCGAGGAAATGTCTCACCTGATGGTTAAGAACACCGGTGCTGTGGCTATCTCGGGTATGGCTGAGCAAGTTGTGGCAATCAGTGAAGATGATAACCGTCAATTTGACATCAAGTCGGTTACAACCGCAGCATTCCAGAGCGATAACTGTGAGTCAGGCATTTTCACAACTTTCTCTATTCAGTTACAGGATGGACTTAACCACCTGCGTCAAGCTGGCTACCGTATGGAGTTTGATCTTAACAACGACGGTATTGCTGATAAGTTCATGACGAACCTGAACGATGTTGGTGACAATGCCGCGGTGCGTGGTCGTAGCCGTACACTGATTGGCTCAATCGTTGATGGCGAGGATCAGTGGGAATGGGGTACGCCTATGTTACATGAGTCTGGTGAAGACACTGTAACATTTGCTGCGTGTACTGAATCACTGGGGCTGAATGCAGACGCGGTTGGCATGCCAATTGGTGTTCAGGCGTTTGTTGGTCAGGAAAACTACGATGTTGGTATCTGGGATAAGCCGACTGATTCAGTAAGTGGTGGCTTTATCTTTGGTATGAACCCGACGGTCACGCTGAAAGACAGTGAAGATCAAGCACTAAGAGAGTTGGCACCAGGTGAAAAAGCGATGGTTGAGTTCGATATGCCATTTGCGTTCACATCCACTACAAGCACAAACGTCATGGCAGTTGTTCCAGGTGACTTGGACGTACCAGCACTACCTGAACTGGTTGTTGACGGTGACTTGAGCGTAAGCGAAAACGCTGAGCCAATGCCTGTTGCAACGGTTACCTTCGGTGCTGAGTCTCCTGCGTTCCCAATTATGGGTTACCGTATAGAAGGCATGCACGCAGACAGCTTCGCGATTGACAATAAGGGCGTTATCTCACTGGTAAGCTCTGAAAACCTAGACGTTGAGATGGGCGTTGAAAGCGTAGAGCTGAAAGTGATGGCGATGGACACTCTGGGTTCTTCAACCATGACTGACATTGAAATCGCAGTGACCAATGAGCATGACGAGATGCCAGTGGTTGCACACGGCCAAGTGTTCAGCATGATGGACGGTGCACCAGCCGGTACTGTTGTTGGTATGCTTGATTACGCTGTATTTGAAAGCGCAGCTGATGGCATTGTTGGTGGTACTGTAGAGGGTACTGACCTGTTTGAAATCAACGAGAAAGGTGAACTGGTAACAACAGCTGAAATCAACCAGCTGGCAGTGCCGAGCTATACCTTCAAAGTAATGGTTGAAGACAGCGTAGGTCTGAAGTCTGAGATGGTTGACGTAACGGTTGATGTTGTACTGAACCCTGCACTGCACTCACCAGTGGTTGACCACGGTCAAATCTTCTCAGTAACTGAAAACGCTCAGCTAGGTACTGTTATCGGCAGACTGGCTTACTCTGACCCAGATGCAGATGTATCACCTGTAACTGAGTTCATCGTAACGGGTACTAATCTGTTCACTGTTGACGCTGATGGCGCCGTCCGTGTGAGCGGCGAAATTGACTTCGAATTTGAAAAAGAAGTGAGCTTCCAGGTTCAGGCGAAAGACTCTGCACAGTTTGTATCAGAGGTTGTAACTGTACGTGTTAACGTGACTAACGTGACTGGTGGTGATGACAATGACGACGACGATTCAGGTTCACTGGCTTGGTTGACGTTACTTGCAGCACCGTTTGCAGCGCTACGTCGCCGTAAGCGTAAATAAGCAACTAATTAAGCATTAGTTGAAAAAGCCGCTCCGGGTTCGCTCGGGGCGGTTTTTTTATGGCTGAGCGCCGAAGGAGCAGGATTGGCGCTATCACGGTTAGTAATAGCGCTATCCATTGTGAGCGTCATAAGGTGATGGATGGACAGGAGAAGTATTCGCTCAGGCTGCTCTCACAGCCCGGGCATTAATGAAAAGGTTGGGTGTTTGGGTCACGCATCGTAAATGAGCAGGTTATTCCCCGATATCCTTGAATATCATGCCACGCCGCATACTGCGAGTGGCCAGAAAAACCTCAGCGAGTAACGCCAAAAATGCGCAGATCAACAGCAGCATGGCGGCAATAAAACAGCTCGACAGGGTTACGCCCAGTGATAGGGTATACAGGTGAGACACAAACAGCACCATGACCACGGCGCACACTAACAGCGCAGACAGCACGCTCATGCTAAAAGCCACATGAATATAGCGCGAACGTTTAAGTAAAGCGCGCATTTCACGGGTAAGGTGATCTTTTAGCTCTTCATCCTGGCTGTTGTTTAATTTACGGTCCAGCAATCGGGCTCGGTCGGTGATCCGCGCCAAACGATTTGATAAGACCCCCAAAGTGGCTGCAATACCGGTGATCAAAAAAACCGGTGCTACCGCGGTTTGGATCACCTTGGCCATCGTTAGTATGCTGACAACATCCCCATTCATCGCCAGCGTACCTGCTCAATGACCCCCGGCTGTTCACCAATCAGTGTATTCACGACCCGATTGTGCTCGTCCAGCATGATCAGGCGCGGGATCCCTTTATTGGCGTAGTGCTGGTAAATGACGCGATCGGGGTCGGCAACCAGCTGAAAGTCGATACCAAAGGATGTTCGGAATGCTTTGAGTGTATCGGCATCTTCTTCACGGCCTATGGCAATGATCTGCAGCGTGGGATCCGTCAGCAACGCAGACGCCTTGAGTTCATTCAGGGTGCGTTGAGAGTCAGAACACCAGGTGGCAAAAAGAATTACCAGCTTCTTTCTCTGGGCCAGCACGACTGGTTGGCCATCTATATTGGTCAGCTGAGTATGCTTGAAGGTGTCACCCGGATTGATGTAAGTTTCATACCCCTTTGCATGGGGGGCGGGCTGCTGTGTGGTATGACAGGCGCTAAGCTGGCTGCCCAGCGCAGTTATCAAAGCAGCCATGGCGAGACGTTTTATCATTATTGTGGTCCTTGCGTTACAATGCTCCCCATTAATGCGTATTTTTCAGGTGAGTGCAAGTTTCAACGACGTATCTTAGGATGCGCCTAAACACACCCATCTGAACCCATCAGAGTTCATTTCAGAGTGTCACAACCATGTTGTATGTTTCTTTGTTCTTTTCGGCGTTGCTCTCCGCAACCTTATTGCCTGCCTCTTCGGAGTTGCTGCTGAGTGGGTTGGTTGTAAAGCAGCAGGGGGCGCTGTTGATGCTGTGGCTCAGTGCAACGGCTGGCAACGTGCTAGGCAGTGTGATTAATTATTACTTGGGCACTATGGTGAGCCGAGTTGAAAACAAACGCTGGTTTCCCGTTTCCAGACCAGCAATGGACAAGGCACAGCGGCAATTTCAGAAATATGGGGTGTATAGCCTGCTGTTTGCCTGGCTGCCCGTGGTGGGCGATCCGCTCACGCTGGTTGCCGGTGTATTCCGTACCCGGTTTAGCCTTTTCCTGTTGCTGGTGACTGTGGGTAAGGGTCTGCGATATGCGGTGGTGATAGGGCTGGCAGCCAAATTGATATAAGTGGCTGCCAGGTTGTGCTTAGGCGGGTTTGCGCCATTCAAGGGTCAGAGAAACTGAGTCCGCAAAGCGCAGTGCATGCGGTTTATCAACCCTGACCTTGGCATAGCTGACGTCCGGGTGCTGATGACACTCCGTCAGAATGTCGGCGACCAGCTTCTCTAACAACAGGAAGTGGCCATCTTCGACTTTCGCGATCACCGCTTTGGTAATGGTTTTGTAGTTCAGCGCGTGGCCAACCTCATCGTGGAACAGGCACTCCGCATCAGCCGGGTAGTGGATCTCGATATTGATCACCACGTCCTGTTTTTTCTCTCTTTCTTCTTGATTGAAACCAATGAAAGTACGTAACCTCAGGTTCGTAATATTGATGATGGCCGTGTGCATAAGCGGTCCTTAGCGTTTCAGTAGTTGTAGGAATTCATTGCGTGTTTTGGCATCTTCTCGGAAGTTACCCAGCATGACAGAGGTGCGCATCTGTGAGTTTTGTTTCTCAACGCCACGCATCATCATACACATATGCTTTGCCTCAATAACCACACCGACACCGCGCGCTCCGGTTACTTCCTCTACAGCTTTGGCAATTTGGTGCGTCAGCTGTTCCTGGATCTGAAAGCGGCGTGCGTACATATCAACAATGCGTGCAAACTTAGATAAGCCTAACACCTTACCATTGGGAATGTAAGCAATGTGGGCGCGCCCGACAAAAGGCAGCAAGTGGTGTTCGCACATAGAATACAGCTCAATGTCCTGGATCAGCACCATGTCATCGGCGTCAGAGCTAAACACCGCGTTGTTAGTCACATCACTAAGCTCCTGACGATAGCCCTGAGTCAGGTATTCCATTGCCTTGGCAGCACGTTTGGGGGTATCGAGCAGCCCTTCACGGTCTTTGTCCTCGCCAACGGCGGAAATGATCTGTTGAAAACTGCTCTTTAATTCTTCATGCATAATAAAACTCACTGTAGTTGATTCGCTCAGGCCCGCTATTTCAGGTGGCGGCCTCCGTCAACGGCCAAAGTACGGCCGGTGATGTAATTACTTTTACGCAGCAACTCGATGGCGTCGATCACTTCGCGACAACCCGGTTCTATGCCCATAATGGATTTTTTCAGTGTTTTCGCCTTGTATTCCTCACTGTCATCTTGATTAAAAATGATCAGTGACGGGGCCACCGAGTTTACTTTGATATCCGGCGCATACTTGGCTGCAAAGGAGCGGCTGAGGTTATCCAGCGCCGCTTTGCTGGCCGCGTAGGCAATATGTTTCGGGCTGCCTTTTTCGACCACATAATCCGTAATATGAATGACGTCCGCTGTTTCATGATAATTTTGCAGCAAAGGCGCCAGGCCCATATTCAGCAGATATGGCACTTTGGCGTGAATGTGCATCATGGCATCAAACAGGGCATTGTGGTCCGGGTTGCGCGCTTCGCAATCCCAGCTGGACGCATTGTGTACCACGGCGCTCAGCGTATCAGTATGTTGCTGAACCTGAGCGATTAAAGCGTCAACGGCTCCGGCTTGATTAAAATCGGCCTGGATACAGATCACGCCCTGTTTCGTCAGGGTGTCGATGACCGGGTGTTTAGTGCGATATGTCATGATCACCGGGATATCTTCAGCAACAAAGTGCTGAACCATCGCCAGCCCAATACGCTGTGCGGCTCCGGTGATCAAAATGGGCGCTGTCATTGGCATCTATCCTTCTTTGCAAATTGAACGGGTGGCGGGTGATCCCGCGTTTGTACCTGTAGTGCGTCTGGCCTTGTACGTGGTGCAGCGCAGGCCAGATCACTCAGACTACATTGGGGTATTACTCATGGTCGTAGATAGTTGGTATGGGCTGGCGCTTGTGTTGTGTTTTTTGATAAATATCGATCAGCAGCTGTTCAACATCCAGACTGATGGGTTTACCTTCCAGAAAGTCATCAATGTCATCATAACTCAGACCCAGCGCCTCTTCGTCGGCAAGACCCGGGCGGTCACACTCTAAGTCCGCGGTGGGGGTTTTATGCACTAATGATTGCGGTGCACCCAAGTGATCGGCCAATGCACGCACCTGACGTTTAGACAGACCAAATAGCGGGGCTAAATCACAGGCACCGTCGCCAAACTTGGTATAGAAACCGGTGATATTTTCTGCGCTATGATCGGTACCAACCACCAGGCCGCGTGTCAGTCCTGCTATCTCATACTGAGCAACCATGCGCTGTCTGGCTTTGACATTACCCTTCACAAAATCGACCAGAGCGGCACTGGGTAACTGGGTATCGCTGAGCTGCATCGCCTGAATTGCCTGCTCATGCATGGCATCGGCTGCGGCTTTGATATTAACGGTCAGGCGCTTACTGGGCTGAATAAACTCCAGCGCCTGCTGTGCTTCGTCTTCATCAGCCTGGGTGCCGTATGGCAAGCGCATGGCAATAAACTGATATCCCTGGCGACCTTGTTCTGCATTCAACTCGTCAATGGCCAGCTGGCATAAGCGACCACAAGTCGACGAGTCAACACCGCCACTGATCCCCAGTACCAGACTGTGGCAATGGGCTGAGATCAGGGTTTGTTTAATAAACTGAACACGTCGGGCAACTTCTGCCGCAACATCAATGGTTGGCTGAACTTTCATTTCAGCAATGATAGCTTCACGCATGGGGACTCCCTCTGACCTGCCGTATTATATCCGGTTGGTCTAATAATGACTGATTGTTCTAAGTTTACTTGAAATTATGACAGATTAGATCTGTTTCTTGCCGTGATAGTTACAAACCCAGGTGCTGCTTGATAGTCTGTAGTTCCTGCTTAAGCTGATCGATTTCCTGCAGGAGTTCATCCAGGTTCACGACCGGCTCTGCACCGGGTGTGCTCATCTGCTCACTGAGCGCATTGTCTTCAATGTCACCGAACAGGTGCTGATAGCGCGCTTCGCGTTTACCGGGCTCTCTGGCCAGGCGTGTGGCAAGTTCTTGCTGTATCAGTGCGTTGAGTGCCGCTTCTACCTCACCGACCGTGGCGAACTCCGCCAGCCGACCGCTGCGAGTGCGCAGTTCGCCGGGGGTCTGTGGTCCGCGTAACAGCAGCAAGCAAACAATGGCCCGTTGTTGTTCGGTGAGCTGCAAGCTACCGAATTCGCTATTACAAAATCGATGTTGGTACTTACTTACCCTTCCGGAGAAACCTTCATCGCAGACCACTATGCGCTTTTGTTCTAGCTGTGTCAGTGTGTCCAGCACCTCTGACTCTGACAGTGACATCACAGGCTCGCGGTTCGATTTTTGATTGCAGGCATTGGTCAGTGCGTTGAGTGACAACGGATACTGATCTGGGGTCGTGGTTTGCTTCTCCAGCAGGCAGCCAATGATCCGTTGTTCAATCTTGGATAAGTTCATATTCATTCCCTATATGATGTGCTGCCGCACAGTGCAGCACATCAGGTTAGTTTTCATGACTTTACTCTATGCGATTTACAAGACCTTGCATAGTGGCCTCAGGTGAATAGCGGGTATTTTCAGGATGCGGTTTAGCAGGTTTTTGCTTCATCCACCCACCGCTGTAGCATTTTACTTAGCGCCGCAAAGTTAATTGGCTTACTCAGGTAGGCATCCATACCGGCAGCCAGGCATTTTTCTTCGTCGCCCTCCATCGCATTGGCCGTCAGTGCGATAATGGGAGTTTGCTGGTGTTGTTCACCGGCCACGCCGGCGCGGATTTCTCTTGTTGCCGTGTAGCCATCCATCTCAGGCATTTGGCAATCCATCAGGATAATGGCATAGGACTCGTCGCGCACTTTGAGGTGGTTAAGGGCGGCCAGGCCATTGTGTGCGCAGGTTACATGGGCGCCCAACTTCTCAAGCAGGGTGGTTGCCACGGTTTGGTTGATCTTGTTGTCTTCGACCAGCAAGATGTCGACATCCAGGCATACATCGTCAACAGTTTTAGCGGCCAGTTGCTCTTTGCGTTTCACCAGTGACAATGCATTAGCGGGGGTGAGTGGCGCAAGCAACACATTATTGGACGAAAACTGTGGCCAGGCTTGAGTCTGCGCCATGTTTTTACATAGCAGTGCATAGCTTAGCTGCTTGGTTTTGATGTGCTTCAGCAAGCGGTTGATGTCAGATTCCGGTGTATCGTTCAGTACGTCAGTGGCGATGATCAGGGCAGGCCGCTGCGATGGTGCTTCTTCATATACCGCAAGCATATGTGTAACGCTTTCAAAATGCTCGCTGGGTATGTGCCAGGCATCCAGCATATGCCGAGCAGCCAGGTCGGATGCGCAGTGGGCATCTATGACATACAGGCTGTCATTATTGGTATCCAGCGCACGGATCGGCTGAGGATCAGTGAGTTCAATGTAAAAGGTAAAAGTGCTGCCTAAATTGGGTTTGCTGTAGGCATTAAGTGCGCCACCCATCAGCTCACACAATTGCCTTGCTATCGTTAAACCCAGCCCGGTCCCACCAAATTTGCGGGTAGTTGAAGGGTCAGCCTGGGTGAAGGAGTCAAAGATCTTACTCAGCTGCTGTTTACTGATCCCGATCCCTGTGTCTTCAACACTGCACCAAAGGCGTGTCTGCTCGTTGGTACGCTCCGTATAACAGGTCAATGTCACTTTGCCGTTTTCAGTGAACTTAACGGCGTTGCTGATCAGGTTATTAAGAATTTGCTTGAGCCGGTGTGGGTCGGTTTTGGCGTGCTGATATTGCATATTCCGGCTGTCAATAAACAGCTCAGTTTGCTGATCATTGGCACGCGGGGCAAAGGCGGCAAAACAGTCACTGATGATCTGGATAAGATCGCATTCAATTTGCTCAATATTGAGCTTACCCGCCTCAATTTTAGAGAAGTCTAGGATGTCGTTAATAATCGTCAGTAATGACTCCGCAGAGCTTTGTGCCAGTGCCAGGTTGCGCTGCTGCGTATCTGTCAGCTGTGAATTACCGAGGATCTCGAGCATACCTATGATGCCATTCATCGGTGTGCGGATCTCATGGCTCATACTGGCCAGGAAGTCGGCCTTGATTTTGGCTGATTGCTCCGCCAGCTCCTTTTCTATAATGGCTTTGCGCTTTGCTTGCTGTTGCTGCTGACCACTGAACAAACTCGCCAGCATTGCGGCAATGGCGTGAATAAAACGCCTGTCACTGTCGGTCCAGTCCGGGTACGGGTCGCCGTATTCAGTGCAGAGTATGCCGCACACTGCACCGCGATGCAGGATAGGCATGACCAACATGGCTTCGACCTCAAAGGGGTCGAGATATTGATCGGCCAGTGGTCGGGTTATCGGGTGCTTGGTTGCCATGCTGGCCTCAATCACCTGCTTGCTGAGCACCGCTGAAAACAGGCCTGGCAGGGTGGCTTTGCGCCAGGGAGGGAAGTGTTGCAGGCTATCTCGTCGGGTATTACTAAAGCAAGTGGGATAGAGCAGCGCGTGATCTTCGCTGAGTAGCCAGATACTGGCACGTGAAGCGCGTGCGGCTTGGCACACGGCATCGGTACACAGTTCCTGAGCCCGCTCAGTGTGATTATTGAGGATGGCTTCATGGGTACTTAGCTGCGCCAGCAGCTCGTTATTTCTGGCCACTTTTTCGTGTTCAATGGCCATCAGTTTGCGGTCGTTGATATTTTGTACTGAGCCAAACACCTGCAAGGTCCAGCCGTTATGCTGCTTGGCCTGAGCCTTAACGAGCACCCAACATTCTTGTCCTTTATGTGGCTGTACAATGAACTCAGCCTCAAAAGGCTTACCGTATTTGATCGCCTGATTCATATGATCCTGAAATTTCTTGCGATGCGGACCTTCTTTGAAAAACTCTGTGCTGCTCATCCAGGTAGGTTGATAATCCGGTGGTACGGCAAAAATCTGACGGGTGACTTCCGACAAGGTGATTTGGTGAGTTGCCAGGTCCACCGACCAGGCACCGACTTTGGCCAATGAGCCCATGTTGGTCAGCGCACTGGTCTTGCTTTTAAGTTCAGAGAGCAGCCGGGTGTAAAACGAAAAAGCGAACAAAAAGAACAGCACTATGGTTAGTAATGCAAGCCGAAATGGCCACAATGCGGCGGAAGACGCTTTCCAGCCGTAGCGGGGAGCTGCATACATTACCCAGCTGCCCGATGGCACATGAATGGTAAATGCGAGCGGGTTGTGCTCCTGTATGGTGGGCGAGCCATAGAAATATTCGCCGCTTTCACCCAGGCCATTTTTGCCCTGAATGGCGATCAGGTAATCCCCTTCGAGCTTGTTCAGTGACACTTGCTCGTACAGTTTAGGCATATCAATCACAACCGACAACAGGCCCCAGAACTGGTCCTTATCAACATACACCGGGACTCGCGCGATCAACGCCATACCGCCCTGGACCAGCTCAAGCGGCCCGGCCAGCACGATGGTGCGAGAGTCGCGGGCTTTGATGGCGTCTTTCTTTTGCTCTGGATGAGTAAGGTAATTGAGCCCGATGGCTTTTTCATTGCCCTCGAGCGGGTAGATCATTTGTAGCACCATGTCCGGTGCCGCACCAACATTACGCAGCACCTGGCTGGTCTCAAAGAGCGGGGCGGCAAAGCGCTCAAACTGCGCTTGATTGAGGTTTGGTTGTGGCGCCAATGCAATGGCTAACCCTCGGACCAGCTGAATATTAGACGCCAGCGTGCCTTCAAGCTGGGTGCGATAGACATTGAGCTCTTCAAACGTACGGTTTTTTTCCACTTCAATCAGGCGTCGCTCGTTAACGCCATCTATGTACCAACCCGCCGCCAGGATCACCAATAAAAGTGCGCCCACCATAAAGCGGGTTAAAAAAGCTTTCCTTGACGACAGCACGTTTATGGTTTGCATGTAAACATGAAAAAGTATCCTTGAATCATTTAACTATAGTTGTCTGTATGAAAACTCGCCAAGGCCCAGATACATTTAAAGCACAAAAAAACCGTTGCCGAGGCTGACCAGTACCTTGGTATACATAATCTGATCTAACGCACTGATGAAGTCGTGCGAGCTGCACTTTGCAACTCTGTGTACTGGTAGCGTCAGATTCACTGAGATGTAATGCAATACAGCACAATAACCGCTAAGCTGGCTAAGGTCATTAATCAATCAAATGAGGGAAAGATATGCTGACTTGGCTGAAACGCGGGGTTGCGGTGCTGGTGTTGCTCGCACTGGCTGCCAGTGCAGTGGTGTATGGCGTGTTATCACTGAGCTTGCCGGCGCTCGACGGGCAGGGTCAGTCGGAGGGGGTGAGTGCAACCGTGACGTTGGAGCGAGATGCGCTCGGACAGGCGGTGATCACGGCTAAAAACCGCCATGATGCTGCTTATGCACTGGGTTTTGCACATGGCCAGGATCGCTTTTTCCAGATGGACCTGCTGCGTCGTAATGCCGCCGGAGAGCTGAGTGAACTATTTGGTGAAGCGGCGATTGGGCTGGATAAGCGCCTAAGGTTTCACCGCTTTCGTGCTCTGAGTCAGACCATTTTGCAGCAACTGCCGGAGTCTGAGCAGGTGTTGCTGGCACGTTACACCGAGGGAGTGAATGAAGGACAAGCGCAAAGTGGAATGACAAGCTTTGAATACCTGCTGTTAGGTGCTGAAGTCAGACCCTGGCAGCCAGAAGACAGCTTGCTGGTAATTTTCAGTATGTATCTGGATTTACAAGAAAGTACGATAAAAAGAGATGAGTCACTAATTTTAGTGGAGTCTTTATTTGGAAAAGAAATGGTAGATTTTATTCTGCAGCCAGGAAATTATCAGGCGTCGCTTGATGGGTCTAAAGTCACCAAAAAGGAGGTTTTGACACCAAATTTAGACGACATTGCTTATGTTGTTGGTATTACTCATATCAAAGAGCTTCCGCTTTATGGCAGTAACAACTGGGCTGTTACAGGACGGCATACTCAAACTGGTGCAGCCATGCTTTCAGACGATATGCACCTTGGCTTAAACGCACCGGCTATCTGGTATCGCGCGCAACTAAACTATAACTCCGCAACAAATCAGCCCATTCAGGTGACGGGCGTCACTTTACCGGGAGCACCCGCTGTGGTGGTGGGCAGTAACAATCACATCGCCTGGGGATTTACCAATGGTTATCTGGATACTGCCGACTGGATCCAGCTCGACCCGCAGAATGACAATACCTGGGAAGTAACTGAGCAACTGAATTTACCGGGTGGCAAGAGTGAAACGTTCAAGCTGACAATGAGTGATTTTGGCCCGGTCAAGGAGATCCAGGGTCAGCCCTATGCGCTGAGCTGGGTGGCACACCAGGACTATTCGGTTAATCTTGGGCTACTGACACTGGAGCAGGCCGACTCTGTGGATAGTGCGCTGGAGCAGGCCGCACACATTGCTATCCCGGTGCAAAACTTGGTGGTTGTGGATGCCAAAGGCAATGCCGCATGGCGCCCAACGGGCGCGGTGCCAGGTCGCCCAGAGCCCAGTGATTTGGCGGTTGACAGCCAGAATTACAGTACCGATTGGCAACACAACGAAGTTCAGCGGCCCGTGGTTAAAAACCCCTCTCATGGCAAGCTCTGGACGGCCAACTCCCGGGTGGTGTCGGCGCAGCAGCATCTGCGCTTTGGTGATGGTGGTTATGCACTGGGCGCGCGGGCAGTGCAGATCCGCGATCGCCTGATGGCGCAGAGCCAGTTTGATGAGGCAGACTTTATGCGTTTGCAGCTTGATAATGAAGCGCGCTTTCTCATGCCCTGGCATCAGCTGCTCAGCGAGCTACTGGCAAACAATGGCGACCGCTATGCCCGTGACAGCCATTACCTGGCCGACTGGCAGGCGTGCGCTTGCCCGGGCTCGGTTGGTTATACCCTAGTCAGGCGTTTTCGTGATCATACGCTTGATCAGCTGTTTGCACCGGTAGAAACAAAGCTGCAACAAGCAAAGGGCAGCTTGTCACCCTTAAAGCGCTATCTTGAGCCGGCTGCGTGGCAGCTGCTGCGTGAGCAACCTGCGCACTGGCAAGCACAGTATTCTGACTGGGATAGCCTGTTACTGGCTGCTTATGAAGCGGCTAAGACGCAGCTAACAGAAACCCAGGGTCGGGATATGGCGGCGTGGCAGTGGGGGCGAGTGAATCAGCTCGAGGTAAAGCATCCGTTTAGCCGGCAAATGCCACTGCTCAGTGGCTTGCTCGATATGCCGGTGGTTGCGGGGTTTGGTGACAGTTATATGCCCGCGGTACAAAAGCCGGCGTTTGGCGCCTCTCAGCGTTTTATCGCGCAACCAGGCCACCTGGATAACGCCATTATGAGCATTGCGGGAGGGCAAAGCGGCCATCCTTTATCGCCGTTTTATCGGGCTGGCTTTAGTGGCTATGCACAAGGTGAGGCGGTGCCCCTGTTTCCGGGTAAAATCACCCATCGCATTTCGTTTAAACCCCTGAACTAGCCAGAGCGGGCTGCAGTAATACAATTGCGGCCCTTTGCTTTGCTGCTGTATAGTGCATCGTCGGCCAGCTGCAAGGTCACAGAAAAGGGCAGCGCAGTGTGCCATAAGGCCACACCAAAACTCATGGTTGCCGTCAGCTCATCGCCGTTAAAGCGCTGCTTTTCCAGCGTTTGTCTCAGTGTCTCAAGGCGTTGGAGCGCTTCTTCCAGTGTACAGTCAACCAGTACCAGCAAAAACTCCTCCCCACCCCAGCGTACGGCAATGTCCTGATCAGTGACATGCTCGCGCAAAATATTAGATACGGTTTGCAGTACTTCGTCGCCTACGTCATGGCCCAGCTGGTCGTTGATCTGTTTAAAATGGTCCAGATCGGCCATCACGACACATAGAGGTTGATCATTGTGCACACAACTGGCATGGGCTCTTAAGATCAACTCCTTTGCATAACGGCGATTAAACAAGTTAGTAAGTGGATCTCTTGCGGCCAGAGTTGCCAGCTGCCGACGCTGAATAAAGGTGCTTTCGCGTATCTGTCCGATGACGTAAATCATCGGCAGGCCGCAGACAAAGACATTGATAAAATGAATTGGGCGAGCGTAGTCATGGAACACAAATGCGGTTTGCACGTCATTAAACAGCTCAAACAGGGCGGCAAATAGCACGATCAGGCTCAGCGACAGGGTGATGGCCAGTCGTAATTTCAGTTTCATGTCCAGCAGCAACATGCAGGCGATGGTCCACAGGTAATACTGAAAACCATAGTCCATGCCAAGGGTGGCGCACACCAGTACCGAGTGGGCGGTGACTTCGACACAAAATACCCTGAGTGCCAAATGGCTGTGGCCCAGATTGAGCAAATATATACCCGTTGCCCAGGCTGCGACGCTGGCGATATTGGCGATGGCCAGGATATACACCTGGCTGTACCAGAAGGCGAAAATAAACAGCAAATGCAAGCACAAGCAGTAATAAGCGACTTGCTTAAACAGCTTTACTTTGACCAGCTCTACTTCGTCCGGCTGACTATAAATGTGTTGCGCAATCGGCACGTAAGGCACTCAATTGTTATTGTTGCGATATCTTCAGTATAGAAAGCGTCGGCATTTTTTCCCTGAAAATTTATGTCAGGCCAGTCACCTAGCCCGTCATGACCAGCACTGCGGCCAGTGCTATCAGCCCCAGTCCCAGGGTATCACGTCGGCCAACGGGGGTTTTCAGCCACCACAATGAGATAGCAAGGGTGAAGAACACTTCAATCTGACCCAGGGTCTTCACATAAGCAACGTGTTGCAAGCTCATGGCACTAAACCAGCCAATCGACCCGATGCAGCTGGTGGTGCTGATGGCACTAGTCAGTCGGCGGTGTTGCCACAGCTGCCGCCAGGAGTCGGCTTCGGCATAGCTCAGGTAACCCGACAGCAGCAGAGTTTGACAGGATAACACCAGCAACAACACCCAGGCTGCGCTGTGAGGAAAGGGTAACTGAGTGGCAATACTGGCTTCTCGCACCCACAAAGACGTGAGTGCAAAGGCACCGCCGCAGGCAAGTCCCAGCAGGGCGGTCGACAGCTGAAATTGCCGCAGGGTCACGCCGCTGAGCATCAGCACGGCTATGCCGCCGAGCACAACACCCAGCCAGCCCAGCGCGCTCAGGTGAGAGCCAAAAAACACCACGCCCAGCATAGCCGCCAATAAAGCCTCACTTTTGGCCAGGCCCACACCCACAGCGTAATTATTGCGTTTGAACAGGACCACCATTAACCCGGTGGCGATGATCTGCATCACGCTCGCGCCGCCAATATAGCCCAGTAAAGTTGGATTAAAGGTCAGTGCGGGTGCCGCCTGCCAGTGGTACAGGCCCAGCAGGTATAGCGCGGCCAGAGGCGTGGCTAACAGAAAACGGGCCAGCGTGACACTGGCCACACTGGCGTGCTGGCTCAAACGGCTTTGCAGGGCGTTACGCCAGGCCTGGCTAAATGCGGCCAGACAGGTAAAGGCAATCCATTCCATACGTAATGACTTTTAGTAATTCAGGAGCCCTGACGCTACCTGCGTCGGCCGAGAATTACCAGCGCCTTGAGAAATATTCAGCATAAAAAGGGTCAATGGTGGTGCGACAATTTGCCACAGTGTGTCGCGGCTCGCCGCGCGCTATACTGCTTAGCGATGCTACTTTTTACCGCCCAGGCAGCCGGTCGGGCGGTATTATTTTTCCTTTTCCAGCAGTTCAAGCTGCGTCAGGGCAATGGCCTGATAGTGTCCGGGCGGCAGAGCCTGTGCATTCAGGTGCAAATTGGCTATCCGCACCCGATATAAATCCACCACCCGATAACCACAATAACGCGCCATTTTACGGATCTGCCGGTTCAGCCCCTGTTTGAGAATGATGGTAAAGGAATCGGCTGAAACAGGCTCGACCCGACACGGCAGAGTCATGACGCCATCTACTGGCACACCTGCACGCATTTGCGCACAAAATTGCGCATCAAACGGGCGGTCTACCACCACCCGATACTCTTTTTCCTGATGATGGTCGGGGTGGATAAGCCGGTTACAGAGTTCGCCGTCATTGGTGAGTAGCAACAATCCGCGACTGTCTTTATCCAGCCGTCCAATAGGATAAACACGCTCACCCGGGGGCAGGTAATGGATCAGGCTGCTAGTGTCGTCCGGGCGTAACTTGCAGTCAATGTCCACAGGTTTGTGGTACATGTAGAGCTTTTTCGGGGCCGGACCGGACACCGGGCGGCCGCTGACAGAAACGTCGTCGTCGTCGGTAACATGGTCAATGTGGTTCGCCGGGCGACCATTCACAGTCACCTCAGCGGCTTCGATCAGTCGAGAGGCCTGACGGCGGGAACAGATACCACAGTGACTCAGGTATTTGGCTAGGCGCATTGGCTGCATAAAGGAGATAACCCGGGAGCAAAAGCTCAGTATATCAATTGTGGCTGCGCGGGCGCAAAATCAGCACTGCATTTTGCTGGTCGATATCAAAGTCAAAATGGCGCAGGAAGTTCATGCCCAGCAGTCCGGGGCCTGAGCGCATCTCATTCATCACCGCAAACTGCATGGGACCACGTACCTGATCGCCAATTTGCATCTGCTCACTTTGATAAAATTCGACGCTCGCCAGACCATTGGCCGTAGACACGGTGCGGGTATCGAGGTAGTCAACGGCCTGCGCCAGGGTCGCGAATTGTTGTTGGGTCAGCGACGTCACGCTGGCGCCGGTGTCTATCATCAATTCAATGGTGGTGCCAGCGAGCCGGGCTTCGACGACAAAATGACTACCCAGGCGACGCAGCGGGACATGCGTAACGCCCTGTTGCAACGCTTGTGCGCGCTGATAAAGTGCCTCCGTCTTTTGGTGGTGGCGCAGGGTATGATCCGCCTGGGCAATTAAAAACAAGGCTTCGGCAGGCTGCAATAATGCCAGGTGTGCCTCGACCTGGTGTGTCAGCAGGGGCAGCATGTGTGGCTTTTCATCGTACCAGGGCGCGGCAAGTGTCAGCAGCTCATGCCATTGTTGCTGCTGGCTCAGTTCAACCAGGCGTGGCACCAGCAACGTATCAACCAGCGTTTGCCATTTTGCATACTGTGGGTTGCGCCGGTACGCAATTAGGAGCCGGGTAAGTGCTTCATCGGGTTGCCCAAGAGATTGATAGAGCATAATTTCTAGCCGTTGTGCTGTCACTGCCTGGGGGTCGGCTCTGAGGTAACCCTGTACCAGCGCCAGCTGGGCAAACAACTGGGCACGGCTGGCTTGTGCCAACTGGGTATCTATCCATTGCCACCACTGCTGCGCATAACGCTTTGTGATGTCCGGGTGGGTTTGTCGCGCTTGCAGCAAACTGGCCAGAGCCTGTTCATAACGGGCCTGCTCAAATGCCTGCTGGGCCTGGGCAAAAGAGGCTGGCGTGCCGCTGTTTTTGGATTGTACTGCTCTGGCCTGTGGAGTCGAAGGAGGCAAGGTCGAGTCTGCAGGTTGCAATGCAGGCGATAACTGATAGAGCTGCCAGCCCAGGTAAGTGTTGAGCAGCAAAGAGAGTCCTAACAGCGTTGATTTCACCTGCATTACCTGTGCTCCTAGCGGTGCTTACTCAGCACGCTTGCTATCGCTGAGGTAAAATCGCGATGATGGGCAATCCCTAACTCGTGCAGGCGGGTGTCCTGAAGTGCACAGTTGTGCGGCCGGGCTGCGCTTTGCGTCGGCTCAGGCACAGCAACAAGCTGTTCGGCGTCTATGCCTAACTGCGCTGCCATAGTGCGTGCCATCTGATACTTGGTCATCGCCTGAGTATCCGACACATGATAGATCCCACCTAGTTTCTCAGCAGGCAGTGCCACTAAGTCGGCCAGCGTGAGTGCGACATCTTCAACATGAGTAGGGTAACGGACGGCCCAGTCGTCGTGCGCGCCGGATGGGGATGCTTTGAGTTGCTCGGCAATAACTGTTACTGCCGACTCAGCCAGGTATTCGACCTCACCATACAGTACGGGGATGCGGATAACGCAATGGCCCGGGTCGATAGACAGCACGGCCTGCTCTGCCCGTTGCTTACTCTGACCGTAAAAATTGAGCGGGTTGGTTGTTGCCTGCTCGTTATAAGGTGGCTGAGTGCCGTCAAAGACGTAGTCGGTGCTGATAAAAAATAATCGGATCCCACGCTGGTTGCATTGTGCGGCCAGGTACTCACTGGCAGCAACATTGAGTGCCAGCGTCTGAGCATGATCCGTTTCACAAACATCTGGTTTTCGCTCTGCGGCAGCGTGGATCAGCACGTCCGGCTGATAGGTGTCCAAAAATCGACAAACCTCAGCCTGCTCACTGAGATCCAGTGCCACCAAGGGAGCTGTAGCTCGCCGGTAGCCACACCCTATCACGTCATGGTGTGGTTTTAGTGTGCTATAAATGGCGCGCCCGAGTAATCCGGTAGCGCCGGTAATGGCGATTTTCGTCATGCTGGCTCCGTTGCGAAAGTGTGCTAACTGTGTTCTATTGTACCTGCAAACTGTTATTACAACACAGAAGGATTTGCAATGAAAATACTGAATGTCCGTGCTCTGATGGCCACGGTATCACTGTTTTGTGGCAATGTGGTGGCCGCAGCAATTTATCCAATTGGCAGCAGCTGCACGCTGGATGATGTCCGCCCAGCCATGAAACTTCAAGCTGAATTGAAACAACGAAAAGGTCAGCAGCTCCATGATATTATCGACTTATTAAAAGCAGATCTCTTTGACGAGCTGCAGAGTAAGTTGTCTGGCTATCCTAATGGCGTTGAGATTGACTCACTCACTTTCGACTATGACGAAGTATCCGGCTCAGCGTTATACCACACGATTGTAGAAGCTAAGCTCACGGCTCATGCTGTTAAGACATGCGCCAGTAATAATCGCATTACACGTGCCGCTGATTTGAATGTGCAACCGGTTAATCAACACCAACAGTCATCTGTGACCGAATACGCAATCAATATTGATATCGTGCGTGAGGTGAAGCAGCAGCATTTGCCCACCAATGTTATTACGCCATCGAGCGTATTCGGTATTCATTTAGGTACCCGCTTTGCGGATGCTGAACGTTTGATCGGGCGCTTTAGCCTGCTCTGGCAACTTGATGCCAAAACTCGATTGGCTACGATAGGACGCAATCATGCGCTATTTTTTGTCGATGATCAGTTTGTGGGCTACCAGTATGCTAACTTTCTTTTCCCAACGGTCATTAATAATCTTGTCGAGTTTCAGTCCCTGGACATGATGCTCACTGTGGGTGAGAATTCGCTGACGGTATCAAACGGGCTCATGATGGACGACTCGCAAAGTGAGTTTATTCGTAAAGCATTTTCTGTTAATCAAACGGTTAAAGTCAGGCTGGCCGATGAGGGGAGTGAGGCCACTAAGCTGGAGCACCTTGAAATAGGGAAATTACCCTCGCTTGCAAACGGGGTATCATCCCTACCTTGTTTGACCACAGCGCAGAGCACATCGGTAAAAGAAAAAGATCTTACCGGGATGATTGAGCTTGTATCAGTGCAAGGTGAGCAGGTGTATATGAGCGGGTGCAGCGAGGTGATTACCCTGGAGAAGGGCGGCAGAGTTAAGCAGTTGGATTTACTTGAACCTATCCGCATTAGAAATGCGCAACTGTGGCAGGCCACACGCCTGTTTGACTTTCAGCCGTGGCAATTTCGCCATCTTGCATATCACACAGCGCTATCTGACCTTGATATAACAGATGAAGAATTAGTGGATGATGTTTTGGAAATTGAACAGCAAAGCTGGTTTGGTCACTTTTTTGTTGAACAAAGCAAAGTTGTGGCGGGTACTGTCTATTTTAGCCTATAAAGCATGGGGTCTGCACTTTAGCAGACCCCATTCCCTCAATAAGCGGTAGTTAAAGCACAATGCGTTATGCCGCTTGCTGCTGACCCTGACCTTCCCAGACTTTGGCACGCAAGCCAAACAGGCCAACCAGGATCCCCACGCCAATACAGAACAGGCTGATCTGCAGATACAGATTCGGCATCTGCTCCACGTTATTGGGGTCAAAATTACCAGCCAGCAGGCCCGAGATAATGTTTCCGATTGAGTAAGTTAACACAAATACGCCCATCATCTGTCCGGCAAAGCGTTTTGGCGACAGCTTGCTGACTGCACTCAGTGCCACCGGGCTCAGGCATAACTCACCAACTGTATGCAGAAAGTAAGTGGTTACCAGCCACATGGGCGCGACCTTAAGGCCTTGCGCAGCGTACTGAGCGGCAAAGAACATGACGATAAAGCCACTGGCCATGATCACCAGGCCAATGGCACATTTTACTGTGTACGACGGCGAGATCATGCGCTTGGCCAGGTTGATCCACAGGGCCGCGAAGAAGGGCGACAGTATGATGATAAAAAAGGAGTTAGTCGACTGGAACCAGGCGGTGGGAATACTAAAGTCGCCAATCAGTCGGTCGGTATAGTCGCGGGCAAACAGGTTCAAAGAAGAACCAGCCTGCTCAAACCCGGACCAGAAGCAGGCTGAGGCCACACAGACCAAAAAGAGTGCCCACATTTTGCGTTTCTCATCGTGTTCCAGCTCGCCGGCAAAGTAAATAAACCCGTAATAGGCGAAGAAGATAAGGGTAAACGCCACGGCCACATATTGGGCAACCACCACAGGATTAATGGTGATCAGCCCACTGTAGGTGAGTGCCACCACGCCCGCAACGACGGCAACCACCGCCCCTATGACCGACCAGGCCTTGCGCGCCTTTTCAGCAGGAAGCGGGTTGCTGGGCTGGTCGCCGACCTCGGCAATATTACCCAGAGTGTGGCGATACTGAATTAGGCCAACACCCATGCCTACCGCGGCCGCGCCAAACGCCCAGTGCCAGCCCAGGTTTTCCATAAAGTAGCCACAAATGGTATAGCCGAGCACCGACCCCAGGTTGATCCCCATGTAGTACAGGGCGTAGCCGCCATCGCGTCGCTCGTCTTCATCGCGATAAAGCTGACCCACCATGGCGCTGATATTGGGTTTTAGCAAACCGGTGCCCGCAGCCACCAGGATCAGGCCAATGAAAAAGGTTTCATGGGCCGGAATGGCCAGCACGATATGGCCACACATGATGATGATACCGCCGTACCAGACGGTGCGCTGACCGCCCAGCAGACGATCGGCTATCCAGCCGCCGGGTAAGCCCAGAAAGTACACCGCGCCTGTGTATAAGCCATAGATGGCCGCAGCTGCTGCCACGGTGAACTCCAGGCCTTCTTCTTGCAAAGAGGCGGTCATAAAAAGCACCAGCAGGGCGCGCATACCGTAGTAGCTCATGCGCTCCCACATTTCAGTAAAAAAGAGGGTAGACAGGCCTTTGGGATGGCCAAAAAATCCCGTATCAAGATGAGTGTCCTGAGATGACATAATAGACTTCCGATTGTTGTTTTATTATCCGAAAGTCTTATTAGTACGTGATTTGTTAAAAATTTGCAACCGAAGTCAGTTGGCCTTCGACCGAGAGGAAATGCCCTGCGCAGAGGTTATTTCAGCAGTAATGACAGGGCATGGATATCACCAATTTCAATGTCGGCGAGACCCTGATAACGGTAGGCAACATCCTGATTGTTTAGCCAAACACTGCGACATCCAGCCAGGTTGGCACCTTGCACATCCGTATCCAGGCTGTCACCTATGTGCAGTATCTGGTGCGGCGCCACAGCGCAGTACTGACAGGCGGCGTCAAACAGGTCGGCATGGGGCTTAGCACGGCCATCTCGCCCTGCCATAAACACCTGTTCGAACTGACCGGCGAGGTTGAAGCGCTCTACCTCAACATTGCCATTAGTGATGGCAATCAACCGGAAGCGCTTGCTCAAACGCGCCAGCAGCGCCAAGACCGATGCGCTAACCTCAATCTGACTGCGTGCGGTTGCGAACGCCTGATAAGCAGCATCGGCATGTTGCTCAACGTCTGCATCGCTAAACCCGGCTTGCTGTAAGCCATAGCGCAGTGCAGCCTGACGCCAGCGGGTAACGTCATTGGTGAGCTCGCTTTGCTCGGTGGCAACGTGCTGGCGGCATTCGAGCCAAAATTGTGGACCCTGGGCACGCCAGGGCGCTAGTGCATTCACGTAGTCGTTCATTGCCTGCACCGCATTCGCAATGATAGGGTGGTTGTTATACAAAGTATCGTCCAGGTCGAAGCTCAGTACCTGGATCTTATCAATAGCACGGTTAAATCGCATAACACCTCTCAGTTGTTCAAGTTTGCCAGAGTGTACCTAAAGAAACGCTTCAGGCCTACTTAGTCTTTACGTTGTTTGCGGGCTCGGGGATGGGCGTTGTCATACACTTTGGCAAGATGACCAAAGTCGACATGGGTATAGACCTGAGTTGCCGACAGGCTGGTGTGGCCCAGCATTTCCTGGATGGCCCGTAGATCGCCACTGGATTCGAGTAAGTGGGTGGCAAAGGAGTGACGCAATTTGTGGGGGTGAATGGTACCGGTAATACCCTGGCGGACCCCCCATTCCTGCATTCTGGCACGCACGTGACGGGCCGAGATGCGGGTTTTGCGTTTGCTGACAAACAGTGCCGGCTCATCAGCAGGGGCGAACAAAGGACGATATTTTAACCACAGTGCAATGGCCTCCAGGGCCTTACCGCCCACGGGCACAACCCGCTCTTTATTGCCCTTACCCAGCACTCGTATTTCACCATCGCGGATATCGTGCAGGTTGGCATTGACCAGCTCGCTTACTCGCAGTCCGCTGGAATACATCAGCTCCATCATGGCCTTGTCGCGCACTGCGAGCGCATCGTCATCTGCAATGTCTAGCAGTTGCGCCATCTGATCCACATCGAGGCTTTTTGGCAGCGGCTTTTGAAATTTTGGTCCACGTAGCCCCTGGACCGGGTTGTAGGCGTCTTGATCTGTAGCGTGTTTGTGCTGCAAAAACTTGTATAAGCTGCGCACACAGCTGAGTTTTAGATTGATACTGCGCGGGTTGTATTGGCGGGTGCGCAGCTGCATTGAGTAGCGCCTGACCAGCTCACTGCTGACTGCCAGCCAGTGCTCACAGTGGGGGGCAAAAAAAGCTGCCGCCTGCAATAACTGGCGGTGATACTGTCCCAGGGTGTGGGCTGAGTACTGACGTTCAAATTTCAGGTAATTGGCAAAGTCGGCAATCGGCTCCAGCCAGCCCGGCCCAAGCTCGCTTGGATCCACATCCAGGTGTGGCTTACTCATGCCAGATGCTGCAATCTAAGTTGCAAAGAAGACACTAGCTCACTGACAAACAGCGAGCCGTTACCAGGGGCAAAATGATCGGCGCAATGACTGGCAAACAATAACACGGCCTGCGGGTTATCCTTGTCGCCCAGTGTATATAACGCAAACGACTGACATTGTTCGTCTTCGACCAGGCCGGTGCGTTCTGCCTGATTCAGGCGGCCCTGATAACCATTGCTGTCTTTTAAGCGGCTGTGCCTGAGCGCATTCACTGCACGGGCTTGCTCACTGTCGTCACTGAGGTTAACCAGCTGGCAGTGATTGACGTTAGGCAGTTGGGTTAACTCCTGACTCAACAGCTCGGTCAGGGCTGACACATCCTGACATTGCCACAGGCGTCGCTGACACTCACTGAACAAACGATAAATCTGTTCATTTTCTTGTGCGTGCGCGACCATCTGCGCAATTTGCTTTTGCAGCTGCTGATTTTGTTCACGCAAAGTACGTTGCTGTAACAGTGCCAGGTTAGGCGCGCCCTGGGTATCGCTGTACAGGTTCAGCTCCAGCAACAGATACGGGTGCGCTAGCAAAAAATCGGGATGCTGGTGCAGAAAGTCCTGCACCAGCTGGTGTGTCAGTGGACCTTCTGAGTGGCTCATAACGCAATTTGTCCGTCAAAGACGTGTTCTGCAGGGCCAGTCATTTTAACGCTCTGGCCTGGGCCATTCCAGCGCACCTGAATACTGCCTCCGGGCAGGTCAACACGCACTGTGCTGGCCAGTTTATCCTGCGCTATGCCGACGACTGCGGCAGCGCAAGCGCCACTGCCACATGCCAGGGTTTCTGCGGCGCCCCGCTCCCAGACACGCAGTTTGATATGTTCACGGTTAATGATCTGCATAAAGCCAATATTAGCACGTTTTGGAAAGCGCTCATGGGTTTCCAGCAGCGGTCCCAGCGTGTTCACATCTGCCTGCTCAATGTCTTCGACCTCAATCACGCAATGCGGATTCCCCATAGAAACCACACCACAAAACACCGTATGTTCTTCGGCGCGCAGAATATAGGTTTGTTCTTGCTGTTTTGCCTTAAATGGCACCTGTGCAGGCGCAAATTCGGGTTTGCCCATATTCACGGTGACCTGGCCGTCTTTTTCGGTAAACAGCGTAATATTGCCGCCTTTCGTGGACACGCTCACTTTGTGTTTGTTGGTCAGGCCCTTCATGCGGACAAAGCGGGCGAAGCAGCGTGCGCCATTGCCACATTGTTCTACTTCGGTGCCGTCGGCATTGAATATACGATAATGAAAGTCCAGGTCGGGCGAATAGGGCGGTTCAACCAACAGTAGCTGGTCGAATCCGATGCCAAAATTGCGGTGTGCCAGTTTACGGATCTGGTCCCGCGACAAAAAGACATTCTGGGTCACGTTATCCACGACCACGAAGTCATTGCCCAAACCATGCATCTTTGAAAAATTTACAAACATAAAGCCTTATCTATTTTGGTGTCGCGCTGTGTATGCACGCACCTATTTTATGATTGTGATACCCTTACTTTGCCACGCCGTGCGCTATTACGGAAGCACTTGCTCGCCCTGCCACAGCGATTCCAGCGTTTCTCGTTGGCGGATCAGGTGGCAAGTATCGCCATCGACCATGATTTCTGCAATGCGCGGGCGTGAGTTGTAATTTGAGCTCATGGTAAAGCCATAGGCCCCGGCGCCGCGTTGTGCCAACAAGTCTCCGGGCTGAATCGCGAGCGGTCGGTCTTTGCCGATAAAATCTCCGGTCTCACAAACAGGCCCTACAACATCATAGGTATGCAAGGGTGTATCGTCCTGTCTTGGGGCGACCGCAATGATCTGCTGCCACGCCTGATATAGCGAAGGGCGCAGCATGTCGTTCATGCCCGCATCGACGATCGCAAAATGCTTGTCTTTGGTCGGTTTCAGGTATTCCACTTTGGTAACCAGTATGCCAGCATTCGCTGCAATGGCACGGCCTGGTTCAAAGATCAGCTCCAGATGTTGATAGTCGGCAAGTCGTGCCTTGACCTCAGCGGCATATGCGCTGGGGTGGGGTGGTTTTTCGCTGTCGTAGGGCACACCCAGACCGCCACCAATATCCAGGTGCTGCAAGGTAATACCGGCCGACTCAAGCGTGTTGACCAGCGCCAGCACTTTGTCCAGCGCGGCAATAAAGGGCGCAACTTCAGTTAACTGTGAGCCAATGTGGAAGTCGATGCCTACGACTTTGATGCCGGGCAGGGCACATGCCAGCTGATAAACATTAAAGGCTTCTTTAATGTCGATACCGAATTTATTCTCTTTCAGCCCGGTGGAAATATACGGGTGTGTTTTGGCATCTATATCCGGATTAACCCGAATAGAAATGGGCGCGAGCAGCTCAAGCTCACTGGCAACCTCACTGATGCGACGCAATTCAGCGGCAGACTCTACGTTAAAACACTTGATGCCTGTTTTGAGCGCAAAAGCGATTTCCTGAGCCGTTTTGGCAACGCCGGAAAACACGATTTTGGCCGGGGAGCCGCCCGCTTTGAGAACCCGCGCCAGCTCCCCCTGAGAGACAATATCAAATCCGGCGCCCAATCTGGCCAAGACATTCAGCACAGCCAGGTTGCTGTTGGCCTTGACGGCATAACAAACCAGGTGAGGGTGTCCCTGTGCCGCGTCGGTGAACGCATGATAGTGACGCTCCAGCGTCTTTCGGGAATACACATAACAGGGCGTGCCATAGTTTTCGGCGATGTCACGGATGGCGACCTGCTCAGCATGGAGTTGATTATCCTGATAGTGAAAGAAATCCATTTATGACTCCTGTTTCGTATCAGCATCCTCAGACGATCCGCTATCCTGTTCAGGCTGAGGAGCCTGCTCGGGCGCGTTGGTCGGTTGGGCGCGTTGCTCGGGTAAGTATAGAGGCCCACTCTGACCGCATCCACTTAACAGCAAGAGGCTGGTCAAGATCAGGGTAAATAGGCTAAATTGAGTGTGTGTCGCTTTCATTAGATTAATGATGTCAGTGCCTTTATAATCGCAGAGTAACAGAATTGGTAAAAAAAGCAGCTTAGAAAGTAAATTTAATTGCGCCAAAGTGGCGGACTTTCGGGGTTTGCACAGTAAGGATCAAGCTATGACAGATCATGAATATCACGAGTTAGCCGATGCGTTAATGTTAACCATTGAGGAACAAATTGACGACTGTGAGGTGGACCTGGATTATGAATCGGCATCCGGGATCCTGGAAATCATTTTTCCGGATCGCAGTAAAATTGTGATTAATAAGCAAGCCCCGCTGCACCAGGTGTGGGTGGCGACTAAGTTTAACGGGCATCACTTTGAATTGCGCGACACCCAGTGGATTGATAACCGCAGTGGCGCTGAGTTCTGGCAGTTTATGAGCGATGCCGCAACCCGCCAGGCGGGTCAGTGTATTGAATGGCAGCACGACTGATGCTGCCGTTTGTAGAATACCCGGCCCAGGGAACCCACAGGGCAAGTGTGATTTGGCTGCACGGCCTTGGCGATTCCGGCGATGGCTTTTTGCCTATTGCGCCAGAGCTAAGATTACCCGCCGAACTGGGTGTCCGGTTTATTTTCCCGCATGCGCCAGAGCAGCCGGTGACTGTGAACAACTCCATGGTGATGCGCTCCTGGTATGACATCAAATCTTTTGATCTGGATAAAAGAGCCGACGAGGCCGGTGTGAGAGACTCAGCGAAATTGGTCGAGGCATTAATTGATGCCGAGCTGGCTGTGGGGATACCACCGGAGCGTATTATTTTGGCTGGATTTTCGCAGGGCGGCGTGATGGCGCTGCACGTAGCACCGCGTTTTAAGACGCGCCTGGGCGGCGTTTTGGCGCTCTCTTGCTACATGTGTGCCCCGGATAAACTGGCTCAGGAGGCACAGCAAACTGACCTCAATGTGTTTATGGCACATGGCAGTCTGGACCCTGTGGTGCCGATGATGGCAGGACAACAGGCATTTGAAACCTTACAAGCACAAGGCTATGAAGTAAGCTGGCAGGATTACCCGATGCAGCATCAGGTTTGTCAGGAAGAGCTGGAGGCAATCCGCACCTGGTTACTGGCCAGGTTAACGTGACAACAGAGTGAACACCCATGACACAACGCATTGTGATTAAAACAGCGGTAACCAAAGCAAACGAAGGCCCAGCCAGGCCCGTGACCTACCAATATCACTGGCGCCGAATTGGTGCCGTTGGCAGTGTGGCGGCATGTGGCTTAGCCGCTTTGTTTTATGGGATAGTGAATTCGGTCAGTGCCGATGAGCAACCAGCCTCGGCACTGAATGACTATCAGGCGGTTGTGCAACCAGCGCCGCAACCGGATGGTGTTGAAACATCTGCGCCCGTCAGTGAGCCCGAGCCTGTTAGTGTCGCGGCATCCGCGCCCAATGAATTCGTCGCTGAGCTTGTCATCGAAGCACCACCAACTCAGGCAGTTGTGACGGCAGCTGTCGTACCGGCTGTCACCCGGGTTGAAGCAGAGCGGGACGATGAGCAAAGCAGTGACGATGTTGCACCACAGAGTGCGGATCTAACGACCGATGAGGAAGCCAGCAACGAGCCGACCAAGCGCTTTGCTGACGACGCTCAGGTAGCCAGCGTGGCCATGGCGGCACAAGTGGATACCAATCACATCAGCCGCGCAGTGCTGACCACTGAGGTGGTCAACCGCGAGCCGGTGAATGTACTCAAAGACAGCGTGGAGCAATCGGCCTTTGCAGATAAGTTGTATTTCTTTACCGAAGTACGTGGCCTGCAGGGGCAAACCATCCGCCATTTGTGGTTTCATCAGGATCAGCTGATGGCAGAGATTGACCTGGCTATCAGTGCCTACCGCCATCGCACCTATTCCAGCAAAAACATAATGCCCAGCCAAAGTGGCCAGTGGCGCATTGAAGTGATCACCGCTGATGATCAGCTGTTGGCACAAAAAACCTTTAGAATTATTGCAACCGCTCAATAGTGAGCAGACTGAGTAAAGCATGACGACGAAAAATAATGTGTTGCGTATCGCAACAAGAAAAAGTGCGCTGGCCTTGTGGCAGGCCGAATTTGTAAAAGCCGAACTGGAAAAGTTTCACGCCGACCTGACCGTCGAGCTGGTACCTATGTCGACCAAGGGGGATAAAATCCTCGATACGCCGCTGGCTAAAATTGGCGGTAAAGGCTTGTTCGTAAAAGAGCTGGAGCAGGCTATGCTGGAAGGGCGTGCGGATATCGCCGTGCACTCGATGAAAGACGTGCCGGTTGATTTCCCTGAAGGGTTGGAGCTGCACACTATTTGTGAGCGTGAAGATCCGCGCGATGCGTTTGTGTCGAACCATTATCAGGCGTTGGCTGACCTGCCGGCGGGTGCCGTGGTGGGCACCTCCAGCTTGCGTCGTCAGTGTCAGATCCGCGCAATGCGCCCGGATCTGGTGATCAAAGACTTACGTGGTAATGTGAATACCCGACTGGCGAAGCTGGATGCCGGTGAATTCGATGCCATTATTCTTGCCGCCGCAGGCCTGATCCGACTGGAAATGGCTGAGCGCATTGCCAGCTTTGTCAGCGTTGAAGACTCTCTACCGGCCAATGGCCAGGGCGCGGTTGGGATTGAGTGCCGCAGTGATGATGCACAGGTTCAGGCCTGGCTGGCCCCACTGGAGCACAGTGAAACGCGGATGAGAGTACTGGCAGAGCGTGCCATGAACCGTCGTCTGGAAGGTGGCTGTCAGGTGCCCATTGGTGCCTTTGCCGAAATTGCAGGCGAGCAGCTAACACTGCGCGGGTTGGTGGGTGCGGTTGACGGCAGCCAGATCTTACGCGGTGAACAAAGCGGTCCGGTCACGGATGCTGAACAATTGGGGATCCGCCTGGCCGAGACTTTGCTGGCACAAGGTGCGGACCAAATCCTGGCCGAGGTTTATCGGGACAACTAATGTGAAACTAGCCATCACCCGCCCGGCCGGCAAAGGAACCTTGCTGGCACAGCAGCTTGAAGCGCAGGGGGTCCAGTGTGACTGTACCCCCGTACTGGAGCTGGTAAAACTGCCTGTCAGCGAGGCCGAACTGGCACCCATTGTGGATGCCGAGCAGCTGATCTTCATTTCTCAGGATGCCGTGCACTATCTGGCACAGCATCAGCCTGATTTTTCCCCCGATTGTCAGTTTTTCGCCGTAGGCGAGCAGACCGCAGCCGCCATCGAGGCCTGTTTTGGTCGCCGTGCACGTGTGCCAAAGCAACATGACTCAGAGGGGTTGCTCGCTCTGCCTGAGCTGCAACAGGTTGAAGATAAACGAGTTGTGGTGGTCAAAGGGCGTGGCGGTCGTACCCTGATCAGTCAAATACTGAAACAGCGTGGTGCTTCGCTATCGCATTGTGTGGTGTATGAGCGGATCCCGGCTGCGACTGGTTCTGATATCTGGTTGGACCACTGGCAAAGGCAGGGTATTGACGGTATAGTGATCACCAGTAATGCGGCCATTGATGCCATTTTTAATACCCAGCAGAGCGAATTACTGAACTGGCTGAGTAGTCGCCGGTTTTATCTGGTCAGTCAACGCAGTGCTGAATACCTTCGCGAACAATACGCGATTGAAGACAAACAAATCGCCATCAGTGCAGGGGCAGATAACGATGCGTTACTGGCCTGCATTATGGATAATCAGCCCCGCCAAGGTGGAACTATGACAGAACAACAACAAAGTCACTCAGGCCCTCAGTCTTCGGGCAAGGCAGCCAAACCCGCAGCCGTTTCAGACAAAGTCAGCAAAACCGCCGTACTGGCGCTGCTGGTGGCGTTGGCATCCGGCGCCGGTGCTGCGGGTGTGTATTATCTTGGACAGCAGCAGCTGACCCAGTACCAGCAGGCTGTGGCTCAGCTTAACCGCGACAATCAGCAATTGCGCCAGGCTCTGAGTGCCAGTGAGCAAACGCTGGCTGCGCTGAATACGCAGGTGAGCCAGCGCGAACAACAAGTTGAAAAACAACTGAGTGCGCAAACTCAACAGCTGGAGCAGCGGCTGAAAAGCACATTACAGGCTGCTAAAAAACAGCTTGGCGGTGCTCAGAAAGCCGAAATCAATGCGCTGATCCGCAGCGCAGAGTTTCAGGCCAATATTCAACGTCACTATCTGGCGGCGGGGGCGACGCTCACGCGTTTGCATGATCTGGTACGTTCGCAAAGCAATACAACGGCGGTGCAAACCGCGATTGCTGCCGATCTTGCCCTGCTCAAAGCGCAGCCGAAACCTCAGCAAGAAGCGCTCTATCTGGACTTGCATGGCTATATTAGCCAGGCTGACAAATTACCGTTACAGGTGATGACCAAACCGGCGCAGCAACACAGTGAGCGCAGTGAGCTGACCGAGCAGGTGAGTGATTGGAAAGCCAATGCCTGGCGCTCCTGGCTCAAAATTCAGGATCAGTTTATTAAGGTGCGCTCGCATGATAAACCTGTCATCGATCCGCTACTGGACGGTGAAGAGCAGCAGCTTATTCGGGCCCAGCTGAGCAGTTATTTACGTCAGGCGCAGACGGCCCTGATGCAGCATCAGCAAAGTGTTTATTTCACCGCCCTGGAAGGGGCAAGCGCGACCTTAGCGCGTTATTACCGTACCCAGAACAGTGCGGTGGCGGCAATGCAAACCGGCCTGAAAGTATTACAGCAGCAAGAGTTTGCAACGCAAGGCGTGCTTGAGCTACAAACCCCGCAGGCGGTGAAGGAGTGGTTACAATGACACGCACTCTGATCTCAGTCATGGTGCTGCTGGGTGTGCTGGCGGCGGGCCACTTGCTGATCGATGAAAAAGGCTACTTACTGGTTGCGGTGAACAACTACACCATAGAAACCTCCCTGTTTGCACTCGGTGTCATACTGATTTTTGCGCTGCTGCTGGGGTCTTTGCTGTTAAACCTGGCCGGCACTTTGTGGCGGGCATTTGCCCGCAGTCGTGGCTGGTTGAAAGGCCGTAGAAGCAAGCGTCAGCAACAGGCGTTTGAAGCTGCGCTGTGGGCATGTATCAATGGCGATGACGAACAATTACAGCAGGCCCTGAGCATCGCTGATTTACCAAACCAGTGGCAGGATCAGCAGCGTGCAATGGCTGCGCGGGTTGCATTGCAGCAGCAACAGCCGGCTCAGGCATTGGCACAGTTACAGGCGATGTCTCCAGAGGCACAAGGTCAGGTGGCCAGGTTGTGGCTGGAAGCGAACCAGGGAGAACAAGCACTGTTGTTACTTGGCGCACAAATGGACGAGAAAAAAGTCTCGGACAATGTTGTGGCCAGTTACCTGGACGCTTTGCTCCAGGCTGGTAAAGGGCAGCAAGCACTGGCACTGATCCAGCAAAGACACAAACAACTGGGCTGGTCGGAATCGCGCTGGCAACAGTACCTGCATGCGTTGTTTGCCATTGACGAAAGCTCGGCACAGACCACGTTTAATGCCTTACCCAAAGCGTTGCGGCCATTGGCTGCTCCGGCACTGACTCAACAGACGCTGCGTTTGGGTCAATTTGATGCGGTGCGCGGAGACTTATTAAAATACCTGAAAAAAGGTCAGTATCAGCAGCTCGCAGAGGCCTTACAATATGCTGGCAGTTCCGATCCTGAATTACGCAAACTGATCCAGGCGGCATTGCAGAAGCAGCCGGAGCAGGCCGAGTTATTATTCAGTCTGGCGTGTCTGGCCAATGCCGAAGGAGAGCATGAACTGGCGGCCAAGATTTTCGATACACTGGCAAAATCGCCGTGGCAGGCACTGTGGCAGCAGCAGGCAGAGCAGGCTTATGCCAAAACCAGGCAGTTTGATAAAGCCTACCTGTTGGCTACGCAGTAACCTCAAGAGATTTATAAAAAAACCGGTCGCCCGACCGGTTTTTTTGTGCCAATTTTCCCTGCCAATTGACCTGGCATTGAAGGGGTTTGGGTTTAATTTGTCACTTTGCGGATATTTGTCCTTGAATCTACACTTAGGCTGCGTATGATCTGAAAAATTTTATCTGCAATCCGGGTGTCCTATGATCAATACCAAATTACCTTTACTTGATTTACATCGCCACTTAGACGGTAACGTCCGTGCTGAGACCATACTGGACCTCGGTCAGAAGTTTAATATGCCATTGCCTGCGCTGGATGTAGAAGGTCTGAGGCCTCACGTCCAGGTCATTGACAATGCACCTAACCTGATGGCCTTTCTGGCAAAGCTGGACTGGGGCGTTAAGGTATTGGGAGATTATGATGCCTGTCGCCGTATTGCCGTAGAAAATGTCGAAGACGCCATGGCGCAAAACATGGATTACACTGAGCTGCGTTTTAGCCCGTATTACATGGCCAAAACCCATAACCTGCATCCGCAGGGCGTGGTGGAAGCCGTGGTCGACGGGATCAAAGCCGCAACGCGCGGGCAGGATATCCAGGTGAATCTGATTGGCATTATGTCGCGCACCTTTGGCGTTGAAAAATGCCAGTATGAACTGGATGCCTTGCTGGCGTTTAAAAACGATTTGGTCGCGGTCGATTTGGCCGGGGATGAAATCGGCTTCCCGGGTGCCTTGTTTATCGATCACTTCAAGCAAGTACGCGATGCGTATCTGGGTGCCACTATCCATGCCGGAGAAGCGGAAGGTGCCAGCAGTATCTGGCAGGCGATCAACGAGCTCGGCGCAACGCGCATTGGCCATGGCGTAAAAGCCATCGAAGATCCTAAACTGATGGATTATCTGCGCGATAATCGCATTGGTATTGAATCTTGCCTGACCAGCAACTTACAGACCAGCACAGTGGCAAGCATAGAAACACACCCGCTTAAACAGTTCCTGGACCACGGTATTCTGGCCACAATCAACACCGATGATCCGGCAGTACAAGGGGTCGAGCTGGACAACGAGTTTGAAAAAGCGGCGCCACTGGCAGGCCTCAGTGAGTCAGATATTCTTCAGGCGCAAAAGAATGCGATTGAAATTGCCTTCTTAAGTGATTCAGACAAGCAGGCGCTGTTGCAAAAATACGCCTAACCCTGCGCGTTAAGCTGCTCAGTGTGCTGAGCAGCTTAAGTAATTCTCTTTCAGTGCACTGAGCACCTGGCTGCGGGTTACAACCGCAATTACCTTGTCATTTTCGATGACCGGATAAATTTTAGGTTTGTCCTGTTGCATCTGTGTAGCCAGGTCGACCACAGTCGTGGTTTGACTGACCGACAGAGTCTCTGTGCGCATGAGCTGACCAACCGCAGTGGCACCATCACAGAAGTAACTACTTTGCAGTAACGGCGTCAGTAATTGTTGCTCAGAAATAAAGCCCACCAGTTTACCTTCGCTATTTTGCACCGGTGCGCCGAAGAGGGCGAACTTTTCGAGCTGAGCAATGGCGTCGGTGATTTCGGTCTCGGGTGTGATCAGCGGAAACTGGGTCGACATGATGTCTGCGATAAATTGTTTAGCCATATGAGTTCTCCTGTTAAGTGACAGAGTCAGTATGGATAAAGGCAATTGATTTTTAAAATGGATTAATTATATCTCAGCGATTGGTTTTATGAATTGATGCGCGATCTGGCAACCGCGCATCACAGTGCATTACTTGATAAATGCAAATGCATCCGCGAACATAAATTCGCGCTGGGCGCCGTGGGTGATGAAGTCATCACGCACAATGCCAATCATGTCAAAGCGACCCGCCATGTAAACACTGTATGGCTCCAAAGACACAATGTCTTTCATCACCGCCTGGTGCACGTAACCGGTATGGCCCGTCCAGGCCTCTGAGGCATGTTCTACCACAGGAATAAACTGGAAGTTGGCTCTGCTGTTTGCCCAGGCTTCCATTTCCGCTTTGGCATACAAGGCAGATTCTTCTTTCACACCCCAGTAAAACAGTACCGGCTGATCGTAGTTAATTTCAGCCAGGTGGTCGGCCATGGATTTGACGTAAGAAAATCCGGTACCGCCCGCCAGTAAAACCAGCGGTCTTGCCTGCTCAGGACGAACCTGAGAGACACCCAGACCCACTTCCAGGTCTACCTGAGTCTGGCTGGTGTGTGCCGCTTTTAAATGATCCAGCGCCTGCATTGCGTAAGAATCGGCGCCCGAAGCGCCAATATGCAGCTCTAGGGCGTTTTTCTTTGACGGGCTGCTTGCGATTGAGAAAGCGCGTTTGTCTTTTTCACCCAGTACTAATTGCAGGTAATGGCCAGCGGCAAATTCGGCATCCTGCTCCGGTGTTAAGACAACTTTAGATACGTATTCAGTCAGTGGCGAAATCTCGGCCACGGTGGCTTTAAGTACTTGCATTTTTTACCTTAGAAAATAAGCACGGTGGTGAAAGTGTGTGCACTTTAGCACACTCACGTTTACCCTGTAACCGCTTTCACACCGAGACAGACAGATTCCGGCATGATGCATTGCGACATGCCAGAAAAAAGTCTGTCAGATTGATTATGGCTTCATGATTTTGAGGCTGTCCCAGATGTCATCTACGCGTTGCTTGGTTGCCTCATCCATCACAATGGGCTCGCCCCACTCACGGTCGGTTTCACCCGGCCATTTGTTGGTGGCATCCATCCCCATTTTAGAGCCAAGGCCCGATACCGGCGACGCAAAGTCGAGGTAATCAATCGGCGTATTTTCTATCATAGTGGTGTCTCTGGCGGGGTCCATCCGCGTAGTGATTGCCCAGATCACATCGTTCCAGTCTCTGGCATTGACGTCATCATCGCAGACAATCACAAACTTGGTGTACATAAACTGACGCAGGAAGGACCATACGCCCAGCATCACACGTTTGGCGTGGCCCGGATATTGTTTCTTCATCGTCACCACCGCCATGCGGTAAGAGCAGCCTTCTGGTGGCAGGTAGAAATCGACAATTTCAGGAAATTGCTTTTGCAATATGGGCACGAACACTTCGTTCAGTGCAACGCCCAAAATAGCTGGCTCATCGGGTGGTCGGCCGGTGTAGGTGCTGTGATAAATGGGATTTTCACGATGTGTGATATGGGTCACCGTCATGACCGGGAAGTCATCGACTTCATTATAATAACCAGTGTGATCGCCATAAGGGCCTTCCGGTGCTGTCTCGCCCGGTTGAATGTAGCCTTCGAGAATGATCTCTGCAGTGGCCGGCACCTGAAGGTCATTAGAAATAGACTTTACAACCTCGGTTTTACTGCCCCGCAGCAGACCTGCAAAGGCATACTCGCTGAGGGTATCGGGCACCGGCGTTACTGCGCCCAGGATGGTGGCCGGATCGGCGCCGAGTGCAACCGACACGGGATACGGTTCGCCCGGGTTTTGCTGGCACCACTCCTGAAAATCCAGTGCCCCGCCACGGTGCGACAACCAGCGCATAATGATCTTGTTTTTGCCGAGTAGCTGCTGACGATAAATGCCCAGATTCTGACGTTTTTTATGGGGTCCACGGGTGACCGTCAGGCCCCAGGTGATCAACGGCGCGGCATCACCGGGCCAGCAATGTTGAATGGGCAGGCGGGTGAGATCCACCTCATCCCCTTGCAATACCACTTGCTGGCAGGGGGCTTTTTTCAGCTCCTTAGTTGGCATATTGAGCACTTGCTTAAACACCGGGATCTGGCCAAGCGCTTCTTTGATGCCTTTCGGGGGCTCTGGCTCTTTCAAAAATGCCAGCAGTTTACCGACTTCGCGTAATTCGCCGACATCATCCTGGCCCATGCCCATCGCCACTCGTTTGGGGGTGCCGAACAAGTTGGCCAGCACCGGCATATCAAAGCCTATGGGATTTTCAAACAGGATGGCAGGTCCCCCGGCGCGCAATGTACGATCGGCAATTTCGGTCATTTCCAGTTTGGTGGAAATGGGCTGGCTGACCCGCACCAGCTCACCCTGTTTTTCCAGCAGGGCAATAAATTCTCTCAAATCTTTATATTTCATCACTATCTTGGGCTACTCAGAGTTGATGGCGCTAGTATAACAAGTCGCCAGAGGTAGAACAGGTATTTACGTTCGCCGTGCCCGTCTGGTTTACCCGGAGACACTGAGTGTGCATTGCAACTTTATTAACTACTATTATGCTAACAGTAGAATTAATTGATTCGGCGCAATAGTCCTTAGTCCTCATATATCTTTGCTTTTGGCTTTCAGTTATAGTCGGACGCATTGCGCAGTATTTGTTTGGAGGCGGCTTGAAAATAACAACCATAGTAGCCAGCTCATGTATTGCCATTTGGACCTCATTGTTTGCAATGGACAGCGAGGCGGCGTCCTCTTTGCCAATGAGTGCATTTGAGCAACACAGTGCGGTAATGCTGATCATTGAGCCCAAATCTGGCGACATCGTCCAGGCCAATGAGGCGGCGGCACTGTTTTATGGCTATGACAAAACACAGCTGGAAACCATGCAGATCCAGCAGATCAATCAGTTTTCAGCCCAGCAGGTTGAGCAGGAGCGCATGTCTGCGCTCAGTGAAGGCCGCAACTACTTTATCTTTCAGCATCAGCTTGCCAATGATGAAGTGCGTACTGTGAGTGTTTATTCGGCGCCGTTCCGTGGTGCGCAAGACCAGCCTTTGTTGCTATCGGTGATCCAGGACATCAGCACACAGCGCAGCCTGGAGCAAGACTTATGGCATTATCAGTCGAATCTGGAGCAACAAGTGGCGCTGCAAACCGCAGAGCTGAAAGACGCCAACACAGTGCAGCTTGTTTTGCTTGGCAGTGTGATAGCGATCCTGGCCGGGTCCATTTTGGTGCTGGTGATGTTTACGCTGCGCCTGCGCCGTGCCAAGCGTCGCACAGAGCTGCAGAAAAACCGCTTCAGTGCCATCTTCAACGCCATTGGCGATTACCTTATCTATACCAACGCAAGCAATGTGGTGGCTTCGGCCAATCAGGCTGCGCTGCGCGATTTAGGCGCTATTCAGGGGCGCCCGATGACGTTTGTGCTTGAGGGTTGCTCCTGCCTCGAAGCACTTGGTGCAGAACCCATTGAGTGCCGGGTGATACTGGCCGGTCAGCAACGGGATGTTGAGATCAGCAAAACGCCGGTGCTGGATGGTGCCGGTACACAAAGTGGCTCGATTTATCTTATTCAGGACATCAGCAAGCGCCTGGCGGACGAAAAAGAGCAGCGTCTTGCCAGCACGGTATTTGCAACCACCAGTGAAGGCGTGCTGGTCTCTAATCGCGACAATCAAATTCAAATGGTTAACCAGGCTTTTACCGATATTACCGGTTTTTCGGCTGAAGAGGTGCTGGGAAATACGCCGTCGATTTTTAATTCAGGCCGCCATGATGCTGCCTATTTTGCTCAGCTGTATGACGCGCTGAGTGCGCGTGGGCACTGGGAAGGCGAGATCTGGAACAAGCGTAAAAACGGCGAAGTATACCCAAGCTGGTTGCAGGTCTCCGCGGTATTTGATGCGTCCGGCGAAATCGATATGTATGTCGCGCTGTTCAACGACATTACCTCGCGTAAGCGCAATGAGCAATTAATGTGGCAGCAGGCCAACTTTGACAACCTCACCGGGCTTGCCAACCGTCATCATTATCACACTAAGTTTGACCTGGCCCTGGCTCAGGCCAAGCAAAAGCAAACCCGTCTGGCGGTGTGTTTTATCGACCTGGACCGCTTTAAGGCAGTAAATGATACGCTGGGCCACCATATTGGTGATCAGCTGCTAGTTGAAGCGGCCAATCGGATCCGTGAGTGCACCCGCAATTCAGACACGGTGGCGCGCCTGGGCGGTGATGAGTTTGCGCTCTTGCTACCAGATATGGCCAAGATCAGCGACATGGAAAAGCTGGCAAGCAAAGTCCTGCATGTACTGAGCGAGCCGTTTTTTCTCGAAGGCCATGAAGCATTTGTGTCTGGCAGCATGGGGATCACCTTTTATCCCGATGATGGTGCCGATCGCAAAGTGCTGCTCAGAAATGCCGACAGTGCCATGTATAAGTCAAAAGACCATGGCCGAAATTGTTTTCAGTTCTTTACCTCTGCCATGCACGAACATGCCAAAGCACGCAGTGCGCTGGAAGGGGCGCTGCATCGTGCGCTGACAAATCGTGAGCTTTACCTCGCATATCAGCCCATTGTTGGTCAGCAACGGCTGGGGTGCGAAGCGTTACTGCGTTGGCACAACCCTCAGCTTGGGCAGGTGTCACCGGCTGATTTTGTGCCCATCTGCGAGGAACTTGGGCTGATCATCACCATCGGCGAGTGGGTATTGTATCAGGCCTGTGCGCAGGCCAAATCCTGGATCACACAAACCGGTCAGTCTTTGTTTGTGTCGGTGAATGTGTCGAGCACACAGTTTAAGCGCCAGGATATTGCCAGTCTGGTGGCCAAAGTGCTCAAGGAAACCGGATTGGCGGCCGAGGCATTGACACTGGAGATCACCGAAACTGTACTGGCAGATAACTCGGGCCATATTCAGCGTCAGCTGGAGACTTTGCGTGCAATGGGGGTGGGTCTGGCCATTGATGATTTTGGCACCGGGTATTCGTCTTTGAGTTATCTGAAGCGCTTCCCGCTTTCGAAATTGAAAATAGACCGCGCCTTCATCCGTGATTTACCTGACGATGAGGAAGACAGGGCACTGGTGAGTGCCATCATTTCCATGGCTGGCCAGCTTCATCTAACTGTGATTGCTGAAGGGGTTGAAACACCCGCCCAGCTGGCGTTTTTACAGGAACTGGGCTGCGATTATACGCAAGGCTTTTTGCATGCCAAACCCGGTGACGCAGCGCAATTCGAAGCCTTTATCCGCGATTATAACGCGCTGCCAGATACGGCGGCTGAGTCAACTAGTCTGGCGCGTTAGTCACAAGCTGTATTACCCGGACACAGCGTATCGAGCAGTGTCAGGGCTTTGTGATTGCCATGTGCGGCGGCCTGGCGCAGCAAGGCTATTGCCTGTGCAGGGTCGGCCTCGCCACCTTCGCCCTCAAGCAGCATAGTGGCCAGATTGTATTGCCCCCAATGATCATCCTTATGTACCGCCGCAGCAAAGGCCTCTCGCGCTTCGGATAGTTCACCCACTTGATAGTGGGCAATGCCACGCTGATTGTCTGGTGAAAGCCGGTATTTTGCCACCGGCACGTGCAGACGGGGAAGTGCTCTTTGCTTGACGATGCCGCCCATCACATAAATATCATTAGGTCGGTGGATGGCGTAGATTGCGTTACGCGCAAAGTAATCCGTCAGTGCGGCTCTTGGCCACTCAATGGGGTCTGGGTCGAAATAGTTGTCGATCATCAGGTTGTCCAACTGAATGGCGCGCTTTATATCTCGTTTGCGCCCATAGGTATAGCGTCCTTGTTTAACCGTGATCGTATCTTCGCTGGTAGCAATGACCTGGGTGATGCGAAACTGGGCCTGGTAGACTCTGTTTGCATCGAAGCGCCCGAGGTCGATTAAGATCAGATCATCTGTTTGTGGGTCGAGTAACAGGCGCTGATATTGGGCCGTCTGCTGCACCTGTTGCTGCCAGAAATACGCGATGATACCCAGCAAACAAGTTATCATCAGGCCGTGTTTAAAGCGGATCAGAAAGCGGCTGATGATGTCATGAGACACAAACAGTCCGGCGATGAGTTTATTCAAAGTCACTCCCTGTGGTTGGAACTGGCACCAAACCTGTCAGGTTGGTGCCGGTTTGGCAGAGTCCGTCGCGCCAATAAAGCGACGATTACTTACCCTGCATTCGGGTTTTGCCGTTCGCTGCCATCAACGCAAAGACGGCATAGGCGGCGGTATTTTGCTTGAGTTTATCCGGGTCGACTTTATCCAGCGTGTCGTCGGCCGTGTGGTGATAATCAAAGTAGTCAGTACCATCCTGATGGAGATCGAAAATCGGCGCAGAGGTCAGGTTATTTAATGGGATCAGATCCGGACCACCGCGCGCGCGGTTGGCACCAATATATTTGATACCTAGCGGTTTCAGCTGCTCAGCAATGGCGCGTACCAGTGGCAGAGAAGCGGCGTTCACATTGGACTCAAAGGCATATACCACGTCGGCACCAAAGTCGGATTCGGCAGCGGCAACAATCTGCGTCAGATTGTCCTGATGGCGTTTAAAGTAAGCTTTTGCTCCCCATAATCCCAGCTCCTCGGCGGCAAACAGCACTACCCGGATGCTGCGCTTGGGGCGGGTCACAGACGCAATGTGCTTGGCCGCCGCCATGGTCAGCGCCATACCGGCCCCGTCGTCCAGCGCACCTGTGCCCAGATCCCAGGAATCATGATGGCTGCCAAGCAGCACGTATTGGTCCGGATGTTCCGAGCCGGTGATTTCGCCGATCACGTTAAAGCTGGTGCCTTCACCCAAATCTTCGGTCTGAATATTGATTTCGACCTGCGGGGTGTGACCATGTTTGAGCAAGCGTGCGATTTGATCGGCGTCCGGGTTTGCAATGGCGGTCGTTGGAATTTTTGTTACCTGATCATCGTAATGACTGCCGCCGGTGTGAGCAAAGCGGTGATGGGCGGTACTGACCGAGCGCATCATGTAGGCAATGGCGCCTTTTTTGGCGGCTTCTACGGCGCCCTTATTACGTGCCTGAACGGCCGGGCCGTAGCCGTTGCCATCGATATCCCGGTTCATTCTGTAGTTGATAAAAGCAATTTTACCTTTCAGGCTGCCCGGCGGCGCGGCTTTGAGTTCGTCGAATGTTTCAAACAATACAACCTCGCCACGCAGACCCTGCTCGGGTGTACTGATACTGTTGCCCAGCGCGGTGATATGCAGAGGCTGTTCACTGGGGGCGATCAGTTTCGCCGATTCGTGATAGCGGCGCCATTCAGGGAAGGTCGCGGCTTCCAGCCAGACTTTGTCAAAACCCAAGCGCTTAAGGTGTTTTTCTGCCCAGGCCACCGTTAACTTGTCATTTTCTGTACCAGGCAGGCGCGGGCCAATCTCTGTTGTCAGCGACTCCAGTAACTGCCAGCTTAAATCACTCTGGCTCGCCAGTGTGCGCACTTTAGCGACGTCTTCGAGTTGTGTTTGCGTGAATTCCTGCGCCTGTGCAACCGCACTGACGGTTAATGCACACAGTGGTAACAGCCAGTGTTTGGCAGCGCTGCTTAGCCTGCTAAAAGGCGTAAAGCGTATCATCTGATCCATAGTAACCCTTGGTAATTTATATCGCCTGAGATTGTCGCAACAATTGCTGCTAAATTAAACTGTTTCGGGGTGAACGGGCGTTTTTGCTTACTGAAGTGACGGCGCTATGCGGGATTTGCTAAACTTGGCGGATTAAGTTCATCCGAGGTAATAGTGTGACTCAGTCGTTTAATCAAGTGCCATTGGCCCGCCATCTGCAAACTGGTTTACAACAAGCCGGTTTTACCACCATGACACCCATTCAGGCGCAGGCATTGCCCGCCATTATTGCCCGCCAGGATGTGATTGCTCAGGCAAAAACCGGGTCGGGTAAGACATTGGCCTTTAGCCTTGGCTTGCTCAATAAACTGGTGGCCGAAGAGCAGGTGATCCAAAGCTTAGTGCTGGCGCCCACCCGCGAGCTGGCGCAACAGGTCGCTACAGAGATCCGCAAGCTGGCGCGTAGCATGCAAAATATCAAGGTACTCACAGTGTGTGGAGGTGAGCCCATCGGGCCGCAGATCAGCTCTCTGGAGCATGGTGCGCACGTTGTGGTTGGCACACCGGGTCGGATTGAAGAACACTTGTATAAGGGCACGCTTGACCTGACTCAGGTGCAAACCTGGGTCCTGGATGAAGCCGATCAAATGCTGGCCATGGGCTTTGTTGAAGCGCTCGAAAATATCGCAATTTATCTGCCGCCGGAGCGTCAGACATTGATGTTCAGCGCCACCTATCAGCAGGACATCGAAGCGCTGACACAGCAGTTTATGCGTGAACCTGTAATGGTCAAAGGAGAAGAAGAGACCCTTAACAGGCAGATCAAACAGCAGTTTTTTGCCCTCAAAAACAACAAACTGAGATTTAACACACTGCGCCTGTTATTGCAGCATTACAAGCCGGTCAGCTGTATTGCCTTTTGCAATACCAAAGTTGAGACCAAGAAGCTGTACAGTGAACTCAAAAGCTGTGGCGTCAATGTGGTGACTCTGCATGGCGATCTGGACCAGGCCGAGCGGGTGCGTGCATTGATCCGTTTTGCCAATAAAAGTGCTTCGGTGTTGGTGGCCACCGATGTCGCGGCACGGGGTCTGGATATCGAAGATGTAGATATGGTGGTTAACTATCATATGGCGCTGGATCCACAAACGCACGTGCACCGGGTGGGTCGTACCGGGCGCGGTGGCAAGAAGGGACTCGCCTGTTCGCTATATGGCGAAAATGAGGCCTTTAAAGTTGCCAAACTGGGTGAAATCTACGAGCAAACGTTTGAACCGGCAACGCCACCACCTTTGAGCCTGCTCGACAAGCCGGTCTTTAAACCCCCAATGGTTACCTTGCAGGTCGATGGTGGTAAAAAAGACAAGCTGCGCGCCGGGGACATTGTCGGATGTCTGACGTCGGAGCAAGGGATAGGTGCCAGCCTGATTGGCAATATCGATTTACTGGACCATCAGGCGTTTGTCGCCGTGGCCAGAGAAGGTGTCAAACCGGCACTCAGAAAACTGCAGGAGAGCAAGCTCAAGGGGCGTAAATTTAAAGCCAAGCGGATGAGCCTGTAGTTATTCTTCCGCATGGGCATAGTACTTAAGTTGTTCGTATTCGTGTTGCAGCTGCACAAACGCTGAACTCTCCCCTTGTTGGTCCGGGTGGGCTGCAAAAGCCAGCGTGCGCCAGCGCTTACTCAGTTGGCGCCGTGAATACGGATTGGGCAGTTGCCACTTCTGTATTAATTCGTTGTGCTGCTGTGGTGCCAGGGTGGGTACTTTCAGATAGCGTTGCCAAAACTGACCCAGCAGCGCGTTCACTTCCTCTTTGCTGGTATCATAGTTGCACCAATCTAAATAATATTCTCTGAGCGGATCCCGGGTTTGTAATGCAGACGGAAGGGACTGCTCACTCAGGCGGATATCCATTGCCTCAACCTGAAGATAATAGCCTTGCTCAGCAACCTCTTGTTGCAGTTGATACAGGGCATTCATCAACAAAAAATTACGCTTAAAGAGGTCTTTATCCGGGTCGCTGTCCAGCGTTGGCAGGCCGATTTCGGCATCCAGGGTGGCTGCCAGCCGGTGTAGCTGCGTGGCACGCTCACGGGTGATTATCCTAAATGTGGCATCAAGGAGGGGGTTCAACATTGTTCCGCCTGTAAACATAGTGTATCTTCTTTGTTCAATTCTTATTTTTTGACGCGTTGATTGCAAGTAATACGGGGCAGGCAGGGATGATAAAGGGTTTTAAGTGGGCTGTGACCACAGTGCTAATAGTGGGTATATGGTCACCGCTGGGCCATGCTGATACGTCTGCCGCCAAACCAGCGATTGCGTCGCAAATTGACGCGTTATCAGAGCTGCCAAACTGGCAGGAGCAAGTGCTCAGTGCTGAGCGCTTGTTACAGCACAATGAACTCGGCCCCGTGCAACGTGCCGCCACCCTGACAGCGATCGGAAAAATTGCCCTGGAGAGCGCACGCTACGACATGGCGATCCGCTATTTTGAACAACTTGAATCCTCAAGTCGCAGCGAGCAGTTGTCTGACAGCTTGTATCATGCACTTAAGATGCAAGGGATCAGCGCCTTCTACCAGGGAGACTATGCCGCGTCGGTGACCGACTATCAGCAGGCGCTGAGTGTGGCAGAGCAAAGAGATAACCCCATTGAGCGCGCGGATATCCATAATAATCTGGGGATGTCATTTATCCAGATCCACGACTTAGAAGCGTCACTGGAGCATTATCTGGCTGCATACATGTTGTATGAACAACACGGTAACGAGCAAGACAGAGCTGACATGTTATTGAATCTGGCCGGGGTGTATATTCGCCAGTTTCGCTATGACAAAGCAGAAGAGTTACTCAAGCGCGCGATGACCTTGTTTGAGCGCCTGGGAGATCAGTATGGTGTAGCGCTGGCGCAGGGGAACCTGGGTGTCATTTATACTGAGTCAAACCGTCCTGAGCTGGCGCGCGTCGCGGTAAAAGCCGCCGTAGAATACTATCACAGCATCAATGATACGCGCCATCTGGCATTCGAATACGTCAATATGGCAAAACTCAGCCTGCTGCTTCGCGATTACATCACGGCGGGGCAGGAAGTGAACTTTGCCATGTACTATGCCGAAAAGGCCGACAATCAGGCTGGCGTCATGCATGCTTTGCACCCAACGGCCAGGCTACAGTTAATGCGTGGTGATATCAGCGGAGCCGAAGTGAGTATCGAACGGGGTTTAACGCTAACCCGTACGCTGGGAGACAGACTCAGGGAGCGTGAATTTCTGCATTTGCTGGCATTGGTGCAGGCGGCCACTGGCAAGATGCAGGCTGCGGCAGAAACGCTGGATCACTACCGGGACTTACAGTTTTCTTTGCTAAATGAAGGTCTGATCACTCGCCTGAATAAATACCAAAGCAAGTTTGAAGAAAGTCAGTTAAGCCAGGAGCTGGCAAAGATGAAGCAAGCGCAGGAGCTGCAAAAGTTGCAAGACGAGCAGCGCAATCAGTTGCTGTGGATGAGTGGCTTGATCTTGTGTCTGACCTTGATTTCTGTGTTTGCCTTTTATCATCGCGCGAACGAGCGGCGGGCGAAAATTGAACTCAGCAAAAAAGTGGCGCAGCGCACCGCACAGTTACAACAGAGCGCGGATGAGTTACGTAATGCCAACCAGGTGAAGAGCCAGTTTTTGGCTAATATCAGCCATGAAATTCGCACCCCGTTGACGGCTATTTTGGGCCATGCGGAGAGTTTGCAGCAAGACTATGCACATGATGCTCACCTGATGTCCTCTCTGGCGGTGGTGGCACGTCAGGGCAATCATCTTAAGGATCTCATCAGCGATGTACTGGACTTGAGTAAAATTGAAGCGCAGCGATTTGAGCTGGAATACACCGAGTTTACCATCGAGAATTTACTGGCGGATGTCTGCGATATGTTCCAGCGTCCCTGCATGGAAAAATCGCTTGCCTTACTGGTCGAAAATGACTTGCCCACACCCTACCTGGTGCGGCTTGACTATGTGCGGCTGAAACAGATCTTAATTAACCTGCTCAGCAATGCGGTGAAGTTCACTCACCAGGGGCAGGTTGAGCTGCTCATCAGACAACATGACGATGGCCTGATTTTTATCGTCCGGGACAGCGGTATTGGCATGTCTCAGTCCCAGGTGGCACGGATTTTTGAGTGTTTCCAGCAAGGAGACAATAGCATCACCCGCCGTTTTGGCGGCTCAGGATTAGGACTCAGTCTGTCACAGCATCTAGCTAAAATGATGGGAGGAGAGATCTCGGTACACAGTGAAGTGGATAAGGGCAGCCAGTTTACGCTGTTAGTGCCTTGTGCACGCTTAAGTCAGGGCAGTGAAACAGGCGAAGAGGCTCACAGGGTTGACGATGCTCTGCTACCGGCCTCAGAAATACGCTTATCCGGCACTGTGTTGCTGGCCGAAGATCATGATGATAATCGTGCTCTGATCGTCCGTATGCTTCAGAGAATGGGTCTGGAAGTGGATGCGGTCAGCAATGGACGACAAGCGGTGGAGCGCTGTCTCAGCGCCTACCCGGATGTGGTGTTGATGGACATTCAGATGCCCCAGATGGATGGCCTGGAAGCGCTACAATTACTGCGCCAGGCAGGCTTTGAAGGTGACGTTTATGCACTGACGGCCAATGTGATGGAGCATGAAATCAAAGATTATCTGGCCCAGGGCTTCAGTGGGCACCTGAGCAAACCGATTAACCGCGAGCTGTTATATCAGACGCTTGCCAAGTCTTTACGCCATACCAGTGATTCACAGGCACTGGACCTGGCGATCGATATGAGTGACCTCAAACAGAGCTTTGCACAAACGCTGGAACAAGAGCGCTATAAGCTGATTGATCTGTGGCAGGAGCAGGACTGGCAAGCCCTGCAGCATCATTGCCACAAATTGAATGGCGCAGCGAGTATGTTCGAGTTTGTGCATATCGCCGATGTCGCCTCGCAATTTGAAACAGCGCTGAAGCAACAACAAACCGCACTGTATCAGGACTTGTTTCTGATCTTGTGTGATGAACTCAAGGTGTGCAGTTATTCAGAACAATTCGATGTCACCTAATTCACTGTGCTGGTCAGGCTGTGTAGTGTGGCCTGGTTTCGACACCGCCTTCGACTCTGTATCATAGTTGTAGCGACTGGTGTCGGTGCGGTGGGACATATCCAGTTCAGGTCGCTGGGCTGTAAAAATTGACAGCTTTTCATGAATGCTTGCGGCCAGGTTAATCAGATCGCTGCTCGATACGGCCTGGATCTTAGAGGCAGATAGTGCATCCGAGTTGAGTTCAACCATAGACTCAATGCTCGATTGTGCTTCGTCTGAGACCGCCTTTTGCCGGCTGACCTGGTCGTGAATACTGTGTGACATCGCATTTATTTCAATCATGGCGCCTTCTATCTGGTCGACTTCTTTGGTGGAGGCTTCTGATAAACTGACCGTTTTATCGGTTTCTTCCAGTGCAGTGAGCATCAGTGCATGGGCACTGTCTGTGCCGGCCTGAATTTTATTGACCATGGTCCGTACTTCCTGCGTTGACTGACTGGTGCGTGCGGCCAGGCTGCGTACTTCGTCGGCGACCACGGCAAAGCCCCGGCCTTGCTCACCTGCCCGAGCTGCCTCAATAGCGGCATTGAGCGCCAGTAAGTTGGTCTGATCAGCAATGGCATTAATCACATCAATGACGGAACTAATGGCGTCGCTGTCTGCTTTCAGTGCCGCAATTTGTTCACTGGTGGCCTGAATATTCGTCGCCAGCGTCATCAGGCTTTGCTGGCTGCGGTCAGTATCAATACGTGTTTTTTTGACCGCCTGTGTGGCGTTTTCGACTGAGCTGTAAATTTTCTCCAGGCTGTCATCCAGCTCTCTTGATACCGTCAGCATATGATTGATGGCCGTGGCGAGATCCGCACCGTGGGCATGCTGTATGGTGGCCTTTTGTGTCATTGAGGCATAGGTATCGCGCAGGTTGTCGGCCATAGGGGTCAGACGGGAAGAAGACGCATAGACTTCGCCAATAATGTGTTCCATCATGGCCATACTGGCATTAATGGCCAGGCACGCTTTAGGCAGCGTTTTGTCCTGTTCGTCAAAACGAAAGGTGAGGTCTATGGTGTCCTGGTGATGTAGTGCGCTGACAAAGCTTTGTAAATAGGCACCCTTTTCTTGTTTTTTATCTAGCCACACGGTGATCAGCACAGACGCAACCAGCATCATGGTGATTAAAGTGGCAGTGACAGTCAGGGGGAGAGAAAAGATGGCGGTACAGACCAGCACGGCGGCTATGTTCACTGTCGTCACGGCCATGGCACTGGCTACTAAACGCATGGGTATGGGTTCCTTTATCGGACTTGCAGGATAAGGAGCGAGTCCTTATTCGCGTTCCAATGTCTTTTACGTATCCTTTTATATATAGAACACACCCTTGAGAGTTCCAAGCAACGAGTGCATAAAAAAAGCCTGCATAAGCAGGCTTTTTCTGTTCAAGCGATTGGTTATTTACGCTTCATCGAGTCAAAGAACTCGTTATTGGTTTTGCACATTGACAGCTTGTCGATCAGGAATTCCATTGCATCGATTTCGCTCATCTCATGGACAATTTTGCGCAAGATCCACATTTTTTGCAGCTCATCTGGTTTTGTGAGCAGTTCTTCACGGCGCGTACCTGAACGGTTAAAGTCAATGGCCGGGAAGACACGCTTTTCAGCAATCTTACGGTTTAAGTGCAGTTCCATGTTACCGGTACCCTTAAACTCTTCGTAAATAACTTCATCCATTTTAGAGCCCGTGTCGATCAGGGCTGTAGCGATGATAGTCAGGCTGCCGCCTTCTTCTACGTTACGTGCAGCACCGAAGAAGCGCTTTGGCTTGTGCAGTGCGTTAGCGTCGACACCACCTGTCAGTACTTTACCAGACGATGGGATCACTGTGTTGTAGGCACGAGCAAGACGCGTGATAGAGTCCAGCAAAATGATGACGTCTTTTTTGTGCTCAACCAAACGTTTCGCTTTTTCGATGACCATTTCTGCAACCTGCACGTGGCGGCTTGCTGGCTCATCGAACGTTGAGGCGACTACTTCACCTTGTACCAGGCGCTGCATTTCTGTTACTTCTTCCGGACGCTCGTCGATCAGCAGTACCATCAGTGTTGCATCTGGGTTGTTGTAAGAAATAGACTGTGCAATGTTTTGCAGCAGCATGGTTTTACCGGCTTTAGGTGGTGCAACAATCAGTGCACGTTGACCTTTACCGATTGGAGAAGCCAGGTCCAGAACACGCGCAGTGATGTCTTCTGTACTGCCGTTACCACGTTCCATCACCATACGTTCGTTGGCGTGAATTGGCGTCAGGTTCTCGAACAGGATCTTAGTTCTGGAGTTTTCTGGCTTATCGAAGTTAACTTCGTTTACTTTCAGCAGCGCAAAGTAACGCTCACCATCTTTTGGTGGGCGGATCAGACCGCTGATGCTGTCGCCTGTACGCAGGCTAAAACGTCTGATCTGGCTGGGCGAAACATAAATGTCATCCGGGCCTGCCAGGTAGGAGGCTTCTGATGAGCGTAAAAAGCCGAAGCCATCCTGAAGAATTTCCAGCACGCCGCCGCCATAAATGTTTTCGCCGCTTTTAGCGTGCGCTTTCAAGATGGCGAAGATGATGTCTTGTTTTCTCAGACGGGCAACGTTCTCGAGCCCCATAGACTCGGCAAGTTTTACAAGCTCATTGATTGACTTGTCTTTCAGTTCGCGTAAATGCATATTGGTGGGTTCTTTATTTAAAAGTTGTTCTCTCGTGGTACGAGGGATTGAATTGAAATTGCTTTAGGTTAGTGGCTCTATAAGTTAGCAGCTAGGGGAGCAGTCGTCCAGTCTTTATACAAATTTAATCAGGCAGGCCAAAATGGCGCTACCTGATGTCTTTAGACTGTGACTGATTGGCGACCAGCGTATGCCGGTGCCATTAATCAGTGATCAGTTAGATGTTGTTCTCAAGGAACTCAATCAATTGTGTTTTTGACAATGCGCCAACTTTGGTTGCTGCTACAGCACCGTCTTTGAACAGAAGCAGAGTTGGGATGCCACGAATACCGAACTTAGGCGGTGTTAGCGAGTTTTGGTCGATATTAAGCTTAGCTACGGTCGCGCGACCTTCGAACTCGTCTGCAATTTCGTCCAGGATAGGGGCGATCATCTTACAAGGACCACACCACTCAGCCCAGAAATCTACCAGTACAGGGGTATCCGACTTAAGCACGTCTGCTTCGAAGCTGTCATCAGTTAGTTGAATAATTTTGTCGCTCATTGCGCTCTCCGTTAGAATTAGGTCAATTATTTAATGCGTATTTAAACACTCTTGTTTCTTATTGCAAGTTTAAACGTTATGCTTAATTGCTATGACTAAGACACATTTGACCAATAAAAAATTTATCGACTTTGCTTTAGCGCCGGAAGTGGTCGCCGGTTTGACAGCGAGTGGCTTCGAATACTGTACGCCAATCCAAGCAAAGTGCATGCCCTACATTAGTGAGGGCAGAGACATTGCCGGTCAGGCTCAGACAGGAACAGGTAAAACGCTCGCGTTTTTAACTGCGACTTGCCATAGACTGTTGCAAAGCCAATCTGACGCTCAGGTTGCCGGTCAGCCACGTGCATTGATCATGGCACCGACACGAGAGCTTGCGATCCAAATCCACAAAGACGCACAAATATTGGCGCCGGCGTGTGGGTTAAAGCTTGGCTTAGTATATGGTGGCGAAGAATACGAAAAACAACGGTCGCAGTTAGAAAAAGGGGTGGATATCCTAATCGGCACGACCGGACGCCTGATCGATTTCTATAAACAAGGTGCCTATAACCTTAATAACATTGAAGTTGTTGTACTGGATGAAGCGGATCGCATGTTTGATTTGGGCTTCATTAAAGATATTCGTTATATGTTCAATCGTATGCCGGATACCCAGCAACGTCTGAACCTGCTGTTTTCTGCAACCTTGTCTTATCGCGTGCAGGAATTGGCTTTTGAACACATGCACAACCCTATTCATGTGCAGATAGAGCCGGATGTAAAAACAGGCAAACGGATCAAAGAAGAATTGTTCCATCCCTCGCAAGAGGACAAAATTCCTTTACTGCTCACCCTGATTGAGGAAGAGTGGCCAGACAAAGCCATTGTATTTGCCAATACTAAGCATAGTTGTGAAAACGTCTATGAGTGGCTGAAAAATGATGGACACCGGGTGGGACTGCTAACCGGTGATGTGAATCAGAAAAAACGTTTGTCGATTTTGTCTAGGTTTACTAAAGGTGAGTTAGATCTGCTCGTTGCGACGGATGTTGCAGCGCGGGGCTTACATATCCCTGAAGTGAGTCATGTGCTCAATTTTGATTTACCAGACGATTGCGAAGATTACGTGCATCGTATCGGTCGTACTGGCCGAGCGGGTGCATCAGGGCATGCAATTAGCTTTGCCTGTGAGCAATATGCTTACAACTTACATGAGATTGAAGAATACATTGACCATGCAATTCCGGTTTCTCACTACGATAAGTCAGCATTACTGGATGATATAAAAGCGCCAGCCAGACAACAAAGGCGCAGAAATCCATCCGGTCAGCGCGGTAATCGCAGCGGTAATAACCGCCGACAAGGTAGTTACCAAAAATCGCGCCCGCGCAGCTAGCCGGGCGTTTTGGTAGAGGTAAATAGAGGTTAGTGAGCGTGGTTCAGAAATCTCCACACGAAAATGTGTATGCGGTGATTGATTTAGGATCAAACAGCTTCCATATGCTGATCGCAAAACATATGGCCGGCGGCGTGCATACAATCGGGCGAGTAAAACGTAAAGTACGCCTGGCCGCAGGCCTGGATGAGCAAAACCTGCTGAGTGAAGAAGCGATGCAGCGAGGTTGGGAGTGTTTATCTTTGTTTGCCGAACGGCTTCAGGATATTCCGGCCGGAAATATTCGTATTGTCGCGACTGCAACTTTGCGTCTGGCGACCAATGCCAATGTGTTTAAGCTTAGAGCAGAGGAAATTCTTGGTCATCCTATCTCTATTATTAGTGGTGAAGAAGAAGCGCGCTCTATTTACAAAGGCGTTGCACATACCTCCGCATGTCAGGGGCGACAACTTGTTGTCGATATAGGTGGTGCAAGTACAGAAATAGTCATTGGCCAAGGTTTTGAAGCGCACTTATACCACAGTCTGAATATGGGGTGTGTTACCTACTTGGAGCGTTACTTCTCTGATGGCGCACTGAGTGAGGCAAATTTTGCTGCGGCCACAGCGGCTGCGCATAGTGTCGTTGCACCTTTCACAACACAATACAAAACTGCCGGGTGGGAGCTGGCGATTGGCGCATCCGGCACGGTACAGGCTATTCAGGAGATCTTTGCTGCGCTTGGCTTAGATGAATTGCTGACTCTGGACAAGCTTCAGGCAATTCGCAAGCAGGCAATCCAGTTCAAAAGCATAGAGCAGCTTGAGCTACCGGGATTAAGCGAAGAGCGCCGCCTGGTATTTGTATCCGGGTTGGCGATATTGATAGCGCTTTTTGAAGCATTACAGATTGAGCGAATGGGTCTGGCTGGCGGTGCATTACGTGAGGGTGTCCTATATAGCATGATTGATCAACTCAATCAGGCTGATATTCGTAAACGGACGCTTGATGGTTTTATGTCGCGATATCATGTTGACACTAGCCAGGCGGCACGTGTTTTTGAGATATGTAAAATACTACTGAAGCAGCTCGAAGCTCCGATGCAGTTTGACTTTCAAAATGCCTGTGACTTATTGAGCGCAGCTGCATCTATGCACGAGATTGGCCTGGTCGTTGATTACAAGTCTTATCACCAGCACAGTGCCTACATTTTGAAGCACACAGGCATGCCGGGATATTCGCGAGTACAAAAGCAGATGGTAGTCGCTTTAGTCGGTAATCACCGACTTGATGTCGAAGAAAGTTTGCTTTCTCAGTTTGGTAATCATCAAGGGTTGATTGAGTTGCTTGTCAGGATACTCCGGGTTGCAGTGATTTTATCAATGCGCCGTCAAGATGATGTACTACCTGATCTCTATATTACGGCAACCGAGCCTGAAACACTGACCCTGACTTTACCAGGAGATTGGCTACATGAGCATCCATTGATGCGAAGTGAGCTGGAGTCAGAGGCCGGGTATCAGGAAAAAGCCGGTTGGATATTGAAAATTGAGCGCGATTAAGCGCTCTTTTTGTACATAAAGTATCAAAAACCCCCGCTTTGCTGTAATTTTGTCCGAACGCGCCGTTTTTCTCACTTTTCTTCAAAAAAGGGGTTGCGCTGAGTTTCGATTTCCCTATAATGCGCATCCACCGACACGGGGCACAACGCTGAAAAGCAACGAGCCAACGAGTTGGGAGTCAAATAAAACTTGATTCTGAATCTTTTCAAAATTAAGTGTTGACATAAAATGGGAAGTGATTAGAATGCACAACCCTCAGCGCTAACAGCGCAGCGACATTAAGTCGCACTGTTCTTTAAAAATATGAAGCAATCATCTGTGTGGGCACTCGTACAGATTGAGTTCTAACAGCCGATTTTAGTTTTACTGAATGACGCACAAAAATTTAGAGTCTCAACTGAACTGAGTGACTAACATAGTCAATTCGTTTTGATTTTACTTTTTTAAAAGTAGAAACAGACAAAATCAGAATTCATTGAGCATGGTTTGAAGTTTACTTCAAACAAAAAACTTTTAATTGAAGAGTTTGATCATGGCTCAGATTGAACGCTGGCGGCAGGCCTAACACATGCAAGTCGAGCGGTAACATTTCTAGCTTGCTAGAAGATG
>NZ_JAKGBD010000018.1:0-87266 GCF_021532535.1 Pseudoalteromonas sp. DL2-H2.2 | reverse complement strand
GATAAGGGCTTTGTTGTAATCACGCCAGTTAGTGATACGCTTTTCTTTCAAAATTCAGCCTCGGTGTTTGCTTTTGAGATCTGATCACACAAGGCAAGATTAGTTCAATGATTTAGGAAACAACGCCGCTATGACAAGCTTAACCGGCTGCAGGAAGTTATTCACGGCACAAATGTGACGCATGACTACGACTACGATGCTAATGGTAACCTGATCCTTAAAGACGGTTGGGTGCAGGAGTATGGCAAGGCAGGTAAACCGCTTCACGCTATTGCCAGTCGCAGCAGAGTGAACCCGGTGACCAGCCAGTATGAGCAAGAAACCTTCGGGTATGATGCCAATGGAAATCAGACCAGCGTTGACAAAAATGGCAGTCGCTATCGCGACGTTGTATACAGCGGCAGAAATAAAGCAACCCGTATCAGCGGCAATGGTGAAACCGTTACATTTAAGTATGATGCCAGTAATCGCCGCTATAAACGCACAGACAATGAGCAGACAGTCTATTACGTAGGTGCACTGGAACTGACGACCACCAAATCGGGTGGGCACAAGGCGATCAAACGGTATGTTGGCAATGATGTGATCCAGAGCTATAACGCGCAAGGTCAGGGTAGTCATAAGTGGTTATTCACCAACTACCAGGGGTCGATAGTTGCGATCACCAACAGCAAGTTTGAACTGCTCAAACGGTTTAAATATGACGCCTTTGGTAAACAAAGTGAAGTGTTTGGCTCAGACACCGAGCGGCAGATAGACTTTGCTGACAGCGCAACGCTACTTGGCCATTTGTTTGGTAACGTGCGTGGCTACACGGGTCATGAGTCGTTAAAACTGGGCGATGATAACCGGGTTATTCATATGAATGGCCGCCTGTACGACTCAGGCACCGGCCGCTTTATGCAGGCGGACCCTTTTGTTCAGGCGCCCGCGAACTTGCAAAACTATAACCGCTTTAGTTACGTGTTGAACAACCCTATGTCCTACACGGACCCGAGTGGGTATTTGTTTAAGAAGTTAAAAAAAGCAATCAATAGTGTATTTAAGGCAGTTAATAAAGCTTTGGGAGACTTCGCGCCGTTAGTGTCTATTGGGTTGGGAATATGGGCTCCTTGGGGAACGGGCTTTTGGGCTAGCATAGGTACAGGTGCGTTAGCCGGGGGGATAGCAACAGGAAGCTTAAAAGGAGCACTGACAGGTGCTTTTACCGCAGGAATGTTCCATGGAATAGGTACTCATTTCCAGGGGTTAGCGGATTCTGCCGGGGTATTATCTACAGGCGCCAAAATAGGTAAAGTGTTGGCGCACGGCTTAGCTGGCGGAATAAGTAGCGTTATGAGTGGAGGGAAATTTGGTCATGGTTTTGTTAGTGCCGGATTCACTCAAGCGTTTTCTGGTGTTATTGACAAAATAGGTGGAAGGATTGGTAACATAACCTCAGGAAGCTATTTTGATACCATAAATAGGGCAAAACGAATAATTGCCTCTGCAGTCGTAGGTGGAACCGCTTCTTCTATTACTGGTGGAAAGTTCGTAAATGGCGCAATAACTGGGGCGTTTTCACGAGGATTCAATGATGAGGCGCATTTTCAAGCTCAAAAACCATCATTTTGGGGGGTGTTTAGTGAACGGGCTATGAGTGGTCAGGTAAGAGATGACTTATTTACGGGACTGGGTGCTTATGCCAAGGGGACCGCTGGGTTAGTTGGTGCTGCAGGTGGATGGCTTATTAGGCCATTTAACCCTGTCGTGGGCGGAACAATGATGGTTGATGGAGCTTCAACTTTCCTAGGCGCAGTATCTGATTTATCAAATCACTATTATGGTAGTAATTATGACTTCGATTTCGTTGGCCATACATTTGGTGATACAGCAGAATTTTATGGCTTTGACCGAGTTGATGGCGCGAAAGCAAGGGCTGCTTTAAGTATGACTACTATGGCTGGAGCTTGGAGAACTACAGTTCCTAGAATAGCAGGGTCGAGTTCATATAAAGGTTGGGGAACTAATCAGCTTGAGTATTCGGAATATGTATATTCCATACAGACGAGCTCCGTTGTTACGGCGACTGTAGATGCGTACAATGCGAGAGACGCTTTTAAAAAATTAGCGCCTAATAACTAATCTTTAAGGTTAATCTTGATGCAAGTAAGCTTAATAATGCTGATATCTATTTTTTTCTTACTTATCTCGGTACAGCACTTACTAATTCCAATGCTGATGAACCGAAAAATACTAAAAAAAGAAGGGGTCAATGGTGTAGTTAAAATGCAATTAGTTGTTAGCATTTATTGTTTGTGGGTAAGCGCATCGAGTGATAATGCAACTTTTCAATTGGGTACAGGTATGCTAATTGTCAGCGTATTGCTTTTTTCCTGGACGCAACATAAGTTGAAGTAGCGTTAAATTTAAGGCGACGCATCGAGTAAATTTAAGGCGACACCCATTCAAAATCGGCGCTCAGTGAGCGCCTTTTTTCTGAGAATAAAAAAGGGTCTGAAAACACAGTAGTTGCTGAGTGTTGTGATTCAATAAAACCGGACACTATTTTAGGTGGCACCAGGAAAGGGAAACACGGACATCCACCTGTAATGAAATTTCAAGTGACACCCACCTCAACCTCCAATGGGCAAAAAAAACAGCGACACCCACCTAAAAATTGGTGTGTAGGTGTCACGTCAGCTATCTTTAGAACACACTCAATGGATTGAGGATAATGGACTATGCCAACGGCAAGGAAGCGGCAGGTTAGCCTGTCGGATACCAAATACTATCACTGCATATCCCGGTGTGTTCGCCGGGCATTTCTATGCGGTAAAGACCGCCTCACGGGCAAGTCATATGAACATCGGCGAGATTGGGTTGAGGAAAAATTGCTGACCCTTGCGAAGGTGTTTTGCATTGATGTGTGTGGTTACGCTGTTATGAGCAACCATACCCATATTGTGTTGTATGTGGATGATAAGAAAGCACAAAGGTTAGCAGATAAAGCAATCGTTCTGCGCTGGTAATCAACGTGGACATCCACCTTTAATAGCAATCTAGATGTTTTGAAGTCTAGGTGTGTTCTTTCAAGCTGGCGTACAGAGTTTACGCCGTCTACCTTTAGGTAATACTCAATGGAAAAAAACAGCGACACCCACCTAAAAATTGGTGTGTAGGTGTCACGTCAACTATCTTTAGAACACACTCAATGGATTGAGGATAATGGACTATGCCAACGGCAAGGAAGCGGCAGGTTAGCCTGTCGGATACCAAATACTATCACTGCATATCCCGGTGTGTTCGCCGGGCATTTCTGTGCGGTAAAGACCGCTTAACGGGTCAATCTTATGAACATCGGCGAGATTGGGTTGAGGAAAAATTGCTGACCCTTGCGAAGGTGTTTTGCATTGATGTGTGTGGTTACGCTGTTATGAGCAACCATACCCATATTGTGTTGTATGTGGATGATAAGAAAGCACAAAGGTTAGCAGATAAAGCAATCGTTCTGCGCTGGCATAGGTTGTTTAAGGGCAACTGGTTGACACACAAATTCATCAATGGTGAAGAGCTGAGCGAGTCAGAGCGCAGTTTGCTGAAGGCTGATATTGCTGAGTTCAGAATACGCCTTGCGAGCATCAGTTGGTTCATGCGGGTCTTGAATGAAGATATTGCCCGCAGAGCTAACAAAGAAGATGGTTGTACAGGCCGGTTCTGGGAAGGAAGATTTAAGTCGCAGGCTTTATTGGATGCAGCCGCACTGGCAGCATGCCTGGCTTATGTTGACCTGAATCCGGTCAGAGCCAATATGGCAGAGACACCGGAAACGTCAGACTACACCAGCATTAAAAAGCGTATTGAGCATGCACAGCAAGGTAAACAACCCAAAAGCTTACTGCGTTTTGCGGGTAATCCAAGAAAGCACATGCCTAAAGGACTGCCGTTTGATCTGACATATTATATTCAACTGGTTGAGTTAACAGGCCGATGTATGCGTGCAGATAAGCGGGGTTATATCAGCGATAGTCAGCCACTGCTGACTCGGTTGCAAATAGAGCCAGACAACTGGCTCAAGCTCACTACGCAGTTTACGAAGGTCTTTCATGGCGCGGTAGGGCGAAAGCAAGCGATGACCGATTACTGTGAGCATCTTCATAAAAGGCGACGCGCCAACTTGACCCAGTGCGAGCGTTTACTGGGTTAACACTTTTCCTTTAGTACGATTTCGATCTATCCAAATTCAGGTTTGGGTGCGAATTCGTATTGTCCGGATCTGGCTATTTTGCAGGATTTAAAACTTAAACTTACAAGTTTCACTACTGAAAGCTTATAGGAAGCGCAGCAATCAATAGACTTGCATTTCGACTTTGAAACTGCCCACAATTGGTCTGTGAATTTACCGGTGGGTGTCACTTAATAAGTTGTGGGTGTCACTTAATAAGTTGTGGGTGTCACTTAATAAGTTGTGGGTGTCACTTAATAAGTTGCCGTGGGTGTCACTTAATAAGTTGCCAAGCTTATGGCCAGGATCATGAAAACGATAGGTGATCCTGGCATATACTTTTATACTTATGGTAAAAAGTAAGCTCTTTCGAAATGATAGGTAGGTGCTCGTCTAATCAAGGGTAGGCTATCTGGATTCAAGGTTATTCAGCGGTTCGGCAAAGATTAACTATGGTTATAAAAATAAGGAAAGCAGCAACCTGGCTTTTATTGTCAGGTAGTTTATTTGCTAGTTGTATGATTAGTGCAGCACCCCAACAAGTGTCTTTTTTCGACCTGATGGTGAATAAAGCTGATTATCGAGGCAAAGAGATCTCCGTTCAGGGAGTTGTCTCGACAGCAAGCAAAGACATGTATTTATATGCGAGCTTTGAAGCTTATAACCACTATGCATTTAATAACAGTTTCAAGTTATCTGTTGCGCAACTGGATGAAGCAACGAGAAAGGAATTCGAAGGAAAGTGGGTAGAAGTGATCGCAACGTTTGAATATGTTGAGAACAGCCAAGCTTCCGGTAGTTTAACTGTCGTGAGCTATTTAAAACGTTTGCCTGATAGGGCGGGCAAGATCTCGCGATATGCCGTATATCCACAGGAGATAAAAAACCATAACAAGAAGCGCTAGCCATTCAAGTTTAGCGGTTTTTATACTGAATTTATATCCTTACAGAGCGAGCTGTGCCGTCTGACAGGTAACTTTTTGTACCATTGAGACTTACAGCGACATAAGTGCAACTACCAAGTAAGTATTTCCTGAGACACGCCCCCAAGCTGGCGTACAATGCACATCGCTATAAATAGGTTATGCATCTTTTGTATATTAAGCAGGGCCGTCGGCTGACCCGCTCGAGGACTTTGACGGCCCTCTAATTACCCAGGCAGTAAATAAGCCTGCACTGACAAACATAAACAAGCTGTAAATACTCGGTGCAATAGACATCACTTCGTTATCCAGCAAGCCTGTGGTCACCAGCAAAGCGAGTGTGCCATTTTGCAGACCAACTTCGAGCGTAATGGTGCGAGTCTGTGTCGCGCAGTGCAATAAAGTGTGCGCCACCACAAATCCGGCAAGCATAGAAATAAGGTTTAAGGTGATAACAGAGGGCCCAGCCAGTACCAGGTAGCTCACCAATTTATCACCCAGCTTAAAACAGATGCTGATTATCACCAAAAGTAACACTGCGACCGAGAACCAGCTGATATAGGGACTGGCTGCTTTAGCAAAGGCGGGCCACTTGGCTTTGACAGCCATGCCAACCAGGACTGGCAAAACGCCCACCACGATCAGTTGTAGCCAGGCTTTTAAGATCGGAAACTCGATTAAGGTGTTGTTTTGTCCATAGTGTTCGATTGCCCATGCGGTTAAAAATGGCAAACTGAATGGGGTGATAAACCCTATTACGGCTGTTAAAGACACCGACAGGCCGACATCCCCTTTGGCCAGGTATGAATAAAGGTTGGAAGTAGTTCCGCCCGGGCACAAAGCAAGAATAAATAAACCAATTGCCAGTTCCCCCGTTAAACCCGTAACCGCAATGACTGCCATTGCTAATAAGGGAAGCAAGATAAGCTGACACGCTGCGCCGATAAAAAAGCTTTTGGGTTGCAAATACACGCGCTGAAAGTCTGCTGGTTTCAGGCTGAGTCCTACGCCTGCCATAATAAATATCAGTGCGACGGGTAAGCCGATTTCAATTAATGCAGATGGCATGTTTTAGTCCTTGTTGTGCCCGATTCGATTAATTTTAGCAAGTGTAACAGCACATCGTTACATTCATTTTTTAATCCATGCTGTTGAGGTTTTTTGATGTGAGGCGATGAGGTGTAACTCGCTTTATTAAAGGCGATTGGAGCAGATAAAAAAACGGCCAGTCTGTGCGCTAACTGGCCGTTTTTATCCCGTCACTGGCTGTGTGTTCAACAACACCAGCGGTGTCGGGAAATGTCATATATTATTGTAGTCAGGTAATTACTCAGACACTTCGATATCAAAGCTGTAAACGGCTGCCCCTTTTAAGAGCGAAGTATCAATATATATATTTCCAGCCGCCGCTTTTTGATATTCCTGTCTAAGGGCGTCAAATCCGCCTGTGAAATTCAATGCAGTCACATCCAGGTTCAGCTCAAAGCCTTCTACTGTGTCGATATTGGTATTAATGGCAGTGCCGAATTCAAAGTCGGGGATCGCAGCCTGGGGTTTACTGACAACTTCCCATCTAACTTCGCCGTTGATGGCATCTTCCCAGCTTAGCGTGATGGCTATCAGGTTGATGCGATCATCAACACCAGAGAAGTCATACTCAAACAGGTTACTGTTGCTTTGCTGTGCCATGGACTGAGCAAATTGCGTAAAGGCGTTTTGTAAAGCCGTGTCATAAAGTAAAGGCGCTGTTTCCCTGGGCTGACCATTATTGTCAATGTCGTGAAAGGTTGCAGACTTAGTAAACATATCAAAACCCGGCAAGGTAGCACGCTCGGTCACCGAGTTATATGCGTAGCTGGTCGTCGCAAGTTCAGGGAAAATATACTTGTGACGATAGTCAGGGCCAAATATTAACTGTGTGCTAATTTGTTCATTGTCGTCGAATGACGCCAGTGAGACGCGAGAGTTTACACTGTCAATTTTCGAGAAAGGCAAATCAGCGATATTCACTCTTACACCTGGGCTGGCAAATGCTTCATCTGTCAGCTCAATTGGTTCTTCGCCTTCCAGATTAAACAGACCACCCCGCACATCACTATAGTCTTCGTTACTGATGTGTAGGATTGTATTTTTGCTCTCTGCATAAATAACTGAGTTGTCTGGTCCCAGATCTTGTACAGATATACCGTTGCCAATTAGCCCACTGATATAATAATCTGGTTGACTGGCAGCAAGCGCACTGGAGTTGACTTCTTTTCTTGGATATTCACAGGGCAGCTGTTGGTCAAATGTGATGATGCCATAATCTGTGTTAGTAACATCCAACAATGTAAATAGCTGAGTTTGCATCTGCTGATTATTGGCGCTATTGGCGATTAATGAAACATGATGTGTGTTTTCTGGCAGGGCCTGAGTCAGTTTACCATCTTGCCCTGTTGTTACACTAGAGATGACCTTGCCACTGGCATTATGAAAAACCACTTCCGCGACTGCAGGTGCGGTCCCGTTACTGCATGAGCTAGGCACCAGTCTTGCCGTCACTGAAAACATAGGGGTTGGTTTTTCTGGTTCAGGTTTAGAAGTAGTAGTGGTTGTGTTTTGCTGTTCTTTGCTTGCAACTGGGTTATCATTTGATGAACCACCACATGCGCTGAGTGCCAAAGAGGCACTGACAGCCAAAAAGAGTGCTTTAAACTTCATATTTTTCTCCAATTTATAAATAGCTATATCCGTACATATTAAAGCCAACAGCATTCTAACAGAGAGTGATGTAACTGTCTTGTGTACAAAGGGTTTTATGTGTATTCAAAGTCGCCAGTTTGTTTTTAGGTGTAAATTAAGATGAGGCGTATGGAACAAAGCAGATAGATTTTAGTGGCTATAACAGCTCCATCTTCAGTGTTTTTAGTATTCGTCGCAAGGCGCCGTGGTTACTCAGGTTATGCTCAGGCGCTGTTGCACAGTCCACCGAAGACATTTATGTATTCAGTTAATGAAATGAGAGTTCAGACCGAAGAGGGGCGCTATTCTATGCTTGTAAATGGTACGGCAATGCAACCTTACTTTGGCAGAAGTTGCATTGCCCGACGATTAATTGAAGTCAGTACAAGGACCTGTAACTACGCAGATCTGACCAGGACCTGGACTTGTCGCAATGGTATCTGTGTCGGTTGGTGGCGGGCAGTTACGGTAACTGGGGTAGCTGCTATCCGGTTCAACGTTGCCGCCTGCAACGTTAGGCGTTTGCGCCAGGTTTAACTGCTGAGACTGAGATAGTGCTTTCAACTTGGTCTTTTTTACTTGTAATTTCATGAGTTATTTCCTTAGTTATTCATGTTAAGTGACCTGCGACTTTCCTACTGCAGGTACATTCAATGTGGCATGATGCACATTGTGTTGTCAAACTGTTTTTGTTGTGTTTATTTTTTGTTTTTTAATGATGGGTCAAAAGCCCGTCAAACGGGCCTTTCAACATTTAACCATGTTGTCAAATTGTTTCAATGAGAGTGCATACGTTACCTTGATGGGCGTTTCTCAGAAGGCACAACCCTTTTTAATAAGGTGCTGTTTGTCGGTGAACCACATGTGGTCTGAGCTCGTTAAAAGCGCTACAATTCAGATTCAATATTTGCAGGCAGAGAACACCGCGTGACCGTTGACCGTCAACTAATCAATACTTTACACACCGCATTTAACAGCATTATCCAGCAGTCTCTATATGCTGATAAAGTTATCCAGCATCATATTCAGGACAACCCACACTGGCGTCGTGAAGATAAAGCCTACTTTGTCACAACACTGTATGATTTAGTGCGCTTTGTGCGCAAGCTGGCGTACCTTGGCAATGTGACTGAACAGGACTTCTGGCCCATCTGGCAGGCATATCAAGTGCTAAGCGATGGACATATCCCTGACTGGGAAGTGATGCGTGAGCTCACAAAATCGGATCTGCAAGCGCGTCTTGAGAGTGCCCCACGGGCTGTCCAGCTCAGCTACCCTGATTGGCTTGATGCATTGGGAGAGTCGCAACTTGGGCAAAACTGGCCTGTTGTGGCGCAGGCGTTAAATCGTGCGCCGGGTTATTATCTCAGAGCCAATACCTTGAAAAGCTCAGCACAGTCGCTTGCCAGTAAATTGGCGAAGGAGCAGATAACCTGTGAACCCGTCTCCCCATCGTTGCCGGATGCCCTGGCGATTGAGGCTGTTGATAGATTGTTTAGATCCAGCGCGTTTCAGGCGGGGGAGTGCGAAATGCAAGACGCCGGCTCTCAGCAAATAGCGCCGTTACTTGACTTGGCACCCGGCATGAAAGTGGTTGACGCCTGCGCCGGTGCTGGCGGCAAAAGTTTACATATTGCCGCGTTGATGAACAACAAAGGTCGTCTGTTGTCGATGGATATTCATCAGCATAAACTGGACAACCTGAAAAAGCGTGCTAAGCGTGCCGGTTGTCACATGATTGAGACCCGAGTTATTAAAAATAATAAGACCATCAAACGCCTGAAAGACAAGTTTGACCGAGTCCTGCTTGATGTGCCGTGTTCTGGGACTGGCGTATTGAGGCGCAACCCGGACAGTAAGTGGCATTTGAGCGAACAAAGTATTGATGAGCTTATTGCGCTGCAGGCAGACTTGTTACAACGCTACAGCCAAATGTGTCGTCCGGGTGGCAAGCTGGTCTATGCAACTTGCTCAGTGTTGCCGGTAGAAAACCAACAGCAAGTTGCACAGTTTCTGGATGCAAACCCCGACTGGACATTACAGCAAGAGCTAAGCCTGTTACCAGGTATAAGCTCAGAATTTGACGGATTTTATGGTGCGGTGTTGCGCCGTAACGATTCGCCACTAGATTAAAATAGGATAAAAGATATGAACCCCATTATTGCCCTGCTTAAAGAGCACAATATTAGTGATGAAAAAATCAATGAGGTTTTTCAGGCACTGACCGAAAATCCGCTAATGGCGATGGCCGTTGTTCAGCAGCTAAATATTCCGGCTGATAAACTACAACAGCTGATGGCACTGGTAATGCAAAACCCGGCTCTGATCAAAGAAGCAGTACAGGAGCTGGGTTTGGATTACGATAAAGTAGAACAGGCAAAAGCGCAGCTTAAACAATAGGTAACCCTTCCTGTCCGGATGGGCTCGGTGGTAAAGCCGGGCCTATCCCTTGTACTAGCCATCTCATCAGACAAATCCATTTCCTTTGACTAAACTAAATGCTATTCGCTTGGTAGCACCCATTTATGATAAGGATACTGAATGCTTTCCAGCAAAACGCTCGAACATGATTCTCCCATGGTCTTTGTGCTCTTTACGGCCATTGCCTGTTTGCTCTATTTTTTCCGACCCAGCATTATGCCGCCTGCGCAACAGGCGGATAGGCCGGCTCAGGCCTTGTTTACATCGCATTTGCAGCAGTATCTGAGCAATCCAAGTGCCGAGCCAGTAGTGGGGATCGATGTGTCTCATTATCAGGGCACTGTTGACTGGCAGCAGGTTGCCAAAGCCGGGGTGCAATTTGTTTATATCAAGGCCACTGATGGCATTACTTATCGCGATCCTGCATTTTATTCTCATCTCAAAGGTGCTCAGGCGGCGGGTTTACAGGTGGGGGCTTATCATTTCTTTGAGCCAGATGACGACCCTGATAAACAGGTCGACAACTTTATAAAGACGGTGCAGGGCCTTGGGCTCACGCTTATGCCTATGCTGGATGTCGAGATAACCAGTAACCGCTCTGCGGAGCAGATAAGCAACGGGGTTGCAAAGTTCATCGCCGCAGTACAGCAGCGCACTGGATGTCAGACGCTCCTTTACAGTTATGGCGACTTTTGGCAAAAAAACTTATCGTCTCAATTTGCCAGTCACCCTTTTTGGTTAGCAGATTACGCCGATAGCCCCAGTGTGCCAGCGCAGGCTAAGGCCTGGTGGTTGTGGCAATACTCAGATTCAGCCCAACTTGCAGGGGTGCATACCCAAGTTGATGTTGATGTAGTAATAGCGGGTGAATCTGGGCTAAATGCAATGAAATGCGCAACGATGGGAGCAAAATCATGAACTTTGCAAAACAGCTCTGGGAGCATGAGCACACGGTAATGCGGGCATTGTTGTTGCTGATTGTAGTGACATTTTTAACCCTAGTGGTGATCCACTACCATGACTGGCAGCATCGTCCGGATGCGTTGTATTTGAGTAATCAGGCATATCTGCATCAGGTTGAGGTGCAGGCGCTGGACGATTTATTCTATCTTGCTGAGATCAATGGCTTGCTAAAAGTGGTTGAAAGCAGTCAGGTGGGCGTGTCTTTCATTGCCGAATTCAAAGTCGATGTTGGCAATATGATTGCAACGGTCACGCATTATTTGCAGCAGGGGATTAATCTTAATCTTGCGTCACTGGTTGCCGTGGAGATCTTGTCCTTGCTTAGTGAAGCTGCTCACGTCATCGTGATGCCGTTATTGGTTGTCACTTTGAGCGGTGCGACAATCTGGCTGTGTGCAGAGCTGTTTGGCCTGCCCGTGGTGCTGTGCGCGGTCTTAAAGCGAGTGTGTGAAGGTCTGCTACTTGCCTTTGTGTTACTGCACCTGATGTTGCCTTATGCCATTCATATTAGCGGCGCCATCAGTCATTCTGTCAGCGCCAGCTATAAAACCACGGGCCGCACAGCGTTATTGCAATATCATCAGGACGTCACGCACGGACAAAATAAAGCATCACTAAAAGATAAGGCCGAGTCGAGTATTCACGAACTGGAAAAAGTATCGCCCAGGCATGTCAGATATCAGCAAAACGCGTTGTCGCATTACCTGGTGAGTACACTGGCGGTCAATCTGTTTGACCTGATCTTAATGCCATTGCTGCTTATCTGGGGGTTCTATCGTATTGTGAAGGGGCTGTACCTGCATGCACAGGAAACCTATCGGATGGTAAAAAATAGTGCTTCAGAAACGATAAAAGGGCCATAAAGGCCCTTTGGTGAAGTATCGTTCAAGTTAGTTTGGTTACTCTAACCCCTTAAAGCAACCAACCAATTGTTTTGCAACTGAGGCTTATCTCATTAAGTTTCTAAGCTAGCGAGAGGAAAAACCCTGCAATTGCTGCGCTCATTAGGTTAGCCATAGACCCTGCTAAAACCGCCCTGAGCCCTAAGCGTGCGATATCCTTTCTTCGACTTGGCGCCATACCGCCCAGTCCGCCTAGTAAGATGGCTATCGATGACAAGTTAGCAAATCCACATAACGCGAATGTGACAATCGCTTGTGTGTGCTCACTTAACGTGTCGCGATAATTCATAAAATCCAAGTAAGCAACAAACTCATTTACAACCAGTTTCTGGCCGATAAAGCTGCCTGCCTGAGTGGCTTCTGCCCAAGGTACACCTAACATCCAGGCAACCGGAGCAAATACATAGCCTAAAATCTCTTGTAGTGTCAGTGTCGGATGGTCAAATAACCCACCGATACCGCCAAGTAACCCGTTTAATAGTGCAATCAGTGCCACAAAAGCCAGTAACATTGCACCTACATTCAGTGCCAGATGCATACCGCTTGACGCGCCAGCTGCTGCCGCATCGATTACATTAACCGGTTTGTCGTCGCCGCTATCAACCTCGGCGAGGTTTTCTTTTGGCTTTTCAGTTTCCGGCACAATCATCTTAGCCATCAGGAAACCACCTGGTGCTGCCATAAAGCTGGCTGCAATCAGATATTTTAGTTCAACCCCTATGGCAACATAGCCAGCCATCACTGAACCTGCCACCGTTGCCAGACCACCAACCATAACGGCAAAGAGTTCTGACTGGGTCATCTTAGGGATAAAAGGTTTTACTATTAAAGGTGCCTCAGTTTGTCCCACAAAAATGTTTGCCGTTGCCGACAAAGACTCAGGTCTGGACGTTTTCAGCAGCTTTTGTAGACCACCCCCTAAGATTTTGATGATCCACTCCATGATCCCAATGTGATATAACACACCGACCAGGGCTGAGAAAAATACGATCACCGGTAATACCTGGATCGCAAAAATAAACCCTATATTGTCTGCACCCGCTAAAGGGCCAAACAAAAAGCTGATCCCGTCATTGGCGTAACCAATGACAGATGAAACCGCTTTCGACATAGCCGCAAGCGCGTTTTTACCGGCTTCTACAAAGAGTACAAAGCCGCCGATGAGTATTTGCATGATAAATGCGATACCCACGGTTCGATAATTAATGGCACTACGCTTGGTGGAAGCGGCGTAGGCGATGGCTAGTAGCATTATCATGCCGACTAAGCTCATTATTGTTGTCATGCCAGATTGTTCCCGTATTATTCTTGCAGTAAATATTTTATTTTACTTTTAATAATATCAATCGCAACGCGATTCATACCGCCACGGGTTACGACCAAGTCGGCATTGTGCTTTGAAGGCTCAATAAACTGGTAAAACATAGGTCTTACCGTTGCCTGATATTGCTCAACCACCGAAGAGATACTTCTACCGCGAGTTTCTATGTCTCGTTGCATTCTTCGCAGTAGACAGATATCAAGCGGCGTATCAATAAATACCTTGATATCAAATTCTTCGATTAATGCTGGATCGCTTAACAGTAAAATCCCTTCAACGACTAAAATCTTTGCCGGGTTTACCGTGCGTGTCTCACTACTGCGTGTATGTTGAGCATAGTCGTAAGTCGGTACTTGTACAGACTTACCTTGACGCAGTTGCGCCAGGTGCTCTTTCATTAACGCATGTTCAAACGCATCCGGATGGTCATAGTTCGTTTGAGTTCTGTGTTCAAACGGCAAATGCGATTGATCTTTGTAATAAGCGTCTTCTTCTATAACGGCGATGGCACCCGACTCAAGTTCGTTTACTAATTCGTTATAAATAGTTTGACTAAAAAGAGATTTACCGGACGCAGATGCGCCGGCTATGGCTATAATTGTTCGTGTCACTAAAGTTCACACCCAGCAGCTGTTAATGTTGGAAGATCACAATAGCAAAAAAGACACGATTAATCTCTTTTGCCTCGCTTAAGGAGCAAATTTAATTGTTTTGGTTATAACAAAACAGGACTTATGTCCGCTGGTCCAATTAGTGACAGGATTTAATTAATATAGGTACAAATTGTTTTTTGTTATGCTTTTATGACAGCGGACTTATGTCCTGTACGTTAATTTTGGCTACAAATAAAGTAACACCCTCTGACGAGTAATCACGACAAAAAAACAAAATCGTTGTGCGTCAGAATAAACAAATGAGAGGTAAATTATGGCAAGAGCAATCATATTAATGGCAGACAGCTTGGGTATAGGCGCAGCGCCCGATGCCGAAAAGTTTGGAGATGCCGGTGCTAATACCTTTGCTCATTTGTTAGCAGCTTATAAGAAAGAAAAAGGCGAAGCCTTATCTTTACCTAATTTAAGTAAGTTAGGTTTGGTTGCCGCATGTGAAGCCGCAGGCAAAGAAACGTGTGACGTTGCCGAGCGCATCGAGCCACAAGCAGCCTGGGGTTATGCTAAAGAATTATCCAGCGGTAAAGATACACCGTCTGGGCACTGGGAAATGGCAGGCGTACCTGTGTTGTTTGATTGGGGTTACTTTCCCAATACACAGCCGTGTTTCCCACAAGAATTTATTGATGAGTTGTGTAAGCGTGCAGATATCCCCGGTATTTTAGGTAACTGTTATGCATCGGGCACCACCATCTTAGAGCAACTGGGTGAAGAGCACGTCAAAACTGGTATGCCTATTTGCTACACCTCAGTTGACAGTGTGTTTCAAATAGCCGCACATGAGCAGTCATTCGGCCTTGACAAGCTTTATCAAGTATGTGAAATCGCACGGGCACTGCTTGATGAAATGAATATAGGACGAGTGATTGCGCGGCCATTTATAGGCACTTCGAGTGCCGACTTTATTCGTACTGGTAATCGTCGCGATTACTCAGTGTTGCCACCGTCACCAACAGTATTAGACAAGCTGGCAAACGACGGTGGTGAGGTGATCAGTATCGGTAAGATCGCAGATATTTATGCGCATCAAGGTATTACGCAAAAGCACAAAGCGCCTGGCCTGATGAATCTGCTGGAAAAAACCAGCGAAGTCATGGCAAGCGCACCGGACCATAGCTTGATTTTCACCAACCTGGTGGATTTCGATGAGAAGTTTGGTCACCGCCGCAACGCGGTTGGTTATGCAGAAGCACTGGCGCAGTTTGATGCTTATTTACCGAACATCATCGACCAATTAAAAGACGATGATCTGCTGCTTATTACAGCTGATCACGGCTGTGATCCGACCGCACCGGGTACAGATCACACCCGCGAATACGTGCCAGTATTGGCGTATCGTAACGGAATGAACAATACTCCGTTAGGTGAAAGAAACAGCTTCGCAGACATGGGCCAGACACTGGCTCAATGGTTTAACCTGTCTGCTTGTGATTATGGTGACGGCTTTGCAGCCCAACTCGCTAAGGCTTGATTTAAAGGAAACATGTTATGAGTACTCCGCATATTAATGCTAACCCAGGTGATTTTGCAGAAACGGTGCTAATGCCAGGGGACCCACTGCGTGCCAAGTACATTGCTGAAAACTTTTTGCAAGACGCACGTCAGGTAACGGACGTACGCAACATGTTTGGTTTTACCGGCACTTATAACGGTAAGCCAGTTAGTATTATGGGCTCAGGCATGGGTATTCCATCTATGTCTATTTATGCTCGCGAGCTGATTGTCAGCTTTGGTGTTAAAAACTTAATTCGTATCGGTACTTGCGGCGGTATTAATCAGGGAACAAAAATCCGTGATGTTATTTTCGCACAAGGTGCCAGCACCGACTCAAACGTTAACCGCGCTCGTGTACGTGGTTATGATTTTGCTGCGATTGCCGACTTTGGTCTGCTTGAAAACGGTGTAAACGCAGCACGTCGTCTGGGTATTGAAGCAAAAGTGGGTAATGTATACACCACAGATACCTTCTATCAGGCCGACAGCAGCTTTTACCCTGAACTAGACAAGCTGGGCGTACTGGCTGTGGATATGGAAACAGCTGGCCTGTACGGTGTTGCCGCAGAGTATGGCGCAAAAGCAATGGCATTATTCACAGTAAGTGACCACGTGATCACTGGTGAAGCAACGCCGCCAGAAGAACGTCAAAGCACGTTCAATGAAATGGTTAAAATTGCCCTAGAATCAATTTAAAGAATTTGGTCCTTTAAAAGGGCCTCCCTGTTCCTTGGTAACGTAATCGCAGAGTTTTGGAGACACGCCTAAAACAACGCGAATCACACCCAAAAAGCCGCACCTAGTGCGGCTTTTTTTTATCTGTCATTTATTTTTACCTCACTTTATGCCAGATTTAAAAGGCTGGTATAACAAAATGATCGGGAGCAAGTATGGCGAACTGGGTGAATGGCAAAGTGGTCGAAAAGCTGTGGTGGACACCCAGCTTATTTAGTATCAAGGTGGCGGCTGACATAGACCCTTTTTGTGCCGGTCAGTTTACCAAGCTGGCTTTACCCGTTGAGGACAAAAAAATCTCGCGGGCATACTCGTTCGTAAATGCCCCTCAGGATCCACTTCTCGAATTCTTTCTGATCGAAGTCCCGGATGGTCAATTGTCTTCTCCACTGGCCTCGTTGGACATTGGCGATGATATTCTGGTGGCAGGTAAACCCAGCGGATTCTTTACACTCGATGAAGTACCTGACGCCAGCGTGCTGTGGATGCTCAGCACCGGAACCGCGATAGGCCCCTTTTTGTCTATGCTGGGTGAGGGCAAGCTCTGGAAGCGATTTGATAAAGTCGTGCTGGTTAACGGCGTGCGCCATGCCCAGGACTTGTGCTATCAGGACATGTTGCTCGACACGGAAAAAATATTTAAGCAGTTTAAATATGTGCCTTTGGTTAGCCGCGAGCAGGCAGAACATACCTTATCCGGTCGGGTCACAAACCTGCTTGAAAGCGGCGAGTTATGCCAACACTGTGGTTTCGATGAGCTGCCCGCAGACAGCCAGTTTATGTTGTGTGGTAACCCGCAAATGGTAAAAGACACCAGTGCGTTATTGCAGACCATGGGTTTTTCACGGAATCGACGTGCAAAACCTGGCCACATTACGGTAGAGCAGTATTGGTGAGTTAATGGTAATGTATTGAGAGCTTGACACCGTAACAGCGTGGATCTCGCCTGAACCTGTATTCTGATCCGCAAATTTGCTATCTTGCAGGCCAAATTGTCCCATCAAAAGGTAATTTATGAAGTACCTATTTGTGCTGACTGTTCTGGTTTATTCGGCCATCGGGCTGGCAAACCCCGCGCTCGATGAACAGGCCAGTGATTATCAGCTAGCTAAGACTGAGCAGGAGTTAGCGGCTGAGGCCGTCGTTGATAAGCTTATCTTGGCGTACAACGCACAAAATATTCGCCAGTTCATAGAGTTATATGCAGAAGACGTTGAGTTTTATATGTATCCGCAAACGCTGATGTTTAAGGGCAAAGAAAAACTCATTGAGCGTTATGGGCTGATGTTTAAGAAAATGCACTGCCTTAAAGCAACGTCAATAAAGCGAGTAACGCATGGCTCAATCGTCATTGATCACGAAACCTCAGAAATTTGCACTACAGAACCGGGTGTCGTTGATAAGCGCTCCGAGTTTGTCACCAGCTATCAAATCGAAGCGGGTAAAATTACAAAAGTGGTGTATTTTCGCTAGCGAAAGTTTAACAAGTGCTTTAGTGTTGGTGCCTCATTAATTGTTTAGTTCGAAATTCTTATGTATGTAAATCTCGTGATTGATACACCTTACTACAGTCCGTTTTGCATATATTAGAGTGTCTTGCGGTAATGACATTTATTACCAAATTACCCAAAAGCGATAAAAGGATGGCCTATGGTTATTCTAACTAATATGCAAGCCAAGCGCGTTTTTGCTGGTGTAGGCGGAGGTACTGGTGGGGTTGGACTCCCTGACAGGCAGCGTGCCGAATTGCCTCCCAAAAAAGATAAGCCTGATAGTACAGGCGGTTAATACCATATACTGTGCCGCAGCAAGACTGCTTGTGGCACAGTTTCTATTTATAAATATACTTCTACCAGTGCTCTACCAGCTCCTTAAAGCTTGGATTGCTTTCCAGCACCTGAAATGATGGCTCGTGTGTTAGTTCGTTTTTCAGGTTGGGTGAGTAAGCCAGGGCCATTTTAATATCGGCAATGGCATCTGCTTGTTGTTCCAGCATGGCGTAAGCACAGGCGCGCTGCCAGTAGGCGTAGCCGTAGTCGCTGTCGATTTCCAGTGCCTGGTTACACAGGTTAATGGCCGGGCCGGTTTGCTCCAGTTCCAGCAGTGCATCTGCCTTATACACCAGTGCCTCTACATCATCAGGCTGACGCTTAAGAATTTCGTCATACATCTCAATCTTACCTTGCATGTCACTTTCCAGATTCGCCCGCATCCACAATGAATGGATCTCATTAGTGATGGTGATCTTGCGGTGGTTGTTGAGGATTTCTTCAGAGCGCTCTTTGAGCTTTTCCTCCAAGGTGCCGAGCCTTTGTTCATACTCTGCCGTGATATCGCCCACCCGGGCATTAACAGTTTCTTCTACCTTATTTTTGATATCGCGCAGTGAGTTCCAACCAGCCAAAACTAACAGTGAGGCGGTAGCGGTAATTATAAATAATACGTTGTTGATGGTGTCGGTGGTGTAGGTTAGTGCCCGGTCGGCGGCATCCAGCTGCTTGTGAGTGAGCTGCAAGGTGACATCTTCGCGTAATTTTTGCTGATCCTGCCGTAAAGATTTTAATTCATCCAGAACATAGCGCTCCATGAGCGGGCGATACATGGGCTCTTTGAGCTGTTGTAATGCTTGTTGTTGCTGCTGCTCAGTGAGCGTTGTTGTGGGTTGTGAGGCGTATGCCGTAAGGGGACAGCACATCAATAAAGAGACGAAAAGGAGGATATTTTTTAACATAGCAGTGATCTGTTTGAGAGTTTGGTCTAGCATGTTGCATGAGAGGCTCAAAAATTGCAAAGTCTGCGGGTATAGTTGCGCAGGCTCTGTTCGAGTTAGCGGGTGTTGAGGTTAAAAAGATTGCATGAAGTATTGCACGGTATTCTGGGGATTGTTTTTAACTTTGCTGGCAGCAATGGGCATGTTTTTCGATTTGGCCGCCGCAGAGCTAAAACCGCGCCCGGTGATTGTGCCCACATCAGAGCCAACTATCCAACTTCAGGTGGTCACCGAAGAATGGGTACCTTACAACTATACCAATCAGCAGGGGCAGGTTGACGGGCGTGCCACCCAGAAAGTGCGCGAAGTGCTTGATGCCGCCGGGATCAGTTACGAAATCCAGGTGTTCCCCTGGACCCGGGCGATGAAAATTGCGCAAACTCAACCCAACACCCTGATTTATTCCATTTTTCGAACGCCTGAACGTGAAGCTCACTTTGAATGGGCGTGCCCTTTGTTAAGGCCGGTCAAAGAGCATCTCTTTCGGTTAGCCTCCCGCAACGATATAAAACTGAGTTCACTGGACGATGCCAAGCGGTATATAACCGCTTTGGTCAGAGGCAGTGTGATCCACGAATACCTGCTCTCCAAAGGGTTTAAAGGGGGCGTTAATTTGGATTTGTCTGCTGATCCCAGCTCCCTGATTAAAAAGCTGCTAGCAGGGCGTGTCGACTTTCTTATAACCACTGAATTCACCATCTATGAGGCGCTGCGCCGGATAGACAAGCCCTACGAGACGGTGATTTCTGCGCTAGAGGTGCGTGACCGCTCCGGTGAGAGAGCCTGCATGGCATTTCACCCTGATACTGATAGTGAGCTCATCAATCAGGTGCGTCGAGCGCTGGCGGAGCACAATCGTCGCTATATTGGTCCTTAATTGGTTCTCTAGTTACTCATCTTTTCAAGTTTATTGATGACTTCTTGAACAAACTTGACGTCTCTGTCACAGTGACAATGCAACACATGCTGTTTGCTATCAAATAAAAATATAATCAAGGAGTTAGAGTATGAGTATAGCTAGATTTTTAATCCCGCTAATAGGTTCCCTGATATTGATCATAGCCTTCAATACCAAGGCAATGACTTTGTCAGAGTTACACCAAATTAAAAAAGGTAAGTTTTTTCTCGCTGGTAACACATCGGATGAACCGGTTGTGAGTTTAGCGCTTAAAAAACGTGGTACAGGTGATTATAAAAGTACAAATTCAAGCGAGCTGCAGTGGCGTAAAACGGCAGATGGACTCCAGGTCAGCCTCCAATCACCTGAGGTAATATGGGAGTTTACTGAGCAGGGAACGCCTTTTCGTGCTGAGACCTATCAATGGAGTGTACATCCCAAGGGGAGTGGCGAAGAAGTAACCTATATTCAGCATATGCGGGTAGTACGGCTGGATACTATGGAAGTGGTGGAGACTGAACCGCAGCGTTTTTCCGGCTTGTTATTATCGGCCAAAGCGATGGGTGAATGGCCCACAGATATGGCTGAAGGGGTCTGGTCGCTGCCAGCTGTTGATCATGTATACCAAGGCGAAGACTCGGTGTCTGTATTTGGTGATGTTGAAGCGCGCTTTTTTGCTGATGGGCGTGGCGAGATGACTCATTATGATAACAGCATCAGCCGCTTTAAGTGGCGTACAAGAGGAAATCGCTTGTCTCTAAAGTACTGGCACAAGGGGGTGAAAAAGAAAATCACATTCAGAATTGTGGAGTCGATCAAGGGTATTGGTCAACGTGTGATTGCCACTTTGCAGGATACGGATAGCACTGCACCATTGCTCCGCACCGGATTCATGGTTAAGCAACAGGACCTGCACTTCAATTACGACAATACGGTAGGCGCCTGGCGCAGCGGCGATATTCGTTACGATTACTATGAAGACCATATCCACATCCCCAACCTGGCCTTCCCTGCTTCCAAGTGGGCTTTTAATCAGAATGGGGAAATAGAACGACAGAAGATAGTACACCCGGAGCTGGGCACAGTGGCGGTCTGTCCCGATGATACCTGCTATGTTTCTTGTGTTTTCAAGATGAAATTACTGGCGCGAGATAATGATACCTTGTACATCTCATTTTCATCGGATTCTGAGCTGGTACCGCGCGGTCCTCATGTCTTTATGGGTAAAGCCGTCAAGCCTTTTCAGCTAGATAAGCAACATAGTGTGTCTGGTTTTAGCTATAGCTGGTTGAGCCAAACTACGTTGACGGTTAAGTCAGGGGACAAGTCAGAAGACAAGTCCGAACCTTACTTTTTCACATTGATGCCGACAGCTAATGGTGGGAGTGAATACCTTTATTCAAAAGGCACGCCGAGGAACGTTCAGGGACCATTCTCGATAGTGGACGGCAAGCTTCATCTTTTTGCCACAGACGGCGCGGTTCAGGTCGTTGAAATAATGGATGCTAACCGCAAAGCGTTAGCGGTTTGCCGTTACCCTCTTGGTGCCCAATGTGGTGCCGGTGATGAAGCCACTATGGTATTTCACAACGGGTTAGAGCAAATTAAGTAAAAAACGGAACCAGGCTGCTTTGCTCAGGAGCCTGGTTTTTTATGGGTATCAATGGCCCTAAGCGGCTGTACTTGATAGCAGCTGGTATAAAGCGATAACAACGACAAGCGAGATCCCAATGAGTAAGTAAGGTGAGCTTGTTGAGCGTTCGTTGGACTGAGCAACCAGGTGTTTTTCATACAACTTGCGGCCATAGCCTGCATTGCCATCCAAGCGTGTTTGCGAGTAGCGGGGAAAAGCCAGAATACCCACAGTGGCAAACAGGGCGGCATTTACCCAATGTCCTTTGAGCAATGTGAGCAACGCCAGTGTCAGTAAGGCAATGCCCGAGATCCATCTGATTAAGTAAGTCATAGTGCGTCCAATGCAATAATAAAACCAGCCTGTACTTTAGAGTTTGAGTTCTAATCTTGCAAGTGATTTGTTCCCAATATGAATAAATTACAGGTTTAACCTATTTTTCTCACTCATTGAGTAGGTTATGTCTCACATTTTGTGTTTTTAGTGCTAATCGTGTTGCTGTACCAGGCCCAGTTCTACCGCTTTGAGCGTGGCCTGAGTACGATCTCTGACCTGAAGTTTGCTGAGCAAATTAGAAACATGGTTGCGGATTGTCCCTTGCGCTTTAAATAACCGGGCCGCAATTTCTTTATTTGAAAGACCCTGAGCAATGAGTACGAGTATCTGCTTTTCCCGCTCAGTCAGTTCTTCCAGCACGGACTCTGTGTGTTTAAATACATTACTCAAGGCATTCTGGATAACCAGCTTGCCGTTATGCACAGCGCCAATGGCCGCTTCCAGCTCTTCCAGCTCAACGTCTTTTAGCAGACAGCCGCTTGCACCCAGCTGTAGTGCTTGCTGAAGCTTTGTGGTGTCGTCAAAGGTAGTCAGGATCAGCACTTTGGGTGCTGTGGGTAATGCTTTAAGGCGCTCCAGTACGCCAATGCCATCGAGCTCGGGCATACGCATATCCAGTAATACAACATCCGTCTCAATCAGACCTGCTGTATAGTCGTTGATAAACGCCAGGCCATTTGCAGAGTTGCTGTTGCATTCGATATTTTCGCACAATCCCAGCAGTGCTTGCATGCCCTGTCGAACGAGCGCCTGGTCATCAACTAAGTGGACTTTTATTTTATTCATTAGCAGGTGTTTCCTTAAAAATAACTTGCAAAGCAAAGCCTTCTGATGAGCTTTGCCAGGCAAAGTCACCTTTGAGTTCTCTAACCCGCTCTTGCAGACCGAGTAAACCATTGCCGGGCTCATTTTGCTTGGCTCCCGTACCATTATCTGTAATCTTCATTTGAAAATCTTCCTCCTCCAGGGAGCCAAATTCAATATGAAGCTTGGTGGCATTGCTATGTTTGAGTGTGTTGGTAATACTTTCCTGACAAATCCGCAAGATACAATGGGCGTGGCTCAGGCTTTGCAATACAGGGTGTGGCTGAAATGTCAGCGAGATTTCAACCCGGGGCACGTGATGGATAAGATCCGTCAGAACCGCTTCCAGATCAAGAGGCTGGTCAGCACGTTTATCGCTGACCAGTGTACGGATTTTCTCCAGTGTTTCGCGTGCCAGTGTATAGCTTTGCTGTAGCTGAGATTTGAGCGGCTCTTGGGCAGTTCTTCTGGCAACGTCAAGGTTAACAATCAGGCTGGTCAGCTGATGGCCAACGTCATCATGCAGCTCTCTGGCTAAGTAAAGTCGCTCTTGTCTTGAAACCGATTGCCCCAGTAAAGACTGGGTGGCCAGCAACTGGCTGTTGGCCAGCTGAGCCTGCTCTTTAGCGGCACGTTCCTCACGCATTCTGTGACTCACCACATAAGAAAATAAATGAAATGAAGCAAATAAACCGGTTTCAACCCAAGGCCATGGTTGTGCCCAATACAGTGTTTGAATCAGCAAATAGGAAAGGCTTGCAAAAAGTATGTAGCAATAAGACTGCACCGGTGACAAATAAAACGTCAATATGGCAATGAGCATGACACTGTAAATAAGATAAACCGATGAGGGCAACATAAAGCCTGCGCTCTGGATCAGAGCGGCCATTATCGCAAGTAGCCAGTACCTGACGGCATAGCCGTAGCTTTGCTGAGACTCATTGGTCACCAGCAAAATAAGGGGCAACAAGATGAGGTGAGGTAACCAGGCCCAGGCCGATGCCTGAGACAGCGCAAACAGGCTTGGAATGGCAACCGCACACCAGGTGATGAGTGCGGTTACAAGCATAGAGGGTTGATATTGAAAGTAAGACTGCACAGTAAAGCCATAGTTGTATTGATATCCTGTACTTATATCAGATCCCGGTAAGAAAGACAGCATGACGATTGTCATGGTGTTTTAGTGACAATAGTGACATGAACGGCGAATGGCTTTTCTCTATTCTGAAGCAACATCAACTCGGGAGTAAAATGTCATGCAACACCTACATCAATTTTCACTGCTCATTCATATCCTAGTGGGTAGCTGTACGCTGCTGTTATTCTGGGCACCTGTTTTGGCTAAAAAAGGGGGAAAAGTACACAACCTGTCGGGCAAAGCCTATGTTTATTGTATGCAGCTGGTCGCCTTTACCGGGATTTTGTGCTGCGCACTGGTTTTGATTGACCCTGTTGCCATTTATCAGGGGGCTTATGAACGGGCACAAAATCAGGCTGAGTTTATTCAAAATGCGCGTGAACGGGCCAGCTTTCTGCTTATGTTATCTTTCCTTGTTTTGACATCTGTTGTGCACGGTAGACGTGTGCTCACAGATAAAGCCTCTCGTCAGTCATTAAGACGCCTGGATATGCTGTGCGGTTATGTTGCTTTGTTGTGCAGTGCGCTTTATGTGGCCTATCTTGGCGGCCAAAGTGGTCAGCTGTTATATCTGGTATTCAGCGTTATCGGTATGCTAGTGGCGATTAAAATGATGCGCTATACGTTTGCACCTAAGGTACAACCTCGGCAGTGGGTTATTGAGCACCTGAGTGCCATGATCGGTTCAGGTATAGGAGTGTATACGGCATTCAGCGCTGTAGGAGGTCGGTACTTACTCGTAGAGATAGTGGGAGAGCAGGCCATTTTAATGGCGTGGCTGGCACCTTCTTTAGTAGGCACCCTGGCTCTGGTTGTTGCAAAACGCAAATATCAACAACGTTACCGAGTCGCAGGCAAAGGAAAATCAGCAGTTCAGGTTGAGGCGCTCTAAACACTTTATTTTCAGATATTATCTGTAAAAACAATATTCTTCCTGCTCAGATAAGTGTGCCTGAACCGACCAGAATAAGTGAGTTGTTTAGGTACATTTATCAATCCTGAAATAAAGTGCCGCCAAATGGATGCTAACCGTCTATGCTTGTAATTGTGTGGTCAAATTATGACCCAAATGACAACAATTCGACGGGGCTAACAATGAATAAACTCTCACTGATATGCCTGATGCTGCTTTTTACCTGCCACAGCGCGCTTGCAATACAGTTAATTGACCAGACCCACTGGACTGTGTTTGAGCGAGAGAGCCAGCTCAAGCGCACGCACACTGAGCAACATCTGGAACTCGACTTAGCATCCGTCAGAGCAAAGATGGTGGCTGCCAATACGCTGGACATGGCGATGCCACTGCCCAATGGTGAGTTTGTCACCTTTCGTCTCGAACCCAGTCAGGTGATGGCGCCGGAGCTGGCAAAAAAATACCCTGACATTATGACTTTTAAAGGAGTGCAGCTGGGTGAGCCCAGCAATGTTGGCACCTTTGATCTGTCACCAAAAGGGTTTTGCGGGATGTTTGAACATCAGGGAAAAACAGTTTATCTCGACCCGCAATCCGACTCCTACAACTACCGCAGTTATTACTTTACCTCAGCCAGGCAACATACACACGCAGCCGATATAAAGCGTCACCCGCCGATCCGTTTTCCCGGCATATCAGACGCCACGTTAAATAAGCCAGATGGCCTGATGCAAACCAGCCAGATCAGCGAGCGAATAGTTTATCGTCTTGCGGTTGCGGCCACCGGAGAGTATACGGCTTATCATGGAGGCACGCGGGCTTTGGGTCTGGCTGCCATAGTGACCATGGTTAACCGGGTCAACCAGGTGTATGCCCGAGATCTTGGGGTCACTTTTCAGCTCGTCGCTAATAACGATCAGATTGTGTTTCTGGATGCAAACACTGACCCATTTACCAACACAGATCAGGATATCGACGGGGATACGATATCTCAGGCGATAGAAAGCGTAATGAGCGACGCAGACTACGATATTGGCCACTTGGTTGTAACAAGTGGAGGTGGCGTTGCCGGGCTTGGGGTGGTGTGCACAAGCCAAAAAGCAGCAGGTCTGACGGGCCTCCCAGAACCTGAGGGCGATGCTTTTTTTATTGATTATGTTGCCCATGAGATTGGCCATCAGCTAGGTGCAGAGCATACTTTTAATGGATTGCAGGGGGCCTGTCAGGGGAATCGCTCTGGGTTGTCTGCCTACGAGCCTGCTAGTGGGTCGACCATCATGGGATACACAGGTATTTGCGTTGACCAAAACTTACAGGCAAACTCAGACGCCTTTTTTCATTTACACTCCATAGATCAAATGGTGGAAGTAACACGTCAGGGTGTGGGCAACACCTGTGGAACTCGCACCAATCTAAGTAATCAGAGCCCGGTTGTAGATGCTGGCGCTAATTTTACGATACCTGCACGCACACCATTCACTTTGATGGGCAGTGCAACTGACTCTGACTCCGACACCCTCAGTTACAGCTGGCAGCAATTTGACCTTGGGGCGGCAACAAATAGCCCAGCTCAGGATGCGATTGACCCTGGAACAGGACCTTTGTTCAGGGTGTTTAATCCCACAATGAACCCGAGCAGAACGTTTCCCAAATTGGTAGACATTCTGACTAACAGTGTTACCTATGGTGAGGCCTATCCAACGACAGACAGAACCTTGAATTTTCGCCTTGCAGTAAGGGATGGTCAGGGGCATGTAGCCAGTGATTCGATGCAAGTAACAGTGGTTAATTCCGCGACCGGGTTTCGGGTGACACAACCCGACAGCAGCAGCCAGTGGCTTTCTCAAACCCATACGGTAACCTGGGATACTGCGAATACTCAGAATGCCCCTGTGTCCTGCAGCCGGGTTAGCATCAGTCTGTCAACCGATGGAGGATTGAACTTTGGCACTTCGCTGGCGAACGGGGTTGATAATGACGGGCAGCAGGATGTGGTCATCACATCAGCAATAAGCACTGACTCTGCTCGCATCAGAGTTAACTGTACCGACAATGTCTTTTTTGCAATCAATTCGGGCAACTTTACGATTAACTTTGATGGTCCGCCTGCTCCTATCAAGCCAGTGTTTGTATCTCAACAACCACTGTCTGTTGCAGAAGACCAGCGGATCCAAATCAAAAAAGAAGACCTTAATTTTGAGCTGGGTCTGGCCGTTGACTCAATTACTTTGTTTCCCGGCGCTAATTATACGCTTACAGATCTAACTGTGTCCCCGAGCGAAAACTACAATGGGGATCTACTGATATCTGCAATTGCAACTAAAGATAGTCAAAACAGCGAGGCGTTCACTATCAAGGTGACAGTAACGGCCGTCAATGATGCCCCTGTAGCGCAAAATGACACGGCCAACGTCGACTTTCAGGCTCAGCAAGTGTTGCTATCAGTCTTGAACAACGACACCGATGTAGATAACGATCCACTGAGTATCTCGTCGGTGGACTATCAGGGCAGTGGCACGGTAACCATTGCTTCGAATGGCTTGGTTTATACGCCCGCCAGTGGCTTTTCTGGCACAGATACCATCACTTATAGTGTGACAGACGGTAACGGAGGCAGTGCAACGGGTCAGGTTACAGTAACGGTAGCGGCTGCCCCCGCAGAACCTGACCCTGAGCCCGAGCCTGAGCCGGATCCACAACCCGACCCTCAACCCGATCCGCAACCAGAACCACAGACTCCTGCCCAATCTTTGGATGATGGCGGCTCAGGCGGCGGCTTGTTTGCGATGCTCTGGTTATTGATTGCGGGCCTGTGCATCAGGGGAGGAGTAAAAAAGTATGAAGGATAAAATCACCGCAGTGGGTACCCTGCTTAGTATAGGTTTGACTATGGGGTGCCAGGGGATGCATAAGCAACAAGAAGCTGACGTTGATGATAAACTTCAGCAAGCACTTACAGAGGCCATGGACAAGCAAGACTTTCGTTTGTTCTACACGACGGGCCGACGGCCCGTCGTGCCGGGCTTTGAACAGTTTGCATTCAAGGACTTGGAAGCGCGTTGTGGTGTAAAAGTCATGCCTGGAACTGGCGACACCTTGCGCAGTGAGGCGGATAAAGCCGCACGTAGCGAAGCGTACCAGTACGCCAAAAGTTATAATCTTAAGATATATGATGCGTGCTTAAACAAACTGTGAGTGGCAGTGAAACGACAGCGTCTGTTGCAGGACAATGACGAAATGATAGGCAGGTCTGTGTATTAATATCAGACTGCCACTGTGCGCATTCAGGTAATCAGGCTATTCCAGTCTGTTGAGTAACTGTTTTATTTCAGTGCGCACATTGTCTATATCCTGAACAACCAAATCAACGGCCTGAGTGCTGGCATCAATACTTTGCCAGTTTTTTGACCAGGTTGCTTTGAGCGTAGTGGCACTTTTTTGTAGTTCGCCATTGGTCAGATAACTGAAGTCATTGATTAAGCCTACACTTATCCAGCCTTTGCGTGGGCTGCCTTCGACCTTGTTTTGGTCATAATGGGCGATGTAAATCAGCTGCTCAAGTTGTGCCAGCTCTTTAAGCATTTCGAAGCAAGCAGTGCGTATATTGTTGTTCTGTTCTGAGACCTCGAGTCGCCAGGCATTATAAGCAAAGCCGACAAACGCAAATAGCATGCTGGCAATCAGGCTAAGCTGGTACAGGCGAATTTTTTCACTGAGTTTCATGATTTTCCTTACTCGTGTCAATCAGACATGTGAGCTGGCAGCGTGTATTGGCTAAGCCAACCTGAATTGAGCGCTTTTTGCAGTAATTGCATGACAGCATGTGTGCCTGCTTCCGTATCCTGATGCAGCCCGGCTGCGGCCTCGCAAACGAAGCTAAAGGGCAGTCCGTCATCTATCGTTTTCAGGCACACATAGTCACTATGAGAGAGCGGGTGAAACGCGGTGCGCAGGCTGGCTTCACGAACAATGAGCCAGTAGCGTGGCGATGAAAGCTCGGGTTGCGGTGGGGTATCTGCTTGCTTGAGTGCCTGCCAACTTTCAACCGAGGCAAACTGGCAGCAGAGCAATCGTACACTTGGGTGAAGCGTAAAAATCACATTGGGCCATAAATTAGCCGGAACCTGTTGCAGTGCCTGAATGCTCAGGCGCGTGTCATCCGGCGCATCAAAAGCTTGTAGTAACAGGCGTTCGAACGCAGCCATTTCGCTCAGGATCCCATGAGCAGAAAAAGGGGGCTCATTTGCCAAGTACTCGGGGAGTCGGTCGCCGAAATGACGCAAAGATGGGTCTTGCGAGGGGTAGTGAGAAAGAAAGCCGGCAACCATTTGATCAAATAATTCATCGCCCAGGTAGCGTCCGAGCATCTCATGGTCTTGCTCCAGTACTTTGGTCAGGCGAATACGATAGGCATTGTGGTAAATGGCAGCTCTGTCTTTGGCATCTAAGCCTGGTTGCGGCGCAATGTGGTTTATCAGCTCAGGATTTAAGCCTGTGAGCATATCGACAAACGCCTGCTGTAGTTTGGCTAAATCAGCCATGCGACCTCCAGCTCATTGGTGCAAGCGCTTTGGCTTGATTCAGCTCTGCCATAAGGGTTTCAAATGGAGGAAAGTTATCATCCCTTTCGATCATGGTATTAACGCGTGGCATGGACTGCGCGTAACACTGAAACAACTGCCAAACAGCGTCGCATACAGGCTGGTCATGCGTATCAACAATGTGGCTGCCAAAGTCGCTGTGCCCGGCCAGGTGGATCTGTGCAACGGCTTGCTTTGGAATAGCGTTAAGATAATCCATTGCGTCGAAGCCATGGTTTCTGGCACTGACGTAAATGTTATTGATATCCAGCAAAAACTGACAACCCGACTGGTGATGCAGTGCACAAAGAAAGTCCCATTCTGTCATTTGTGACTGATGGTAGGTGAGGTAACTGGACACATTTTCAAGGATCAGCGGACGCTCCAGAAAGTCCTGAACAATGCGTAATCGCTCACTTAAGTGCGCCAGCGCTTCTTCGGTGTATGGCAGCGGCAACAAGTCATGACTGTTGAAGTCTCCAAGGGAAGAAAAACACAAGTGATCAGAAATCCACGCCGGGTTCACGCGGTGTATGGTGCGTTTGAGCTTACTAAGGTAATCGAAGTTTATCTCGCCAGTGCTGCCAATGGACATAGACACACCATGCATAGCAATGGGGTAGCGCTCTTTGATCTGATCGAGATAATGCCATGGCTTGCCACCATCAACAAAATAGTTCTCTGAGATGATCTCTAACCAGTCTATAGCGGGTTGAGTCTGGATGATAGCTTCGAAGTAGCAGGTTCTGAGTCCTAAGCCAAACCCCAAATAGGGAGGTGATGCGTTCAATATAACTCCGTTTTAACCAGAAGAAGAGGAGCAGCAAGTGAGCGTAGACAAAAACGTCACCTGCTGACACAGTAAGCGATTTTAACTGTCGGCTTTTCCGCCGATATCCTGACATGCTTTGGCTGGCATTTTTACAAACCCGGTGCCCTTACAAGAAGCATGGCCACCACAGGCATTGTTGGCGGTTTTGCAGTCATTATGGCCACCACAAATATTGACATCATGGCACTTAACCAGGTCGGATTTAGCAACAGAGCCGACCCATTCATCTTTTACATTGCCGCCTACATCTGCGCAGGCTTTGGCTGGCATTGCCACAAATCCGGTACCTTTGCAGCTGGCTTGCCCGGCGCACGCGTTGCTCGACGTTTTGCAGTCGTTGTGACCGCCACAAACGTTAACATCATAGCAATGAACCAGATCAGTACTAGCGCCACTGGCACTGGCCGTATTGGATGACGTGTTGTCGGTTGCATTACATCCTACCAGTCCTGCAACCATGACCGCCATCGCGGCCCCTGTAAGTGTTTTCATATTATCTTCCTCATTGAGTGTGTGCCAGACAGAGTGTGGGGTGACCTGTCCAAAACAACTGCTACCTTAGTTTACAAAGGGGGTTCAGCAGCATGTTCATGCCCGTACTTATCGGCAGCGCAGTGCTACCTGAACATGCTGCTGTAACGACAAGACCAGTGCTACGTGAGTTTCATTTCAGTGTAGTCGAAAATTTTTGCCCGGGCGCTGAGATACGTACTCAGACCGCCGGTAAATGAGGGGAGATAATGCGTGGCAGGTTAAACATGGCGAAGTGCTCGTCTGAACAAAACCAGCTTGCGCAAAATTGAAAACTTGCGCTTACTTTTAACTAATAACACACCGCTTAGTGCAAGCAGTGCAATACATTGAGGTGTGCAGGCCACACGCTTAGCTTTGCGGCAGAACCGCCGCTTACTGAACTGTGCATAATACAGCTTTTTCAACAGGCTCAGTTGTTGCTGTTGCACTTCCTGGTGTGCAGTACGGTATATAAAACTTGCCAGCCAGGTCATGGTCCTCTCCTTCAAAGCTTGTTAGTTAAAACACATCAAGCAGATCGCTGGTGGTTTTATCAAACAGCTGTATTGCAGTCGCTATCAGATAGTAGATAAGCGCCAGATTTAACGCCATCAGCAGCCCCGCAGAGACAAACCAACTCAGGCCAGCCTGCACCATGGCATAGGCCATCAACCCCTGAAGTGACAACCAGGTTGCTGTGATAAGCAGTGAATAAATCATCAGCAGCAAGACGCAAGTCAGAATCGTTTTAAAATGGGCGCGCAGTTTGGCTTTAAACAAAGCCGCGAAAGTGCGGGCGACGTCAGCATAGCTTGCACTAACGGCTTCGCCCTGTTGCATCAGCGCTGTAAGCTGAGCGCCCATACTGGCAGTTTGGTGTGTTTCTGTAGAGTGGTCTGATGGCGCGCTCATATTACTTACTCCGTAATAGCATGGTCAGAAGGACACCTGCGCCAAATGCAATGCCTGCCGTTTTAACCGGGTTTTCTGTGGCATATTTTTTAACACCTGAGGCATTCCACTTTTTCTCCAGTTCGCGTTTTTGAGCCTGCAAGGCCTGGCCAGACGCTTCGCTTTTGTTTCGTAATTGCTCTTCGGTCTTGGCCGCCGTGTCGTGCAGAGCATCGACAGTATAGTGGAGAGAGTCGGCTAGCTGATCAGAAACCGGGTGTGTATGTTCACTGTTTGCCTGACTGTTGGCAGTCGATTTACTGGTACTCATAATAACTCCTTGATTGCGAGAATTAGTACTCCTGACAGTGCAAATGATTTGCCAGGAATAATATTCTTTTAAATCATGGGTTTAAATTGAGGGTGTGTGTTCGGATAGGGTGTTTTTACCTGTGTGTGAAATTTTTACCCGGTATTATTTACGTGTAGGTAATGGCGGCTCTGAGTAGGTACCTGTGCGTGCAAGAAGGTATCTGAATAACCATTCGGCAGGGCCCTGAGCATATTTGCGCCGCCACAGCGTGGCAAAACACCAGGCCGACAGACAAAACAACAGGCTGCTTAACAATGCCGTCTCGATTGACTGGTTACCCAGCATATCCAGCGCTTCCAGTGTGCCCATACCAATAATGACATGCGCAATATAAAAAGTGAGCGATAACTTACCTGTATCTTCCAATGAATGCAGTACAGCTGAACGGGCAAAGTGCTGCGCAAGTTTGATGCAGCCCAGTAAGACAAGTACTGAGCTGGCGGTGGCACATACCAGATACTGAGGCAGTGGAGGAATAGGTCCGGTGCTGAGCAAAAACTGAATGTCTTGATCTTGCATGCCAACACGCACGGCCAGTGTGCGCAGCAGATAAAAAGCCCCCTCGACAGAAACTAAAATGACAATGGCGATTTTAAACAGTCTTTTTTGTAGTGCACTTTGGTGCAGCGGCTGGCGGCCAAGCCACATACCAAACAATAAAAATGCAAACCAGGGAAAAACAGGATGAAAGCCATTATAAAAAATCCGTCGTATCAGCCCATCCAGGGTCCATAAATCCAGATAGGTAAGTGTTCCCCAGTGCCAGCCTTTAGAATAATCAATGACTAATAACAGGGCAGGAAAAGTAGACACAACCAGCGCACAGAGCGTCAGCAGGGTACGATGAGAAGCAAAGAGTAACCACGAGGCCAGGATAAAGTAACAGCCATAAAAGTGCAGAATATCTGCCGGCCAGACGGGCAAATAGAGTAACCCCAGGCACAGCAATAAAATGCCACGCATAGCGACTTTGTTTTGCATCTGTTTTCGATGTAGTAAATCGTGATCCTGGGCTTTGCGAGCTGATAAAGTGAGTCCGACCCCTGCCAGGATCACAAACAGTGCTGCAGCACGTCCCTCCAGCAGGGCACTTAGTGATAACAGAAAGGGGCTGCCTGTGCTGGCACCCATCACGAGCTTGAAGTTAACGACCACCATACCAAAAATTGCCAGTGCTCTGGCAAGGTCAATACCATGGATCCGCGCGCTCATTGTTGTTCCTTTTTGTACATTCTGTGAGACTAAGTTAAGTTGCGCGGGCAGAATATTCCGTTAAGAAATGTTTGAATTTGTAATTGCGATAGGTACGACCTATATTGTTTGACTTAGCTCTTATGTCTTTGGAGTACATGAACTAATTTGTAGCATGCAGTTACCAGATTGCGAACTTATCACCCATATATTTACAGTAGCTAATAAAGTATCCGTTGACGAGTAACAGCAACCCCCCAACCAGTGCTGCTTCGCTGAATAATCCCAGCAAACAAAATACCAAACCAAAACCATGTAAAACCCGCTCAAGCCTGCTAAGTAATGGCCTGTCTGGTTGACTCTGCAAAGTACCAAGAAAGAACCAAATCCTTAGCCACAGTGGCAGCGGGCGCGATTGAGTATGCTTGCTTGTCATAAAAGACCCCTCCTGTAATGTGTGAATGTCGATATCCAGTGCAGCAGCGAGGCATTTTAAAGACTCCTGGCTGGGCGTATGGCCTTGTTCAATCCGTTGAATAGTCCGGATACTGAGCCCGGACATCATGGCCAGCTGGGCCTGTGTCAGGTGCTTGCTTAATCTGAGTTGTTTTAGGATCATAGCGTGGCTCGCTGCGTAGTGATGTGCAAAAGTGTTATCCATAAGCCGTTGCACAGACAAGTAAATTGTGCCGACTTTTTTGTGACAAAGTATAATTTTCAATTAGTTAGATTGAAGTATCTCTTGTGGTGTAAATACATTGTGAGGTGCTTATTGTGCTGTTGAGGGCGGGAGCCGCGCAGCAGAGCCGGGCCACAATGGAGGCGCATGCCGGGCTTTTTGCAGGATTTTTAACCGGTTTTGGTCTCGCATTTGCTCACAAGTAGGATTGCATACGTATTCAATAGACGTTTAATCGGATCTCTCTATATTGTTACCGTGATGTAAACATTACCGTTATGACAACAACAGAGAACACACAATGATTAAACAGTCACTTAAAGCGTTGAATACAGCGCTGATCACAGCAGGGCTCGGCATGTCAGCTCAGGCACTGGCCGCCCCCACAACTTTTGTTCATTTGTTCGAATGGTCCTGGCAGGATATTGCGACCGAGTGTGAAACCTTCCTGGGTCCAAAGGGTTACGCTGCCGTGCAGGTTTCACCACCGAGCGAACATATCACAGGCGCACCCTGGTGGACTCGCTACCAGCCCGTTAGTTATCAATTGGAAAGCCGCAGCGGAAATCGCGCTCAATTTATCGATATGGTGTCTCGCTGTAAGAATGCAGGTGTCGACATTTATGTTGATGCAGTGATTAACCACATGGCCCACGGTAGTGGTACAGGTGTGGCGGGCAGCACGTTTGGTGACAAACATTACCCAATCTACAGTCCGCAAGACTTTCATGAAACCTGCGCGATTAACGATGCCGACTACGGCAACAACGCCTGGCGAGTACAAAACTGTGAGCTGGTTGGTCTGGCTGATCTGAACACATCGGCTGCTTATGTGCAGGATACACTGGCCGCTTATCTGAACGATCTGGTTGGCATCGGCGTGGCTGGATTCCGCTTAGATGCCAGTAAACATATGGCATCGTCTGATATTGCTGCCATCATGAACAAGGTCAATGGTGAGCCTCTGGTATTTCAGGAAGTAATCGACCAGGGTGGCCAGGCCGTGCGCGCTGATGAGTACTTTGCTAATGGTCTGGTGACTGAGTTTAAGTACAGCACTAAGCTGGGCGACACCTTTAAATCCGGCAAGCTAGCCTGGCTAAACAGTTTTGGCGAAGCCTGGGGCATGATGTCGAGCCACCTGGCCGTGGTATTCGTGGACAACCATGATAACCAGCGCGGTCATGGCGGGGCTGGCAACGTCGTAACCTACGAAGACGGCGCCCTGTACGATCTGGCCAATGTCTTTATGCTGGCTTTCCCCTACGGCTATCCGAAGGTGATGTCGAGCTACGACTTTAACCATGATGGCGATGCCGGACCACCGGGCAGCACTGTGCATCAGGGCAACACGCTGAACTGTTTTGCTAATGAGTGGCTGTGTGAGCATCGTCGCAATATGATCGCCGGTGCTATGGAATTTAGGAACAATACGACAGGCCACTGGACCGTGAACAACTGGTGGGACAATGGTAATAACCAGATTGCCTTCTCCCGCGGGGATGAAGGGTTTGTGGCCATTAACCGTGAAGGTTTTGGCCTGAACCAGACGCTGCAAACGGGGCTGGCTGCGGGCGTTTACTGTGATGTCCTCAGCGGCGGCAAGAATAACTCGGGCGATGCGTGTCTTGGTGATCAAATCACAGTTGATCAAAATGGATTGGCAAGTATCAACGTCAGCGCGATGAATGCTGTGGCAATTCATCACAACAGCAAACTGGGTGACGCGCCGGATGTGCCTGCGGGCGACTGGCAAAGAACCGTCGTATTCATCAAAGCCGAAACGGCAGCAGGCCAGGATCTGTTTGTGCGTGGCGGCTTAGATTATGCTTTTGCAGCCACTTTAGGCCGCGATTGCGCTCAGGACCCGCTGCAATGTGCCATGCCGGTTCGCCACAACAACCTGAAAAACCCGACGACACAAGGCTGGAAACAGGGCGATAACTACCTTGACTGGCAGGGGAGTGAATCAGGCCAAAGTGCAGATGCCGCGGGCAGTGCACTGGACTGGACAACCAACTTGTGGCCGGCTGAATGGGGCACCAAAGCCACGGTAGAAAGCCAGGGCTATGGCGAAACACCACTGAACCAATGGGGTGCCCATTACTGGATGCTGGATGTAGATATGGACTGTAGCCAGACCCACAACGGCTGGTTTGAGATCAAAGCCTATGTGAAAAACGGCCAGGGCTGGGAAGGCGATATCAGCCAGACCAACACCCCCTACAGCAGCAATAACCACTTTGCCCGCTGCGGCCAGATCTCGGTGTTTGAATTCAATCAATCAACCGCAATTTACAGCGCTTTTTAACCTGTAAACCGCACAAGGGTAAACAACACTTTGCGGCGGTCATACTCCCTGGTGACCGCCGCATTTTTATAGCTGTTATTGAAGTTTACTAGAGCCTGAAAGTACCTTCCCGTTGCTCCGAAAGTTATTTGTATAAACTGTTACCTGTAGCGAACAACTAGCCCCGGACAGTCAATATAGTTTTTCATTCGTAACTGCTGTAAAGATGGGAATGCAGTGGCTGTAATCTTCCTTTTTACATATGTTTACACCCAAGCTTGAATTTGACCTTGTTCTAGGTAGAATTCGATGGTTTTGTTTGGCTTTTAACCAGTTTGGGGACGTAATGATTAAAAGGATGTGTGCTATATTGCGACTATGTTTGCTGTCAATGACATGTTTTGTGGTAGCGTCATGTGGCGGTGGCGGTAGTGAAAGCGGAAATAGTGCCAATACACAAACCCAAACGAAGACTGAAGAGCCACAAGCAGACAACCAGGCTCCTAAAGTTAGCATAATTGGTGAAACTCAGGTCTCAGAGCAGACTGTATTTACCCTTACTGCTGAGGCATCAGATGACAAGGCCGTGACTAGTTATCTATGGGAGTATGAAGCAGGTGGCGCTGAACTAGAGTTGCAAAGCCCTGAGCAGTCAATAGTTACTGTGTCGGTTGGTGATATTGAGCAAGACTTAGATGTGGTCTTTTTTGTGACTGTTGCTGACAATGAAGGGCTCACACAAACGGCGCAACATACACTCATAGTCAAAGCGACACCGACCGCAGAGATAGCTGGTCCAGAGTCTGTTGTCACGCCAGGCGAGTTTACACTCACTGCACTACATTCTTCCGAAGTGAATAGTGAAGCACTATCTTACCAGTGGCAACATGATTCAGCTGTACCGCTTGAGCTGAGTGGACAAGATAACGAAACTCTTAATGTTAAAGCACCGATACTGACGCAACCTACCGATGTAACGTTTAAGCTCACCGTAACAAACGAAGCAGGAGTCAGTCAGCATGCCACACACTCAGTAACACTCGTGCCAAAAGTTAATCTTGCGCCACAAGTCTCTGTAACTGGTGTGAGTGAGGTTCAGGCTGGCGGCTCTTTTTCACTGAGCGCTAATGCAACCGACAGTGATGGCCAAATAACAAGCTACCAGTGGCGTTATGAGTCTGACAGCACGTTGTCGCTCTCAGGTAGCGATACAGCAAACCTTTTAGTTGTAACACCCTCCGTTAGTCAAGTCACCCAAGCTTTGCTGACAGTAACCGTAACGGATGGTTCCGGGTTGACATCGAGCGCTACGCATAACGTTACAATCCAGCCAACGGTCAATATTAAGCCTGTAGTGACTATCACGGGCCCCGCGATTGTTGAAGAATCCAGTCAGATAACCCTAACGGCGGATGCGTCTGATCCCGACGGCGAAATAGTGCGTTATGAATGGTTGATCCCCGAAGACGCACCTATTACTGCTACTGATGCTCAGTCAGCGCAGTTGATTATAAGTGCAGACACGGTTAGCCAGGACACCCAAGCTTTGCTGAAAGTAACCGTTACTGATGATTCCGGACTGACATCTAGCGCTACGCATAGCGTCACAATCCAGCCAGCGGTTAATGTTGAGCCAGTAGTGACTATAACAGGCCCCGCTATTGTTGAAGAGTCCAGTCCAATAACCTTAACGGCGGATGCGTCTGATCCCGACGGCGAAATAGTGCGTTATGAATGGCAGATCCCCGAAGACACACCTATTACCGCCACTGGTGCTCAGTCAGCACAGTTGGTTATAAGTGCACATACTGTTAGCCAGGACACCCAGGCTTTGCTGACGGTAACTGTAACGGATGATTCCGGGCTGACATCTAGCGCTACGCATAGCGTCACAATTCAGCCAACGGTCAATGTTGAGCCTGTAGTGACGATAACAGGCCCCGCCATTGTTGAAGAGTCCAGTCAAATAACCTTAACGGCAGATGCGTCTGATCCCGACGGCGAAGTAGTGCGTTATGAGTGGCAGATCCCTGAGGACGCACCTATTACCGTCACAGGTGCTCAGTCAGCGCAGCTGGTTATAAGTGCACAAGCAATTTCTCAAGATACGCAGGTATCTCTGGCTGTGGTTGTAACAGATGAACGAGGTGCAACGGCGCAGGATGAGTTTACACTGACATTGCAAGCTTTACCTAACGTCAAACCCACGGTTTCTATTCAATCAAACCAGACTGAATTTCAGGAAAAACTGGCTTTTATACTAACCGCCGCGGCTGATGATAGTGATGGCCAGATTTCTGCCTATCAATGGTCTCACAACGGATCGGCTGAACTACAAATTAGCGGTGAACAGAGTGCTGAACTCAATGTCATCAGTGCAGATTTAACAGAAGATACTGAAGTCACTTTCACTGTCACAGTGACTGATAATCAAGGTGAGACTAATGCAGATACTTTCACTGCAACCATTTTTGCCCTGAAGCATCGCCTTACTTTGCGAGGAAAAGTGACAGATGAACCAATCCAGTACGCGAATGTCTCTTTACGCTCTGGTGAAAAACACTTTCAAGCGCAGGCGAGTGAAACGGGCGAGTATGAGTTGAGCGTAGTGCTTGATGAAGCGGATATCAACGCCATGATGACGCTTGAAGCCTCTGGTATTAATACACAAAGTCATGTGACTTTGGTATCCATGTTAGGTGAGTTAGGCAATCTGGTGCAGGCCGCCGGCGCAGACTCTGTACTCGACGCTGAGGAGCAGTTCAGCGTGAATATCACCAACCTCACAACGGTTGAATATGCGCTTATCCAGCAAAATGAAGAGAGTGTGGCTAACCACTCTGAGCTGCAACGGGCTAAACGCAATATTGACCCCGAAGAAAAGCTGGCACTGGCCAGCACCTTAAAAGCGGTGATTGACCACGGGTACGCGTTACCGGACGGTCTCGCATCGACGCTTGAGTTAGCCAGAGATTTACCTAAGGCCCGAGCGCTGCTCAGAGCTATCAAGGCGACAGATCCGGTACTCTTTAGGCAGATCCGCGAAGACATAAAGCAAGATAGTGACTTGATGCAACAAGTGACGTTTGTGCCAGACGGGACATACTACCTTTCGGAATCGAGCTACTTCAATGGCTTTGCAGCATCTTTGACATTCAATAGTGATAATACGGGTGAATTGCAGTCCACAGAGTCCACGTCGTTTACCTGGCAGCAGAGTGGAACACAGTTACAGCTCAATCTGGACAGCCCAATATCTGTTTATGAGTCTGGCAACTACTTCAATCCGGATTATCAGGTCAATCAGTTATCTCTAAAGTTATATCAGCATGGTGAGCAGGCACAGTCCGCTGAAGTGACGATGCAGAAAGTTGCAACGGGTGATCAACCTGGCGAATTTACAGAGCCATTCCAGGGGCATTTTATTGCGGCAAATAACCTGCCAGAACTTGAGAAAGCAAACCTGCTGGGGCACTGGTCCATCAATATTCCGCAAACAAGGTCGTTAGCCCAGGCTTACTCAATCGAATTTTTAGAATATTCCAGAGCCAATATCACTTCTACCAGAAAGCCGGAGACCGTCTCTTGGAGACTTGAAGGGAATCAGTTGCGCTATCTATTTGGCAACTTTTCTTACAAGATCACTGTGGTTCGCAAATTTGAGTTGGGGCTGCAAGTGTTGGTTGAATTGAAACCCTGGTATGGCGAGCAGCAACTTTTCCCTGCTATCTTGGTCAGACATCAGAACACGAGTTTTGACGACATCAATTATGTTAAAACCTGGACACCTGAAAAGCTCAAAGGCGAAAGAGAAAGCTTCCTGATTGATGAGCATAATAACTTTCAGTTCACCTGGGACCGTGACATACAGGCCACCATGTTAAATGGCAACCTGGTGCGACATAATTACACCTTTGCAGGCGAAAATGTTGAATACTGTGATACCACTTCGGAACATTGTCAGACTGACCATAATTTTGAGTATGAGCTGCTGGCAAAACAAGGTGAGTTGATTGCTGTAAAATATTCTTCTATAGACCTGCGAGAAGCCACTCCCACGCATATTGGCAGTAAAGTATTTGTTTTTAGGCTGAGTGAGGAACCGCTTGCAACAAATGCGTTCACCGATGCATTTGTTAGTCAGAACAATAACTATTATATCTTCGGAGGTCGGCCAAATCTGTTTGCTGTCTCTGACAATAAAACTGTTCACTTAAAAGGCATGCGGTACTGCCACAGTGGTGAGGATAACGTTAGTCGTTGTGATGATGCTATTGATATAGATGGACAAAAGTACTGGGTAACACTGAGTGACGAGCTGGTGCATCTGACTCATATTGAAACGAACGAGCAATCCTTTTTACAACTGCTACAGTCTGATGAAAATGGGGTAACGCTGTGCCATTTCAATGAAGCGCAAACTTGCACTGACGCAAACACCAATGACTATGCTTTTTCCAGGCCACAGCTGGATATACAGCTGAATCTGGAGGGCAGCGGTCAGGCCATTTCATCGAGCAGCGAATACCGTTACAAACAGAGCTTCTCAGTGCTGCTAGTACCTGATGGGGGCGCCACTTTGTCTGAGGTTTCCGGGTGTGATGGCACCGTGGACTCAGATAATGAGCATGGCTTTTTGTATTCTGTAGTTGAGCCACTGGCTGATTGTACTATCCAGGCTGTGTTTTCAAAACAGGCCCCTTATGATGATGCAATGGTGTTGTTTAATGACGCTCTGGATATTCCGCACAGCTGGTACTTTGAGTTTGACTGGAACAATACCGGCCGTTTATACAGTCGTTATACTAAGATTGACTTTTCGATAGAGCGAGTCTCCGAAGAACTCTATTGGGCACAGTTTGACCTGGGATATTTTGATTATATAACCCTTCGTCTGGGTAATAACGAAAAAGTACATGCGACCGGGTTTAAACTGGATTATCGCGAATCGGGTTTATATCTGATTTGGCAAGCCTGGAATCCCAATACTCAATCTAGTTATGATTTAACACCGATCTTGGTTAAAAATAGCAAAGAAGTCGCTGCAACAGAGCTAACGCCTCAAAGTATGGTTGGTGATTGGGTGTTGACCTATGGTGCCGAATTGGAGGATAGCCGGACACACACAGACCAGTATCTGAGCATATCTTTACAAGACGATAATCAGGGGGTTGTTACTTCAACTGATTATCAGGGCATGCCGTGGAACCACGACATTACCTGGTCGATTACGCAGGATGACAGGCTTAGGTTGGAAGATTACTACGGTAACGTAGCAAAAATTAAAATGTTTGAGCAAACCGAATACGGTTACAAGTTTGCAATCGAAAGTATCAACGACGATTCGCACGATGCCAACTACAACTCTTTCTGGTTCCAGCGTGGCACAGGCGTACTACTAAAACGTCAAAGTGAACTCAAGCTTGAGAATTTGACTGGCAAATGGCGCTTCTCTGAAGGGAATGATGAGCGGGGCTTTGAGCTATATCCGGGTGGACAGTATCGCGACGGGAAGCATGATGGTGCATTCGAAAGTAGCTGGTCTGATGGTGTACTGAGCGTAATGACGAAATACAATGAGCAGCTTGGCTATGATCCGGTCTGTGACCAACAGGAGCCTAGCTGTGAGTTAAGAGAGCTGCACAAATTCGAAGTGATCCGAAAACAAGGAAATCACCTTTATGTGCTTGATCACAGTGGCAGTTACGGACGCTCAGCTAAAATTCTGAGAACCGTCACGCTGGATAGTGACCCGGTATTAACGCAATTCGAATCATATCTGTTTTGGGATACCGAGTGGAGCCGCAGGGATCGTTTAAAGCTATATGAAGTGACTGAGTCTATAACCCGATACTGGCGTATATACAAATCAACCCATTATAGCAGTCCGGGGTTGAAGTTAGACATTGAAGGGCAAGAAGTGTCCAGTCTTACTTTGGTTGATGGTAAGCTGAGAGAAGAAGTGGGTGAACTTGTCTATTGGATCGAAATCGTCAGCAGCAATGCAGACGGCATATTAGTATGTCGCTATATGCAAGGTAGCCGTTGCGACGAAAGTAACCAGCATTTCTTGAGCTATGAGATCCCGTCTTATCAGATAAATATAGGCGCCAGTGAAGGGGGAAGTATTGAGACCAATCTTCCAGGCAACTATCAGTTATATAACCAACCACTGGAGTTAAAAATTAACTATGACCATGGAATGGTTGTCGAGCGTTTTAAAGAGTGTGGTCTTGGATATAGTCGTCGCCTTAGTAGCTTGCATAGTAGAGTATTGACCTTTGTAAATGAAAACGTGAAGCAAGCGTGCGAACTTGATATTCAGTTTTCTCCTCGTCCGGCAAATCAATCGGATCGCCTGGGGATCACCGATCCTCTCCTCACAGCCTGTGTTAACAAATTCAATGAGTTTTATGACCCGCATATTGAGTATCTTGACGCACTAAAATGTGATGGAGATGGGGCGCTCGCGCTGGATAGTCTGGCTGGCTTGACTTTGTTTGATCAGTTAGAAGAATTTACCCTGGTTGGGGTGCCAGCTATCAGTTCACAGGCGAAACAGCAATTGCAGCAGCTGACAGAGCTAAAGAAACTCACATTGCGTGATGTTGAATTCAGCGACCTGGACTTCAGTATGCTGACTCAACTGGAAGCATTGACGTTAGAGGTGGACTCCCTGGCGCAGCTTTCCTTACCAAAACATGGCGAGCTCGAGTCATTAACACTTACTGGCGATGGACCCCAGATGCTTGATATTACTGACCTTAGTCAATTGGAGACACTGTCAATTGGCGGCAGTGGTATACAGTCGCTGGATGTAGACGGCGCTCTGAAATTACGCAGAATTTACGCCAATGGCAGCCAGCTTGCTAGTATATTTGGTATGTCTGAGTCACACTTGCTAGAATCTCTGACCATCAATAATACGCCGATGTCTGAGCTTGATCTGACACATTACGTGAATCTTGAATCTCTTTATATGGAAGATACTCAGATAGCGGAGTTAGACATCACTAATGCAACGCAGCTACAAAGAATTATCGCTTCCCGCTCCGAGCTTCAACGACTGGCGACGTTCAAGCCCAGCCCTGTTAGGGAACTACACTTAAGTGAAACGCAGCTGACTGCTATTGAGTTGGGCATGATGCCCGAACTAAAAAAATTAGACGTGCAAAGCGCCAGGTTGCAAAAACTAGACCTCACAGGCGCAGATGCGCTGAAGCGAGTTGTGGCGCAGAATAATCAAATTGGTGAAGTGGTCATGCCAGCTAGTTCACAAGTGGATGAGTTATATCTGGATAATAACCTGCTTACTGAGTTTTCCTTAACTGGCTTGCAGCAAAACGAGCACTTACATTCATTCAGTTTGAAGGGCAATCAACTGACGCAGTTCGATGGGACGCAGTTCGATAACTTGTATAACTTGAATCTGTCTGACAACCCAATATCGCGATTGGCTTTAAAGCATGAGCAAGGGATATGGACCTTAGTCCTTGATAATACGATTTTAACTGAGTTGGATCTGTCGGGCTTTAATCGCTTAAATTATCTGTCCATCAACAATACGCATATTGCAAATATAACTATTCCGGCAACGATCGATAAACTATATGCAAGTGGCACGAATATTACCGAGTTGAATCTGCCTGATGGCTTATCCCATGCCGGCATATATTTCAGAGGAAATCAGCTAGATTCGTTGAGCGTTGCAGATAGTGTTGGGTATACAAGGTTGTACCTTGGGGACACCGAGATCAGTGAACAAGTGAATGAGGTGCTGCAAAGCTCATATCGCGACAAGGTAGCTGCATATAGATGTGATGAACGCGACTGGTGCTTCAGAATTAATTGATACTTGTCTTAGAGAGACATTGTAGAAGGGTATTATTAGATTGAGTTGTATATGAAGGCATTGGAAAAGGTTGATTGGGTTTTAGTTCTCATAGTGTGCTCTTTGATTTCGCTTTTTATATATGCTGTTGGATATCGTGGATTAAGAGATTATAAAGAGCCATTTTGGATTGAAACTGAATTGGTTGAGTACAGCTGTAAGAGTAGTAAAAGCGGTGCTCATATTGTCAATGTGAAAGGAATGAAAGATAATATTATCTTAGGAATTAATTCTGTTACCTGTGATGACTTAAAAAAGTTCAAAAACATTAGTGAAATGAGTGTCAAAGTTAGTTATGGTTACGATGATGTGCCCTACTCTTTTGAAATTAAAGGTGAAGGGTTTCATCATAACCAAGCGAACGGAGAAATAATATTTTCTAGCACAAGTTATTTTACAAAATTTGAAATTTTTCTAATTTTCGTTCTATTAGTTGCACTTCTATCTCGAATAATGGGAAAGGTTAGAGAGAATAAAGCTTGTTTGAATAAGCTGAACAATGGCAGGTAACGGTAAGTTATAAATATATAGACGCTCCAGCGATGTATAGTAGTCAATTTAAATTGGCCACAGTTTTATAATTTTGCTAGTAACTTTCTTTTGACTGGTTTGGCGACAGGCCACCGTTACGCTGATGTGCCCTGACCTTGCTGTGGTGGCCAATCGAGTTATATCGGCAGACACCTAAAATTGGTACACTTCCAAGTTGAACATGCAATGGAGTTTTATCAAACAAAAATGGACCCAATTATTAAGAAGCGATTGTTCGCCGTTATCCGTTTTCTGTCAGCATGAGTGGCGGGGCTATCGCCACTCATTCGAGGCTATGTTGTTCGCTTCTCTGACGACTCCAGGATATGTATTAGGCGAGTCTTGCTCGAAAAAGTTACCAAACACCTGGGTTTCATACTCGGAATACGATTTTTCGTGGCCAAGGTTATAAATAGGCCTTTATGTCGGCAACTTTGTTTTTGGCATAATCACTGTGTGGGTTTATCCTAAGTATTTGCTGATAATGCTTAAATGCCAGCGAGTATTGCTTGTTTAGCTCATAGGCTTCAGCAATGCTGCTGTGGTAATATGGTTGTTCATTGTTTTGAGTCAGCGCAAATTCAAAAACTGCAATACCATCATCAACGCGACCATGTTTAACCAAGCTATTACCCCATTCAACCAGGATCTCCAGATCATATGTTACGCCCGTGTCTAGCTGCGCTTTTGAAAATACCGAGGCAAAGTTTTTAAACCCTTTTTTATCAGCCAGAGATTTTAGGTATGCCATCGGCTGGTAAGCAATTTGCTTGTGCTCATCGTTGAAGCCCGGAATATAGTAAGCGGCGATTTCGTCGACGAAAGTGATGGGTAAGCTGCCTAGTAAGTTAGTTAGTACCACCACAGAAACCTTATCCTCTGGATATATGCTCATGGTGACTGCGTTCGCACCGCTTGCGCTTATTGCCTTGTGATATTTACGCTGGTTAACCTGCCAGCCCATTGAATATCCATTTTCTTTATTGTTAAACCCTTCAGTACGTCCGTTGTTGAGTTGAACGGGTGTCCATAACAGGTTGAGATCTTTAACCAGCTCACCTTGCTGTAATGACACAATATAGTTAGCAAGTTCAGTTGCTGTTGAGCTCATTCCTGCGGCAGTTCGTAAAATATACGGAAATTCACCATAGAAGTTTTTATAATTATTTTCGCTTAAATGAATATACTGACGAGTCTGGTTTGGTACCATGCGTTCCAGGTAGTCAAAGCCAGCCTGTGCGGTTTGTGGCATCTTAGCGCGCTCAAGCTGCATTTTAGTAATGAAAGCGGTAAACCCCTCTGGTACGTATTTATCAATGATCTTGCCCAAGATTACATAACCAGTTTGGTTGTAGCTAAAACGAGAGTTGGGTGTAAATTGAAGCGGGTGTTTTTGGACTTCCTGCCAGGAAGCATCTGCATCATGAGGTACTAAAGTTTCAAGCCCCCGGTTAGCTGCCAGGATCTCAGGCAGGCCCGAAGTGTGTCCCATTAGCTGATTAATTTTGAGTGACTGCCATGCCTCGGGTAAATCGGGTAAATGCTTGCCAATTTGGTCATCAATGTTGAGAAGACCTTGCTCTGCTAATTGTACAATAGCAACGCCGGTAAAGGCTTTTGTCATTGAATTAATGGGGAAGACCGTTTTTTCTGTCACAGGAACCTGATGCTGTAAGTCTGCAAAGCCGTAGTTACCTTGTTTGATAATTTTACCGTTTTTAATTACAGCCAGCTGTAAACCTGGAATATGCCTTTCCTTCATCAGGGCCTGAATAAACTTGTCTATCGGCTCAGCTTTCACCAATGACGACCACATTAGGGTAGCAAACCAGAATAAGGCAGATAATAAGACTCTGTTTTTTTTGTACATGATAGTTCCGTTACGCATTTTTTTATGAAGATATCATCATAGCTATCAAGTACCATACCAACTATAAAACCTATATTTATTAGTGTGTTAGGTTTTTTCTTGGCAAGAAAGCTACTACCAATTTTAGATAAGTAGTTAAATTAACTAATAAGTAGTTGTTTTTACAACAAGGAAACGGAGTGAGTTACATGGACAGCCACCCAACAGGAGTTACTTAGCAACATTGTGTTGTGAATTTACACTTGGGTATCTTTGAAAATACTGTTTCACTGTTTTTTGCCGCTATAAAAACTATCTAGGAAAGGCCAAGTTAGTTCAAAGACTTGGGGATCAATGCCGAGCCTATTTAGGCTTGAGCTATATGGGGTTTGGTGGTAGGTTGATGCTCACTTTAGGTAGCAAGCAATTGAGTAGGATGAAGTTTCCTGGATAGGGTAGTAGCCAAAACTAGGTTTATCTCAAGCTCAAATAAACAAAATACAAAATACAAAATAGAAATAAAGGAGATTGACGTAATGGATGAAACAATAAAGCAAAGATCAAAGGAAGTTGATGAGAAGTTTTGTAGTGACTGTGGTGCAGTTATCAAAGCAAAAGCTGAAATTTGCCCTAAATGTGGCGTAAGGCAGTCTGCACCGCCAGGAGCGTTGGGTTCAACCGCAGCTAATGGCAAAAGCAGAGTTGCAGCAGCACTGTTCGCATTTTTCCTGGGCGGTTTCGGAGCTCATAAGTTCTATCTTGGACAGGTAGGGTTAGGTGTTTTGTATCTGTTTTTTTGTTGGACATTTATTCCCGCACTTATTTCTCTTATAGAGTTTATTCTTTTCCTCACAATGAGCGATGAGGCTTTCAATCAAAAGTACGGTAATACATAACAACGCCAATCATATGGGCGCAAAAAAGCGGCGCCCATATAGTATGTGAGGACTTGTGGAAATGCCAAAATGATCAGCTTCAGCCCTATATGCGCTACTATTGCAAAGCAGTGAAAGAGGTTGCGATGTGATAAAACTGAACTAAATCACGGTAAATCCCCCCCAGTTATGACTTACTTTTTATTAGTAATGCAATTCCTGAAGCGCCCCTACACACTAAAATGGCACCTACTCAAGATTCCCGCGCTCTGGGCGGGCTGTTTCAAACAAAAAACGCAGAAAAATCAATAACTACTCCAAATCAGTATTGTCCAATTTTTACGTAAATCCCTTAACTCGTGCATCAATTGCAAAGACAAAAATCATGCCTCTCACATAACAGTATGAAAAATAAAAATATCAAAGTGAGTTATATGTACAGCCACCTAACAGGAGTTACATAGCAACATTGTGCTGTGAATTTACACTTGGGTATCTTTGAAAATGTCCTATCTTTGAAAATGTCCTATCTTTGAAAATGTACTATAGAAGTGAGCGCCATCGTGGATGGTATAGAGAAAATTTATAGGTTTAACCAGTAAGTACATGGTGAGTATGAACTATGAATACGGAACAAGCATATAATACAATAGCGAACGTGTTATTCGCACACTTTGAGCCAAATGAACAGTTTGACAGGCTTGAGTTGAAGATGGAAATAGGTGATGGTGCAACTAAAAGGCAAGTTTGGAAATATTTCAATGGGGTGAGTTCTCAACCGATTGGAAAAAGCTTGCCATTGCAAGCTGGGGCTGATTTACGGCGAGCTGTCTTCTTTCTTCGCGATAATCTGCTGGAAGCGACAGGTGAGCAGATCTGGGGATTGGTTTTTACTCTCTACCCGGACAGCAGCTTTAATATAGAGTACACCTACGAGAAGTCTGACTGGCTAAAAGGCGGTGAGTGAGCCAGTAATACTGGTTGATACGAATATTCTTCCATTAAAAAGCTGCGACATGACCAGCTTTGGTCGTTTACGTTCTTTTTGGTGGAACGTCGTGAGCGTTTTAATTTCAACTTGAGGTAAACATCAATATGAATACAGAACAAGCGTATAACATTCTGGGAAATGTGCTTTTTGCTCACTTCGACCCTGACGAGCCGTTTGATAAGCTGGAAATGATATTGCAAATAGGTGATGGAGCCATCGCAAGAAATACATGGAGATACTTTGGGGTAGAAAAATTTCCACCAGTTTTGGATAGGGAAGTGCCTTTGCAGGCATGTCTAGACCTGAGCAAAGCCGCCTTTTTCCTTCGCGATAATCTGCTCGAAACGACAGGTGAGCAGATCTGGGGGTTGACTTTTACCCTCTACCCGGACAGCAGCTTTAATATAGAGTACAGCTACGAAAAATCTGACTGGCTAAAAGGCGGTGAGTAAGACAACGCCCACTCAGTTAACGTTTAAGATAAAAGCGCCCGACTTTGCGGGCGTTTTTTGTTCTTTGCCAATGGAAACGTTATTGTCAGCTTGCTTGTCGTTGCAGCCAGAATGCGGCCTCATGCCAGCGCTGCTCTTGTTGATAGAAGTATTCTCTTTGGCTGAGGTAATTAATAAACTCATTGCCTATGTATTGTCGGTACTCAGCCAGTGTAGTTGGCTTGTTATCCAGCCAGTCTGCGATAGCGTGTGCGGCTTTAAGCCCGGTTGCCAGCGCTTTATAAACCCCCTGAGAGCTGATGGGGTCATAGCAGGATGCTGCGTCGCCAACCGCCAGCCAGCCATTGCCTGCCGGTGGGTTTAGCAAACTGGAGGGGGTTTTCCAGTAGTGTAAATGCGTAGGCGGGGCGAGGCTATGCACGCGTTCAGCAACATGTGCACTTTGGTTTAACAGGGCGAACCAGTTTTTTGGGTCTTTCAACCCATGCTCTTTGGCGATATGGGCATCGGTTGTCAAACTGACCACCAGTTGGTTGTTTGGAATAGAGGCGCAGTACCACCAGCCGAGGTCGATGGCCTCAAGCAAAGTGAGCTTGAGTGTATTTAAGTCGGTATCTTTGCAATCAAAATAAGCGGCAATGCTTAACATCGTATCCTGCATTTTGGGTTGGGCGCCAAACCTGCGTGCAACAATGGCAGACTGACCTGTTGCATCCACCACAAAGCGACATCGTACAGGTGGCTGATTGTCAAAAGATAACTTGAATGGATGGAGCGTGTTGTGCTCAACAGAGACAGACGCAAAGCGCGTTTCACAGGTAAGGTGACCCCCCCTTTGTTTAAACTGATCTGCCATAAACTGGTCAAAGCGACGTCTGTCGAGATGCCAGCCCGCGCCATAGGGGTTGAACAGGTTATCATTAAACCCCAGTTGTGCGCTGCCCCAGCTGGAGAAACTGCCCAGGCAAGGTTCATGGTCTTGCTGTTCAAAGGCATCAGCAATGTTCAGACGTTGAAATAATTTACGGGTGTCAGGCGGAATACTCTCGCCAATTTTGGGTTTGCTGTAGCTACCAGCTTCGGCAAGGAAAACCCTGCCGACGCCGATATTTTGTAGCGCGATCCCTGTCGCTGTCCCTGCCGGACCACCACCTACAATGGCCACGTCAAATTCCCTGCTGTCATCAATCGCGCTCATTATGTTTCCTTATTTCTTTTTCGTTGCTGTGCCATTACCACCGATCATTGGCCAGGGAGTTGGGTCGGCTAACTCAGGTTCACAGCCCTTCAATCTGCTTTCTACTTCAAGGTACACGTTGTCAGCGTACTGCTTGCCATCATCAATCACCGTGCCCTGAACTATTACGCCGATGTCGTCCCACTTGGTCAGCATTTCCCGGTATTCCCAGAAGCGCCCGGCGTTGGCTAAGTCATGTTTATCCTCTGGAGAGTTTTCCTGCGGATAAGTGCCAGAACCACGCACTGAGTAACGCTGTGCCGGTAGTTCTTTGCTATTGATATCATAGTCTTGTGCTACATAAACTGTAACCGGGCGCTGCGCTGGCCATGACCAGTAGAGCGTTTCAGAATTGAGGTCATTCGGCGAAGTCTGGTGGATAGCGCAGGAGTTATAATCCGCATGCCAGGGCAGGGCCATAAACTTAGTGGCATCACCTGGCTCTAAACCCAAATGCTCAACGTCTTCATGTTGTGGGATCCAGCCCAAGCCCAAAAATGGCTTGTCGGTTTGTACGCTTGCGTAGTTAAGCGGCTTATGCTTGATCCGAAATGGTCCTGCACCCGTTAGCCAGTCCTGATACATGGCGGGCTCGCGAATAATCCAGGTCATATCTATACCCGGGCTAAAGCGTCCACCCAGGCAGTTTTGTAAGGTAGCCCGATCCAGGTATTCGCCCTCATTGAGCTTTTGCGTGCTGGTGTGTACATAGTTATGATTCGACCAGCTGTGCAGGAACTGATACTGAGTAACGGTGGGGGTTAAAAAGGGTTTACCACCTGCGGCACTGGAATCACCTAACGCCAGCGGCATCAGTGGTGCGCCTTCGTCAATCGACTGCGAGCGCCAGGTTGCCTCGGTGCCCGGATTAGGCTGACGAATATAGGCTAAGCCAGCTAAAATGGTGCTGTCCGGGTCATCTTCGGCGATGATTGCGTCTACCGATTTGTGAGCCTGGATGGCAATTTCAGGTAAGTAGGCGTTCCACAATTGCTGCCCGGTTGCTTTAAAAATCGGTTTAATGTGGTCATCAAATGCCGGTTTATAATCCGGATTAAATTTACCATCGCGATATAACTCAGGTTGTAAATTCAGCTTTCTGACAAAGGTATCGTAGGCTTCATCAAACAGAGAAACCACATTCAGCGTTTGTGGTGCGTAACTGGGGTCGGTCACAACCGCCCAGCCGCCGAATACTTCCTCGATGCTGCCATCGTCAAACTCAACCACAGCCGTCACCGGGCCGTCTGACGTGTCGTCAAACCACTGGTCGTTGTTGACGGGTCCTTCAATCGGCACTGGCTTGTCTTTGCTGTCGAGCCTCCAGCCAACAGCCTTACCATAACCACCGGCAACAATTAGCCTTCCTTCTGCATCTGTGTGCAGCTCACCCAGGCTGGTGATCCCATAAGGTGTGCGTGCTTTATGGATGTCGCTGCGGTCCACCACGTCCTTAATTTTGAACTGAGCACTTGTCACTTGTTCGTTTTTCTCTGGGATATCCAGGTAGTCAAAGTGCATATACGGGAAGGATTTAGGGTAATCCGCGACTTCAACTTTGTTACCGTCTTGCAGGTAAGCCGCTACTTCGTTGTTATCAAACTCAGCCTCAGGCGTCTCCCGGTCAACCACGCGTGGACCTGCGTCTATGACCAGCCGGGATAACCGGCTTTCATTGTATGGGTCCAGGCCTTCAGACAGGTTACGTAACACCGGGAACTTACCATTTTCGTAGGCAACCACACCGTGGTCGTCGTCGTTTACAAACCAGGCCGATTTCTTATTGGCCAGATGTACACACCATTTGATGTTAGTCACGGTTTTGCCCTGAAAGCTGGCGCCCACAGTCAGCTCCTGGCTATGGCTTTGTTCAGGGTAGCTCGGCTGATCAACGTCTGTGTAAGCAAACACACGAAAGCGCGCTGCCTGGCGTTTAAAAGCACCTTGCTCATCGCGCAATTGAGAGCTGGTGATCACTTCATCTGTAGCAGGATCGAGCGGCAATCCCCCCGTGGTTTTCTGTGGTTTGCCTGGTTGAGGTAGCGCAGCGATGCTCTCAGGCGCCAGGTAATATTCTTCACTGTTACCAACGCGTGCAATGCCAATAGCAGGATGAATTTTGAATAGTGTTTTAGACATGATGACTTTCCTTATTGATCATTTGGCATTGAAAACAAAGGCAACACGCCATTTTGCCAGCAGGCTGAGATAGCTGCGCCATTTTTGTACATCACTACTGCAAAGTCATCCGGGGTGTTCCCTGTCGTGAAAGTTGTATTCATGATTTCCAGAAATTCGCTAAAGTGCTGCAATTGAATTTGTTGCAGGCTCTTTTGTCGTTCACCGTAAGGCACAAGCGCATGGGTTTCTGGCAAAGGCTGTTTTAACAGGTAAGTGAATTTTTCGTAGTGATCCCACGTAGGCTGAATATCATCGGCACGATTTTGATATTCTGGCGGAATATACTGTGCTGTTTTTTCATACCCTTCTCCCTGATCGGTGATTAAATCAATGAGGTTGTAAGCCTGAGTCAAACCATCAGAACCAGCTTCGGTGATTGTCAGCTGCGTATCAGGGTAAAAGTTTCCAAAGTGGTTTACCTGTTTTGCGTTGGCCTGAAGTAAATCAACACGTGCTTCACAGCCAGCTTTGATTGCAGCGTATAACTCACCAATAGAGCCATATTCATCTGTGGCACCGGTGCCGCCTTTCTCTTTCCAGGTGGGGAATTCGATAATACACATGGTATTCAGTCTTTCCACGTCAAACGCGCCGATGGCCGTTGAGTGTGGGAAGTAGATGTCTTTCGGGTTAGGATCATCCAGGTCAAAATCCAGATGGGGGATGGTTGTGCCGTACTGAGGGGCGCGGATCTCAAGATCAGTGCCATAGGCGTTGGCAAGGTTTGCTGCGCTTTGCAGGTGTAACATCTCCTGGTTCACGACCGACTTGATCAAGCGGCCAGCTTCAGTAGATTGATCTTTAATGGAATACATAGCAGCCATGTAAAATGGAATGGTGTACATCTCAACGTCAACCGCCCACTGTAGGTGTTCATGTAATTGTTCAGCAGTCCAGCCACATGTCACTTTTTTTGGCTTTTGTAATGGTTTTGCCATCAAAAAATTTGACGGGTTCTCGAGTTTAATCATTTTAGTTCCTTTATGGGTTAAGCCGCTCGCTTACGGATGTTTATTGCGAAAGGAACTAACGTGCGACCCCACACGGACTACCTGGCTCCGAGAGCGTTAAACCTGTATAGCAAGCAGACTTCGACGGTACATATAGAAGAGACAAGGTTAGAACTAAGCGAGCTGACGATAACAGACGGCGTTATCACACTGGGAAGTTCAGGCGCTGCGTTTGTCTCACCAAAAACTAGTTCAAGTAAACGACAAATCAACTAAACCTGACATTACATCGGCATTACGTAACACGCAGTAAATACAGCATGCGCTTCTTATTCGGCTTAACTGTTATATAAATCAGTATTTTATTTTCTGACTAGGGTTTTCAGGCTTGATTAATTCAGCGTTACTTTTTACGGTTTAGTAACTTTTCCGTGAGAACTGATTTATCAGATGCATTGGAGTATGATCTCTGCATAAGTGGCGTACCATTGTGCTTAGTTCAAGCCCACCAGTGACAAGACTTCGCAAACAGATGAGTGGGAGTTGGATGCATAATCACTTACATTCTGAGATCAGGCACATTGGTTTTTGTTACGGCAATTCGTTAAATCAAGTATTTTTCCTACCTTGAACATTAAAAAATTGTATTGTTCAGATCGCTTTTCACGCCAGCTAAATAGGCTATGCTAATCACAAGTAGTGAAAGTGTGCTCCTGCATTCTTGTAATGCATTTAGAATCGACCTGGCCAGTGTCAAAAGAGCAGACCTTAAACCGAAATGTTTAATCAGGGTTTAGAAAATACCGGGTATGGGCTTCGGCTCTGGCCCCGAATATGTCTGCTCAACCTTATGCTTTCTCTTTAAGAGCGACGTCATATTGCCTTGCAGGCTTGATGTCATTGCCAATTCACACAGGTTAAAGATATGAATAGATTAAATTACAGGGCATTGATATTTATCATGGTGTGTTTGTTCATGCGTCAGGGGTTAGCAACAACACCCATGCAAGTCGCAGGCACACCAACAATTACGGCCCAGGCTTCCGGAAATTGGAGCGAGACGAATACTTGGGGAGGCGAATTACCGGGAGATGATGCTCGGGTGTTGATCCCGGCAGGAGTAACAGTGATTGTTGACAGAAAAATACCACAGGCATACAAATCAATACGCATTGATACCGGCGGCGCAGTTAAGTTTGCAACCGATGTGGATACTGAGTTGAAAACGGAGTATCTGTTTAGTGCGATGAATGCCTTGTTGGAAATAGGCTCAAATACAGGACCTGTTTTGGATAATGTGACTGCGAGCCTGGTTTTTGCAGAGCGCGGCGGAACATCGAGTGTGGAGGATCCCAATCGTTATGCACCAGGTGCGGTACTTATGGGCAAAACGACGATGCATGGTACTCAAAAGAGCAGCTGGCTGATATTGGCTGACCACCCTGTTGCGGGGGCCACTGAGTTTAGGTTTAACTCTGCGCCAACAGGGTGGAGAGTGGGAGACAAATTGGTTGTAACGGGAACTGATCCAATTACCCAAACAACCAGCACAGAAGAGTTCGAGAAAGATGAAGTCGTGACTATCACTAACATAGAAGGATCTGTAATCACTTTTACACCTGCTTTAGTGAGGGATCATAAAGCCCCCACTCAGGCGCCTGATTTAGATGTACATGTTGCAAACCTGACGCGAAATATTGTCATTTCGTCAGAAAATACTCGTGTCACTTCGCTCAGTGGTGAGTTCAGAAAGCCACGTGGACACATGATGTTTATGCATACTTTGGATGTGGATTTACGTTATATAGAAGCGAATAATCTGGGCAGAACAGATAAAGGGACCATTCTGGATGATTGGGACTTTTCAGATTTGGATGCAAATCAGAATACCGGAATGCCAGTGCAAGACGGTTTGCGAAATCCCCGTGGTCGGTATTCTATTCACTTTCATCGAGGTGGGCTGGATACCTCAGTGTTTCCTGCAAAACCTATTTTTCCGTTCCCTAAAGCAGCACATGTTGAAGGCGCTGTGGTGAATACCGATCCAGGGTGGGCCTATGTAAACCATTCTGCGCGGGTCAATTTTGTGCGGAACGTTAGTTATAATGTGGTCGGCGGGGCCTTCAACACGGAATCAGGTAATGAAACAGGGTCGTTTATAGAAAACATCGCGATCAGAACTGTAAACCCGACAAACCCAATCATGCGTGCGCCTAGACCAAGAGATTCCTATATTGATGGAGGCCCGACAAACTCGCTTGTTGATTTGAGAGAGCATCGACAGGACTTTGCTTGGCAGGGAGATGGATTCTGGTTTCACAGTACCGGAGTTAAGGTTGAGGGTAATGTCGTTTCGGGTAGTACCGGACATGCGTATGTATACTGGACTGAAGGCCTTGTTGAAAAAGGTTTAGGTATGGCACGCGGAGACATTGATGCACATGTACCTGAATCTGAATTCCCTGCACAGCATCAGGCTCTGAAGGCTTGGCAAGCGGAAAATCCGAATTTTGTATTGGATATTTGGTATCTGCAACCCAGACCATTTAAAAATAATACTGCTTACAACTTTGCACGTGGTGTGCAAACGTATTATACCCACACTGAATTTCATCGTAAAACGGACCCATCTGAAACCGAACCGAATTCCTGGATGAATGATCTGCCAGCCAGTTATAAAGATCAACTCGATATGGTTTTTGATGGGACGGTTTTATGGAATATCGGGCGTGTTGGCTTTGAGCATAATCACAGTACTAATATTACTATTAAGAACTCCAGAATTCTTGGCTATGGTGCAAGGTCAGGATATGAAGACTATGGGGTTAATCCAGCACCTGCCTATGTCAATGATGAGCCCGAAGTGGTGGGTATTGATATGGATTACTACCACAACACACATCGTTGGACGTTGAAAGACAACATTATTGAAGGGTTTTCCGGTCAATCGGTTGGTATGTCTTTGCCGAAGAATGCTCAGGTTACGATTGATGGTGGCGTGTTTAATAATTCAGGCACAGACATTTTGATAAATGCCGCCAGTGAACATATCCAAAATGAAGATGGAGAGGGTTTTGGGGTGGGCATGCTATCAAAAGCACCAACGCGCTCCGAAGTTACCCTGCAAGGTAATATTACCTTTGGTAACCCAACAAACAACATCGTCATGAATGCAGAGATAATCTATGATGAAGTCCCTCAAAAGGCATTCCCTATGATTGCAGGTGCCAAGGTTGATCCGCTGTATTTCTTTGCGCCCCAGCGGGTAACACTTAATTTTGGCCCTTTTAACCAAGTAGCAGCATATTTTGATGAACAAGATGGCGACTATGTGCCGATCCGCTCGGGCTTGTCTGGGAATATATGTGCGATCAGTGAGATGACAGAGTGTATAAGCAATGAGTATGCAGATAAAACAAATTTACAGCTTAAACAGGCATTTAGCCGTTCTTTTTTAGGTGCAATCACGCCTACAGACGCCACGACGCATACTATGGTGATTGGTGGTAAGCTAGGAACTGCCAGTGATGCCGGAGATGGTGATGCCGGAGATGGTGATGCCGGAGATGGTGATACCGGAGATGGTGATGCCGGAGATGGTGATACCGGAGATGGTGATGCCGGAGATGGTGATGCCGGAGATGATAGCAGCGCAGGAAATAACGGTTCAGGTAGCCAGCAAACGGTCGACTCGAATTCGCAAGGCAGTGGAGGAAGTCTTGGATTTGTCATCTTAGGGTTTTTAAGCTTGATTTGCGCACGTAGGAGAGTATTTGGTGGCCTGCCTGCGATGTAAAATCGATTTAATTCTGAACGGGTGATTTGTCGATTCGTTCTATTCAACAAGATATGAAGCGCCAGAGTGCGCTTTATATTCCACCTTTTATTCATCCAAAGCAAACATTAACCACCCTCGCTCTTATGCTATAGCGATTGCATATCAGGGCAGAGCCCAGTCGTAGTGAGTTACACCTAGAGGAAGCGGGTGAGCATAAGTTTGCTTTTTCGAGCATAAATTCTAATTACGACGATATTACTTTTCTGTTTTTATCGGTATGCCTAAGCTATCTAACTAAATGTATGCGTTGGAAAGTTGAACCATGAAAAATACATATAAGTCATTAGCTTGTTTATTTATCACAGTGAAGAATAGCAAGGTTGCATAGATATTATTAGTCGAGCGAGTACAGTTTAGTGTTTTTTTTAAACAGTGAGGCTTGACCTCTTACCACTATGAACTACTCTTTTGTTGCTAAATTGTAACTTTTGGAGCAGGTAAATGAAAAAAATAACACTCTCACTCTTACTTTGCGTGATGTCACTCTTTGCGCAACTGGCGCACAGTAATGATGAGCTCGAATATCCCGTGGTGCTGGTTCATGGTCTGTTTGGTTTTGATAATTTACTGGGGGTCGACTATTTCTATCGGGTGCCTTCGGTGATCCGCCAGGAAGGCGGGAACGTCTATGTGGCAGAAGTCTCATCGGCACACAACTCAGAACTACGCGGTGAGCAACTGCTGGAGCAGGTTGCGCTGATCAGAGCACTGACAGGCAAAGACAAAGTCAACCTGATAGGCCATAGCCAGGGCGCACAGACTATTCGCTATGTGGCATCGGTTAAGCCTCAATGGGTTGCGTCGGTAACCAGTATTGGCGGGGTTAACTGGGGTAGCCGCTTTGCTGATGTGGTGCGTGGTGGCGTAGATCAGGGGTCTTTTTCGGAGCAGTTCTTAGCATCTCTGGCCAATGGTCTGGCTGGATTGATTGATTTATTGTCAGGCAAGCCAACGGCACCCAAAGATGCCCTTGAAGCGCTGAGTGCCCTGACAACTGAAGGCACCATCGCTTTTAATCAAAAGTATCCTGAAGGCGTGCCGGCTCAGTATTGCGGTCAGGGTGATACACTGGCCAGTAACGGTGTGTACTATTTTTCCTGGAGCGGCAGTCGGGCATGGACCAACTTGCTGGACCCGGCTGATAATGCCTTGTTGTTGTTCTCTGGTGTATTTGACGAAGCTAATGACGGCCTGGTTTCGGCTTGCTCAAGTAATCTGGGTTATGTGATTGGCAATGATTTTAAGATGAATCATCTGGATCAGGTCAATCAGACCATTGGTATTCATCACTTGTTCGAAACGGATCCTCTGACTGTGTATCGACAGCATATTCGCCGTCTGAAGGGACTAAATCTATGAGGTACTGGCGTCTACTTTCATTCAGTTGTGTTGGGCTAAGTGTTTGCCTTTGGACTCTGTTACCCGAACGGGACCATGAAGTAACCACTGAGATGGTGACAGGCTCCGCACACACAGTGACAGAGACGCCACACCAGATTGAAGCGCAGTCTGTCGCCGTGATGCCAGCAGAGTTTGAGCATTGCGGCGCCATTACCCGGGCACACAAGCATCAGCTCGACGACTGGATTTTGTTATTGCAAAAGGAGCAACTGGAACAGCACTGGGCGCGGCAGACACACCGCTTACCACCTTGTTTACAGGATATCGCCGATGATTATATGGCCTATAAACAGGCACTCACTCAGGTAGATACTAACCTGACTATGCACGAGCGTTTTGAAGCACTGCAAACGCTTCAGGGGCAGTACTTTTCCACTGAAGTGATAGCGGCTTGGTTTGAAAGCGAGAACCGCTGGGATGCTCAGGCCTTAGCGCGCTGGCAGATTTTATCTGACAAAACCTTGAGCGAGCAGACCCGGGCTGAGCTGATTGACGCGCACATCAGTCAGTTGCCACAAACAGAGCGGCAAACCATAGAGGCCACCCAAACCCTGATCACGCTAAAACACAGTTGGCACAACATGGATTACAATCAACTCAGCGCCGAGTATGGCGATGAAGCGGCCACGCGCTTGATGCAAACCCGTAAAGAGCAGCAGCAATGGCGTGAGCGAGTCGCACAATTTAAGCAACGACGTGCAGAGGTACAGGCTAGCCAGAGCGGGGGAGCGCAGCAATCGGCGTTGGCTGCGCTGAGGACGTCTATGTTCACAGACACAGAACAAAAAAGGCTGGCAGTGCTCTTAGCTAATTCACAGTGACTTTCCGGGCAGACTCCTAACTGGTTATTTGCATTACAAAATATAACGAACCTTTACAAAAAGCGCTGTGTGGTTTCAGGTACTGACTCAACCGCTCTGGTATAATGCGGTGCGCAGTGACATTGAGGTAGCGTGCTTGATTGTGCTTGCCGCAGATATGTTTTTTGAAATAAGGCATGGCGTTGAACGTGTGTTTTCTCTCCATGGCTAAGAAAGAGGTAAATAAATCGGAATGAGAAATTCTGTATTGGCTTTGTTGTTTATGGGGGTGCCAGGTCTGGCGATGTCTTCAACCAGCTACATCGTGACTGTAAGCGTAAAGGATGCTGTGTCCGACAGGCAGTTTCCGTCATTTGTGCTCCAGTCTCTCGACCAGGTTAACACTGTGCGCTCAGGTGAATGTAAATATGCCGGTTTGCTGTCCAGGCAAAGTGATCAGGTGCTTGTGTTGCATGGAAAAATGTCTTGTATCTATGAACAGGGAACCTCTCATATGGATATGCCCGAATTCTCTATCAGCGATGAAGGCGGCAGTGGCAGCATAGAGATGGGAGAGGAGGGTGCTGTAATGTGGAAATACAGCGTGGATGTAAAAGTACAGGACCTGTAAAACACGTCAGACCTAAACACAGTCAGCCTTGGGCAATAATATACAGTATGACGCTCAAACTAACTGACTGCCCACGCCATGGCTCCGGATTACTTGCGGCACACGCCGCTATCGCAACGAGACTTGCCAGTCAGCCAGTAAGAAATGCGATAGCGGTTTTTGGCAAACAGTAAATAAAACTTATCAGCGATGGGTTTAATGACAGGCCATCTCAGTGGCGCGTACAACCAGCCCATTCCCACTAATCGCCACGCCTGATGCGTAACATCCAGTCCAAACATCAAGTTACCCTGAGCATCCAGCGCATGCAAAATGGTGTTGGCTTTATCTGGGTCTATAGTGGGATAATTGGTGAACTCGTCACTATATATATCTACGGTTTTAATGCATGTAGCCTTATCTCGTTTCGCCAGTGCTGTCATTTCCTTTACACACAACGGACAGGTGCCGTCGTAAAATATGGTTAGTTCACTCATTGTATTAGCCTGCTACTTTTCCCTTTATTACGTCTTGCCGATGCCGCCGGATCATTGCGCGTTATAAGTTGCTCATTATTGCATATTATCTCACCATAACGAAAAGGCGTTCACGAATTGCACTGCCAGAAAGTGGGGTTTCGAGGTGACTGCCGCAAGTCACCGAGGTTGTTTGTTCATTCCTGTAAAATAACGCCATTTGTAATTAAGCTGAACGTATTTAATTAAGCTGTTCAAAAGCTGTTAAATGTCGTTGTTTATTTGATCTGTTTTCACATTTTAAAAATAGAAACAACAACATATGAGCATGTTATTTGATAAATAATTCGTTCAACCACACCGGTCATTTCATTATAATGGTTGATTAAATACTGAAAGGTTGTGCGTAAAACACGTACACCAAGTGCATCTGAAATAGTAAATCAGGCAGGTGTTACAGAGCAAGAATGTATGCATATCTATGCTTTTTTTGTACATAAACGCAGCTGTTCAGATGACCTAAGTACAGAGTTTGTAAAAACCGCCACCGACGAGCGTATGGCTCGTCGGTGGCGGTTTTTTAATTCATCTTAGTCACCATTAATTTAGGGACCTATATAAAGAGTATGGCATTAAAAGACTTATCAATTACTAAACAAATTGGCTTGAGCTTTTCATCGGTATTTTTGGTTTTCTTCCTCGTGAGTTTACTGACTTACAACTGGTTGAATGGGATTCGCGGTGATCTGGGGTTCATAGTAAAAACCAGTATCCCATCGGTGGAAATCGTCAAAGATCTGAAAATTGACCTGACCACGGTACGCAAAGATGAATTTGGTGCGACCATGAACCCGGATCACCCTGAAATGGCCCAGTGGTTGACCATTTTGAATGACTTACGAACCGGTATTAATCGTAAAGTTGAGCGTTACAGTCAGCTGAATGTATCTGATAAAGAACGTCGCCAGTTCGAAGCATTTGCTCGTGCCTGGCGCAGATATGAGACTGCAACGTCTGATTTTAACGCCCTGGTTCGTGCCGGTAAGGTGAGCCGCGCCAATGAAATTGTGCTCGACAGTTACCCTATTTTTGCCAATGCAATGGACGAGCTAAGCGAGCTTGAAATTATCAACAGCGAGAATGTCGGAAAGGCAGAAACCTCAGCGCTAGAGGCTGTCAATACCGTGATCACCGCCATTATCATTTGTACTTTGGTATCGGCGATCATGATAGCGCTGATCTGTTTTGTGTTAAGCGGCGCTGTCAGACGTCCTCTGGAAAAAGCCATGAATCTGGCAGAGAACATTGCCAATGGTGATTTAAGTACTCGGATCGATATCGAGTCAGCAGGTAAAAATGAACTGGGTTCTTTGCTGGTATCATTGGAGAAAATGCGTAACCAGCTGAATGGCCTTGTGGTAAAAATTAATGACAGCGCTATCGTACTGGCTTCGGCGGTTGAAGAAGTAAATGCCATCTCGGCACAAAATGCCAAAGGGATGGAGAATCAGCAAAATGAGTTGCAGTCTGTTGCTTCGGCAATGACCGAAATGCAGGCAGCCGTTTCTGAGGTTGCGCAAAGTACAGAAATGGGGGCTGAGTCTGCCAATCAGGCGCACATGAAGTCTCGTGAAGGTAATACCGCACTTAAAAGCAGTATGTCGCACATTTCTGCTGTCGCAGAAACAGTTACACATGCGGGCGAACTGGCTATAAACCTGGAAAAGAACTCGCAAAATATCAACGTGGTCGTTGATGTGATCCGGGATATTGCGGAACAGACCAATTTGCTGGCGCTGAATGCGGCCATTGAAGCGGCGCGTGCTGGTGCGCAGGGTCGCGGCTTTGCAGTCGTTGCCGATGAAGTGCGCTCACTGGCGCGCCGGACTCAGGATTCAACCACACAAATTGTGGAAATTGTCAGCGATCTCCAGCAAAAATCTAAAGAAACGGGCGAAGCCACCCGCACATGTCAGACGGGGATTGATGTGTGTGTGGAGCAAACCGAGACGGTCAGCCAAACCATCAGCCAGATTGAACAGGAGATAGACAGCATTGCAGCGATGAGTACGCAAATTGCAGCAGCCTGCAACGAGCAGTCTGTGGTGTCGGAGGAGCTGAATCGCAATATTGAAAATATCAATGTCGCAGGTGTGGAAATGACCGAAGGCGCCAATCAAATTTCTCATGCCTGTGGTGAAATCAGTGAGCTGGCGCACAGCCTCAAATCCAGTGTCGAGCAATTTAAATTGTAATACCACCTCTATTGCTGCCGGGGATTTAAAAGCGTTAATTCCCTGGCAGTAAATTATACCCTCGACGAAATCGCCGAATGCCTTGTGCTGGCGGCGCTTTCTTACCCCAAAAACAGGCAGGGCTCATCGCCTATCTGGGCAGCGCTGTCTTCATCATTTACTTTTATAAGTCCTGCAAACCAGCCAGAGACAACTTGGCTGTCCAGCCGGTGTAATACTGTGTCATTGATAATTAAGCCAAACGCCCTTCATAATGAAAGCGACTTAGGCTTATAGCTGTAAAGGAATCAACAATGGCAGATAATCATGAAAACGATAGAACATACATCTATGTTGGCACAATCGGCGCAAAAGGGCATGGTAAGACGACCTTAACCGCCGCGATAACGCATGTGTTAGCAAAAGAACACTTATCAGCACCGCAGAGCTTTGCCTCAGTCGACGATGCGCCTGAGTACACCACAAATGCTGGTGTAACTTACCGTAGCTCAATGGTCGATTATGCTTCAAAATCGTACGTTTACTTTCATTCAGACTGCCCCGATTATATGGACTATGTTAAAGGGCTGATCACAGGTCATTTGAGGATAGGCACCGCCATCCTTGTGGTTAGCATTGATGTCGGCTTTAATCGCGAAACGGATGGATATCTCAGGCTGCTGCGCTCGATGGGTATTAGTAATGTCATTGTTTATATTAATAAAGCCGACACGATACACGACGAAGCGTTTATCAGTGAGATGGCGTCTCTAATCACAGAGCAGCTAGAGGAGGCGGGGTATGACAGAGCTTTGAGCCCGGTGATCGTGGGCTCGGCTAAAAAAGCGCTTGAAGGAGACCCCAAATGGGAAAACAGCATTAAAGCGTTAGTTCAGGCAATGGAAGACTATGTTGTTCCGCCAAACTCTTTAAAGGATAGGCCCTTTTATATGCCTATCGAAGACGCATTTATGAGGCACCCTCGTGGCTCGATTGCATATAGCATCATGGAAGCGGGTACGATACGAGTAAATGACCTAGTTGAACTCATTGGTATAAAAGATGCGCGGCAGACAAACTGCTCTAGTATTGAGGTTTGGTCAGTTCCACAAGAAAGCGTAAGTGCGTCCGAACGTGTCGCGATAGGCCTGGCTGAAATCCCACGCGATGAAATTGAAACAGGCATGGTGCTTTGCGAAAAGGGCACGCTGAAGTCATGTCAACGTTTCGAAGCGCTGCTTTATTGTTTGACCGGTGATGAGGGCGGACGTAAAACGCCTCTGCACAATGGATTTGAAGGTGACTTTAGACTGCATTACCTGGACGTGGCAGGCACAGCGAGCTGGCCTCGGGACATTGAAATGATGGTGCCGGGCGACGAGCTTAACGTGACTGTCAGGCTAAGCAAATCCATGGCGATGAAAGCGGGTGTAGAATTCGAGGTCCGCCAGAATGGCCAGATTGTCGCTGTAGGGCGTATAACTTGCCCCATTGACTGAGTGCTTTAACCAAAGAGTCAGCGCCTATCGCAGGCGCTGACTCTTGGGGTAGGATTACAACTGATGGCGCAAGTCAAAGCGGTCCAGCTGCATCACTTTGTGCCAGGCTTTAACAAAGTCCTCTGCAAACTTTTGCTTGGCGTTATCATAGGCATAGACTTCAGCCACGGCGCGCAACTCAGAGTTTGAGCCAAAGATCAAATCTACACTGGTGGCTGTAAAGCGCTGTTTGCCTGTGCTGCGGTCAATGCTCTCGTACAAACCTGCCTGGCTGGTTTTTTGCCACTGATGAGACATGCTCAGCAAATTGACGAAAAAGTCGTTGCTGAGCGTGCCCACGTTATCGGTAAATACACCGTGATGAGATCCTGATGCATTGGCTCCGAGTACGCGTAGTCCACCCAGCAGAACCGTCATCTCAGGCACAGTCAGGTTTAACTGATCGGCTTTATCTACCAACATCTCGGTCGGTGAACGGTAGCTAGCGTTGACATCAAAATAGTTTCTGAAGGCATCTGCTTTTGGCTCGAGCAATGCGAATGAGTTAACATCGGTTTGTGCCTGCGTCGCGTCGGTGCGGCCAGGAGTAAAGGGCACAGACACCGTAATACCGGCGTTTTTAGCTGCCTGTTCAACCGCAGCGGCACCTGCCAGTACAATCACATCGGCCATTGACACTTGCTTGGTGCCACCGGCTGCGCGGTTAAAGCGCGCCTGAACCGCTTGCAGTTGATTCAAAACTGAGGACAGTTCGTCCGGGTTGTTAACTGGCCAGTCTTTTTGTGGTGCCAGCATAATGCGGGCGCCGTTAGCACCACCGCGCATATCCGACGCGCGGAAGCTGGCAGCAGACGCCCAGGCTGTGCGAATAAGCGCCGGTACGCTGATCCCCGTTTGCAGAATATCCTGTTTGATTGCTCTGGCATCGGCTTCACTAATTAAAGCATGATCAACTGCCGGGACGGGATCTTGCCAGATTAACGCTTCATCAGGCGCGGTATTGCCTAGATAGCGGGCACGCGGGCCCATGTCGCGGTGTGTGAGTTTGTACCAGGCTTTGGCAAAGGCCAGACGGTATTCTTCCGGGTTGGCCAAAAAGCGCTCGGCAATTTTGCGATACGCCGGGTCGTACTTGAGCGCCAGATCGGCCGTGGTCATCACCGGTGAGTTGAACTTACCTTTAACGTGTGCGTCTGGCACTGAGGTATGCAGTGCTTCATCGGTTGGGATCCACTGAATGGCACCACCCGGACTGCGTGTTTGCTGCCATTCAAAGTTCAGCAGGTTTTGCAGGTAGAGCGTAGTCCAGCGGGTCGGTGCCTGAGTCCAGGCGCCTTCAAGGCCACTGGTAACGGTATCTTCGGAGTGGCCTTTACCACATTTGTTTTTCCAGCCAAGACCTTGTTCTTCAATGACGGCACCACCGGGTTCTTTACCCACACATTTACTGGCTTTGTGCGCGCCGTGCATTTTACCAAAGGTGTGGCCACCTGCGATCAGCGCCACGGTTTCTTCGTCACTCATGGCCATGCGACCAAATGCCACGCGGATGTTTTTGGCCGAGCCTGCCGGATCGGGCTTACCCTTAGGGCCTTCCGGGTTCACGTAGATTAGGCCCATGTGTGTTGCACCGAGCGGGCGCTGTAATTTACCGTCCTTTTCTTCGCGATCACTGGCCAGCATTTCGACTTCTGGACCCCAGTAAACCAAATCCGGTTCCCAGTCGTCCGTGCGCCCACCGGCGAAGCCATACGTTTTAAAGCCCATGTTTTCCAGGCCAACGGTACCGGCCAGAATCATCAAATCGCCCCAGGAAATTTGCGCACCGTACTTTTGCTTAAGCGGCCACAACAGGCGCTTGGCTTTGTCCAGATTACCGTTGTCAGGCCAGCTGTTAAGCGGGTCAAAGCGCATCTGACCGCCATCACCACCACCACGACCATCTAATGTACGATAGGTCCCCGAGCTGTGCCAGGCCAGGCGAATAAACAGTGGCCCGTAGTTGCCCCAGTCGGCAGGCCACCAGTCTTGTGACGTGGTAAGCAGCGCGTTCATATCTCGCTTTAGCGCCGCCATATCCAGCTTGTTGAACGCCATGGCATAGTCGAAGTCTTCTCCCAGAGGATTGGAGCGGCCGTCGTGGTCGCGCAGAGGAGATAAGTCAAGTTGATCCGGCCACCAGAACTGATTGGATTTGGCCACGCCCATAGGTACAGAGCCGGACCCGACAGCGCCTTTAGGCTTGCTGATCTCACCATTAGACTGGCTGCCTTGTTGCAGGTCGTCGTTGCTGGCGCAGGCGCTGAGGCCTGTTACCGCTATACTTACCAGCGCGGCTAAGGCCGATTTTCTGAATATTTTTGTGCTCATAGTGGTTACCTTATTTTTGTGAAACGCCTGGCGACCAGCCAAACCCTACCTGGCCGTCAGTACATCTGCTTAATTCTCAGCGAGTATAGTTACAGGTTTGCAAAATTGTTAATGGAATTTATAGATGCCTGCATTCGTAAAAATCAATCATGGTCACTATTTCAGCAGGCTCATCGTAAAGTACTGGTTTTATCTGACGATGGCTCAGTTTTTATTTGCGTGTAATAACGTGTAATGGTTTTGTGTTGGGGTTTTTCTGTACCATTTATAGCTTTTAATGAGAATTTAAGCGTAAAAAAAATTGCCTTGATTTGTTTCTTTTATGTGCATAAATGTCAATTTTAAGTTTAAATATTAAACTCTTAATATTTGATAAATAAGATAAAAAATATTCTAACCGCCATTTTTTGTGTATATAATCTAAATAATTAAATTTAGTTACAAAGTAAGATGTAAGACACCTGAAGCGCTCAGGCTGTCTTCTGTCAGGCAAAAAACCGCAGTTTTTCAGGTTGTAGGGTTAGGTAAAAAGTAGGTCATCCAATCGGATGGCCTTATGTTGCCTGCATATGGTGCAGGTGAGCGTTTAAAGTATTATTACCAGGCTCAGAAATAGGTTTGCATGTCTGTTGTGTTCAGACGGTATTGTTCAATCCTTATTATTCAGAGCTGTCAGCCATTTTGGCTACCCCTTCTTTGTTTACGTGGGTTCCTGTGAACTGACTCACGATCTTTTACGTACCGTTTTGCTTGCGAATTGAGCCCAGAGGGGCTGGCATACCAAGTGCGCTCGCACTGTGCTTGCTCAATGTAACGTTTCATATTCAGGCTGTGTGGTGTTTACCCGTAGCCACACAGCCGTTGGCCGAAAGGGGATTTGGCCGGGCAACATATTTTAAAATTAAGTGTTAGTAGGTAGTTTGATGTCTCTTAGTGATAAAAACATAAGTAAAAAAAGTAAATTAGCCCGGCATATTCAGGCCGCGTTATTGGGTGGGGTGGCGCTGAGTGCCGGTTTCACTAGCACTAGCGCTCAGGCATTTTTGTTGGACGGCAATTGCTCAGGTATTCCCGGCGATCCTGATTGTAATTCAAATAGCGGTGGTGGCAATGGAGGTAATTCTGGCGGTAGTGAAACGACCAACAGTCAGCCTACACTTGACCTAGATATCTCTTCCAGTGGAACGGACGGTTTCGTCCGTTTTAAAGAAGGAGCTGATCCGCTTTCAATTGCGCCAAACGCAAATGTTACTGATGATAAGACCATTTCGAGCATCAAAATTACCCTTGTAAACCCACTTGATGGCGCCGATGAGTGGCTTTCTGTAAATGACAGTGCGATGGCACTGGATGGTTTCAGTGGTGCGGGCGGCCAGTTCCAGCCTCATAGCATTGAATTTAGCGGAGCCATGGCCACGCCGGCAGAAGTAGAGGCGCTACTTAAAGCAGTTACATATACAAACACCTCAACAAATCCGAATGAAACTCAGCGTGAGATCCAAGTGACTATCCAGGACCACGGCCAGCTTCAAGCCAGCGCTAAAGTGCGTGTTAATGTTGTCGCTGAGCTTCAAATTTCTGAAGTCGTTAATGTCAAGAGTAGTGGCCTGACTGTTAATGAAGGCGGGCGAGTCGTCATTACTGCTGACTTGTTCCAACCGGTCGAAGAAGGTTCAGATGCTCTGGCATTAACTGAGATTACGGTTTTGGAACAAGCACTTTTGAATACACCCGAGGCAATTAGCTATCTTGGTCAGCTTGAAAACATTGCACTGAATGGACAACTCTTTCACGACAACGACGCCGATGGTCAATTGACAGAAGGTGAGAGGTTGGTTGGTAATGAAGGAATGTATAAAACGCGCATTCGTCAACTCGGTGCTGAAGATGTCTACTTTGTCCATGATGGCTCAGAGACACCACTTAACACGAACATTTATGTCAAGTTGTACTATAACAACTCGAACCAAAATGAAAACATTTTGGCAAGTGGGTTTGTAAAGATCCCACTCACTGTCACCCCGGTTGATGATGCCCCCGAACTGGTGCAGGGTGAGCTTGGCTTTGGCGCGACTGATATTCCGCTGACACAATCAATGCTGGATGCCCATGAACGAGTGGTTAAAAAGGACGCAATGGGCAATGTGCATGTTGTTTATCATTATGTAGACCCTCGTTATTCCTCTTATTTATCATGGCAGGTGCTTAGAGACGGCCAATGGGTTGAACTTAAAAAAGCGCAGCTTAACAACTTTGTTTCTACAGATGTGCAGCTGCACCCGCAGCTGCATTTTGACAGTAACGACCTGGGTCATGTTGTATTTAGTCAAAATGGCGGGAACTTCAAGCGCGTAGTCAGTCTCTGGCGCCAACTCCCAGAAACTGGCTCGGTTGAAGAAATCTCTGTTAATGATGTAGACACAAATGACCTGTCCAAGGGATATCAGCTAAAGGACAATGATGAAACGTTTGCCTTTGCGCTTGATAAAGACAACACCCCTTACGTCATGCTCAACTCAAAAGAGTTTGACAGGCATGTGATTTACAAATTTGATGAGTCAGGTGAAAGCAAAACCTGGTCGGAAGTCTATCGGTTTGAAGAGCAGCTGAATACCTCTGTTGACCCAATGAGACCCGAGGATTCAATAACAATCCCTGTTGGTAATCTGACGCTGGCGGTTGACAAAGACACCCAGGCAATTTATTTCACACTTGATGCCCTTGATGATTCTTGGTCATATTATAACTTGACTAAGGTTGGTAAAATCAGCGGTATCGGTGGCACAAACCCTCAATATTCTACACCTCAAGCATTAGGGCGTGGTGGCTCTGATATATCCTTCCCTGACGTACAACGTGTCTACTCGTCACAAGTTGCCTCTTTCCAGGCGACCAATGGAAATAAAGAGGGCGCCCATTCTATTATTCAAAATGTTAAGAGAACGACGTCATATTCATCGCCTCCCTATACTCGCGAGGTAAAATACTATTACACTAACGACGATGGTAGTACACAATTTAAGGTCGATCCGCTTACATTAGCACGGGATACCAGCAGCGTTATCCTGGGCACAAACACCGCGTATGCCGTTGAAGTGTTACCCCTGTCGGGCAATAGGTCAAAGGTCGTTATTCGCCATGTCGTTGATCAGGCGTGGCAAGTATTAAGCGAGTATGAAGTCGCTTATTCGGTCAGTACAGAGCCAGCACTGAGCCTCTCGGCTAATAACCAACTTATTATTAGTCTGACCAATGAAAGTACGGGCAAACAGGTGGTGTCTTCGCTCGGTGAGCAAACACCGACAGACTGGAGCACAACGCTAATCAACGGGCTGACCCCTGTCAAACCGTTTGAAGGCAAAACGCTGGTTGATCCAGACTCGGAGCAAGTGTCGTTTACCATCACTACCGATGACGCCGGCACGCCGGGCACTTTCAGCCTGCCAGATGATGCCGTGCTGGATGGCGTCACTGCTAAGCCGACCGAAGATGGCAAAGGATTTGTAATTAGCGGCCCGATTGAAGCGGTGAATCGTCTGCTGGCGCAACTTATCTTTACGCCGGATACGGGTTATCAGGGCACGCCTAGCTATAACTACACCATGCAGGGCCTGCCTGATGGTACCACAAGCAATGGGTCTCTTAGCCTGAACATTAAACCTGTCAGGGCCTTATCGGATCTCTTTACCCTTACCCCGCTCAGTGTAGATGAAGGCGACAAAGTCAAGCTTACCACGGCTCACTTCCAAATGAGCGACGCGGACAAGGCGATTGTCGAAACACTCAGATTCTCAGTCGACCCCGCTTCTGTCAGCTCAGGCGCGCTGTATTTTGACACTAATCGTGACGGCCAACTAACGGAAAACGAAAAGCTGAGTGAACAGGCGCTGACAAACCCTGCATCATTCGCAGTCATGACCAGCGGCCACTACTACTTTGTTCATGATGGCAGCGATTCTCCATTAGATTTGGCACTGGCGTTAAACATGGCCTTGCCGGAAGGCTCTGAGCACAGCAACGACTTTTTTGCTGAAGGCACTGCCACCGTTAATCTAACGGTTAACCCGGTTGATGACCCAACGCGTGTACAAACTGGCGCCATCACGCAAGTACCATTGACTGAGGAGATGCGTGCAGCGAATGACCTGGTGATCAAAGCCGACCCGGCTGGCAACACCCATGCTGTGTACTTTAACGAAACAACCAACGTCTTTACATGGCGCGCTTATCGCAATGGCGGCTGGTCTGATGTATACAGCCAGCAAATAGACAATGGCGTTGGCCTGCCTAAAAGAGTACAAATCGAATTTGATGGCAGCAGTGTCGGCTATGTGACCTACCTGGATGTGAATACTCACCAAGCGCCTGTGTTAAAAATGCTGCGCCATGCACCTAATGCCACTGAGACTGAACAATACATTTTAAGTAATGACGCAACCCGACTGGATCAGGGCTATGACGTGTCTGATACCGGGTATGGGCTGGCGTTAGATCAGGAAGGTGTGCCTTATGTACTGATCTATTCGACGTTGCATAATGTGTACATTGTTTATAAGTTTGTAGCAGGGCATAACCCCCCAACATGGAATGATCACTTTAGGCTAAATGATTATTCATTAGCTTCCTCTTCAGGAGCAGAAGAAACTATTAAAGTGTTTGACGAGGTAACCCTCGAAATAGATAGCATATCACAGCAGCTGTACTTCACGGTCTTTAATGAGAGCGCACCATATGTTTTCGCTGCAAGTAAAGTCGATTTTGACGTTATTGGGGCCACCCCACAAACATTGGTAAACCTGGGTGGAGTCAGTGTCTTTAGTCCGGCAGGAGCGAGTAAGCTTGAAGTTGTCCAAAAAGCATATGGCGATAATGAGGGAATGCATTCTCTCAAGCAGGGTTTAGGCACTGAGGAGTCAAACAAGCGCTCAGTTACTTACTACTTTGAATCGTCTGATGGCCAGCACCATTTTGCAAGTGACACCATCGAATTCGACTTAAACAAAAGTAATGCGGTACTTGGTGCTGCCAGCCCCTATGTTGTAGAGGCGCAGGACTTACCTGGCGGTAATTCTAAAGTCGTTATTCACCACTTCCGCGAAAGCGATAAAAGCTGGCAAACGCTGCACGATTACGAGGTGCCTTTTATTGTGACTTCAGCGCCTGAGCTGACTATCTCCGATAACCATGAATTGTCAATTCTGGTTAAGGGCAATGAGCCAGCTGAGCAAAATTTGACGATAGCTAATGTCTACCTTAAGGACTGGAGTAAACTTGAACTGGCGACACCAAAGACCATTACGCCGCTGGCCGGGTTTAAGGCAACGGATGTAGATAGTGAGCGAGTCATTTTCTTTATCAGAGACCTGGGGAGCGCAACCGATCCCACAGCACAGAGACTTGCCGGTAGTTTCCACCTGCCAGGTGATATTAACCTAGACGATGTTGTGGTGAATGAGTTTGTGGGGCCTAACCTGTTTCAGGTTGAAGGGACACCAGAAGCGGTCAGCAAAGTGGTATCTGCGCTTATGTTCTCAGCCAGAGAAGACAATACCGAAACGCGTAATTATGGTTGGGGAATTCAAGGCACAGAAGAAGGTACACAGCCAACAATTGGCGATCTGGTCTTTAATATCAGACCCAAGAATACGGCTCCTTCAATTGCTACCAACAAACCAGTTCAATACACCACCCAGAGCGCTCAGCAGGGTGTGGCCATCACTCAGGCACACCTGAATGCGACTGACTCGAACGATACCGCTGAAGGTATTTTGTACAAAGTGGTGGCACTCCCCGAGTCGCAAAACGGTACCTTGTATCTGAATGACAGCAATGACACCACCTTTGTGCAGGGCACCTCTAACGCGCTTGCGCTCGGCGATACTTTCACTCAGCAAGACGTGAACGACGGTAAGGTACAATTTATTCAGTGGGACGATACCGCTCCGCATGCCATTACTTTACAGCTGCTGGATGGTCTGGAAGATGGCGTACAACCCTCAGACCCCTTTGTGCTCAGAATTGCCGAAACTCTGCCGTCCACAACACTGGCAGTGTCGGATGTTAACCTGTCGGCCACTTTGTATGGCAATACCTTTACGACGATTCAGACACAAGGGATGAACCCGGATACACTGGCTATCTCACTGTTTAAAGTGGTAGATGGCCAGTGTACCACTGAGGCCTATGAGGGCATTACGGTTGAAGGGACTGCACTGAAAGCAACCAGCGAGCTGGCTGAGGGTAGTTACTCAGTGTGTATTGTGGCCAATGATGGTTTCTGGAATACGCAGCAGATTGTTGATTTTAATATTATCAATAACCTGCCATTACCCGCACCGTCAACGCCAGATCTGCTGGCAAGTTCAGATACGGGCATTAACTCAGAAGACAACATCACTAAACTGACCGACCTTGAATTTTCAGGCACCGCAGTGGCTGGCAGCACCGTCACATTGTACAGCGACGTCAGTGGTGAGTTAGGCACAGTGACAGTCGGGTCTGATGGCAGCTGGCAGCGCCAGGTTACATTGAGTACAGGTCGTCATAAAGTCACCGCAATTGCGACCAGCGGTCAGAGAGTGAGTCCGGCTTCGGCGTCATTGAGCGTGGTCATTGATAATGCGGCCCCAACGAGGCCGGCTGATTTTACGGCTAAGTTATCACAAGACAGCAGTGCTGGTAACGCTGCGATTAAGAGTCAGCCAACCTATGAAGGCACCGCGCCAGGGCTTGAGTACATCACTATTACAGTGAAGCAGGGTGACTTTGAATATCAGACTGTTGTGAATGTCGCACAGGATGGCACCTGGACACATAATCTGTCTGAGCCACTGGCAGATGGCAATTACACGATTGCAATTAAAGGCACCGATGCCGCGGGTAATGAAATTGACCTGATGTCTGATTCACTGCTGGTGGATACAACCCCGCTAGCGGTCCCTGTCATTGAGAACTGGCGAGGTGAGGACGGGACTATCAGCAGTATGGATCTGTTCAGATATGAAGTCACAGGTTCCGTGTCGGGTGACGTGACTGACAATGACCGAGTGAAGGTGGTGGTTGAAACCGACACCAAGCGATACGAAGATGAAGTCACAATTAATCCGCAGACTGGGCAATGGAGAGCGCTTTCGCTGGGGGTTTCTGTCAGTGAGTTAGCGAACGAGACTGAATTTAAGCTCACAGTGGTGGGTGTTGATGCCTATGGCAATACGTCAGTATCAGTGGTGAAAACCGCGACTCTGGATTTAGAAGGTCCACAAGCAACCATTACCGCGTCGGATAGCAGCCTTATCAAAGGCGAATCAGCTGTTTTACAGATCAGCATGACTAAGCCGGTTAAGGACCTGACGCTGGATGCGTTTAGGCTTTGGGAGAATATTGGTGAGTTGAGTGATCTGGTGAAACACACAGACACCAGTTATTCCGTTACCTATACGCCTTTTGATAATAAATTTGGCTATGAGCGCATCGAGCTTCCTTTTAATAAATATCAGGATGTTGCTGGCAATATAGGTAAGTCAACGGACGTTGGCATTTGGGTAGACACTGCGCTCAACCCCGATGTGTCCGTTGCATTCCAGCAAGACAGGTATCTCAGTTCCGACTCAAATCCAATCAAGTTTGTGCTGTACAATCTGGAACGTCATTCAACGTATACCTATAGTGTGCGCAGCAGCAATGGTGGGCTGGTGACCGGCAGCGGTAGCACTGATAACCTGGATGACCACATAGTCGAGATATCTGATCCAGGCCGTTTAAAAGACGGGCAACTCACCGTGTCAGTGTTTGTCAAAGACAAAGCGGGTAATGCATACCCTGAAGTCACCGCGACGACTCTGATGGACAAAACAGCACCCAGAGTAGTAACGCTTAAACCCACAGACAATAGTCTGTCTGTTGGTGAGACGGCACTGATTAACATTACACTTAGCGAGGCAAGCTCTGGCTTTACCGCTGATGATATAGAGGTATCAGGAGGGGCGCTGGAGCAGTTTGAACAGATCACTGCGACCGAGTATCGCGTCAAGTACGTTCCGTTTGAAAATACTAGAACGCAAGGCCATGTAAAAGTCAAACGCGACAGCTTTAGCGATGCAGCTGGCAACATCAATGACTCTAATTCGTTTGTAGAGTTTTTCTATATTGATACGCAGCGACCCGACGCGTTTGAAATTGCTCTGGATAAAACGGCATTTACGAATGTGAGTGCGTCGTCTGCATCAGTAACCCTAATTGGGGCTGAACTGCACGCAACTTATATGTGGACGGTCACTGGCGATAATGTATCTTTGCAGGGTGAGGGCAGGGTCAGTAGCAACAATCAACAGGTCGATTTATCAAGATTGCAGAATCTGGCTGATGGTACTTACACATTAACATTGAAAGTGGTTGATGCACATGGCAATACCTCTGATTCAATTGAACGCACCATCATCATAGACAACCAGAAGCCGACCATTGCAATGAGCTCATCTACAGAGCTGGTGAAAGCAGGCGAAACGGCAACGCTGACCTTTACCTTCAGTGAGCCGGTTGTGGGCTTTACGCTGGATGATATCTTGCCTGTCAGCCTGGCTGATAACTTGTCAGCCTTCACTGAAATCTCTGAGACAGAGTATAGCGTGGTCTTTACACCTGATGAGTACAGTTCGAGGTCAGTCTGGGTAGTGGTTAATAAAGACACAGTTACAGATGATGCGGGCAATGAGCTGAGCGAAGTGCTGTTTGAGCAGCAGGCTGTCAATACAATATACCCGAGTTATTTTGACATCAAAGAACAAGATTCCACCAAGCACGAACTCTTTAATGCGCAGCAACTGGAAAACCTGAGCTTTACTCTGGAAGGGGCTGATGTAAAAGCAAACAACAGTTATCACTATACGCTGACGGATAGTCAGGGAAATACCACAGAAGGACGCGGCACGTTTGACAGCTCGGTTGCTGGCAGTGCTGTTATATCCGGACTTGATGTAAGCTCCCTCGTTGATGGTCTTATCAAAGTTAATGTGACGTTAATCAACGAAGTTGGCAATGTCAGCAATGAGACGAAAACCTGGCGGTTTGAAGCCGACCGCCTTGTGCCCTGGGCTCAGTCCGTTGATATCACAGATGGTTTTCAAAGTAGTCCGCGGTCCAAGACCGTTACGGTCAATGTGAGCGAACCGATTGAGTCGCCTGATCTTTCTTTTATCCACGTTACTAACGGCAGCGTGCACAATGCGAAGATGCTAAACGACTCGCTCTTTACCTTTGAGCTGCGTCCAAATGAAAATGTGCAGAGCTCCTCAAGATTAACGATTGAAGCCGGTGCGCTCACCGATAAAGCGGGCAACAAAAGTACTCAGGTACTGGGTCGCAGTACGTATTTTGATACTCAGGCGCCATCTGGGCACACCGTTGCACTCAACCATGCTGTGTATAACGCTCAAAACACTGAAACAATGAACTTTGTACTCAATGGTGGTAGTGCTTTCAACGATACTTATACCTACGTACTGAGCAGCAGTAATGGCGGTGCTATTGAGGGAAGTGGCCAGGTCATCAGTTCAAATATGACAGTAACAGTGCCAAGCGCAGAGCTTGGTAGGCTGAAAGACGGTGCGCTTACTCTGTCACTGGTGTTGAGTGACCGTTTCGACAATAAAGCAGAGCCTGTGATTAAAACGGTAACACTGGACCGCACAGCGCCTTTAGTCAGTGCGATGACGGTATCAGACCAACAGCTCAGTGCTGGTGAGTCAGGTGTTATCACCATTACCCTGAGTGAGGCGAGCAGCGACTTTAATATGGCGGCTCTGAGTGTCACCAATGGAGAGTTGTCAAACTTCAATGCAGTTGCCAACAGCAGCACCCAATACCAGGTAACCTATACTCCAGCGAGTGACAGCGAAGCCACGGGCAGCGTGACGGTGAATGGCAATACTTTCACTGATGTTGCGGGTAACCCGAATACACAAGTGAAATCGGTTGAACTGACGTTGGATACATTGGCCCCAACGAGCTACAGCGCAGCCTTTGGTCAGGATGTATACAGCAGTGCGGCGCAGTTTATTAGCTTTGATTTAAACAATGCCGAAGCGGGTGCAACCTATCGCTACGAGATCCAAAGCGAAGGCGCAGCGCTAAGCGGTACAGGCACCGTGAGCAGCGCCAATGAGCGTATCACGCTCTCTGATATCCGTGGTCTGAACGATGGACCATTGAGCTTGTCTGTGACGTTGACCGATAAATCGGGCAATGTCGGTGTGGCAGCAACGGATACAGCGACGTTAGACACCCGCGCACCTGGTGGTCACAGCGTGACGCTTAACCAGCGCACCTACAATGCCAGCACCATGAACAGTGCCAGCTTTAGCTTTGACGGTGGCGAAGTGGGAGCAACCTACACGTATACACTGACCAGCAGTGGCGGCGGCTCAGTCACGGGCAGTGGTACGCTCAACAGCGCCACACAAACAGTCTCGATTGCAGATGTCAGCAACCTCAAAGATGGCGCGCTGAGCTTGTCTGTGGTTATGAAAGACAGTCATGGGAATACTGCACAGGCAGTGGTTGATAGCGCAACCCTGGATGCCACGGCACCACTGGTTGCCACCTTGAGTGCCTCTGACAGCACACTCAAAGCCGGTGAAACCAGCGTGATCACCCTTACCCTGAGCGAAGCCAGCAACGACTTTAATATGGCGGCGCTGAGTGCCACACAAGGCACCTTGTCTGATTTTACCGCAATCAGTGCCACACAATACAAAGTGACCTTTAACCCGGACGAAAGCAACAGCACTCAGGCTCAGGTGACAGTCAAAGCCAACAGCTTTAGCGATGTGGCGGGCAACCGCAACAGTGCAGAAAAAGCGCTGGCGCTGACGCTGGATACATTGGCACCAACGGGCTACAGCGCAGCCTTTGGTCAGGATGTATACAGCAGTGCGGCGCAGTTTATTAGCTTTGATTTAAACAATGCCGAAGCGGGTGCAACCTATCGCTACGAGATCCAAAGCGAAGGCGCAGCGCTAAGCGGCACAGGCACCGTGAGCAGCGCTGATGAGCGTATCACGCTCACTGATATCCGTGGTCTGAACGATGGACCATTGAGCTTGTCTGTGACGTTGACCGATAAAGCGGGCAATGTCGGTGTGGCAGCAACGGATACTGCGACGTTAGACACCCGCGCACCTGGTGGTCACAGCGTGACGCTTAACCAGCGCACCTATAATGCCAGCACCATGAACAGTGCCAGCTTTAGCTTTGCCGGTGGCGAAGTGGGAGCAACCTACACGTATACACTGACCAGCAGTGGCGGCAGCTCAGTCACGGGCAGTGGTACGCTCAACAGCGCCACACAAACAGTCTCGATTGCAGATGTCAGCAACCTCAAAGATGGCGCGCTGAGCTTGTCTGTGGTTATGAAAGACAGCCATGGCAATACTGCACAGGAAGTGGTTGATAGCGCAACCCTGGATGCCACGGCACCACTGGTTGCCACCTTGAGTGCCTCTGACAGCACACTCAAAGCCGGTGAAACCAGCGTGATCACCATTACCCTGAGCGAAGCCAGCAGCGACTTTAGCATTGCTGATCTGAGTGCTGTAAATGGCACTCTGTCTGGGTTTGCAGCGGTTGCCAATAGCACCAATCAGTATCAGGTGATCTTTACACCAAGCAGTGATAGTGAAGCGACGGGCAGTGTGGCGGTGAACAGCAATGTCTTTACCGATGCAGCAGGTAACCAAAATGCCGGAACCAAATCGGTTGAGCTTAACATTGATACTCAGGCACCAACTGGTTATGCGGCGACGCTGGATAAAGACGTTTATAACAGCAAGACGAGCACCATCCGCTTTGACTTGAGCGGCGGCGAAGCAGGGGCAACTTATGCTTATACACTGAGCAGTGAAGGGCACAGCATCAGTGGCACGGGTACCCTTGACAGTGCGCAGCAGCAGGTGGCTATTACGGATATTGGAAACCTTAATGACGGACCGCTGAGCCTGTCTGTGGCGCTGACCGACAAGGCTGGCAATGCCGGTGTGGCGGCAACAGATTCGGCCACTCTGGATACCGCAGCGCCGAGTGGTCACGATGTAATGCTGGATCAGCAAACCTACAATTTAGCCAATCGCGATGCGGCCAGCATTAGCTTTAGCGGCGCCGAAGTGGGCGCGACATATGCTTACACGCTGACCAGCACTGGCGGTGGTGAACTGACTGGCACTGACACCATCACAGCGGCGAACCAGCAGGTCAATATTACTAACCTTAGCCAGCTAAAAGACGGCACACTGAGCTTGTCGGTAGTACTCACCGACAGCGCGGGCAATGCGGCAGAAGCACTGGTTAATCAAGCCACGCTGGATGCAACTGCACCGACTGTTACCACTTTGAGTGCGTCACAGACGGCCCTTAAAGCAGGCGAGACTAGCGTGATCACCATTGGTCTGAGCGAAGCCGTTAGCGACTTTAATAAGGCATTACTGAACGTGGCGGGCGGCACTGTGTCTGAGCTGGAGCAGATCAGCGACACCAGCTATCGTACCGTGTTCACGCCGAGCGAAAACTCGCAAGCAGCGGGCACCATTGCCATTGCCGCCGGCAAGTTTAATGATACAGCGGGCAACCCGAATCTGGCTTCTGACACCCTGACACTGAACATAGATACTCAGGCGCCGGGCAATCACAGTGTGGCGTTTGGCGCACCTTACTACCATGGCACCAATGCTAACGCGGCTAGCATCACGCTGGGCGATGCCGAAGTGGGCAGCCGTTATCACTATGTGATCAGCAGCGCGCAAGGCGGCCTGCCGGTGTCTGCACAAGGTGAAGTCACTGAGTCGAACCAGACTATCAGTGGTATCAACCTGAGCAATCTGAACGACGGCCAGCTGAATGTCACCGTGACCCTGACCGACCCGGCAGGTAATGTATCGCAAGTGGCCTCAGCAACGACAATGCTCGACACCGCTGCGCCACAAGTGGTGAGCCTGACGTCTAACGACCCGGCACTGAAAGTCGGTGAGCAGGCGTTGATCACCATTGCACTGAGCGAGCCAAGTGAAGACTTTACACTGGAAGATATCAGTGCAAGCAGCGGCAGTCTGAGCGAGTTAAAAGCACTGAATGCGACCACTTATCAGGCCACCTTTACGCCAGATGAGAATGCGCAAGGTGACGTGACCATCAGCATTGCAGCTGGTGTATTTAATGATGCGGCAGGCAATGCCAATACGGCAGCAGAGCCGCTGGTGTTGAGTCTGGATACGACAGCCCCAAGCGGCCAGTCGGTCAGTATCGATCAGACCTTGATCAACCGTGATAACGAAACTGCCATGAGCTTTACCCTAAATGGGCTTGAAGGCAAAGGCATGCTGACTTATCAGGTCAGTGATGGCACTACCTCGGTGGGCAGTCAGTCGCCTATCAGCATCACCGCAGCCACACAAAGTGTTACCGGAGTTGATGTCTCTGCATTGGCTGAAGGGCGTCTGATCCTGACCGTTGTGGTCTACGACGATGCGAACAACGCGGGTGAGCCTGTGACGGCTGCGGTGACCAAAAAGTACAATGTGGCCCCTGTGCTGTCTGGCACACCACAAACCACTGTGAACGAAGATGCCGAGTATGTGTTTGAGCCTGAGCTTACCGACCCGGACAGCGATGACACCCATACGTTTGTGATCAGCAACAAACCGGACTGGGCAAGCTTTGATGAGCAAACCGGTAAACTGAGCGGCACGCCAGGCGATGAGCACGTTGGCAACTATGAGCAAATCGTTATCACCGTCAATGATGGTAAAGCCGAGCATGCACTGAGCGCATTTAACATTGAAGTGGTTAACACCAATGATGCGCCTGTGGCACAGGACTTCAGTTTTACATTGGATGAAGCCGAGCAACTGGTAATTGCACTGGAGCAGGGCCTGCTCAGTACGGCAACGGATGACGACTTAGACAGCGAAGACAGCCTGAGCGCCGTGGTGGTGGGTGAGCCGCAGTTTGGTACTTTGCTACTGAACGCAGACGGCAGTTTCACTTATAGCCATGATGGCAGCGAAAATCACAGCGACAGCTTTACCTACCAGGTGAAAGATACCGCAGGTGAATTGTCTCAGACGCGTACCGTGGCGCTGACGATCAACCCGCTGGCAGATGCGCCAGTGACGCTCGATGATACTCTGACGGTGACAGAAGACACGCCGAACACCCTAGATCTGCTGGAGAACGATTTCGACGCAGAAAACGATATGGTGGCTGCGTCTGCGGCCGTGGTGACTGAGCCTCAGCTGGGTAGCTACACCATCACCAATGGTAAGCTGACCTATACGCCAAACGAGAATGCCACGGGTCAGGATACGCTGACCTACACGGTGAAAGATGCGGCAGGTAACACCTCTAAAGTTGCCACACTGACCATCAGCATTGTGGCAGTGAACGATCAGCCTGTTGCCAAAGGCGCGACGTTAACGGTAGAAGAAGACACGCCGAGTGACGAGCTGGACGTACGCACCTTATCGAGCGATATCGAAGACACCCACCCACAAGGTGAGGTTGTACTGAGCGTATTGCCGAGCAAAGGTGTTGTTACTGTGAACCAGGAGTCAGGCAAGCTGGTGTACACGCCAAACGCCAATGCCACGGGCAGTGACGCATTCAGCTACACCATTGCGGACAGCGAAGGCCTGGTGTCTGAGCCGGTTGAAGTGATCGTCAACATTGGCGCGGTTAATGACCGTCCGGTGGCGGATGGCGACAGCGTCACCCTCAACGAAGACGAAACTGGCACACTGAATATCCTGGACAATGACACCGATGTGGAAGATCAGGGCTTCAATGGTGCCAACGTGATGCTCGAAGACAAGGGCAATGGCGCCGGTGCCTACGAGTTGGCGGATGTCACAGTGTTGGCCGATGGTCAGCTTGAGATCACACCAAAAGCGGATGTGAACGGCAGCCTTAGCTTTACTTACACCCTAATGGACAGCGAAGGGCTGAGCTCTGAGCCTGCAACCGTTAACATTGACATCACGCCAGTGAATGATGCGCCGGTGGCAGTCGATAACACCGCCCAGCTTGAAGAAGAAGGCTCATATGAAGTCAACGTCTTGGGTGATGACTACGATGTGGATGCCAACGACCAGTTAGACCCAGGCAGCGTGACTGTGGTCGCTCAGCCACAAAGTGGTCAAGTGACAGTGACCGAAAGCGGTGCGATTGTCTATGTACCAAACGCCAACTTTAATGGCCTGGATACTTTCACCTACACGGTGAAAGACGCGGCAGGTGCAGTATCGAACGAAGCGCTTGTTACTATGACGGTTACGCCTGTGAACGATGCCCCAGTGGCAGACGCCCAGGTACTGAACGTCTCTGAAGACGGCAGTGTGTTAATCACATTAACGGCCACGGATATCGATGCAGACGCGCTGAGCTATCAAATCGTACAAGGCGTTAACTCAGGTACGCTGACACAGCAAAGTGATAACAGCTGGTTATATACGCCGAATGCCGATTTCAACGGTGAAGACAGCCTGCAATTTGTGGCCTTTGATGGTCAGGCAGAATCTGAGCCGGTGCAAGTTACGCTGAATGTGACTGCCGTGAATGACGCACCAGTAATCACAGGTACACCGGCAACGGGTGTGGATCAGGACACGGCTTATCGCTTTACGCCAGATGCCACTGACTTAGATGGTGACTCACTCACTTTCAGCATTGAGAACCAGCCTGTCTGGGCTAACTTCGATACGCAAAGTGGTACTTTGTCTGGTACTCCGGGTCGCGATGATGTGGGCAACTACGCAAACATAGTAATTAGCGTTGCGGATGGCGAATTATCGGCCTCACTGCCTGCATTTACCATCGAAGTTGGCTATGTCAATGCCAAGCCAGTTGCGCAGACGATGCAGGTGTTTGTCGACGAAGATGCCTCAACCAGCTTCAGTGCGCCGGTGTCAGACCCGGATCAGGACAGTCTGAGCATCACGGTAACCCAGCAGCCTGCCAGTGGTACGCTAAGCGTACAGGGTACCTTGTTCAGCTATATTCCGGGCGCCAACTTCAATGGCGCTGATAGCTTTAGCTATGTGGTCAACGACGGCGAAATGAATTCGGATGAGGCGCAAGTCAGCATCACGGTGAATGCCGTGAACGATACGCCGGTGGCACAAAACGACGCCTTTAGCTTCGGCGAAGTAGCAAGCAGCTACAGCTTGGATGTACTGGCAAACGACAGCGATGTGGATGCGGGTGATACCCTGACCCTGGTCGGTGCAAGCGCTTCCATCGGTAGTGTTGCCATCAGCGAGGGTCAACTGGTGTATCAGCCACAGGCAAGTGCGCAAGACACCGCTGTGATCACTTACATGCTGGCGGACAGTGCCGGAGCGCGTGCGCAGGCGACTGCCACGGTAGAGATCACCGCATCCGCTGCGGCCGACGCGCCAACGCTGAGCGTACCGGATGATATGAGTGTGGATGCAACCGGCCTGTTTACTAAAGTTGATTTAGGTACGGCTTCTGCCTTTGACAGTAATGGCAATCCGCTGGCGGTCTCCTTGGTGGATGGTGTGACAATTTTTGCACCGGGCCTGCATCAGGTGTACTGGAAAGCGACCGATGGTAATGACCAGTCTACGGTGAAAAAGCAGACGCTTGCGGTGAACCCGCTGGTGTCTCTGAGCAAAGACAGCCAGATTGCGGAAGAGCAAAGCCACACGGTGAAGGTCTTCCTCAATGGTCCGGCACCAAGTTATCCGATCACTGTACCATACACGGTCAGCGGTTCAGCCGATGGCAACGACCATGACTTGCTTGACGGCGAAGTGGTGATTGAATCAGGCACTGAGGCCAGCATTACCTTTAACGTCTTTGCCGACGGCACGGTCGAAGGTAATGAGAGTATAGTGATCACTCTGGCAGATACGCTCAACCGGGGCGCCAAGTCCAGCTCTACCGTGACCATAGTAGAAGACAACGTTGCGCCAGCGCTGGCGGTTGATACCACCCAAAACGGTGAGTCGCGCACGCTGATACTGCAAAATGGTGAGTCTGTCGTGGTGAGTGCAGCGGCAACCGATGCCAACCCGCAAGACAGCATCACGCTGAGCTGGGAAGCGGCCGACGCGCAAATGACTAATCTTAGCCTTGAGGCTGAGCGCTTTGAATTTGACCCAAGTGTGCTGACTGCGGGGATCTATAAACTCAGCGTAACAGCAACGGATGATGGCGCACCTGCCTTGTCTTCCACTCAGGATATCTATCTGGAGGTGGTTGACAGCTTGCCACAGCTAAGTGGTGTGGACAGCGATGGCGACCTTATCCCGGATGATCAGGAAGGCTTTGCGGATTCGGATAATGACGGTATTCCGGATTATCTGGATGCCAACAGCGACTGTAACGTGATCCCAGGTCAGGTGAAGGATGCGAACCAGTATCTGGTAGAAGGAGAGCCGGGCGTATGTCTGCGTAAAGGGGCAACCGTGGCACAAAACTCCACGGGCGGTGCGCAGCTGCTTGAAACTGAGCTGCCTGCGGATAGCGAAGCCACCAATATTGGTGGGGTATTCGACTTTATCGCAACCGGATTGCCTAAGGCGGGCGACGTTTACGGCATCGTGATCCCGCAGCGTAAACCTATCCCGGTTAACGCGATTTACCGTAAGTTCCGTGACGGTGAGTGGGTGAACTTTGTGACCACAGACGGCAATGCCATCCTGTCGGCAACCGGTGAGCCGGGTTACTGTCCACCTCCGGGCAGCAACGAGTGGCGTGATGGTCTGAACGAAGGCGACTGGTGTGTGCAACTGCAAATTGTGGATGGTGGTCCGAACGACGACGATGGCATTGCTAACGGCAGCATCGTTGATCCGGGCGGTATTGCCGTGCTGATGAGCGACAACACGCAACCAGTGGCACAGGCCGATACCCTGGCTGTGGGTGCGGGTCTGCCGGTCTTTATTAATGTACTGGAAAACGACAGCGATGCTGACGGAGATACGCTGACCATCACAGGCGCAAGCGCCGACTTTGGTGTAGTTGAGATCCTCGACAATCAGCTACGCTATACACCGCCGGTGGATTATGTTGGCACGGCAACCATCACTTACAGCATTGCCGATGGCCAGGGCGGGACGTCCAGCGCCACAGTGACGGTTGAACTGGTGGTCAATGCCGCGCCAGTCACTCAGCTTGATACTGCCAGCACTAATGATCAGGCCAGCGTGATTCTGGATGTTCTTGCCAACGACATGGATCCGGATGGTGACGCCCTGACGCTTATCAGCGCTACGGCGACGCACGGCAAGGCAGTTGTTAACCTTGACGGCACCTTAAGCTATGAGCCAAAACTGGGCTTTAATGGAGAAGACACAGTGACTTATCAAGTCAAAGACGCAAAAGGTGCGACCAGCACAGGGATTGCGAAAATCAACGTAACAGCCCATCAGGTTGCTACGGTAGAAAACAAGTCATCCGGTAGCCTGGGTGGGCTGTTAATGATCATGGTGTCGGCGCTGGTATTGCGTCGTCGCAAGTCGGCGCTCCCTGCTTACGCGGTTGTGACGGCCAGCTGCCTGGTTAGTGCACCTGCACTGGCAGATGCGTGGCGTGTTCAGGCAACGTTAGGGCAAGCCGAAGCGAACAGCCACTTCAGCGCCTTGCCTGCGGGGATTCAGGTCTCGAACGTGGACGACAGCAGCCAGTCATGGTCAGCCGGTGCTTTCTATCAGCTGATGCCTAAGTGGTATGCGGGTCTGCGTTATATCGACCTGGGCCAGGGGCGGGTGACGCTGAGCGGCAGTACGCTGACACCAGACAGCTGGCAGCAAAGCATGGCGCGTGTCGCCCCGGTTCTGCCAGAAGGCTTTGCACTGCAAACGGGTTTGGAAGTGGCACGCTTTGATAAAGTGCATGGCGAGCTGTTCCTGGGCGCCTACAACTGGGACTATCAGATTGACAGTACCCTGAACGGTCGTCACTTTGTTCAGTACGAACAAAAAGGCACCAGCGCCTACTTTGGTGGCGCAGTAGGCTACCAGCTGAGCGACAGCACCGCGCTGACACTCAGCTACAGCCACTACCGCCTGAGCGCCAACCGTATCGGTGAAGTTGCCGCCGGTATTGAAGTGCGCTTCTAACGCGCAATGACAAGCCCTGCCAGGGACGGCAGGGCTTTTTCTTACCTTAACACTTCGTTAATATTTTGGACCGAAGTGCCAAGATTAATCGAGTGAGATATGGTAGGCTTTGCTCAGGGAGTGAGTCAGCTAACTCAAAACAAACCTGATAGACTTGAGAAGTAGTTATGATAGCAAAGCGATACATTTTTTGGTTATACATGGGTTACCTACTTTTGGCCGCTTCACCGAGTAAAGGAGAAGAAAATACCCAATATCAGATTGAACGAGCTGCCTACTTTCTTACCTCTGATCCTCAAAAAGCAGAATCTATATTAACCGCACTTGCGCAGTCCGCGTTATCAAAGGATAACGATTATATCGAGTACCACTATTTGCTGTCTCTCGCTGCTTTGTTGCAGCAGAAGCAAGGGCTTGCAAAGCGCTCATTTGAATCAATGTTTCTAAGAGTTGACAGTGATGCTTTTCTGCTTAAACGCTTCGATATCTTACTAAACATAGGCGTGTGGTTAAGGCGTGAGGGTAATTATTTACAGTCCGAGCAAGTATTACTATGCGCATTAAAAGAAGCAGATACCACAACCAAAGAAATGAAAGCGCTTAATAGCTTAGGAAGCGTTTCCAGGCACTTTTCGAGCGATTCCAGCGAACAAAAGTACTTCAGGAAAGCACTTGAGTTGGCGAAGCAAGTTGACAACAAAAAAGCGATTGCAATTGCGACAAACAATGTGGGTGTTATGGAACTCGAGCTTGAGCGGGTGACAGAGGCAAAAAAACTGTTCAAGCTAGCATTCAGTAGCGCCCAGGTTGCTGGTTATGAAAGCGTAGAGCTAAGTGCTGGCATCAACTTACTATTTTCTTTGGTACTTCTTAATGATGCGCTGTTATATCAACGTGTGCTTCCCAGAGTAGAGCAGCTGGTTAACAAGTACAGCGCAAGTCCAAGAGGCATTTTTTTTGAATGGGTTCAGGCGTTGGCGTGGACTAAGTTTAACAAACTTAAGTTATCAATAGATAAACGCGACTATCTTAAGCGACGGTTTGGTCAGATAGAAGATACTGCCTTACAACGTTTGTTAGTCAACTATGCGGCTGCTCAGCTAAATATCGACGTCACTATGGTGAATTATGAGACACACCTGAACCGTTCAGCAATCACTCAAGTTGAACCTTGGCTAAAAATAGCGCTTGAGTGTGGGTATTAGTTTTATATCAAAAGTATTACAAGCACTTCTGGGGAAGAACAAAGGCGACACCCACCACAGAAAAACAAAGGCGACACCCACCACAAGAAAGAAAACAAAGGCGACACCCACCACAAAATTTCCTTTATCAGAAACGGCAGGTTGGATTTCGTCGTGAATCGTACGCTTGATGCACACATATCTTGGGAACTGCATTCCTGTTCTGGGGAATGTTGTCAATTTGAACGGTGGTTAACCGAGATTGGGGAGAGTTCAGGCAAAACGATGCCGTCACCTTGCCTGAGGCGGGTTGAATAGCTACGATAAATTAACAGCAATGAGCGTGGTTAACGCAATAATCGTTCGCACTGAGTCAGGTTTGCTCGACGCCTTTTATGCAGGTGCTCACAGTATTCTGTCAACGCCTCCTCTCGTCCTACCGCACCATGAAACACCTTAGTGAATTGGGTTGTGAGCTTTAGCCAGTTGTCCGGGTCGATTTGTAATCGGGTCAACAATGGTTGACTATCGCTGATGTAACCCCGCTTATCTGCACGCATACATCTGCCCG
>NZ_JAKGBD010000017.1:0-88548 GCF_021532535.1 Pseudoalteromonas sp. DL2-H2.2 | reverse complement strand
ATTACCCGTGAGGCTTAACCATACAACGCCAAAGTGGTTTTGTTTGTTAGAAGTTAAGAAATAAAGTAGACGAAAGAATTTAATACGCTTTTCCAGATTTTAGTGAGATGTTGATAAACGTCTTGCACAACAGTTTATGCTTGGTAACCATAGCGTTTTGGAACCACCTGACTCCATGCCGAACTCAGTAGTGAAACGAAATAGCGCCGATGATAGTGTGGGGTTTCCCATGTGAAAGTAGGACATTGCCAAGCTCCTAATAAAAGAAACCCGTTGCAGCAATGCAGCGGGTTTTTTGCTATTCGCGATTTAAAACTGTGCCGATGATGCTGGAGATAGAAGAGCATCGCCTATTCATCCATGAAGCTGGTATCTAGCAGTCTTTGGACACACTCCCTGTGGAGGGCTCCCGGCTCGGCGTCCATGCCTCGCGTTCATTGCGCTGCGAAGCGGTGCTTCGGTCGCAATTCACCCATGTGAAAGTAGGACATTGCCAAGCTCCTAATTAAAGGTCGACGAAAGACATTCATCCATGAATATCATCGACATTCGTACCTCCTTGTACATCAAAGCCCGATTCGAAAGAGTCGGGCTTTTTTGCGTTTGGATGAATCACAGTTTTTTAGTTGACGACGATGATATTTCTCCAGGATAGCCAGCTTAACCGTTTGGACAAGTCGCTTATATTTCGACTCTTACAGCCCACACTTCCGTCATCCCGCACTTGATGCGGGATCTTCTAACAGGCCACACCGTTAGTATGAGTTGCACTGAAATCCGACAATCAATACTAGGATCCAAACAATAAAAGCTCGAATCAAACGAGTTAGGCTTTTTGCGTTTAAGTCCCTCAGCAACAGCTAAACCAGCTCATTTCACCTTGCGCAAAGTAAATGTACTCGCGTTGCTCGCTGCCATTGTACTTTGCACTTCATTCATCCATGAAGCTTGGTCCCATCGCGCATCCTTGCGCTCACCTCTTCGAACTGCGAAGCGTTGCTTCGGTTTCTCATCGCCCTTGCGGAAAGTAAATGTACTCGCGTCGCTCACTGTCATTGTACTTTGCACATGTGATCTAATGTCAAAATTAAATATCCATCGATACGATATTGATTTTGCAGTCCTCTGATTAAATTAAGCTCTCCAAACAGACTAAGGATCCCAGAAAGAAAGTGCGCATGCTCGCGCTGGCTCATTTCTTTGAAGGTAAATCTCGCTATCAGATTGCTGAATACTTGAAGGTCAGTCGTACAAGCGTGAACAAATGGGTGAAAGACTATCTCGACTATGGATTAGAAGGCCTGGAAGAACTGCCTCGCTCGGGCCGCCCTTGCAAACTGGATGATGCACAGCTGAAGCCATCATCCCTGTGGGGTGCTCCCGGCGCGTAACGCGTGTTATCGGCGTCCATGCCTCGCGTTCATCGCGCTGCGAAGCGGTGCTTCGGTCGCAATTCACCCTTGCGCAAAGTAAATGTACTCGCGTTGCTCGCTGTCATTGTACTTTGCACTTATTAATGCAGGTTATCGCTTACAACCTTTAAACCGGCGCATTAAAATTGTACAAGTACCTGATGCCGCGCGCGAAAACTTAGCGCCAATTGCGCGAAAACTGCGAAAAATCCATTTTTAAAATAATTAAACAGCTTTTCAAATTATCACACCTCAATCTCGCTATAAGGCAGGTCCGGCGCTGGGCCTGTGATGCGATTATTCTCGATGTACACACTTCCACTCACGACGCTATCGCCTAGGACTGTGCTTTGTGAACCATCACTGTGCTGTACCAACGTCGTGCCATCTGTGTTTACCAAGACAACCTTTACAATACTGCGGCGTGTTCCGCCTAGGACTGCGCCTAGGCGGTTTAAGAGATTAGACATTTGCTACTACCCTGATGCTTTGGTTTACGGTAATCGCACCTTGTGCATTGATTGAGGCGCTTATGCTGGCACTGTCACAGGTCGCTTTATATAGAGAGTCGGAATATCGAATACCGATCAACATACCCGGCCTGATGGGTGGTAATGCTGCTGTCAGTTTGGTGCGTATCTCTGATACTTTTTTGCTGCCGCTTCTGGCCAATTCGCAAGTCCCGCGCTGGCGCGCCGCCTGGTTGTCAGTTATCAGAGAGTCAACCACATCATACGCATATTGATCGCCCAATGTTCCCGCGCGCTTAATCTTACAGGCCACCCCTTGTTGCTCACCCCTAACAAATACAGCTGTATGCTCAGGGCTCACTGTTTGCCGAGTGTTGTGCTCTAATATTAGGGAATCATTTAGGATCACATCACACACAGCGTTGTGTGTGTCCCAAGGCGCTACTGGCCACTCCGGTATGACAGATACCGTTTTGCTTACATCATCAAAATCCAAAATACCACCGACACTTTGCGCTATGCGCAGCAGCGCACTGGCTGGCGTTAACCCTCTGTAGCTATATGCGCCTTTTGGTATGGGGTAATCAATCATCTGATTATCTAGTGTCCAGCCAGTGTTTGTCAGAGCATCAGACATGATCCCCGCTAACGTCCGAGGTGTTGGATTGGTGTAATTCGTTTCTCGTGCGTATGGTGCTGATAACTGAGCGAATCGCCCGCGAATAGAGGCGCTGTAGCTGGCCGAGTTGAACTTGTTGCTGGTGCTTGGCTGCTCACATATCACCACGTATTCATAGCCGTTTACGTTAACCAATAGTTCCTGACCCATGGCTCGTTCCATATCAATGCGGCTACAGAAACGGATTGAGCCCGTTGCAGCAAATTGGCCTCTTTCAAAAGCATGGCTAAATGAGGTTATTAAAATATCGGTATTGTCGGATAGACGTTTACAGGTGATTGTGGGTTGCATGATATAGGCTCGTCTTATCTGGGGTTCAATGGGGAGTTTTCGGTCCAGTGTCGGTAGATCGTCATCAGAACGCACCAGGCCGCCGGGCAATCCCCAGTAACATACTTTCTCAGGTTCGCTAAAGGACAAAGCTATTGCTGGACTAAAACCAGATTCAAAATTCAGGAAAGTTAAGCCTGGTTTAGGATGGTTTTTCCATACGCAAACATACTCAGGCTTTCGAGGCGCATAGGCGATAAAAATGCGTGTTGACGTCGTTTTAGCAGACGATACCCAGCCGACGCTCGTATGGCTGCGAATACTTTGAGCAAACCATGGCATAGGATAGTGCTCTGTCACGCGCTTACTTGTGGACCAGATTAGTCCGGCTCGATTTACAAGAGACTGCTTTTGTGTGTTGGTGATGGCTTTGTATACAGCAACAGGCTGCATTTTGCTTGTGGTCAGGCTCACAGATATGCGGACTTGGTTGCGGCGGCTCCAGTTAAATGACTCTCGGAGCGATACCGATTTAAACCCCGCCCATGATGACGCCACATAAATACCAATCAGCTTGCGGGTATCAGGCGGCTCAGTGCCACCATCAAATGTAACTGTGACAGGTGCACGATTGATCTCGTAGGGCTGAGTAAAGCGCAGCATACCGCCCAGATTACTGGGCGTATTGAACGAAGCGTTTACAGGAGAGTTTAGTATCTCATAACGCGCTGAGAACGATATTGTGATCATGTATTTGATTGAGCACTCAATGTGTACAGGTCAACTATTTCGGCCTGAACATGGTCTAATGCGGCCGCATTGTACACCTGAGTATTGTCCAGCATCAGCACTAGCAGTTGAGCGCTGGTCGTGTATGTGAGCGGCAGCAAGTGCGTTGTATTCGCACCAGATGGTTTGGTCGCAAAAACCAGCTCCCCTGATTTTCGATTTAAAACCATAATTTTTGATGCGTATGGGTCGTGGTTGATTTCAAGCCTGCCAATTGGAACAGGTGCCACAGGAACCAAGTGCGAAGCCTTTACAATATGCATCACCATTCCTCCAAGTTTAACCAGGCCACGATGCCCGCCGTGTTTTCCGTACACGGTATTGAGAGATAATTTATCCCTGACAATGATTTAATAAAAGGCATCGACTTATTGCCGAACCCGGTTTGGGGTGATACCCACAAACCTGGAACCTGACCTCGAACATGCGGAGATAGAGTGGCGTTATTGTCTGCGTCGCTTTTCTCCCAACCGCCAGCGAATAGGTAAAAAGGGCTGAGTAATGTGATATCTGGCTCGGTATCGAATAGGTTACTTGAACCCCGCGTGTTCTTGCCAAACATCGACATCATATAGAGTGGTTGCCCTGCGCTACTTGCGGTTGAATCGAACGCATAAATATTTTCAACGGCATAGCTTGCATAGTCAGGGTCTGAGTATTGTATTGTTCTGATCAGAGTTTCATTGTAACTTCTGGAGCCAGTAGGGCTGCCCTGGCTACCCGTTAATGCAACAAACCGGCATGGGTCATTTTGTATTACTGGGATGTAATCACCACAGTAAAAAAATACAATGTATTTTCTGTTGAGGTAATTGCTGGCTGCGAGGTGGTCGGTGCTTGCAAAAAGGTAAAATCCGTAATGTGTGGCAATCACGAGCCAGTTTTTACATTGATAAGTGCCTGAACTTCTAAATGCGCTGAATACGTTGGCGCGGCCTAGCCTTGAGTGTGTAGACTCATCACTGTAATCCAGAGCAGAAACTATGATTACATTACCACTACCGTTGTTGTTTGCAGCATCGAGCATTACATAGCCACCGCTGGCTCCCTGATCTGTGTTATTTTGCAGGCATAAATGGGGCGGGTCATTAACCTCATTTACCACCGTCCAACCCAGGGGTTGTTTGTCGCCATACCCCTCAACAAGGCATTGCTTGAGAATAGCAAACCATTCCTTTGCTGCACCTGTGGTAATTTGCGGTGCGCCGGGGTCATCCCATCTATATACGGTTACGGGTGTTGGCATATTAATACACTCCTCTGAATGCAATAGTCGAGCTGTCTTGTTGAATTTGTGAGTGGCCAGGCGAGACTGAACGTGTGGCCATAATCGGGCGAGCTGCTGACCATGTGCTAAATAAAAACGCCTCGCCAGGGTTTAGCCCGCTGCCCAGTGCTGCGCTCGTAATAATGAAGTAAGGTTCATTTGCAAATGGGTTGATTGGTGCGCAATCCTCACTGATGGTGCCGCTAAAAATAGCGCCTACAAACTCCCCGAGCACGTTATATTCGGTGGTGCTGGTAAACACCACTGCCCACCGCTGAGTAATGCAGCCGATGTTTGACAACTGGATCGGGTACTGAGTTGTGTTGATCACATTGGTTGCAGGCGCGCCAATGTCGGCAAAATTATTTTGCCAGGCCGACAACGTGCGTTCGTTGGTGCTTCTAGCCTGCAAATCTTCCAGCATGTACACGCTTGAAACCGTCGAGCCTGCCGGAAATGTGCGCTTCAGCGGAGTCGAGATACGCAGCAACTTTGGCTCAATAGCCGTAACCTGCACCAGGTCACTCTGAATTACGGTAAGAATAAAGGGGGCAGTAAATTGGCTGACCCCACTTTTGACTGTCACCTGGCCAGTAGCATCATCATAAACATAGTTATTGTCTGTTGGTGAATACAAGCTTGCGCCCTGGCCATCGACAATATCGACCCAATCAGCATCAGGTGTAACAGTAATGGTATCACCTGCAGACAGTGCCTGGTGTATTGTGCGCTCTCGATGCTGGACGCAGACCAGTCCGTCTTTATGGAAAATGGGCACAATGCCATTGCCAGGCAACGCTACACGATTAATCTCGCCAGGCGGAGTCGGTACGGGTTCCTGTATCAATAACTCGTAGTCACAACTGATAGACTCTGGCAATACATCCACGTCAAAAGTCAGTTCAACAGCACCTTCTGTCAATGTGCCCGAAATGTTGGTGCCGGTAATTACGCCCTGGGCATCAGATGAGCCACTTAGCTGTATCCCCCCGGCTGTCTCGCAGCGTACGTAAAAGGTTTCCGGAATTATGTTTTGCTCCAGCGAAAACGCTTTATGCCTAATCGTAAATGGACGGGTCTGGATAACTGCGCCGATGTGCTGACTAACGAAGCCTGTATAGCGCACGGGCTGAAACTCGGTGATTTCACCGGTCAAGTAGTCAATTTTGGCCATCAGGTACCCGGAGTAAATAAACTGTCCGTTACCATCATCAGTGAGCACCTTGTCTAGTTCGGGGTGTTTAATGTTCACTGTACCCGGCAGTACAGATTCACCATTGGCCAACGCGATGGCGCCAGATATGGCAAAATCGTGATATCGAAAGTCGTTTTTTGACAGATAGTGCAGATTGAATTTCTCACCTTCGTAGACAGGCGTTGTTAATCTCGTTGTAATGTTTGTGCCGTTCAACTCCATTGCGTTCTGAAATATAGTGATCGTTTCATACACTTTCGCCTGGTAGTTGTACTTACGATAGTTGCCGTAAAATATCGGCCTGTCTGTCAGAAGGTCAGGAATATTTATGTCTATGTGATATAACCTCCCAAAGCTCTCAAGCTGTTGAGTTCTGTATGCGGTTGATTCATGAGGAGGTGACACATTCTGACGGGGGACCCTGCTGTTGATTGTCGGGGCCAAATTTGCGCTGACCCTATCAACTAGCAATACCAGGCCGTCAGAAGCTGTGTTAGCCGTCAAAACAGTCATGCCGTGAAACTTTGCACTGGGTAACAAATTTTCCATATCGCCTAACACACTGGTGTCTATCAGTGACCCTGACTGCACCAGTAGTGTTGTCACATTTGGATCGTCGGGCTGGTCACTAATAAAAACGTGCGAATCTTGTAACCTGCTGGCATCACTGGTTGCAACCGCGGGGTAGAGTTTGACCAATTCAAACGCGCTGCGGGCTCTGTCAACATTGCTGATGGCACTAAACACCTGATTTAGTTTACCGGATTCAAGAGCGATATTAGTCCTGTGTCCACCGGCGTCAGGGCTGTTACCCAAACGCTGTGGCAGGAAGATTTTTAAGTCACTTCTTAGCATCTTTACACCGTTTTAAGTTTAAGGGTTACATCTTGAAAATGCTCTGGCTCGGCATCGGAGTACATGGCAACTGGGGTGCCGGTGACTGGTTGCTGGCTGTGGTCCCACATTACCTGGTAAACCGTGCCGCGTATGGTGATGGTAAAATCACTGAGTGTGCTCGTGGCATGCGCAAATAACGCCTTATATATAGTGGCGCTTTCCAGTTGGCTTTGGAGCGTAATGGGGCGGCCAACGGGGATGGCTGTTTTTTCAACATGGGGAGCGCCATTTAGCGCGCGTTCCGACTGCTCAGCAACAGCCTGATAGTTATATTCGTCTGTCCAGACGAACTGGTCTAATTGTGTTCCGTTAATTTCAATCATTGTACTAGGCTCAATGTCTCTAATTCATTCAGGACTTGTTCGGTGACATTGGCACTGATTTCTGCCTGGTTGCCACCTGGTAGAGACAGGTCGAGTTTGATGGTTTTGCCGCTGTGCTGGTTGGTTAGCAGCTGCACCAGGTTTTTAACGGCCGCAGCTAAATCGCCACTGCCAGATGATTGGGGTTGGTTAGTCTGGCGGAAGCTCTCTGGAGATTGGTAAATCCGGCTGTAGCGTATTGATGGTGGGGTCGTAACTGATGCTGGCGCAGCATCTTGCTGGGGCGCTTGCGGCGTTGCCGAGCTTTGGGCCGGAGCTTTCTTTAATGCGGCTTTTTGCTGCTTAATCAATTCGCCCAGGGCTATTCGCTGTTCTTGTTCCAGGTGATTTAGCTGGTTAAATATTTTGTTATAAATTGCATTGAGCTGATTGCGTGATTTAGCTCTTTTAATGTCGCGCTCAAATCGGGCATATTGTTGGTCCCTGAGCTGTGCGCTGTCCCGGCGGGCTTTCTCAGCCTGAACTTCTAGGCTCGTAAAATTGTACGCGCCTGGATTTTTTTCGTTGTAGTCAACAATGGTGTCAACGGTGGGCCGGTCGTCTCGATAGCTGCCTGAGTTGGATGACCCAGCGGACGACCTGGCGCTGACTTTCCAGTAGCTCTCCAGCTCGCCAGAGGCCATGCTGGCACTTTTGCCGACGTCTGTTAGCGCGCTTTGTTGGGCGCGCAGGCTATCAACGTGCTGCTGATTTGCCTGGGTTGCGGCTACGGTTGATTGCGTTCCTTTTTCAGTTGCGGCGGTGGCTGAATCTTGTGCCCCTTTGAAGTCGCCCAGCAATTCATTGACAACCCTAAGCAAGGCTTCAAGGCGCTCTTTTTGTTGATTGTATTCACTACCTGCAATCGCACTGCTTTGGTAACGGTTGTTCAGGGCCGTCAGTTGGTCAGTTAGCTTCGCATGCTCTTGTTGCAGCTGGCCTAATGTTGCTTGCTCATACTGTTGCACCTGGTTGAGGTCACGCGTTTGCTCAGTCAATCGCTGCTGTTGTGCAACCAGTGCGGTTTGCGCCTCAGCTTTTTGTTTTGCGGTTGCAGTGCTGCTGGCTAATACCCGCTGATTTGCAGTGATTGCCGCTTCCGTTTTCTTCAGTTCTCGCTGATAACGGTCAACGGCTTCACTGTTGGTATCAACAACCGGCTTTAACTCGTTAGCCTTTGCAATGAGTTTGTCTAGTTCTGTGGTTAAACCCAGTGCAGCAGCTGCAGCGTCTACAATGGCTGGCACTGTCTGGTCAGTGGCAGATGCCGCCTTCAGGGCTGCATCTGCCCATTTTAAAAAAGCAGCCTGCTGCATTGCAATCGGCTCATTGTTTTGCTGAAGGAGTTCGAATGCGCCTTGCAGCTCTGTGGCCGCTTTCTTCAGGGCGGTACTGCTTTCAAGACCAAGCTTTTTATATGCTTGTTCTACATCCCCGGCTAGGTAGGCTTGACGCTCCAGGCTCTCATTATGCGCTTCAAATCTGCCCTTTAGTTCGTCGATGAGTAAAATTTGTTGTGAGTATTCGTCTCCCGCGCCCTGTAGTGCAGTACGGGCAGATTCGAGTGACTGGATAAACCCATCCACACCATCACGCACGCCGTTGAGGCTTTGACTCTGAGACTCCAGCGTCTCAATCACCTTGAGTGCTTCAGGCACGGTTAGCTGTAAAAACTCAGCGCGCTGGCGTTCTGCTTCTGCTGCCTGTTTTGCTGCTTCGGCCAGTTCTTGTTGTTTTTTGGCCACACCTTCATAAATACCCAGCTGCTCATTCCAGGCAATGGTTCCGTTATCCAGGGCCGCTTCAAGCTCTTCCATATTCGTAACCAGTACACCCGTTTTCTCACTGATGGACTGGAACTCGGCAGCCAGCTCTGCGGCTGTCAGCTGAGCGGCCCGGCGGCTTTTTTCTACCTGGGTCTCAATGGTCAGGAGGTTGTTGTACTCAACACCCACATTAACCAGCTCATTTATGAGTGCTGTATAAAGACCGCCACGAACAATAAAGCCGAGTGCATTTCTCCATTTAGTGGTTGCCACCGTCGCGGCCTGGGTGGCAACGGTCGCAGATGTAATGGCTGTTTTATATGTGAAAAATGCGCGGGTGGCGGCAACAGCGCCCGACACTACGTTGCTGAAATATGAGCCTATCTTTAATGCCAGCCAGGCTTTGGCCACAAAGCCTATCTCTTCGCGGAATTCATACAGTGTTGTGATGGTGTTTTTGATGACCGTGCCTGCGTTGACGATGGCGTCACTGGCTGACTGCGCCCATTCCTGCAACCGGCCATCAGCGGCCATCTCGGCAAACTGGGTGTTCAGTTCGCTAATTTGCGTCTTGAGCCAGTCCATAGCGCCTGATTGGGCAACCAGATTATAGAATTGCTCAAGGTTGTCTTTGGCGTTGGACACCTGGCCACTGAACAGGGCCATTTGTGCGGCGGCACTTCCGGCGCTGGTACGGCCCATTTCATCGATGAGCTGTTTAATAACGTCACGGCCCAGCTTTCCTGCGCTGGCCAGCTTCTGGAGTTCTTCCACATTTTTGCCGGTGACGTTTTGCAGCATATCCCAGACCGGCACACCGCGTTCGACCAGCTGAAGGATCTCTTCACCTTGTAGCTTTTGTTTGGCCCAGGCTTGGCCCAGGGCAAGACTAATGCCTTCGACTTCCTGATAGCCGCCACCCAGTTTTAATGCACTGTCGGTGATGGCCTGAAGCGTGCCATCCATTGGGTCGAGGCCAAACGCTTTTAGTTTCACAAACGCCTGGCTAACTTCACCCAGTTGCAATGGGGTGTTTTTAGTAAACTGCGCAATCCACTGAGTGGCTTTTTCACCACCGGCAATGCTGCCCATGAGCCCGTTCATCTGAACGCCGAGCTTTTCGAATTTGTCGCCAGTTTCGAAGACTGAACGAACGGCCTGGCCAACCTGGTCTAGGCCGAAATATGCGGTAGCCAGTGCTGCCACTTTGCCAGCTATATTACTCAGGCTTGCGGCGTGTGCCTGTTGGGCTGCATTGCCCTGGCGTAAGTCCTGAGTGAATTGGTCTACCGACTTACCGGCTTTATTAAACTGGGCACCCAGCTCGCGCTTGGACACCTTGAGGTTATTAACATCTATGCCAGAGCGTCGCAGTTCCTGCTGTAGCGCCGCATGTTTTGTTGTTTGCCTGGTCAGCTCGTCACGCATCTCAGCCAGCGATTTTTCTGCCTGCTCAACCTTACGGCTTAGCTCGTCGGTTGGTTGGTTGGCACTTTTAGTTTCACGCCGAAACTCTTCCAGTGCTTGGGTGGCCGCTGCGGTTGCAATGGCCTGTTGGTCCAGTTCGGTTCTGGAGCGCTCAAAACTGCGGATCGCGTCTTGTTGGTCACCGAGTTTATCCAACTCGTTGGCCAAATCACCGGCTGTAGCACTGGTCTTTGTGGCTGAGGTGGTGGCGTTATCAAACTGGCTGGCTAACTGTTCAGTGGCCGGGGCAGCACTTTCAGCCGTTTGCTCAATATGTCGCAACTCAGTTACGAGCTGCTCAATATTCTGCTTGCCGGTTGCTTCAGCAACAACTCTGAGCGCTAACTGTAGTGTTTTATTTGCCATGCCATTTACTCAGTCTTAAAAGGTTTTTTAAATAGTGAAAAGGGGCCGAAGCCCCGGTCAGGAAACTCAGTTCTAAGCGCTGATCTCGTCTACCACAAACGGCGCATCTTTTCCGGCCTTAACCTTGGCGGTGCCTTCCAGTTCAGCGCCGATAAATTCGGTGCTGGCCAGGTCTAGTTCTGAGGTGGGTGACATTGAAACGTCGTGGATTTCAAACTCCACTTGTTTACCGTTGGCCAGGTTGGTGCCTTCACCAAATAGGCGTAATCGAGACTGGGATTTCAGTCCGCCTTTGATGCGTTTACCACTGCGTGCATTGTATTGGCCGGTAAAAGTGATTGCGCCACCGGAATCAACAGCGCCACCTGGTATTGCTCTGATAAGCCCAAGTGCAAAGTTGAGTTCATAATCCGTGCCCAGAGTCAGGGACGTTGCGCCTTGCTTCACATCCAGTCCGGCATCTGCAAAGTTCTTTTGCCCAATCTCCACCCATTTATGATCAGCGGGCAATGTGACTGGTTCATCAGTCAATTGACCACTGGCATCATTGATAGTCGCAACTTCCCCCATCAGGGCCAGTGCAACCAGTTCCGCCGGTTGGTCGTCAAATGCCCAGCTGATACTTGTGGGCTTAGCAATCCGAACGTCATCCAGAGCCTGACCATAGTCGGCCTTTTTGTTAGATGTACGCACCTTTGATTCTGCTTCGGCTTTAATGGCCAGTTTGGTGGTGTTGATTGGGCCAATGACGTCGCCGTCAGGCTGGCCATTGGCACTTAAACGCTGAACAAATACATTGCCAGCAATTAGATAACCGTCACTCATTATCGGTTTCCTCTCATTCTCATTTGACAGGTAAAAGCTAAGGGATAGAACCCAAAGCCACTTGTGTATCTCGGTTTGATTGGGGTGTTTACGCGTTGCCAGGGACCCGCCGGGCCGGTCATTTTGCCTGCCACCGCGCGAATGGTTGCCGCCAGGTTCTGGCCAGCAGATTTACTGCCTTTGCGTTCGGCCAGGATGACTAACCAGGTTTGCTTTAGCTGAACATTCGCACCAGCATGGGCCGTTTCCGCCAGCTGGTCGCCGAAGTAGAGGTAGAACAGACACGGTGTGTGTGCGGGTTTGTCTATCTCTGCCAGGTCATTCACATGCTGCACATGCCTAATACCCGTTACAGCGCTCAGGGCTTTGTCCAGCAATGGGCCCGCAGCCAGGTAGTCATCACTGATCTCAAACATCAGATGAACCCCGTTGACTTGTTGCGCGCGAATACGCTACCCGCCGACTCAATATGTGCGGTGTCGTTGGTTTCGGCTTTGTTGCCAGTCTGGTCGATACCCAAAGACACCTTGCCCTGGTTAACGGACTGCAAGAACTTGATGGCATCCTGGTAACGCTGCTGAATGTGCTCCGGTGCGCCATCACCACTTAAAAAGTACCGTGCAATGTCACAGCAAATGCGTGTGAGCGCTTGCGGTACAGTGCTCAGCGGCAACTGATATCGGCCAGCAAGATAGGCGTTCATTTCGGCGCTGGCGTCAGCAAGTGATTGCATTAGGACTGTGAGATCAACTTCACCTGGTGCGCTGTTCTCGCGCTCCGTGAGCAAAATCAAATCCTGGTCGTTAAACCGGGTTTTCATATCGTCGGTGGTTGCGTACATGCGTATTACTCCGCGTCTACAACATGTTTTTGATACCAGGACCAGGCATCATCACGTTGCTGAGCAGTCGGCTTTTGCTCACCGTCAACGCCATCCACCTCAAACGCCAAATCATCCACAGTAGGCTTTTTGGACGGCTTCAGTTCGTGAATAGCTGCGATGATGTGCGCCAGTTCGTCTGGGGCGTTGCTCAGGTCCAGTTTTATAGTGCTGCCCACACCTCCTGGCTCCAGGTGTGGTGTCGCATTTGCACCTTCATCCGGCGGCATAATTTGCACTGAGAGGCGTGAGTCTGCTTTAAGAGCTTCAAGCTGTGACTCAGTGACCTGGTGTTTGTTCTCTCCACGCGTGAGGGTAATGCCAGCGCGGCGATAGCCGTCCGGTTGCTGAGAGACGATACACACAAGCTGAATAGGTTGATTAGCCATTTCATTTTCCATCCTGTTGAGTAATGGCCCGTGCCGGGCCATGGGGTTTATAGGTAGTCAGCCACAAGCAGAGTCAGGCGGCCTTTGAGTTCGTTGGAGCTGTTGGAGTCCAGCTCTCGTTCGAGCAGTTTGGTGGCTACATCTTCCAGTTCGGGCGGCACCACAAGTGTGGTGGGTCGAATGCCTAGCTTGCGGCCACCATCGGCTTTGAACGTGCGCATTTTCTTGATGGCATCCCACAGGTTGTCTGCGGTCAATGCACGCTTGTTACCAAATGCCAGCTGCCAGAAGCTAAACCCAGCGGCATCCCGGCAGTCCACGCCATAGCGGAACTCCTTGCTGGTAAATACCGCTTCATCATCCGATTTGGTCATGCTGACAAATTGCGGTTTTTTACGTTCCTGGAAAATGATGGGCTTGAGCACTTTAGATGTGTCCAGGACATACCAGGCAGGCCCGGAATACGCGCCATCGGTGGCCATGTTGGCCACACTTTCAGCTGTGCCTGTTCCGTCTGCATTTGGGTAAACAGGGTGGTCGGTATCAAAGTAATTTTGCCCGTCATAGCAGAGAGTACTGAAGCCAGCTTCCAATAGCGGAAAGCACATCTCGTCAGGGTGAATAGCCGCAGAGCGACCCATTTCTTGCATCAGTGGTGCATAAACGCCCAGTTCGTCATCTTCGATGTCATTGCGATCAACGCTGACTGTGGCTTCAAAGTCATCATTTACAATGCTGTAGCCATGAGCTTTCATAGACTGAACATCGCGAGAGCCAACCCACTGTTTAAGTCTGGGGAACTTGCCAAGCCAGCCGTATGTATTGCTCTTAGTGGTTGACTTAATCACAGTGGCAATTGCTGAAAATTGTGGCTTGGCTTCGCTCAGGCCATCCTGGAAGTTCTTTTTAAAGCCGGTTTGCAGGCTAGTGAGTATTGCAGGGGTAACAATGGCCATGGTTATTCATCCTTCAGTTTTGCGTAATCGACATAGCTGATCCCTAACTGGTCAGCCGCGTATTTGTCTTCAGTCGTCAGCGCTGCGACGCCTGTTTGCTTACCATCCGACAGTTTGGTTTGGGTGGTTTGCTGGGCAGTCAGAGCGGCAATGGGTGATCGCGCGTCCAGGTTTGCCTTTAGGGCGGCAAAGCCTTTTTGATTAGCGAGCGCTTTTAAATGGTCTTCTTCAGCAGCGATGATGCGGCCGTCTTTGCGTGCTTCTTCTATGGCCTGGTCTACACTCAGGCCATCATTTTGGCTTCTCAGGGCCGCCAGTTCCTGTTGATAGCCTTGTGCGACTTCAATAGGCACATACTTTTCAAGGTCAACTTCGCCACCAGGCTTTGCTTTCAGAGCGGCAACTTGCTCATTGGCCTTTGTCAGCTGAGTGTTGACTGCATCAACTTGCTCAGCTTTGGTCTTAAGGGCTGCGACGCCTGTCGTCGCCTGGGTGTAGTGTGCATCGGTGATGGTGTCGCCATCAGCAACGGTGATACCCAGCGCGGTAAGCAACTTTTGTGCTTCGTTCATGGGGGTTACTCCTGTGTCGGATTGAGCTTTAAGGGCGATCACTTTGTCCATGCCATCGACAGCGGGTTCGTTGGTTAAGGCAAAGTGACGTAATTTAACGGGGCGGCCGGTTTGTTTGTTGTAATGGAAAACAGGACTGACATAGCGATACTCATCACCTTTGAGCATGTCGGCGGCTCTCTTTGTCCATTGCACATCGAGGGCATAAAGTCCCTCACCTGGCACATATTCAAGGGCCGTAGCTGTAAACCAGCCACTGGCAGGGGCTGGTTGGCCGTTATCTTCTGTCTTTAAGGTTTGATGTTCGTAGTCGAAGTGAAAGTCATTTTTACGTTGTCTGGCAAAAGCCATTAACGTTTGAAACGCTATGTCATCTAGTAGCCAGTAGCCTGTCGGTACGTCTTCAGGTCGGCCATCGTGTGCTTTAAACTGTCCGTCTGGCATGAGCTGAACACGCGGGCTTCTGCCTTGGTCATCAATAGTGATGTTTTCCAGACTGCAAACTGCGATGCCCAGGTTGCCTTCAGTACTTGCCGAAAGCACAGCTAGTGAGTTCACATCTGTGTGCAACAGTCCTGGGTTATGTGCGTGTGTTTTTTTGGGGTGCATATTCTGGCATCAGTGACAAATCTTGATGCCAGTATGTAGGTTAGGTCTGAGGGAGTATTTTAAACTGGTTTATAACTCTAGGCGACAGAATCAATTAGCGGTTTAGGGTAATTGTTAGTCTCATTTGAGATATTACTTATCCATGCTTGGCTTAAAGCTGTAGAGATATGCTTTTCATTCAAGCTCGAAAAATTATCAGCATCACTTTTAGCAGTATCTTTGTCGTTATCTTGTCCGACATTATAGATACAAGCTGAGAAAACTCTCTGTAGTAGGACAATAGCAGTGTGCCCCCGGCATATCCTAGCAATCGCTTTTTTGTCTGATGCATCTACAGCTGGTTTTATTTGATCATACTTAGAGAATAATTTAGCTGCTAGAGGTTCAGTGTTTGTTACGCATAGCTGAAGGGTATCGCCTTGGAATTTGAAATTTTGCCACTTAATTATTGAACATGGATATGTGAACTTGATTCCAGCATCCTTGGCTGCAAGAGTTATTGCCGCAACTATATTCAAAGCTTGTGATAGAACTACCGATAGTTTGGTGAGAGCTTCTTTTTTGTGTTGCGTATGCGCTAGGAAGCTAAAACCGACGTTAATGATTTCAGGGTTTAGAAAGTAGTTTTCCAGTGAATGTCCAATTGTCCAGTTTAAGTTGTAATCACTCTCGTGCTCATCCATTAAGTCTTCGATTTTGTCTCCAATCTCAAATTTATAAAACTCTCTATCACATAAGTAATACAAGTTGCTATATGCACTCTGGTTTTTGCATTTTTCATGAATCTTCATGATCTTCGCTTTGTTATTTTTTCTTGTAACCGGACAGTCACCAATTAGGTTTGTAGCAGTTTCGACCTTAATACGAGCATTGACTTTCAAAGTGTCTAGAAGGTTGGACAAGTACACCTTATCATGAGGGCCTTCAACGAGTATGCGCACTTTTCTACTCATCTTTACTTTGGTTATATAGGTGCCTACATCTACTTTGTTCCCTTGCACGCTCATCACACGTTTTCCTCATCATCAGAATTGAAGTTATCACCTTCAAATTCAATGAAATCAGGTGCAATTTCTTTCATATATTCATCAAAGTCAGCAGCGATTGATGGAGAGTGAGTGCATACAATTATCTGTCTGTTGCCTAATTGTTCCATCATCTTTTCAAGTAAATCTTCTTGCCAGTCGATATGTAGTGATATTTCTGGTTCGTCAATTAATACCGTAGAGAAACCACTCATTCTATTTACAGCGTACAGCATGGTAAGGAGCTGCCTTTCTCCTGACGACATAACCTTAATATTGCTCCAGCTACCATCTGGGAACTTTAATCCAACTGTTGGCCTGCGTCGTTCCTTTGATAGTTCATATGACAGCTCTTTATTTTCTAAGAAGAAATTAACAACCTCAAGGTATGAATTTACAGCCAGAAAAGCTTCTTCTTGATACATTACTTTTTCTTTTAAGGCATCTCTATATACCTCAAGTGCACCTGAAACAGAAGTTTCTGACAGTGTAGGAATTGTCTGAATTAGCTCCCTGAGGCGTTCATAAACATCACCGTACTCCTGATAGTCACCGAACTTGTTGTTCGTGGATTCTTTTGTCAATGTAGAAATTTCTTTCAACAGCTCTGTTGGGTTTGAATCATTGTCTTTTCCAGTTAACAAAGCAGAAAAAACACCAATAAACGAACTTGAGAAAATAGAGTTTTCATAACGGCCTATGCTCACCTGGCAGCTAATAATTTCATCTACAAGCTTTTTCTCTATTTCTAATGGTGATGGGTAGTTAATTCTGGGAAGGAATTGTCCAAATAGCTCTCTAGCAAATGTTGTAGCATCTTCTACCGCGTATTTACCCATCGAACGATTTTCGCGCTTTCTCGAACTCCATGCTTCCAGCAATGTTCTAAAAGCAGGGAAGTATGATGCTGATATCTGGTTTAGATTATTTTTAGTGACAAACTTTTTAACTTTGTCACTAAGTCTAGAGGCGGGCTCATCAGAAAAAAGCTCTAATTGCTGATCCTTTGCTGACTCCATGGCGTCGCGCATAGAAAACTTCAAAGTTGAATCATTTTCAGGTACGTGAACTTGTATTACTCCACCGCGATAACCTGATTCGCTTGATGTAACATTGCGAGAAATCAAGATAGTAGGGCTATTCGAGTAGACTATTTTTATATTCGCGAATTCGATAAAGGCAAATCTAATGAAGTCGCAATTTGCGAGGTTAGAAATGATGTGTATGAGAGTGGTTTTGCCTGTACCGTTTTGACCATAGAGAATGTTAAGAGTTTGATTGAACTCAACAGTTAAGTCATATCGTTTATGAATACCTTTAAGTTCGATCATTTTTATATAGTTTTTGTTTGGTTCTTCTTTGACGTGAGGTAAATCCGAAAGAGCACCTGCAAGATCTATAATTTTATCCATATCGCACCTTATGTGATTGGCAGAGGGCCATCTAAATTTCAATCCGTAATTCTGTAAGAATATTACATTTATATACTTAAACTGGGAAGAGGTAGAAAATTGGTCATTTAGAAACGTTTCGAAACGGGTTTAAAGAGCGTATCTACCATCACAACACCCAACGGTAGCCACTGAGCTGGTCAAAGCGCGTCACAGGGCGCTGACGGCGTTTTTAGTTTTCGAGCAAAAACGACTCCAGTACGGCCAATATGTCGCTTTCATCTTCCTGGCTTACGCCCAGGTATTCACGTTGGGGAATGGCTGCTGGTCCTGGTGCCATATCTGGCAGGCCACCGAAGTTGTGGATAGCGGCATAGGGTTTGTTGCTGCCAATCTCTGCCCAGAGTTTGCCGCTGTCTGCGGCAATGCTGGCAGCCAGGCCGCCCGCGCTGACCTGGAGCATTTGACCGCCAACGCGCTTGGGGTTGTTCTTCAGGTAGTTTTCGCTCAGTGCTGGCCAGGCTTCGCCCGTCACAGGGCTGCGTTCTTCAGCAAACGCGTCTTCTGTTGCACCTTCCATGATTGCGGCTATCTCATTCATGGGGTCGCTCAGGTCGTTAAATTTGTCGGCTATTTCGGCCAGCACCTGGGCGGCGTCGCCCTGGGTTAATACGGATATTGTTGACACGCTCACCTCATGGACTAATTTTAAATGGATGTCTTGGCATCATCCCTTGATATGGCCAGCGTTATGCTGGCTTTTTTGTTCCGCTTGTTTAATAATCAGTATTGGCGGTAGTGTACCCCGATAGGTAAGGGGCTGTGTTGCAGTGATGTGAGTTCGATTCTCACCCTACCGCCACACTTCATACAACCCACCGGCAACACTTTGATTAATAGCTGCACTGTCTACCTTCAGCGCATTAATGACTGTATCCAGGTCAATCCCTTTACCCTTATAGCGCACAACCACCTTGATGGACTGTTCCCCCTGAGCAACGACAAATAGCACCTCATTGCGGGCTGGCTCCCAGTAAACACGCGTGTCGGGGTTGTTTATCCAGGCGCTCAGCTGGGTGTACTCACTTAAACTTAAAACACTGTTATTGTCCTGATGTTTTTCACTATGCGCATGCGCCAGGGCTTTTTCGGACAGTACCAGGGTTCGCGCAGGGTCAATGCCTTTATCCAGTAGTCGCTGGTTTATGTCATCACTTAAAAAGGTCACAACGGTTTTATGGTCTGCTCGTGGGCCGTTTGCCTTCAGGCCCGCTTTGTCCTGGGCCCGCCTTGCAGCCTGAAAGCGCTCGATGCGCTCAATACTTTTGCGAGTCCAGCCTTCAAACGCCTTGTGCCTGGCCTCACTATTATTCAATGCCTGGATGGTTTCAGCGCGTAACTGGGCATCCTCCACCTTACCCAGCTTTTGAGCAACAGCCATATCTGTACCAAACGCTGATTGTCCTGGTGAATAGGCCCAGCCTATGTCTGGTGTCATTACGTCACCACCGGGCAGATTTACGCGAGCATGCGGTACAGTTTTAACCTCGCCAGACTCGCGGCTGGTAATCTCCGCATCAAATGGTTGCACGTAGTTGCTGCCATCCTCAACGGTCAGGCCACGTGCCTTAACTTGTGCCTCTGTCAGTGCCCGGACGCGGCAACGACAGCCCCAGCCATTGGGTGGATATATGGTTTGCCAGATAGGATCGTCGAACCTAAATACCCGGCCATTGAGGCGTTTATGCTCTGGTCGTGTTTGCCCGTCATCAATGGCCACATACTGCCAGTATGGGTGGGTTTTGGCGCGGGCCAGCAGGCGACGATAGCGCCCGGCCATGTAGGCGGTTTGTACATTGGTGCGGTAAATGGTGTTCAGCCTGTAAGGGCTGCCGAGCTGTATTTCATCGCCTTGCTCGTTCTTGGTTTTGCCCCACCAACCTAGTTTTTGCAGCTCAGGGGTGAGTTGGTCGCGGAATTGTTTAGGCGTCAGGCCATCGGCTATGGCGGCATCCACCTTTTTACGAATGGCGCTAAGCACATCCATAGAGCTGGCACGGGCTACGGTAAAAGCTCGTGCGTGTGCATCCAGCAGCATATCGTGCCATTCGTCCGAAATTTGATAGCCTTTAGAGCGAAAATAGGCCACCGCATCCGTCGGTGATTTGTCGAATGCGATAGATAACGACGCGCCTTTACTCATTGATCATGCCCCACAGTTCACTCACGAATATCAACCTGGTTAGTAGCTCGGTCAGGCTGTCCTGGTCCAGTGCGGGGTATAACTCAGCCAGCTCTATGGCGGCCAGTTCCTCGCTCTGGTTGAGTTTGTCCAGGAGCGGCTGAAGCGTAGCCTTGTATTCCTCCCGCATATTGCCACTGGTAATGGCATCCAGTGCCGTGTCCAGTTCCTGCTGCGCGGTGCGATCTTTAAATTCAGTGGTAAGTGCTGCGACTGAGGTAGTTAGTGCAGCCTGACTGGCTCCGGGGATCTCTTCTTTTGGCAATTCCAGTACATCTTCACCATCTTTTGGTACAGGGATATTCAGGCGCTCATGCACCCACGATTTCGGCACTTGCACACCCAGACTGACTAGGCTGCGCAGAGGATACGCCAGATCGCGCATAGCATCTGTTGTTGAGGTATCAAACTCAAACCGGGGCAAACGCCGGTTGCCGCTGTAGCTTTTACCGTTTAGTGCGTACATGGGGTAGAGAATATCCCGGTTAACGGTTTGCTCTATCTGGTGCAAATCGCTGGCGGTAATGTCCTGCTTAACCTCATTGTGTACATTACCCAATGCGTTCGTGCTGCTCTTGCCATCGGCCTGAGTGGTTAATGTACCGCCCAGGATAGTTTTGGACTGGGTTAGCTCACACCATCGGATCATGGCCTCAAACGGATCTGATTGACCCTGCGCAGCATTTTGAAAATCTATGTCCATCCCTCTGGGTATGATCCCGCCAGCGTTGTGGCCAATTGCCATAACTGCACGCAGCAACGTCGCCTTTTCATCGTCGCTGGCACCACTGGGGTATTTGCCTAACCTGAGTGGTAGCCCGTAAATCTCCAGGAACTCCGCCAGGTCTCGTACAGAGTAGTTCTTAAACACGAATGGCCAGGCTAATACGGATAACAACCCGATACGATGTACATAGCCGGATTTACTTTTATGAATGTGCATGGCCCAGCCGAAAGGATTCAGCGATACGCCATCGTTTGAGTTGTCATTCAGTACCAAGTGATTGTGATTGTCCGGGTGTGTTTTAAACAAATTCTGATCGCGGAACTCATAGCCGGTAATAATTTGCTGCTTTTCTACGTAATCCCATTGCAGTTCATTGGGACTAAAGCCCTTTAAAATCGCATCACTGAAGTCAAAAAGCAGATCATAAAACCAGGTTGCATCATCAATGATCTCTGCCAGCATATCAGCATCGCGCTTTTCAGCTGCACTCGCGTTCCTGGGCGGCTTAACAGTAAAGTCCAGACCAATGATAGCGCGTCGTCGCTTGCCCAGTTCACACGTAATGTGGCCGTCTTTGTCTTCCATGTCTTTGGCCAGGTCGGCCATTGCGGCCAGGTTCCCTTCTTGTGCTTCTTTTAGCAGAGATGCCAGTTTGGCTGGCGTTAGCCCCTGAGTGGGGTGCTCTGCAAATTCTTTGAGCTTTGCAGCAACCTGGCTATTTTGTTCGGTCTGAAACTCTCCGCTGTTCTTAAAGGTCAACGGATCGCCGTTAATATCAACTATGGCCATACATACTCCTACCAGCAGCCAGCGCCCTGATAAGCGCCTAAATCTTCATAAATTGCATCACTGCCAGAACTGTTTTTATCTGGCAAAGGGGTAAACTCAATTGCGCTGCCTTCCATCCAGGCGGCGCGAATAGCCATCGCCAGGCCCACCGCAAAGTCACCGTGTCTTTGTCTTCCATCGCTGCCCTTATCGCTGCCTTTATCAATTTTCGGGGTGCCGTTGCGAACAGAGATCTTTTGCAGGTCGTCCAGTACGTCCTGGTGTTTAGGGATGGTGATATTACGGTCTTCAAACTCTGCTTTAAGTTTTGGCATCCACTCGCGATACCAGGGATCATTCAGCATCACCTGGTCTACCATTTCGGTGCCAAAGTGCAATGCTGCCGCTTCCGCGAGATACCCGCCATTACCGGTGGCATCAAATGCCAGTCCCTGAAGGCGCGGCAATCTGGTGGCCAGGTGCAGCATCACAGCCCGCTGCATGTCGTAAGTCAGGTTGGTCAGTTCAACTAAAAATGGCACGCGCTTCGACAGGTCGCGGGATATTTCAAGCGGTACGAATACGGTTAAGTCTCCCCGGCGGGCAAAGTCTTCACCAAAGCTATGGTTCAGGCTGGTATCCAGCTGCGTTAGCAAGGGGTCTAACTGTTCCTGGCAAAACGCATCTATCTCTGCGCGTTGCGCCAGTTCGCTCCAGGACATAAAGTCGTCTGCGGCAATGTAGCGCACAATGGGTATGTCTTTGCTCATGGCCATTTCAATCAGTGCGCGGGGTACGTAATTACCGCCACCTTGTTTGGGCTCGCAAAAATACTCTTCTCGTGCATCCGCTTCGCTGGCCGTGTCTTTCAGTAAGTCTTCAATCCACTGGTCTTCCTGTTCCTGGCTCCAGGGCTTTTTCTTAATCTGACAAATACGCTGGTAAAGACCTTCGCGGCAGGCATCCAAAATAGTGATGGTGTGCACGGAATAGCGCTTTTTGCCAGCGCGGCTGTCTTTAATGAGTTCATTGAATAAATTGTCTACGCCATTATGCGTTGAGATCAGCCGTACTTTTGACCCCCACATAGTCAGTGCCAGGGCGGCTTTTAGCACCTCAGCTAAGCGCTCGTGAAACGCCGCCTCGTCAATGGTCACATTGCCTTGCATACCCCGTAAGTTCGAAGGGTTTGAACTTAGCGCCTGGATCTTAAACCCCGAGCTGAAGTAAATAACGAACGTTAAGATCTCCTTGTCTTCATCTCTCAGCACTTCTTCACTGACCTGAGATGCGGCCTTGTTAAATGACTTGGCCCACATGGCTGCTGCGTCAATAAACTCTCTTGCCATCTCTTTGTTAGAACCCACATAAAAGTGGTTACAGCCGTTGTCACTGCGGGCCGTAGCTGCGCATAAAACCGCATCGGCAGCCTCTGCCCAGGTCAAACCGGTCCGCCTGCTTTTTTCTGCGATTTTGAGCACCGATTCATCGGCAATCCAGCGCTTCTGGTATCCCAGTAAAACTTCATCTGGATTGAATAAAGACAGCTCAGCGGATACCTGTTCAACCATGCTATTAGTTTGAATCACTAGACAATCCCCAAAATTGATTTCTTGATTTCAGATACTGATTCCGCCGTCATACCGGCCTTAACCGCCGATTCTTCAGCTTTGGCCGCAGCCTCTTCAGCAAATGCTTTGCGGATCTCCTGTTCACGCTTGTGATTGCGAGACGCGGCAGATTCAAGCCTTTGAACAGCCAGCATGGCTTCTTTGATGGTGTCCAGGTCAACCGCAGCATCAGATTCAGGGTTCAACATTTGCTGCTGCATCGCTTTGAAAAGCTGAGTCCGGGCCATTTCAAGTATTAGCTTGGTTACTTCGCCGGTTGGCTTGTCTCCCAGCTCTGCGGTTAGTGCAACCGTTGCTGCGCGTGTTTCACGCAGGTGCTTAGCAATGGCCTCATGTTTTTGTGCATGTCTGCTCAGGCCCGAGCGGCTGATTGTCGCTTCTTCATCTAATCCGGCTTCCAGAATAAGGCCGTTAATAGCAATCAAAATGTCCGCCTGACTATTGCCGCTGTCGCGTAGCATTTCATCCAGCTTCTTTTTGATTTCGTCCGGCAACTCATCAATTTTGCTGGGCTTACCCCGGCGCACTGAATCGCTCATAGTGCGCTCCGGGGGCCGGGGCGTTTGATGCCTGGCACTACGCTCACACCTTCGGCTACATCAATGCCTGAACGTGTGATTTTGGCAATCCAGGTGTTTTCAGTGAGTCTTTCTAAAGAGACATAGCCATTTTGCTCAAGCCAGTTAAGCAACGTCTTCAACTGGTCCTGGCTACAGCCCAAAGCAAACTGAGCTAATATGTCAGATAACATGCTGGTATTGGCTCCGTAGTCCGGGGACTCATTCAGAGCAATGAGAATGGTTAGCCGCTGGTGTTCGGCTTGTACTTGTGTAATAGGCATTTTTATTTACTCCGGGTTAGTGTTAGATTCAATGCTTCTTCAATTGGCAGGCTGCACTGTTCGCAACGTAATAGGGCATAGTTAGTTATGCCGCTCTTGAAGTCTGTGGTTGTTACTGCCTGAATTTCAGCCATAGACTCTATTGTTTGGTCCTGCTCTGTAAGTACCGTGATGTTTGAACCACATGAACAAGCGCTATGAATCACTGCCATTTCTGGTTCCCCTTAGTTCGTTTTCCATTAATAAATCGGTAATGCGCTTCAGGTCTCCCAGTTGAGGCGACAGCACATCTATTTTTCCGCCAACTTCAATCAGACGTTTATCCAGTTCGTGCAGATCATCAGAACTGGGTAGTTCCTTAACGGTTTGCTCAATGGTGTTTACACGCTTGACCAGATCGTCATGTGCTTTTTTGCGGACAAAGGTAGAAGCGAACCAAGCTAAGGCAGCTGCACCAATTACGGAGCCCCCAAGTGCCAATGCCCATTTCCACCATTCGGTAATGAATAGATCCATCAGGATTTCCTGTAGTGTTTGGCCATGCCTTCTTGCCTGGTCTGGCAGTCAACGCACAATTTGCAGCGGTGGATAGCGGCGCGGCGCTCGGGTGGAATTTCAACACCGCATTCCAGGCAGTGCCGAAAGTCCACGTCCTCGCCCACAAAATGGGCGCGGTTTTCATTGAGGGCGCGTTCTAATTCCTGATCACGGATCACTTGTGCCTTATCAGCTATGTCCATGCTCTGGGCCTCCATACGCGCGGCCTGTTAGTGAGCTAAGGTAATCACTGGCCAGTGTGGTAAAGCAGCGTTCAGTCACTTGGGCCAGGCGATTGAACCAGCCGTTTAGATTGATCCGTTGCGTCGGGTCATCCAGGCAAATGCCGGAGTACAACCGGCTGCGTTCTGCCAGTAGTTCAGTGATAAGTTGGCTGGGCATTTTTCCCAGCACCGCTTTTAAGGTCAGTGAGCCAAACAGGCCATCAATAGCTGCGTTTACGGTGCTTTGTACCATGCGGGTCATACCATCAACGCCATGCTGAACAGCGCCGTCGAGCAGCATTAATGCCAGTCCCGAGGGTACATGGTCGCATTGCATCGGCTCCCAGTAATCACGGTAGTAAAGGCGCACCGCTTTGGTTAGATCCAGGTTTCGTATGTCCAGGCGAGGATAGGCTTTTTGGCTAATTCCATATTTAGTAAGGCCACCACGATCACTGGCATGGTTGTTCAGACCACCGTCACGACGAAAAGCCCCTTCATGGTGCAAAATAGTCAGTATGCAGTCGGCGAACTTAGGTGAGTAGTTTGATAAAGCGGCGGCTACGTCTGGCTGCTGCTTTATTCTTTCAAGGTTAGGAAATTGCATTGGGCACTCCGGAAAACAAGGTGTTTGTGACAGAGTGCCGGGGTCGTGGCTGAGTGTATTTTAAACTAGATTAAGAAAGCAGCGGGTTGCTAATGGGGTGTTATACCCAATTGGGGCGGTAGTCCTGTCTGAGTGTAACCGGATTGGGCCAGAAAATTCTATTTGTCTAAAAATAAAGCTGAAAAAGTCAAAATATTTTGCAAAACCCTTTGGCAAAGGCTATACAACGGATTAACCAAGGTGTTATATTTTGGTTAATGGATTTTGGTAGTGTAATGAGAAGTATCAAGGAACGGCTGCTAGCCTTCCTGTTATGAATTTTTTAATCAGCTTTAAAAAATTCTATCCACAAAAGTGGTATTCTTAAAGCTCCACATCCAAAGGAGTATACCCATGAAAAAGTTTAAGCATAAAAACGATGGTTCTCGAGTTTTAAGCCAAGGTATCGCGAAGGTAGTAGCAGCTGGCAATGGTAGTGGTAATGACCCAATTACCCAGGCAAGAGCTGCGTATATAGATGACTACCTCAATGCCCCAAAAGTAAAAATCTCGAATCCATAGCTTGTTCGGGGAGCGTTGGAACGCCCCCGATTTGGAAAAGGGATCACTGATGTTTTCAAACTATTCTGAACTGCTAAATGAATTGAACACCTACCTATGGGTAGCGACTGTGTGTTTTCCAATTTTAGTTTTTTTAATTGGCGCAGGTAGCCGCTCATATTTTATTGGTGCTGTCGTGTGGTGCGTTTCTCAATTCATCAGCCTCAAGATTGAAGGTCCGCTTTGGGAAATTGCTAAGAAGCACGATATAGTCCTTTGGTTTGGCACCTATGCCACTATCGATGCGTTATGTGTAACTTTGATCTTTTTATTGCATAACAAGTTAAAGCTAAAAGTTGGTTACGAAGCTTTTAGTATTGCTTTGTGCCTGGCATTCGTTTGCTTTAGTCAAATCGCACGTTATACAGATGGTGTCATATTGCAGACTAAGGTGTTGGGAACGTTTTATAAAGTAGCCATAAACACAGGGAATTTAGCGAGTGCGGTTGTGTTGTCACTACCACTCATTATGGCTCTATTGAAAAAGGTGAAAGGTCACCTTGAGCGTGTGAAGGTGAACTAGGATGCTTACTGTAATTTACTTTATCTACTTTGCTGTTTTAATCATGTGGGTTTTCTTTATGTTGTTCCGCATATGCACAATCAAAGAAGAACCCGCCTTTGATCATACTTCAATGAGCCAAGAAGAATGTCCTAATAATGTTGTGAAGCTCAATACACTGAGTGAAAGGAAAGAACTCATTGAGAGTGGAGAGTTGCTTTTGCAAAGTGAGCTAATGACGGATTTGGCATTTGAAGGGTTAAGTGAAGATGCGATTCTCAAGATAAACATTCGGTTCAGAAAAGCAAGAGCGAAGAACTTAGCAAATCTGATAAAGCTCGGTATTCTTGATCCTCAAACAGAAAAGTCAAAATTGAAAAAATCCAAGTAGTAGTAACTACTTGGCCTTAATTAATTCTGCGATCTCCGTCACCGTACTTGACGTAATTTCGCCAGTCAATTCTGCCCGCATGATGATTTCTGCTGCTCTAACGATAGTTCCATAATGTTTGACTGCATCTAGACCATTTACAACGCTTTCATTACCCCGAAGCTCATAAACTGTTTTAATGGCTTCCCCCGTCGCTTTTGCTGCTGCTTCAACGGCATAGTCAATATCCACATTTGAAACCGAGACACTAGACAAAGTAGCTCTCTGGCCTGTCAACACGAACATGCAGTCGAAGCCTAGTTCACTTAGGGAGGCCAATTTATCTGAAGGGATTGGCGTAGAAGACTCCCATCGGCCAATCTGCTTAGATGACATTTCCAAAAAATTAGCCACATCACTCTGTTTTAAATTCAAACGCTTACGCTCTGCCTTTAAATTAAAACAGACTTTTATGTCTGTTCCTGTTGATTCATCGGACATATATGTCTACTATTTACCTGTCTATAACAAAACCCTTTTACACATGGCCCGCCAAAGCTTTGAAAAAGGGTTAAAACTTAAAGGTAATTTACTATGAATGCTGATCAAAGAAAACAGGCCATTCAAAAGAAAGGCTATACACTTAAGCAGGTTGCCGATGCTTTGGGTAAGTCTCTTTCAACTGTTTCCAATGTAATACATGGACGACATGTATCTTCTCCTATAGCTAAGTCACTGGCAGCGATAGTTGATCAACCCGTTGAAGTGTTCTTCTCGGACTGTGAGTCCTATTTAAACCCAACAAGTCCCTCTGTTGTTCGTGGCTCAGCTCGAGAAGCAAAAGTGGCGGAGCTACGTCAACTCATTGCAGCAGCTTCATAAGGAACCCACCATGTCTAATTCAATCTCACCACAAGCTGCCGTTACCGCTATTCTGGAATCGGGTCGCAATGCAAATGGTAAAGCGATTTTATGTCCAGTTGTCGCACCTGTAATTGCCCGTGCTGCGCTAGGGCATTTCGCCAGCCAGTCAGAAGTAGCTGAACCGTCGGATCAGTCTGCCCAGGAGACTGCACGTACTCATCAATCGACTCATCGAGGATAGGCACCATGTGTGTAGCAATGCCTGGAGGCAGTGAACGGGACAGTGCTGTAATAAAGGAGTTTATAGCCACTAAAGAATCAAAGACGACGCTATTGTCTGCATTGTTGTTGTCTTGGTTGTTGTTCATACGTTTCGCTCTGGGTTGTCTTGGTTTATGTATCAGCACAGTTAAGGGACTGCGTTATGTGCCGCCTCAGTTTGTTAACAGCATAAGCCCGAGCATTGCATACGTCATGGCAAATTTACTGGCAATTTTTGCCAGCAGTTTTGCCAGCACAATCAAACCAGGAAAGAAATAACAACAGGTGGCAGTAAAGATGTATAACCGCAGTAACGTGGAGTCTTCCAGTATGTTGAAAAGTGACGAATCACCCAGATGTGATCTCACGTTTGCCCTTTTGGCTGCGATGAAAAGCGCGGTAGACAATGGGGCGTTCAGTCGTCCAATGGTCATCGACAGAATGAACGAATGCCTGGGCGGCGAGAAAGTGATCACACGCGATATGTTTAACAAATGGTTTAGCGTATCCGCACCAACCAAATTTCCTGCTGAGTACCTGCCTGCATTTTGCTGGGCAACTCAGTCTATTGAACCCTTTGTGGCACTCCTGTTGCCGCTGGATTACAGCCCGGTGGATGGCCGTGCATTGACTATGGTCAACGCCACTGAACTGGCGTTCCAGGCGCAAGCGCTGCTTCAGCAGTCGGAAACGATGTTTGCCAACATTATGAAGCAGGCAGCACAGGCCACCCCTCAGCAATCCGCTGACATTACCAGAATCAAATAGCGAGCACTGATATGAAGAACATCAAAGACAGAGTTGCGCCCAAAATTCAGCGCAACGTGCAAAATACGGCCGATTTACCGGCGGTTCGTTTGGCTAATTCAGCCACTGTTTTACTCAGTGCCGCTGAGTTGGCAAAGCTGGCTGCACGTGCTTGTGGAGGTAGCGTATGAGCGTAATTACAACACCGGTAAAAGCCGAACACCTGCGCATAGTAGGAGAGCAACCCGAGATTGCCTGTGACTGCTGCAAACGTGTTGAGCGCGCATCGCGTCCTGGCGCTTCTGTTACTGAATGGCAACTGGCTGCCAACCTGGTTGGCTGGCGTGCTATCCAGACCGAGCACTTTACCTTTGACAGTGTATGCCCCAAGTGCATAGCAGATCTGACCGCTCCTGCGGCACGGGAGGCAGTATGAGCTGCCAAACAACACGCAACGCATTTATAACCCGCGACGGGGATGCGCTCAGTGCTTGGGTGATCATTACCTGGACTGGACCAGACCAACAGCCATTAACGAGTTCGGCGATTATCAGTGCTGATGCCACTCGACCAGGCTGGGATGCACTGCGCACCGAACTACGCGAATGGTATAGCCCTATCACACTGGAGTGTGGCCAATGAGTAACAGTCAATACATATCACCCCAGGTGCAACGCGTACTGGCCACCATAGAGCTGATGGCCGGGAAAGAGATAGACGGTGTAGAGCCTGGCAAGCTTGTTGCTGAACTAGGTTGCTCCCCTGCGGATATGACCCGAGTGTTAGCTAACCTGGAACAGGCTGGCTGGGCTGAGCGCCTGAAAAATAACGCGCAACGCTGGCGGTTGCACGCAAAGCCTGTGCAAATCAGCAATACCGTTGCGCATACCTATAGAACTGCTCTGAATGATCTACAAATTGAGAGCAATAAATATCAATTGTTAGGTTGAGGTGATGTATGAGTGATTTAAGCGTCACAGACTTAATTGATCTTAAAGTACAGCAGCAAACAGACATGGCAGATATGCAAGCTGTGCTAATGAAACTTGGGCGTGCTCAGGCATTTAACTTTGCTGCAAAACTGCTGACGGTCAGCGAATTAAAGATTCTTGACGAAGTTAAGAAATCTAAAAAATACAAGGGGATAACGTTATATAGCCCAGACGGAAAACTGCTGACCATCAGCACTTGGGAAGATGTTTGCAAGCTGATCATTGGGGAAAGTAGGCAGCACGTTGATGAACGCATATTGAATTTACGCCATTTTGGTGAACAGTTCTTTGAAACAGCACAGAAAATTGGATTAGCGTACAAAGATCTAAGGGCTGTCCGTCAGATGTCGGAAGAAGATCAAACGCGCATCATCGAAAGTGAGGCAGCAGAGAGTGGTGATATTGACGCACTCAAAGAAATGATTGACGAGTTGAAGGCCAAGCACGCCAAAGAGGAAGATAAACTCAGTCAGGAGCTGCTGGCGACAGAGGCGCAGCTGAGAGTATCCCGCAACGCGACCACCGAAAAGCAAAATGAAATCATTGAGCTGAAAGGCAAGCTGGAGCAGCAAAAATTTGACCCGCAGCGCTGGAAAGGTGAAGCCCGGCAGTTTTTTGAGCAACTGGCCAAAACGCAGAATGAGCTGCGTGAAGGGTTTGGCAAGCTCATATCTCTGAGTGAACAACTCGATACGGTGAATATGGATGACAAGACCCATGAAGCCGCGCAATCAGCCCTGTATGCCGACAGCAAGATTTTACTAACTCAACTGGCCCATGTGTGGAATGAACTATATCGCAGCTATGGCCACCTGGATGATGCTAAGCCGTCGGGCGAGTGGCTGGCGAAACTCGGCTTTGAAGGTACGGAGGTGCTGGAATGAGCGCACTGACGTTGGAATACTGGGGAGAGCAGCTAAATAACGCCAAGCACGGCACCAAAGGACAAATTCTTGAACAGGCTTGCCAGACGCTCAGCCTGAGTAAAGACGGGTTTTATCGGAAACTGAGAGAGCAAGGCTGGACCAGCGGCAAATCGAAGCGTGCTGATGCAGGCACCACCAGTATGGATGATGCCACGATAGATATGCTGATCGCGATTCTGAACCAGGGCTTGCGGGAGAATGGCAAGCGTATTGTGGATATTACCGTTGCTAAATCCATTCTGGTTGCCAATGGCCATGCCTGCCTGAGTGACAGCCAGATCAGCCGTATACTAGCCCGGCGCAATGCGTCGATAGCCGCGCTGGACCGGCCGACCCCGCATGTGCAGCTAAGAAGCCTGGCCCCTAACCATGTACACCAGGTAGACCCGAGCTATTGCCTGCTTTATTACCCGCCAGGGAAAAAAGGCAAGATACAGCGCTATGCGAACGATGCGGAATTTTATGCAAACAAGCCCGATAACTTGGAACGCATAAAGAATTTGCGCGTGTGGCGCTATGTGCTGGTAGACCATAACAGCGGCATGATCCGGGTGCGTTATTACGAATCGGCCGGTGAAACCCAGGCCAACATGTTCGACTTTTTAATGTGGTGCTGGAAACAGCATGATGGCTCGGCGTTTATGGGCGTACCGCAAATATTATTGTGGGACAAAGGCAGTGCCAACACGGGTAAAGCCATTACCAATGTCCTGGAAGCGTTGCAGGTTAAAAACATTCCCCATGAAGCTGGCAACCCCCGTGCTAAAGGTTCGGTTGAGGTAGCAAACAATATTGTCGAAAAACAATTTGAAAGCAGGCTGTTATTTGAACCTGTAAGTAGTGTGGAAGAACTGAATGCGGTTGCCTGGGCCTGGCAAGAGGCGTTTAACGCCGACAAAGTGCCCGGCATGAATTGCAAACACCGCCGCCATAAACGCTCTCGCCTGGATATGTGGATGACCATATACCAGCCACAGAACCGCAGCTATTTGCGCATGTTGCCAGATGAACAGGTTTGCCGGTTGTTGCTGACTAAGAAAGGCGAAACCAGAACCGTGAATGGCGATTTAGAGATCACCTATGTGCACCCGCGCACAAAAACACAACACCGTTACGACGTTGGCGAGCTGGAGCATATAAGCAACGGTATTAAGGTTGCTGTGAGCCCGATCATTGTGGGTGATACGCCGGATCTGCTGGTTGGGGTTACTACGCCCCTGGACGAGGTGGTGTATCACCAGGTGAAACCGGTGGGTGTATCGGAAGATGGTTTTCGCCTGGACGCCCCGGTTATTGGTGAAGCGCACATCCGCAATGCGGACACCGCCACACAAACAGCCGCTAAAGAGGCAGACCGCCTTGCGTTCCCTGACAAGTCTGATGCCGAAATTAAGCAGGCTAAAAAAGCCAAAGCAGCCCCGTTTGGTGGCCTGGTTGCGCATTCGCACCTGCAAGCGGTTGAGCATGAGCCGCGCATAGCACCAAAAGGTGACGTTATTCAGCCACAGAGCCCAATTGCCAAGCAAATGGCTGACGCGCCCGAGCGTAAGGGCAAGGTGCTGGATTCGATTGAATTGCGTATGGCCATTGCTGAGCGCCTGGGCAGGCCGCTGAGGCCAAACGAAATTGAATGGCTTGGTGGCCAGGACGTTGCTGAATCGGAAGTATCAGCAGTAGTAGAACAGTTGCACTTAGGAATAGCGGAGACTCCGGTGCTGAAGTTAGCGAGATAAAAGCTTGAAAATAACAAAGCTTAGCCACGTGTTTGCAGTACTGGGAGTTAAGCAAGCCCATGTTGTACGCGCATTAGCCACTAAGGGGCTGACCTTTAGCAAAGCCAGTTTGAGCCGCCTGGTGACACAGGCGGACTGGCCCAAAACGTGTGACCAGGAGGCGGTGAAAGCCGCGATTACAGAATACCTGGCAAACCTTGGCGCAACCAAAGAGCAGTTAACTGAGCTGTTCAACTGGTATGAGCCAAGTTCGAAAACACAACCTGAAATTGAATATGAAGATCCGGAGCCTGAAATGCTGACCGCAAACGCTAAACAGTTTTTTAAATTAAGAAGAGATCCTTTCGAGAATGAGATTGCAACACCTGAAGATGTTTTTTGGATAGACCCCTATCGGGTGATTCTTGAGGACATGCTACTTGCAGCAACGGCTGGCAGTATGGTTGCGCTACATGGTGAATGCGGCAGCGGCAAGACGATCATTCGACGTGCCTTTATTCACAATATTCAACGGGACCACCCGGAGGTGATTTTAATACAGCCTGCCAGGCTGGACCGACGCCGAGTGACTGCGGAGTCTATTTCGACTGCGATTTGCCGGGCGCTACAAATAAAACATAAACCGTCGGCTGAAGAACGTGATGCAGCGATTGAGGAAGGCTTGATTGAAAGCGCCAACAACGGACACCTTCACTTGATGATTATTGACGAGGCACATGATCTGACGCCGGATGTGATCAAATTACTGAAGCGTATTTGGGAGTTAACCCATGGGTTTCGCCGGGTTATGGGGATCGTGTTGATTGGCCAGACTGAGTTAAAGAAAAAGCTGGATGGCCAGCATGTGCGCGAATTTACCTGGCGCTGTAACCAAATTGCGATGCAGCCACTGGGTATGTTTGTACCACAGTACATTAAGCATAAGTTTGAGCGTGCCGGATTGGATGCGAGCAAGATTTTTACTGATGACGCCATGAGTGCAATTAAAGGCAAGTGCTACGGGATGATCCGGCACGGTATCGCCCTGGATAGCAGTCAGTTAGACCGCTCATATCCGCTGAGTGTAAATACCTGGACCGCAAAAGCCATGAACTTGGCGGCTGCAATTGGTGAGAAAAAAATAACCGAACAATTGGTATTAAAGGTGTAGTTATGAGCGATCACGTAGAAGTTAAGTTAACTGGCTTAGCCATGGTTGAAATTACAAAAACGATTACGCTTCCGCGCGCTGAGGCGGATGCTCTGCGCTTTGATGATGCGGGTATGCAAGATCACTTGATACGGCATGAGAATTTAGCGGTGCAGTCCTGGATGCATGTTTTTGCTAAGCGAGTCCGAGAATTTTCTATCCGGCCAGCAGAGCCAGGCTATACCTGCGCAAATCATTACTGTGGCTGGGTAGGTAATGAGTCGGACAAAGGCACAGCCTATGTTGGCGAGCAGCTGACCACTGTTTGCCCTCTGTGTAACGGCACTCGGTTTAATAAAGTGCAACAGGTGGTGCCCCGTGGATAAACGCATACTGAAAAAAATAAAGCAGTGCCTGGCACTGGCCAAGTCGGCTACCAATGAGCACGAGGTCGCAGCTGCCATGCGCTCGGCTCAGGCATTGATGCTGAAGCATCGCGTTAGTGCTGAGGGTGTGAAGTTTGCTGACATCGACGAGCAGCGCACAGCATGCGGTATAAGCCGGGCTGTGAAGTACCAGGCGATGTTTATCAACCTGATTGAGCAGTCATTTGGCGTGGACGCATTCATAAACCAAAACCTATGTGCAGAAAGTGATATTCGCTTTATTGGTATTGCCCCTCAACCAGAGTTGGCGCGTTATTGCTGGGATGTAATGTGGGCCAAGCTCAAGGCAGATCGGGCTGCCTATGTTAAGCAGCAGTCTAACCGCTGTAAGCGCAGCACGAAGATTGCCAGAGGTGACGGGTTTGCTGAAGGCTGGGTGATTGCGGTCCATAAGCAGGTGACTGAGTTTGCACGTACCGATACTGAAAATCAGGTAATTGAAGCGTACAAAGCGCACCACTATCCGGACCTGACAAGGAGCAGCGGAACCAATCGCGGTAAAAAAGCAAACGTTGGTAACGCCGTTATTGATGGGTTTAAAGCCGGTAAACAACACAATATCAATCGCCCAATTGACGGCGAATCTCAACGTAAATTAGCAGTAGGTGAGGTGAAGTAATGGAACAGGAATTTTTGATTAATCGCAGTGGTTATAAAGTGCCGTTGGATAAGGTTAGCGATAACGACAAAGCGCAAAACTCGTTAGTGCTGGAGCTAGTTAAAACCGCAAAGCAGCTCAGCGCAGAGCATGACAGCTTTAAGCGCGATGTATTCACCCGCGTGAACGACTTTATAGCCGAAATGGCACATTCATATAACGTTGAGATTGGAGGCAAAAAAGGGAACATTACTCTGACGTCGTTTGATGGCAAAAGCCGGGTAAAGGTTGGTGTTGCTGATGACATCAGCTTTGGGCCGGAAATCCTGGTTGCAAAAGAGCTGCTTAACGGCGTGGTCAATAGCTTACTGGACCAGCTGGACGATGAAGCTCAGCTGATTAAAGACATTGTTGGAAACGCGTTCGAGACCAATAAAGAAGGCCAGTACAGCAAGTCTAAAATTATGGAGCTGCGTAGCAAGTATAGGTATAGCCATAAGTCTGACGACTGGGCTGCGGGTATGCGGGCCATTGATGATGCCTTTATTTTTGGCTCAACAAAGACCTATGTACGGTTCCATGAGCGCAACGAGCTTGGTGCCTGGATTCAGATCCCGCTGGTAAGCAAGTCGTTATAGGAGGCGTTATGAAAATGAGTAAATCAAGACTGATCCAGTTGATTCATGTGGGTAAAGGCAAGCTGCAATGGGATGAAGATCTTTATCGCAAAGTCTTAACTGACCTGACTAAAAAGGACAGCTGCTCAAAAATGGACGTCATCCAGCTTACTCAAGTCTTGAATCATATGAAAAGCAAAGGCTTTGAGGTGATCACTAAAAAACGAGGTAAAGGCCGTAACTCACCAATCACCCGCGATAAGGATCAAAAAACGCCACTCGACAAGTTGCGCCAAACCTGGATTGCCATGAAAAGCCGTGGCTATCTGAGAGACGGATCAGAACAGGCACTGTTGAACTGGAGTAAATCGCAAGCAAAGCGGCTGAATAAGGGCGTAGCGGTTGAGCGCCTGGAGTGGCTGAAGCCGACCATGCTGCATGCACTCATTGAGCAGCTAAAAAGTTGGTATCAGCGGGAAATGGTCACAGAGCTGAAAGACCTGGTGCCAGATCTACGAGCGTTGCCACTGGTCGATGAGGAACAACATGAGGCCAAAAGCACCGTTTATGATCACGGCAATTTTAGCAAGTGCAATGTTGAGCAGCTCGAAGCCGCGCTTGCCTTTATTGGCGTGATGCTGGGCCGCTATGAGGAGGCAACCAATGGCTGAACAGTTCGGCAAAGGCAGTGAGCGCGGTATAGGTATGCTACTGGCTATTTTTGAAGTCGTTACTCGTGGTGTTGCCGATGTTGTTGGCACGGAGAAGGCTGGAGAGATAGGCCGCCAAGCAGTAGACCGAGTGCGCCACACATTTGGTGGCGAGAACGTTTATGTGTGCAAGGGCATATCTCTGGACACGATTTTAAAGCACAACAAAATCTGGAGCGAGTTTACTGGAGACAACCACGTAGAACTGGCAAAGAAATATGGCTATTCGGTCCAGTGGGTATACGAGGTTGTACGTACCATGGATAAGCTGAAGAAAGACGAAGTTCAGGGCGACCTGTTCGACAGCAGCAAAGGCCAAGGCCCAAACGATCAATGGGGGATACATGAGTAAACAAAACTTTGTAGGTGTTATGGCCCTGGTGTTTAGTGCAGGTGCCATCAGCGGTGTGGTTGCACATTCAGTTATAACCGATAACACGCCAGGACAGAGCAGAGGTAATGGCCCAGCAGCATATCCGCCAATTGAGAGCTGGGTGCCTCATGGCAATGGCGGGCCATCGTTGCGACCTATACCACCTAAAGTTGAGCCACTTCATAAAGTGGTCCTGGATAAGCTGTTTAGCAAAGAGGTTACAGACTGTGAAAAGTGATGACGTAATGAAGAACAAAGCCATGCAATCAATCGCCAGTTATCTCGCGCAGTGTGGCTGCCAAACATTTAGCGAGGTTGTTCAAGCGACTCAGGTTCTAATAGATGCAGCAGAAGAAACTAAGTTAAGCTACCAAAACCATCCAGAGGCTCTGAGAGCCCAAACAGCACCAACTATTAACTAACCTCATTTAGGCAAAAGCGGCGCGAAATTATGACCGCCGCTGATTTTCAAATAATGAAAACGTTTTTAATATATTGTCCCACTCAGTCCCGCACTCTCCCGGATATTCCCGGAGTTTTCGCACAATACCTTAGTGAGTTTTCGTACATTGGATCAAGTACCGAAAAGGGTGGCATTGTATCCGGTGATCCAAATCACTTATACAATAAAATTGGAACGATCCATTCTGGTGGGAATCAATAATGAATCAAAACAAAGTCGCCAGGCATCTGGCTTTAGTTTCTCTGTCATCAGCAATTTTAACTGCCTGTGGACAGGCGCCTAGCGCGCAAAATCAACATGCTGATGTGCCAGTTTCTGCATCATCAAACTATGTTACTGATGTTGTGTCTTATGTCGATCCCTTGATCGGTACTCAGGGGCCGTTTAATCACAGGCAAGCTGGTAATGTGACGCCGGGAGCGTTGGTGCCATTTGGTATGTTTAATTTTGGTCCCGAGCATGCTTATACAGAAGAGCTTCTTGCGGAGTCAGAGGGGATCTCGAAAAAAATTCTGCAAGAGAAAAAGCGGGTACCTGTCTCTCCGGGTGGTTATAATTATCAGGCCAGCCGCGTAAAGGGCTTTTCCTTTACGCGTTTATCTGGGACCGGTTGCCTGGGGGCATCCGGCGATATTCCTGTGATGCCATTTACCAAAGATGTAACCTTTTCTCCCGCAACCGATCCCATTAATGCCTATTTCAGTGCCGGGTTTAGTCATGACAATGAAACCGCTATACCGGGCTACTATCAGGTTGGATTAGACAATGGTGTAAACGTTGAGCTTGCGGCAACCACCCGCACGGGGATCGCCAACTTTACTTATGAACAGGCAGACAACGCTAAGTTGCTATTCAGGACGTCCTACTCTCAATTAGGCAGTGGCGACGCTTATGTTAAGGTCGATGCGAAAAAGGGTGAGGTAACCGGTTATGTGACCTCTGGCAACTTTTGCGGTTACCTGGGCGAGCACAACCAAAGGGACTACTACACGCTGCATTTTGTTGCCAAGCTCGATAAACCCATTTCAGGCTCAGGCGCCTGGAAAGACGGTGAAGTATTCAAAGGGCAAGATTCGGCAAAAGGTGGAATGGGGTACGGTGATAACGGTTGGCCGGATATCGGTAAAGGCTCAGGTGTTTGGGTAGATCTGGATTTGGATGCAGGTGAAAGCGTACAAATGCGCGTTGGTATCTCTTATGTAAGTCTGGATAATGCCAGGGAGAACCTTAAAAAAGAACAGGTTGGGCAAAACTTTGCAGAAGTGCGCAAGGGCGCGCAGGCGGCCTGGGAGCAGGAGTTGTCTAAGGTGAAAGTGGAATCAGACGACACCAGCAAACTCAGAGTATTTTACACCGCCCTATATCATAGTCTTTATCATCCCAATATTTTTTCAGATGTGAATGGTCAGTATATTGGCTTTGATCAGCAAGTTCATACTGTAAAAAGCACTCAAACACACCAGTATGCTAACTTTTCTGGCTGGGACGTTTACCGCTCACAGCTGCAACTGGTTGCTCTGTTGGATAAAAAACGCGGCAGCGATATTGCCCAGTCCTTATTTAATCAGGCGAGCCAGTATAATGGGGTCTGGGATCGCTGGACGCATAATGCTGGGGCAACTGGCGTGATGAGTGGCGACCCTGCAACGATAGCGATAGCGAATTTTGTGGCATTTGGTGCTGATGACTTCGATGTGAGCGGGGCGTATCAGTCTTTGCGTAATGCCGCGACTGAGCCTACCGAGTTTGATTTATCTGAGACTGGCTGTCCGGTGTTTTGTCGCGGGCAAAAGCCGTCGTTAGATCAATGGCAGACGCTTGGATATATCTCAGATCAGTCGAACAGCTGGGAAGGCGCATCAGAAACCCTTGAGCAGGCATCCAGCTACTTTTCATTGTCTCAGCTGGCTGCGCGCCTGGGCAAGCAGGACGATGTTTCTCGATTTGTGAACGAAGCCGGGTTCTGGCGCAATATCTATAATCCGTCTGCGACTGAGTCGTTGGGTTATATTCAGGGGCGCAACAAAGATGGAACCTGGAAAGACGAATTTGATCCGTTTTCTGGTCACCTGTTTGTTGAGGGCAGTCCGGCGCAGTATTTATGGATGATCCCCCATGATGGCGCGGGGCTGGCAAAAGTCCTGGGAGGTGAAAAGGCAATGAGTCAGAGACTGGATAGCCATTTCCGCAAAGCGGATGGCAGCTGGGTGTTGTATCGCGATTCGGCTGAATTTGCCGATGTATCTAACCAGCCGTCTATTCTGTCTCCGTGGATGTATCTGCACACCGGTGAAGCGTACAAAACACAGCAAACAGTGCGCGAAACTATGAAGCAGCTTTGGTTGGATGCGCCGGATGGGATCCCGGGTCAGGATGATTTGGGTCAGATGTCTTCCTGGTATGTATTCAGTAGTCTGGGGCTTTATCCCAAATATCCGGGCCGTGCAGATCTGGTGCTGTCCAGCCCTCAGTTTAAACGCGCGAGCATAGGTCATTTAACCTTGAATGCACCGAAGGCTTCTGCCGAGCACATTTATATCAATACGCTGAAGGTAAACGGTAAAGCCACCTTGAATAGCTGGATTGATGAGACCTACATCAATGAACCGGTTACGCTGGACTTTACCTTAAGTAAAACACCAAACAAAGCATTTGGCAGCGCTGTGGAAAATCGACCGCCCAGTTATGGGCCCGCAACGCAGTAATGGCATAGATTGTAAGGGTTTCAAACCCTGAGCTGTTTGTAAAGCCCCGACTGACAGTCGGGGTTTTTGTGTCAAACCTTGCTCAGAGATTAGTGGGCAGGCGTGGGTGTTTTCACCTCGAACAGCAGGACCTGACTCAGCTGTTTGCCGTGCACGTTAAAATTATTATCCGACACCATGAGCAAGCTCGGATTGCCATTGGCAAGCTTAGGGCCAAAGGTCATACCCTCCAGATTATCAATGTGTTTGGAGCCCAGTTTTTCCTTAACGGTGGCCAGGTCTAACAGCAGAGTTTTACTGGCAGGGCGAAAAGGCTGCTGTTTTAGTGAAGCCGTTTTGCTGGTGTCGGTTGCCTCTTTCATATCAACAAGATAAATGCTGACATCATTGCCCCCGTCAGCAATCCCAGAGGTGTATGAACGCTCCATGGTAAGAAACTGGTGTTCATTTAGCTGTAATATCTCAACCAGGCCGGTGGTGCGAAACGCATCAGGCTTTGCTTGTGGGCGATTGACCATAGGTTCGAGATAATAGGCAAACTGCTTTTGCATGCGTTTCGAGGCAAAATCAAAATATGAGATACGCACCATGCTGCCGTGTTTAATGTTGGACTCTTCACCATCTTGTTTAAGTGCGCCTTCGGCAGACACCCAAATGCCTTGCCCGGAATGGGCTATGGTGAGCCCTTCGAAGACAGCATTGTGTCTTGGTCCGGACGCTTTGCTGATGTTGAACATCTCAGGCAGTGTAAAGTTAACCAGGCCTTGTCCGGTTTGCATGAAAATGGCTGGCGCTTGGTGATATTTAATACTGCCTTCGCTGGTCCAGATGATGTCTTTCCCGTTGGGCGCTACTCTTAGGCTCTCCGGGTCAACCACACTTGAGTCGGTTTTTGGGTTTATCAGCGGCAGCGATTTTGTGAATTCAACCTGTTCAATTTTCTGATTTTTAATTGCAATATTGGCTTCAAAGTAGCGGGGTTTTTTAGAGTCATCGGCGATGAGTAAATAGCGGCCATCGGTGTATTCAATGCTGGACAAACCGCCGACCTTGTCGCCATCGACGCGTAAGTCTGCAGGAACAATAAACTCATCTAAAAACTCGAGCTGCATAGAAGCTGAGTTGGCGAAAAAAGGGGCCAGTAAGGTTAAAAATAGACAACTGCGCATAAAGATCTTTACTTCAAAAATTCAGGACAGACCAATATACGCAGGTAATATGAAGTTTGCATCACAAAGTCGATAAAAACACATGACTGTGAAAAAAGTAAACTCAGACAGAATGCATGACGCAACTTTGGTACCTGTCACTTGGCGTGCGCAACGGCAGTGCTTTATTGGTACTGGATCTGTTTAAACGCATCATACACAGCCAGGTGCAAAGTATCTCCGTGATCGAGTTCTTCGAAATAGCGAAAATGTAACTGAGCTTTATCTTTAAGTTGTGGGGCAATTTTATCATGAAGTTGCTTTGCAACGCGCTCCATAACTTTACCTTCCTTGCCGACTGCAATGTAGACTGATTTAGGCAAGCCTGCGGGACTGAATGGTTTGGCGAGCAGTGACTCGTCGTCCCACCATAAACTTGGGCTGATAATCATATAGTGGTCAAACAAAGTTGTGTGATGAAACAGAATTTCGCTGGCTAGTAGCCCTCCCAGAGACTGGCCTATCAGCGTATTTGACTGTCTGGTACGGTAACGTTGCTCGACTAGCGGTCGCAATTCATTTTCGATAAACGCGATAAATGATTTAGCGCCGCCCTGTGTAGGCAGATCGCGTTTATCGAGCGCGTTGTTACTCAAAGTTGTAAAGTCGTGTTTTCTGTCCTGATTACTGATGCCGACAACTATGCTGGGAGGCAGAATATTCAGCCAAGGAAAATTAGCAAACTGAACCAGACCGGCAATGTGAATAAAGTCTTCGTCTTTTGAGCCGTCCAGCAGGTATATAACCGGGTACTTTTGCTGTTTGTTCTCGTGATACCCTGCTGGTAAGTACACGTTTATCGAGCGGTTTTGTTGCAGTATTTGAGATTTAAACGTCAGGGTGCTGGCAAACTGCATCGGCTCTGTATGTACCTCACTTTTTGCAAACGCTACAGAGCAGAGCATAAAACCAATTAATATTACGAGTGCTCGAGTCATCAGGGAACCTTCCTTTGTCTGAATAAAAAGCAAATGTTAACCTCGTTTTAAGTTAGCGCAAAGGGAAGTGCGGTACAAGTTTGTTAATCGCGTGACGTACAGTCCAAGTTTCACCCAGGCGAGAGAGCCATTGATTTATTTTCAGTACAACGTATTGTGTTTATCAAAATATAATAACAAGGATTGCTTATGAAATTGCTCAAAATGCTATTTGCTACAGCGCTAATTTTACTGAACGGTGTTGCGTTCAGTGCCAATATTCAGGTTCAGGCGGTGTCGCAGCATGTGCATATTCTCTCAGGGAAAGACTACGGTACTAATATTGGACTGTTCGATACCCCCGATGGCTTGGTGTTAATCGACCCTATGCCAGGTGAGCCATATCTGGCTGAATTGGAAAAAACCATTCAGACAATTTACCGCAAACCCGTCACGTATATTATTAATACGCACGCTCATGCAGATCATACTGGTGGCAATGCCTTTTTTGCCAGTCGGGGTGCGCAACTTGTGACGGGCACAATCAACCGGTTTGATATGACTCACCGGGTGGTGAAGTCTCATACCGGCACCGATAACATTTACTATTATAAGCCGGGTAATGTCATTTTTGTTGGGGATGTGTTTGATACCAGCTGGCATCCTACTTTTTATGCCGGCGGAGTGACTGGGTTTAACCAGGCGATAGAGACGATTTTAAGCTTGGGGGATGAACAGAGCCTGGTGGTGCCGGGTCATGGTGAAGCCGCCAATAAAGCCTCACTGCGCGCGTTCAGACAAAACACCCTCGACTGGGTGAGTGCTGTGAGGGCGCTCAAAAAACAAGGGTTAAGTGTAGAACAAATCATGGCAGATAAAAGGGCCGTTGAGTTGGTCGCGCGTTTTAACCTGCAAGGTAAGTCGCCATTTTTGCCAAGTAAAGCCTATAAACGCTTTGTACAGAGGACGCTCCAGGTTATTGAGCATGAGTCGCTGTAGTAGAAATGTGTGACCGCTAAACGCCGAGCCTTGGCGTTATCGGGTTGATGTGCGATAGTGACAGCGTCTGTGACCAATCAATAAAACCATGGAATTTTCACGCTACTTTTTGTTCTTTTTTGCCTCCCTTGGCGCGTTTAACGGGGTTTTGCTTGCCGTCTGGATCTATCATAAACGACAAGCGATAACCGGGGCGCCCTGGCTGTCTTTATTGTTACTTATGCTGAGTGTTCGGATTGGCAAATCGGTCGCGTTTTATTTCAGTCCGGGACTCAGCAAAGACATTTTACAGCTCGGGTTAAGCGCCTGCTGTTTGATTGGACCAAGTCTTTTTTCCTTTTGTTTTCGGGCCCAAAGCCCGGATAAATACCGTGTGATGCTACGCTGGCACTTTGCTGTCTGGGTATTTGTGGTTGCACTGATAGGTTACTTTTACCCCTATCACAGCCATCTGGAACTTTGGCAAAGCTGGATATATCGGGGATCAAGTTATGTCTGGCTCGGATATTTGTTAGCGGCAAGCTGGGTTTGCAGGGATAAACTTGTTGCGCTTTGGTCCACACCAAGTCGTCTGGCCTGGCGTGATATGCCACTGGTGGTGCTGGGTGGCGGTTGGTTGATCTGGCTTGCCTATTATACCGCGGCCTACACCTCCTATATTATGGGGGCTTTGTCATTTTCTATGGTGCTCTATCTGAGCGTGGTGGTTTACTCCGGTGCAGGCAAAGCAAAAGTAAAATATGCAGCGCAGCGTATTTCAGATCAGCAAAGCCATGAGTTGTCGGCAAAATTAACGCACTTGCTGGATGAAGAGCGCCTGTTTACCGACCCCGACATGTCTTTACCCAGGCTGGCTCGACGCTTAGGGGTAAGTCATACCAAACTATCTCAATTTTTAAATCAGCATTATGGCTGTAACTTTAATCAATACCTGAACCGCTACCGAGTCGAGTACGCTCAGGGATTGTTATGCCAGCAGCAGAACCTGACAATGGACCACGTGGCTGAGTTGTGTGGTTTTAATGCCAGCTCAACATTTTACACGGCGTTTAAGAAATACAGCGGCCAGACCCCCAGTCAGTTCAGGGCAAGCAACACTGCTAAATTATCATCCTGAACACCCAAATTATAATCCAGGAGCTTGTTTTTTAAGGTTATGTTTTATGGTGAGGTGACTTTAAGTTAACCGGAGACACACCATGAGAATTTGTCTTAAGACGATCTTGATTTTATTTTGTTTGATGCACTGGGGGCACGCCCATGCCGACGAGAGCGGGGTGATACGTGCCCTAAATGACTATCTTCAGGGGACACAAATGGGTGAGTCCGCGCGCATTAAAAATGCATTTCACCCGCAAGCTCAGTTGCTACTTTCTCATAGTACCAAGCCATTTTGGACAGTCACGGCCAGTCAATACAGTAGCTGGTTTGCCGCTAAGCAATCAAAGCAGCGGCGGGGGAAAATTCTTTCCCTAAAAATCGATGGCGATATTGCCACAGCGCGGTTAAAAATTGCCGTCTCACCGCCTTATCAGGCTTTTATCGATCACGTTTTGCTTAAACGCATTGCCGGAAAATGGCAAATCGTCAGCAAAACGGCGACACAGCAGAGCCCCCAGTATAAAGATAAGAAAATCTTGTTTATTGCCTCCAGTGCCAGCTTTCATGGTGAGAGCGACTTGCCAGCAGGCACCAGCTTTTCTGAACTAGTCTATGCCTATGATACTTTTATCAAAGCTGGCTATGAGGTCGACTTTATGAGTACCCGAGGTGGTGCGCTGAGCCTGTCTTATATCAATACCTCTATGCCTATTCATAAACACTATCTGTACGATCCTGAGTTTATGTATGCTATTGGCCATAGTCTGACGCCCGAGCAGGTAGACGCCTCACAGTATCATGCTGTGCATTATGTTGGGGGAAGCAATGCCATGTACGAAGTGGCAGAGCATCCGCAGATCCAGGCGATTGCTATGCAGGTTTATGAGCAGAATAACGGAATTATTTCTGCGGTGTGTCATGGCACTGCTGGTATTGTTAATTTGAAGCTTAAATCTGGAGAGTATCTGCTGGCCAATAAGCGTGTGAGCGGTTATCCCGAATCATTTGAGCGCCAGGATGCCGCTTATTTTAAAGAGTTTCCGTTTTTAATTGGTGAGCAAGTTAAAGCGCGGGGCGGGGTGTTTTTGTATGGTGAGCGCAATGCCGCTTTTGTCGAAGTAGATGGGAGATTGATCACCGGACAAAACTATTTATCTTCCGTGGCGGTTGCCCAAGCTATGATAGCTGTATTAGAGAAACTCTGAGGCATTTGGGTGGCGAGGGGGTGAACTAGCACTGTCTGGAAGGCAAACTGGTTTATGATTACCGTGCTAATGTAGAGGCAAAAAACCTGCCTCTACCTAAATGTCTGGTTATTGATCTTGCGCCTGCCATTTTAATCGCAGTTGTACAGTTAAAACGCCAATTTGGCCGGCTTCGTTTAAGCTATAATGCGTCGTGGCTGCATGTCTGAAAGAGGTTGATACATCAGTCAGATAGTCAATTACACTGTCCTGACAGGCTTCTCTATAGTCAACATCATCGTCGCACTGCGTGTACAAGCCATCAATAACAGGAATAAACTCAGCTTTGAAATGATCAGACAGGTCGACCAGGTAGGCATCTATAAGTGGCTTAGATGTTTGCTCAACCGCGATTAAAGAGATACTGTAATCCCAGCAGCGCTGCCAGATCTGCGGATGTTCTGCCGTTTCGTTTTCTAATACTGTCACTAAGTCTTCCAGTGCATTTTTGTTCTCCATCATCACTTCTGCATCATCAAATGCGGCGCAGTTATGAGGCGCACGTTTGAGCTGCGTGATGGTGTCCTTCAAAGCGCGATCATAGCTCATTCTGGCAGGTTCATGGTGGTCTCGCATTGCGGCCCACAAAGTAATGATACTCACCTGGTGTGGCGTGAAGTCATAATCTGTCGCAATACCATTGTTAAACAGCCACTGAATATGCTTTAGTGATTCCTGATAGTATCCGTGGTCGTATAGAAACTGTGCCTGGTCAAGTTTGGCTTGTAGTGTTGGGTCTAATTCGCCAGCCTGTGCAGAAAAGCCAAAAGCGCCAGAGGCCACAAGGGCGGTGGAGAGTAAAAGTTGTTTCATTTTGCGCTACTCCTTAGTAAAAAATGAATATGCCGAGATGCATTCGTTAGAACATCCCGAACCGTCGCTGCCTGACTTGGCAGTCGTCGTTCATAAGCAGCATGCGTGCCAGAGTGATTCTTTATTATTTTATTTCTATACTTTTCTCATTATATGTTCTTACTTGGGGGGCTTGGTCGTGTGTTCCCGCTCTTTGCTGGTTTGACAGTTCTGATAAAACATCGCTGTTGAAACCTTTCAGCTTTGGAGTGGTTGAGAGTTTTGCTTGTATAAGACTCAGAAGTGTTACACGAGCGAGCGTATGGCAAACGATGACTGCAAGCCTTTGCTCTGCCAGTCATCGCATCAAGCCAGGTGGCCTTATTTTACTTTATGGTTCATGTGATGAACCTTAGCTTTAGGTGTTTTGACAGGTTTGTCGGCTTCTTCAGGCAATTCAATAGGGGTGTATCGGTCTTCTTCTGCAATGTCCTCAATACGGCGCAAAGTATTGACCTGAATATGAGGCCATTGGGTGGTTTCGCCACTGGCACCGAACATAAATTCAAAATCTACGATTTGCTCATATTGCAACTGATCTATCTCCTTGCCATTTTCGAGTTCAATTCGCTCCAGCCACATGCGATGACGCATGCGAACCACACGGCAGTAGCGCTCAATCATAACATTATTAACGGTGGCACCCTGCACCCCGGTATCGTGCTGGCTGTCTAATTCGATCAGATCATAGCTTTTGAAATTCAACCCCTCATTGAACTGTGACAGTAGTAGATTTGGCTGAACAGTGTAGGGGAACTTGGCACCATCCTTATCATAATTAAAGATATTCAGAAAATAGGCTCGGGCACTGTTTACCCCACGGTGCGCCTCGGGCTGGCCAGGGTAATCTCTTTGTTCCTCCCGTGGCAGATTTGTCCAGAATGGCTTTTTCAGGCTACCCGGGATCAGGTCGCGCTCTGGATCTATACCCATGGTCGGAGAGATAGACAGGTAGGGTTGCTCCCAAAGTTTTGCAATCTCAGGTTTTTCAGGGGCATCCGGTGTCTCTTTTTTGTCAAAATGCGTCACGTTGCCTGTCAGGTGAATAGTGGTGCCATGGGGGATCACGCCGGAGCGTGAGATAGAGTGTGGCGGGACAAACTGTGGGCCAAGTTCGTCAGGGCCAATAACCGGCACACCGCCATCTTCATCAACGGTTTCCTGGGTTGAAGGGCGGGAGAACATGGTACGTGGGTTTTGGTATTTGCCGTCCTCTTGCCACGGCATCGTGTTGTCGCCCAGCCACAAGTACATGCCGTTCTCAAAGTGTTGAAGATCGTCATTGTTATCTATGATGGCTGTTTCGTACTTAACCGGGCCATTAAACTGCTCGTTTGAGCCCGCGCGGTTGCGAACTGGCGCGTTCACTTTACTAAAGGTCAACTGCTCGCGGTATTGCTGCGACTTAAAATGGAAAACCCCAAATACGGTTTCTGAAGAAGTGCCGGGAGAGGGCATGGGCGTAGTATGCAAGCCTTTCGGCCCGCCTTTCCAGTTTACCCAGGTACCGTGAAGTTTATCGAGTATGCCAAATTGCGGCACTGTGGGTTCGTTATCCTTGACTAATTCGGGGTAAGGGCGAATGGAAGAGGGCTGTGATTTGCTTGTCATTGCATGGTCCTTATCGTGTAACGGTTGCTCACAGCGTTTTTCGTCCAAAGTGGCGCGCTGTTGGCATACCTGTTTGTAAACAAAGCGCACACGACCTCTGCAGAAAAACTGCCAGATGCCTGTGTGACAACGGTATCAATAAAGAGTGGACCAAACCGGTGGATTAAACCATTACGGGCTATTACAGGGAGTAAGCGACAAAGTTGTTTGAAATACCCAAAACCTTGCTTCCCGTACGATATAAGGGTGCACGACTTATCTAACATATATGATTGCACAGCAAGCCACTTTGCTGCACGTACGATCAAAAAGCGGCATTATCACGGACATTTTGACTGCCCGTTTGTTACCACTTTAATGGTGGTAAGGCTTTACCCAGACAACCTCGAACCTTCATTTGCGTGGGATTATTTGGCCCGCTAACAGGCTGCCCATCCACTTGAAACTGATACTCTCTGCCTGGTTCAAACGCCAGTACGATAGACGAGCCGCCGTAGCCAAAGTGGCCCATATATTCACCTCGCTCAATTTGAGCGCCCGTTTCAATGGCATTCACTATGCTGCCGACTCCCCAAAAGCCGATAGCAACCATGGCCACCAGCCCCAGATCGGGCGTTTTAATTACCCAGACATACCGCTGATGCTTTCCGAGCTTTTGATACCAGCCAACCTGGTCACTGCTTTTTGGCGGTAACGGGTCGTATGGGTGTCTTGGATTAAAATTATCAAAATCGTAATTGTATGAGCCTTCATAAAGGCCCTGATCTATCACTGTGCCAGATACGGGGGCATGAAAATGATGGTAGTCGGTAAACCAGAGTAAAATATCAAGTAAAGGCCCACCGACAAAGCACCGGCCATAGCCAGGAATGGCTTCTGTCAGGTTAAAGTGGTCGCCGGATTTGCCGGGCAGCAGATAGCGGTTACTGGCGTGACTTTCGTTTACCTCATAACCCCCTTTGTCCAGAAAAAACACCCCGCCATCACAAGGAGACACAATCACCCCTTCATCATTGGCACAATGACATAAAGGGCGCTCGCCGGGTTTCAGGTTACGCAGAAAAAACTGGTTAAATGACTGAAATCCGCCTTCCGGGCTGTGTGGATCCGGGCGTTGGTAATCTTCAATACTGAACGGGTGAGCATCCGTGCCTTTGTATTGCATCCAGGCGCTCAGGGTGTTTGTGGATGACGTGCTGTTGATCCAGTCACCGTGAAAGTTTAAAAACTGTCTGAACCAGCCTCTGAAATAGCCATCGTTGGCCAGCTTTAAACCGGCTTCGGTATTAACTAGGTAATCCCAATACTCTATGTACAACCCCGGCTTTTCTGGGGTTGGTGTGTAAGTTAACCATTCAGAAAAGAAATTTTGTAAAGTATAGCCCGGCTCGCGGTACAAGTAGGGCTGCCAGAAGGTGGCTAACTCTTCGCGTCTTGCAATATGGGTCTCTGAACATACTTCGGCGAGTGCTTCAAGGTACCACAACAGGTTGAGCTGATTTTCCAGAAAAACGCCATCCAGCCCCAAAATGTGCAGCTCTGCCATCGCTCTTTTTTCATCCCAGCTAATGGGATCAGGTAATGGAATGGTTGAAATATCAGTCATGTTGTTGGTCCTTTAGACTCAAAGCTGGTGAACAGGGCTAGCCAGTTTAAACTGGCGATCGAGGTTGCAATGAAGAGGGTATAGGCAAAGACTCAACTTTCGGCAATTACAGCGGATTACACCTAACTATCCGGTTAGGGACAGGGCAGGCATTCGTAACGCTGATTGCCTTTGGGCGAGTTGATCCCAAGAGGCTTGCATTACGTTTAACCCAGCACATTTGTATTTTGGAATTTCTGTCTATGTTTCAGATTTTAAAACGTGATCCGGTCAAAAAGTTGCGCAAAGCCTATGATGCCAAGCTCGAAGAGGCGATGCATGCACAGCGAAACGGTGATATTCGGGGCTACGCAATGCTCACATCAGAGGCTGAAGCACTCTGGCAACAAATTGAACAGTTAGAGCGTAAGTAGTATTTGGCATTGTATGAACGGAGGGCCGCGCTTAAACCTGAGCGTGGCCTTTGCAGTTTGAAGGAATCAAACTGCACCTAACTTGTTGCCACTTCATGCTCGTTTATCTGAGTGTGCTCAGTCAGCGCCAGTTCGTCTTTTAACCAGTGGTTCATCACCACACAGGCTGTCAGATCGCCACTGACGTTAATGACGGTACGGCACATATCCAGGATCCGGTCGACTCCGAGGATCAGGGCGATGCCAGTTGCTGGAATGCCAAAGCTGGCCAACACCGATGCCAGGATCACTATCCCCACGCCGGGTGTACTGGGTGAACCGATTGATGCACCAACTGTGGTGAGGATCAGCAGTACAACCTGATTCATCGACAAGTCAACGCCAAACACCTGAGTAAGAAAAATAGCAGCCACAACCTGGTAAAGTGCGGTGCCATCCATGTTGATGGTTGCGCCCAGGGGAATGATGAACTGTACAATGGGTTTTTTCACTCCAAGTTGTTCCTGCGCTGTGCGCATAGACAGCGGCATCACAGCCGCTGAGCTGGAGGTAGAAAAGGCCAACAGCTGAGCACTGCGGATCGCTCGTAAAAAGTTCAGTGGATGCAATTTACCAACCATGGAGGCCACCAGAGTATAGATAAGTAATAAACCGGCCAGACCCATTAGCACAGTTGCAACGTACGCCGAGACACCGATCAGGGCATCCACGCCAATGCGAATGGTGATGTCACATAGCAGACCAAACACGGCGAGGGGAGCCAGCAACATGGCCCAGTTGACAATCTGCAAAGAAACAGACTGGATCCCATCCATAAAATCGACCAGCAATGCTTTGCGGCGCTCGGCTAATGTTGTCAGTGCCATACCAATAAAGCTGGCGTAAATAACGATGGCAAACATGTCTTTATCAAGCGTGGATTGCGTGGGGTTGGCAGGAATGATGGCTGCAACTTTATCGGGGATGGAGGTTTGGACTGCCTGCGTTGCTACAACCTGAACGGGTTGATCCGCAATGGCATTGAACAAATCACTGTCCACATAGTTACCTGGCTCTATCAGGTAGACCACAGCCAGGCCAAGAATAACCGCGACAAACGTGGTGGTGACAAAATAAGGCAAGATACGGACCCCGACTTTTTTCAGAAACCCGGTGTCTTTGTTACCGGCAATCCCCAAAATAATGGAGGAAAGCACCAAAGGGATCACCACCATCTGGATCAGCGCGAGAAAAACCTGCCCGGGCAGGGCAACCCATTGGGCAATGTCCATGGCAGCTTGCTTGCTGACCAAAGCCGCCCCCTGAGGTGAGAGCAGTAAGCCTACGGTGATGCCTAATATCAGGGCAATTACAATTTGTAGCCAAAGGCGCTTTTTTTGCAGTAAACTGGCGGGTTCTTGGGTCGATTGGGTGTCTGTCATAAATGGTCCCTGACTAAGTAGCACGATTAGAGTTAATATCCTAGCAGAATAAAACCAGTTAACATTGACTGGCATCAAAACATCCACCCACAATGATTCGTTGCTGTTACACTGCAAATAGAGGGTGTGTCAGTCAGCGATAGATTATCACCCGAACCGGTAAAAAAAGGATTAAGATGAATATTCAACCCTATCAGGAAAAGTGGGCCTCAGACATTGCCGACTTGTTTCATGCCGCAGTGCATGCCATTGACGATGAGGTATATGGAAGCGCGCAAAAAGCCGTTTGGGCGCCCAGCCCACCGGACTATGCGTTTTGGTCGCAGCGGTTAGCTAAAAAACAGCCCTGGGTGGCACTGAGTAACGACCAGGTAGTCGGCTTTATTGAACTGGACCCTGATGGGCATATCGATTGTACCTATGTACACCCTGATTTTCAGGGCATTGGCGTGGCTGGTGCGCTGTACGACAAGGTTGAAAAGCAAGCAATCAAGCAAGGGTTGTCGCGTCTGTATGTCGAAGCATCAATACCCGCCCGACACTTTTTTGCAGCGCGCGGATTCAGCCTGGTAAAACGCAACCAAATTGAGCGACAAGGCGTGACACTGGTGAACTTTTCTATGGAAAAACACTTGTAGCTCACCTGGCTAAAACCGAACCGCTTGGTTCACCAAGTAATCACGATTTGTTCACTGTATTAAAGCAAATTACTGCTACGCTTAAAGTTAACTGAATCAATAAGGGCCTCGCAATGCTGTGTCTGTTGTATCAAGCAATAGGGAGCAGTCATGATTAATTACGGATTTTTACCTTTTTCAGCGTACGTGGTTTCAGACTTTTTGGTGTTCCATCGTAACCGCTCTATCAGTCTGGAGATCTTACTTCGCCAGATCCGCTTCACCGGTGTGGAAGCTTTGGGTTTGGTTATGTTAATTGCCCTGTTGATCGGGGCGCTGATCATAGTGCAGGGCTACCCGCTGTTATCCTCCATTGGCCAGGTTAAGTGGACTTACGCGATTTTAATTTCCACCATTGTCCGAGACCTCGGCCCGTTTATTGTTTGTTTTGTGGTGCTCGCCCGTTCAGGCACCGCGATTACCACTGAGCTTGGCAACATGGTGGTGCGGAAGGAAATAGACGCATTAATCGCCATGGGCGTGTCACCCATCTCCTACCTGGTTGCACCGCGGGTGCTGGGCATGGTGGCCTCACTGATCCTGTTAATGAGCTACTTTGTGGCTTGCGGTATTTTTGGTGGTTATCTGGTAAGCAACGCCTTTGCCTCCATTCCTGTTAGCACCTTTTTTGCTAAGCTGATGGCGCAATTACACTGGCTTGATATGGTGATTATGCTGGCCAAAGTCGCGTTTTCTGGTCTGATGATCAGCCTGATAGCCAGCTATCATGGGTTGACCGTAAAAAGTGCAATCACTGAAGTGCCACAACGTAACATCAAGGCGGTGGGTCGGGGGCTGATAGCCTTGTGTGTGATCCATGTGCTGTTTACCCTGCTGTACTTTGCACTGATGGGTGACTGGTAATGAAGATCACGCTCAAAGACATCAGCCACAGTGTGGCGGAGCAACCCATTCTCGCCAATATCAATGTGACCCTTGAATCCGGTCAGTGTTTGCTGATCACCGGGCGCTCGGGCAGCGGCAAATCTGTGTTATTCAGTATTATTTGTGACATTACCAGGCCACAGCAGGGCAGTGTGCTGATCGACGACGTTGATATTGCGGCAATGACGGCGTTGCAATATGCTCGTTTTCGCCGCGATCTCGGCGTGATTTTCCAGGTTTCTGCCTTAATCTCTAACCTGACGCTCGAAGAAAACCTGCTGTTGCCGTTAAACCGCCATCATAGCCGCCTGAGTCAGGAGGAAAAGCAGCAAAAGGTGCGGGAAATTTGCCAGCAGTTTGGCCTGACTCAATACCTGGATCAGCGTACCGACCGTTTGTCATCGGGGCTGGCGTCACTGGCCGGGCTTGCCCGAGCCTTACTCATGGAGCCAAAAGCCCTGATCTGGGACGCACCCATGGCCCAGGTTGACCGCGCCTGGTGTCGACATGAGCTGGAGTTACTTAAGCAACTCAAAGAAAAAGGCACCACCTTAGTGTTGTGCTCAAATCGTCAGGAGCTCATCACCAGCCTTGCGGATCAGCAATTACATTTGGGCTTACCGGATGAACTAACGTTGGGGAGTGAGCATGCAGCACAAGCCCAAAAATGCCAATAGAATTGTGATTGCGTTTAGCCTCACCGGCATGTTCCTGCTGGCCGCGTTTTGTATCATGATCCTGGTGAACAACCACACTTTTGCCGACAAGGTGTACTACAAAACGGTGCTTGATAATGCTCGTGGGTTAAGTGCTTTGCCCGCCGTGTATTTTAAAGGCATGGAGATAGGCCGGATTGATAGCTACCAGCTTAATTTACAGAGTAACGAAATCGACGTTGAGTTTTGGGTGTTTCATGAATACAGTGAAAAAGTGGTCAAATATGCACTGTTAACCGGTGAGCAGCACCCCATATTTGATGAGGTAACAACCTTAGATTTGATTTTGCCAGAGGCGGACAAAGTCGGCCCGTTTGTGGCCCTACCCGCCGGGGCGCTGGTGCCACACATTAACAGCGCGCTTGGCCAGCAGTATCTGGCAGCAGGTTATGTTTCTCGCGCAAAAGACGATGTAGAGTCTATTCTGACCAGCATTCAGGATTTACTCCAGAACCTGCAAAAAGAGAATAACCCAGAAGCCGGATCGCTGTTCAGGGCGCTCGACAGAGTGGCTAAGATCAGTGACCACATCATGATTGTCAGCGAAGAGTTGCGTGAAAGCGAACTACTCCCACAGGCCGAAAAAACCCTCAAGCAAAGTCAGGTGTGGCTTGCCCAGATGCCGCAGTTGCTGAACCAGCTTAACCAGACTTTGCTTAAAACCGACAGTATGCTCACCCAGGCTCAAACCACTTTGACGACCTATGGTCAGCCCACTGAGCTGGTGAAAGAGATCACCGACAGCCAGCTTCCTCTGGTGCTGCACAACCTCAATGCCAACCTGACGGTGATGCAGCAAATGCTCAAAGATGTGCACGGCGAGCGGGAGCAGTTTGTCCTTACGGTGCACAGTGTGCAGCAAGTATTGCAGCAGATGGAAAAAACCCTGGAGGCGCTTAACAATCATCCAGTATTCAGAGATGGGATCAGCGCCCCTATCGAGAACGAAGGGATAGAAATGCATGATTAGGACAAGTGCGCTGGCAGTGTTGTGGGCGCTGTGGCTATCAGGCTGCTCGTCTGCCCCGGAGCGAGACTATCAGGTCACGACCTATCAGAGTCAGGCTGCGGCCTGGCTTGCTCAGGGCGATCGCAAACGCCAGCAAGGTGCTTACCAGCAGGCACTGGCGTACTACGGTAATGCTTATCGTTATGCCAGCAAAAGACACGACGCCGAACAAATGGGCCTGGCACGGCTCAAGCAGGCGGCGGTGCATATCAGGCAAGGGCAGCTTGAACGCGCCGAACAGCGCATTGTGCAGGCTGAGGTATTCGCGCGATTCGAGCAGACTGAGCTTGCGCCCGCTATCGACTTTGTACGCAGTAAGCTGGCCTTTGCACGTGGTGAGCAGGGGCAGGCGTTAGCGCTGGTGGCCACACTACAAACCCAGTTTAGCGGACAGGCAGAAAAACACATTTATTATCGCTGGGTCGGGTGGCAGTACGCACCGGCAACGCTCGATTGGGCTCAGGCGGAGCTGGATATTGCACAGCTGGCCAAGCTTAAAGCAGACAAATCGCTGAACAACATAGAAATTCAGTCTTTTGTGCTCTACCACAATGTATTGTGGCGTACAGCAAGCGGGCAAAGCGGTGTGGAGCAGGCACTGGATACCGCTATCAGGCACTTTGCGTCTCTGGAGCTGAGCAACTGGCTGGTCGCGTGCTTTAAGCTGGCCGCACAATATTACGATGCAGCAGGGGAGGCGGAGCGGGCGCAATATTATCAGGCACGCCTGACTGAGCTAAGCGCTAACGATTAAATCTGGCGACTGCGCTGTGCTTGCCGGTTTTATCCTTTATACACAGCATTATTTTTAAAGCCTGCGGCTTTGGCACATCATAGATCCCCCGCCAATCTGCATTTGATTGTCCGAGTATCTGCATTAAGGGTTGGGCAGACTGATGGTCATTAAAACAGACCACAGGACGACCAATATGCAACTTGAACAACGCCTTATCCAGGAAATCATGCCCCATGCCCGTATCGATAACATCCGTTATTACCTGAGTGCACTCAATTCGGTGTTGAGCGAGTACGAAATAACAACACCGCTGCGGGTAGCACATTTTCTGGCGCAAATCGGCCATGAAAGCGGCAGTCTCAGATATACGCAGGAAAACCTCAATTATTCAGCCGTGGCGTTAAGCTCGGTGTTTGGTAAGTACTTTCCCACTTCGGCAATGGCGTCGGACTATGCACGCAAGCCAGAGAAAATTGCCAACCGGGTATATGCCGACCGCATGGGCAATGGCGATGAGGCGTCTGGTGATGGCTGGCGTTATCGCGGCCGAGGGTTGATACAGTTGACGGGAAAACACAATTACCAGCAGTGTGGGGAAGCCATAGGACAGGATCTGCTGAGTCAGCCCGAGCTGGTGTGCAGCGACCCGGACGTAGCGGTCAGATCGGCCTGCTTTTACTGGCAGAGTCGTAAGCTGAATGCGCTGGCCGATCAGGACGAGCTGGTCACCATTACCCGTAAAATTAATGGCGGGCTCCATGGCCTGGAAGATAGAGCGGCGTTTTTGAATCGTGCCAAACAGTTTATGTCCATAGACAGGGGAGTATAAGTATGGATGCGATCAGCAAAATGTCATTGATAGAACTGAGTCGTCACTTTGCCTATTTGCAAAATAGTGAGCTTTGCTGGCAAAGGCTGGAACATCTTATCTTGCAGCAATGCAAAGACAATTTTGTGCAGGCAGCACAAAGTGGCCAGGAAGTTGATGCCATGTCGGTGTGGTGGCAAACGTGCTTCGAGCTGTTGTCGCCACATCAAATTCAGATCTGTCATGTGAACTATCGGGACGAATACCTTGAATTACTCAATCGGGGGCCTGCCATCATTGACTTACATGGCTGGAAATTATGCGCAGGTGATCAGGGGCAGTCGCTGGTTTTTCCTCGCTGCACTTTGATATACCCCAAAGAGAAACTGACCATTGCGACCAGCGTGCGCAGTCCAGCGCCCAACTTTGCCAGCGGCCAGCCTATCTGGAACAACCAGGGAGACTGCGCAACCCTGCTCGACCCCAGTTGGGCAGAGATCTCCTGCTGGAAATACGGCACAGCGGCGCACTCTGAAGTGGCGATCAGCCAGGTTCATTACATCAGAGCACAGCAAAAAGATCACTGCGATGAATATGTTGAAATTGCCAACCTGGGCTCCGCGTGGGTTGATCTGAGTGGCTGGTGTATCCAGGGCGATAAGTCTCAGCATTTTGAATTTCACTCTGGTGCTGTGTTACGCCCTCAGGGCATGGTTCGTGTCTATACGAACTTGCATAGTCCGCAAACTGGTGGCTTCAGCTTTAACAGTAACCAGGCATTGTGGCCACACAAGGGCGGTCAAGCCCGTTTGCTTGATTACCGCAACCGGCAGGTCAGCGAGTTTAACTGGTAAATCAAGGAGGGCGTAGCAATGACAAAACAAGCCACCGAAAGTGCAAGCGATTGTGAACAGCAGACTATGCGGCTAAGCGCTTGGACGCAACTAATCGAAGAGTGTCACGCCATGATGGCCTTTGCGTTTCGTAAAGGATTGCAGGTGCCCGAAGGTACGGTGGTGATGTTGCACCAGCTTGAATGGACAGATAAAAATGCCGCTGGCGCCCGGGATCTTGCCCGGGTCCACAATCGCCTGGCTGAACTGGTGTCGCCTGCCAAGCCCGAGACCATCTGGCTGATGGCAGAAGAAAGCCATAAGGGATCCTGGTTGTTGTTTCTGGGGCGGGTAAAGCTTATCCGCAAAATGATGCTGGTGGCGATTACCTCGTTAATTGCGTTGATTGCGCTAAGCCTGTCGAGCTATATCAATAACGAAAACATGGTTGCCAGCATGTTTGATATGGAAGGGACCAGGCTGCTATACGTACAGGCAATTTTGCTGGCCGCAGCGGCTATCGGTGCCTCTTTCTCGGCGTTATTTAAAGCCAATACCTATGTGACCGCCGGCTGCTACGACCCTAAGTATGAAAGCTCTTACTGGGTGCGTTTTGTGGTTGGCCTGATAGCGGGGATCATACTTACTCAGCTTATTCCCATCGACTTGCAGGCGGTGGCCGATGCCACTGCGGCACAAAATCGCAGTAGCGAAGTCAGTCAGGCTGCGCTGAGGATCACCATGGCACTGGTTGGCGGGTTTTCGGCAAACCTGGTGTATAAAATCCTCGACAGAGTAGTGGAAACCGTACAGTCCTTTATTGCTCCGCCCACAAGCCCGGCCCCTGATAATAATCTGCAAGCGCAGGCTATGCACACACGTATGCAGTCACTTGAGCAGCTTAACTCTGTCAGCCTGGCGGTGATGGCTATCCAGCAAAAGCTGGTAAGCAACCCGAGCATTACAGCCGAGCAAATGCAGTTGATGCTCAGTGAGCTGATCCGTGCTTTGAACGCACATCAGCACACAGATCAGTAAATTCAACGGCATAAGTATATTAATACCAATTTCACTTAATACTTGTTCAATTTGACGGAGCAAATATGACACTAACTGCGTTAAAAATTTCTCATTTAGAACAACTAAATAGCAAAATTTTTGCCTGGTTATCGGCCCTATTTTCTCGCCTCAAAATAGAACACTTAATTAAGCAAATTGGTATAAGTGCATAGATTTGCGGCAAAAAACCGCGCAAATCACCCGATAAACCTGCGATGTAAACACCTATTCTGATCGTAATTAAGTGTACAAACTACGGAGCAGATATCATGAGTACATTGATTTTTCGTTTATGTGAAGCCGCCGATGGTAGCCGGTTTGGGTGTTTGTCAGACAAACCTGAGGTGTCCGAGTTATTTGATTTGGGCTATGCACTGGCCAGTCCAAATCGCTATTGCACCATACCCACACAGCCGCAGCACAGCTGGATGGAGGAGTACAGTGTAGAAGGCGAGGATTTTGCGCCGCTGACGGAGTTGGAGGAAATCCCCCGGGAGGTCAAAAACGCGTTTAATGCTCTCATGTCTGAGCTTATCAGCGGGGTAGACGTGATGTTTTGCAGCTATGCGCTGGGTAATGCGCTGGGGTTACCTGTATGTGACGAGGTGATGGACAGCCATCGCACAACCGACTTTGTGCTTTTCCCTCAATCTATTTGTCAGGCCCACACGCCTGATATACCGGCCTATCTGGTTTGTTACAGTGTGCCAAGAGAGAAGCCGGCTGATCCGGCCCTGCAACAGCATCGCATCTACTGTCAGCCTGGCAGCTTTGCTTTTGCCCAGGCCTTTTGCGCCATTATTGAGCAGCGTGGCAAGGCTGGGCTGAAGCCTCAAGGCGCCTCCCCAACAGATAAACGCACAGCACAACAGGCCCTAAATCGCTTCACGGACTGTTTACGCGCTTATCATCCCGCACATCAGTAAATAACCTGCTTATTCACCGGCCCACCAGCGCCGCCCAATGCCTAATCGGGTACACACAGCCCGCACCCGGTTCGGCGTCTCCCTTATTGATTTCTCCGGAGCATTTATGACTTCATTATTCCATTTCTATGGTACCTATCTGGCCGGACTGGCATTAAATATTGAGCCCAGAACGGCACGTCTGTTAGCAAAGTATGTTGGCCAGGGCGTCTTGCAGCAAGCGCCGCAGACGAGATTAAACTGGCACAGCGACGGTACACCTGTTTACCCCATTCATACCGGGTGTTCTGACAGTGATATCAATAACCCGGGCCCATTTCATTGTAAGTTGGCTTTTACCCATTTTCCGGCTTTTGATGAGCATAAAGAGACCGCTACGTGGTCAGCTAAGTGCTTTGACGGCCTTGCGTTAATCAACCAGCCAGCTACGCAGCTGAACAAGTCCCAGTTAACTGAGGTGCCCGAGTTATTAACCTGTCAGCCAGACAGCCGGTTTGCTCGCACTATGCTCAATGAGGTGATTTTTAAAGTGCGTTATCATCACAAGGTGCAGTTGATGTCCGAAGCTTTATTCGGCTGTCGGCTCTATGTGTACCAAAATACCTGGCCGTTAGAGCACTGGCAGGCATTATGCCAGTGCTGGCTGGCGACTTGCTATGCGCTGCATTGCTGGCAACATGGTCAACCGCTCAAGCTCAGTGGCAGCGACTGGCAAATGCAGAAATATGCGCGTGTACAATACATTTATCGCAGGCTATGCGCGCTATACCCAAAGATGCTAAAGACGCCAAACAGCGTGAGTCGAGAGCGTTTATGGGTGTCACTAATTGGTGATTACACGCATCCAGAGTCGCTCGAAAGTGACAGCAAATCACCACGCGATATGGCCTTTTTAGAGCAGGCGCGACTGCTTGGCCGGATCACCAAAGCAGGCCGCATTCAGGCTATCAATGAGTTTAAACAATCTCACTGGTATAAGTTCAATCTGGCTGCCAGTTACCATTGCAACTGGTTTGCGCAGCAGCTATCCGAACGTGGTTTCAAGCAGTTCGATACGCGCCAATGCCTGGGCTTTGATGTAGTCTGAAAATAGCCCAGGTCGACCTGTATCGACCTGGGCATTATCATGGCTGTGGGTGTTCTGACAGGGCGTTTTGTTGCACATCGGGTTTAGGCAGTACCACTGAGATAATGGCACAGGAGCTGTGTACTATAGCAAGCACCCTAAATGGTGCCACTATGGGGTCTATGACAACAAATAGTACCAGTACGGCATCGAGGGGCAGTCCAAGCGGCCCGGAAACCAGAGTCAGCATAGTGAGCATAGAAACCCCCGAAGAGCCTGCCGTAGCCGTGCCCGCCAGCACGGAGCCTATGATGATCACGGCCACCGTCAGCAATCCGATATCCAGATTATATATTTGCACCACAAACACCGTTGCCAGCGCAAAGTAGAGTGTTGGGCCTATTCGGCAGAGGTTAAACGTCAGGGGCACCAGTAAATCGACCTTTTGTTTTTGATAACCAAACTTGTCGGTCAGTGCATTCAGGGCTGACGGCAGGCTGGCCATTGAATTGGCCGTACCCAGCGAGACCGTTATGGGCTCTTTGAGTGCGGATAAGGAGTACCAGAAAGTGCCGGTACGATGCCACAGTACCAGACACATCAGCACAAACCAGCCAATGAAAGTCAGGATCACGACGGGAATAAACTTGATCATCGCTAAGATGGCATCAGAGCCAATTTGCGACAAGGTGGCCGCAAGCAAACCACATAACCCAAACGGAAACACGTACATCAGCCACTGAACCAGTTTACTGAAGGCGGAATAAATCGCCTCAAACGAGGTACAAATATGCTCTGCTACCGAGTGTTTGATAGTGCCGATGGCAAACCCAAATAAAATGGCGAAAAACAAAACTTTAATGGTATAGCCATTGGCCAGTGCAGAAAAAATATTGGACGGCACCAGGGTGAAAAAGAACGCCTGTAGGAGCGAACTGTCTTTAGGGGGCTGATAAGGGGTATTGAGGTCGACCGCCAAATCCACGGCGGATAAATCCTGGATCACGTTGCCTATGGCATCCAGTGAGGCCGTATCCAGGTGACTGCCTGGGTTAAACATCAGGCCAAAGAAAGTCCCCGTGGCACTGGCGGCAAAAATTCCCCCCAGAAAGACCCAGCTCAGGCGGCTGACAAAGCGCTGGCTGTCTGGCTGATTGAGCAAACGGCCAATGCTCAGGGCAATGGCCGTAAGCAAAATCGGCAGCACACACATAGTCAGCATATCAAGGTAAAACTGGCCGAGCGGCGATACGACATTGATCAACTGTGGCTCGTTCAGGCCAATATGAATACCTGCCGCGGCGCCGATGAAAATCGCCCAGTTACTTTTCAGGTGATACAGATAAGAGATAAACTTATTCATGATAGCTCCGTTAATAGCGGTGGATCTGATTGATGACGTCGTCATAGTTGAACAACACCTTGTCGGCATTCAGCTCCAGAGACAGGTTATCGAGATAGGACTCAAGCAGCGCGCGTAAAAAATGGCCATTGGGGGGCAGTGCAATGCCTTTTGGGTCATAGTCTTTTTCCAGCACCACAGTCAGCAAAGACATGGCATTGTTTTTATTGTCGACTATCACTTTTTTAATCTCGGCCTCGTCGCGAAAAGCGGCGATCACCTCTTGTGCTTTCAGGGCCTCGATTGCTTCTTGCCAGTTAGGGTAAGGAACCAGGGTCATCTGGCTAAAACGCTGTTTGGCATAACCCACGTAGGAAGAATTACCAATCACCGCCAACTTGCCTTGCAGCGTCTGGATGGTTTCTATTTTACTGCGATTATTGAGTTGCTGTTGCAGCAGGATCCGATTGACCAGCAGTCCTTTTCGCAGCCGAATATAAGGGCGGGTAAACAGCACCCGGCTGGCTCTGCCGAATGTAATGCTGAGCTTACAGATAGCCAAGTCGGCCTTGTCCTCTGCGACCATGTCGATGGCCTGATTCAGGGTTTTGGCACTGCGGTCAAAAATGAGATTAACCCCCAGTTTGTCGGCAAACCCACGGATCAGCTCCACATCCACGCCTGTCAGGGTGCCTTGTGCATCACGGTAGTAAAACGGCGGCGTATCTTTGTGATACATAGCGACGCGCAAAGTACCGCGATTTAAAATTTTCGCAAGCGCCGGGGCTTGTGTCACACTGGGAATTTCCGCTGGTGGCTGCGCTGCGAAGGTACTTAATGTGAATACACAGCAAAGCAGACAAATTAAAGAAAAAGGCAGAGTGTTCATAATCGCATCCTTAAAAACGATATTTGGTAGAAAGCTGTAACCGGCGCAGCCAGTGGCTTTGCTCATTGGTCATTTCGCGACGGACAACGGCGTACTCAAACCCGATGTACATGGCGGGTGTCAGCTGGTGAATGGCATTAACGTGTAGCGACGTAAATCGGTAAGACAAAGGGCTGCCTGGGGAGAGCGGCTGGGGTTGCTCAATACGCACTGCACCCAGACTTAGATTACTGCGCCACTGCGAGTCAAAGCGATACTGATAGGCCAGATAGCCACCCGCACTTTTGAGTAACTGTAGTCCGTCACCTGTCAGGTAGGCAGCATAGTTATTGGCCTCCTGGGTGTAGCGCCCTAACCCCCGACCGTACCCCAGATAGCCTTTCAACGTGGCGCTTGCCCCAACTGCAAGCTTGCCTGAAAGCCCCAGACCAAACGCATTCTGGCTATCTGGCTGGGGTGACGAGGCAGAGTGCTCCAGTTTGAGCTGGCGATACACAGATTGCACAGAGACATGGCCCGAGCTTAATGTCAGGCGAGCCCGTGCGCTCATATCAAACACCGGATCTATGCTGTAGTAGCTGGACTGTGGCGTCAGTTTGGATTGCTGATAATCCGTTTGTGGATTTTCTGCAGCCACACTAAATTGCCAGCCAGCATAGCGACGGGTATAGCGGATCTGGCCTTGCCGGAGCATGGCCTGGCCACTCTCATTGGCAAAATCCAGTGTCTCGGGGAAGCTCTGGACATCCACAAAATTCGACCAGTTCTGACCAAACTGCCAGTTGTTAAAGCTGATGTAGGCAAGCCTGAGGCGTGGTTTTGCACTATTGGCAATTTTCTCGCTGCCAGCGCTGGAATAGGACCCTTCGGCAAAAAAGTCTAGCTCCACCACGCCGCTCAGTTTGGGGTGTTGGGTGCTTTGCCAGCTGGCCCTGAGTCTGGATTCTCTTGCATGGACCCTAACTGTGTTGCCGGGGGCGTTTTGTCCTAGTGTGGCATAATCGATCCTATCGCCACTGTGCCCGGACAGGTCATACAGGGTATCAACCTTAATATAACCGGACAGTGTAAGCTCAGGTGGGGAGGCGCTTGCGGTGGTACTGAGCAGCACTGAGCTCAGTGCAAACAGAGATGGCTTTTTCACGGCTTTTTCCTTCTTTTATATAATTAACAGGAGCTTAGCCTTGGGCCTGATAAAGCGCTGAGGGAAAGAGCTGAAATAGTCGGGCAAACTTGGGGAGTGTATTAACCCGGTATTTTTTACACAGTTTGAATAGTGCAGAGGGGAAGTGCGTGGCCCGGGCAAGTCATTGGTATGCATAAACAGTCCCAGTGACAGCCCAGGAGAGGCGAGTGTTTGTCTTGGCTAAAGCATGTTGCCATCAAACTTGGTTGTAGAGCGCCTTTAAAAGACGCTTTTTATATTCGCGAGGCGAGACCTGGGTATAGCGACGGAAAATTTTTTCAAAGTGACTGAGATCGCCAAATCCCACATCCATACATAAGTCAGTGATCCTCAGGTTAGGGTTTTCCTCTAGCATACGGCAGGCATATCGTATTCTCAGCTCAGCGAGAATTTGTTTAAAACTTCTGTTGAGCGTGCGTTTAAACAGGTAGGACAAATGAGAAGCGCTGACATAGGCGTTGGCGGCTAGTGTACTTAGTGAAAGGTCTTGCTGCCAGTGGAGACTAATGTACTCAAGGGCTTTTTGTAAGCTGGGATGAAACTTAGAAAATATACCTAGCTCCTGGTCCATTAAGGCCTGAATGTAGTTTGTTGTTATCTGTTCAGCGCGAAGGGGATTTTCGGTCACTATATTTGGACACAATGCCTGGATATGGCAGGTGTCAATTTCGGGCTTCGGGGCGCAAGTAAGCAGCCTGAGTACGACTTTTTCTAGCTCCTGCGTGTTGTCTGGCCAATCGTAATTGTGCAGCATAGCGCGAGCGGCTTCACTGAAACGTTGTTCCCGATACAATCGGTGACGCTTGGTAAATAAGTCCACCAGCGGCAATATATCATCGCGACGTTCGCGCAGTGGTGGCAGCGCCATTGAAAAGAAGTTGAGCTTTTGCCACAGGGAGGCGATAAACTGGCCCTGCGTCACACGTTGCTTGATATCCTCAGTGCTGGCAGTGATCAGTCGCACCTGGCTTAAGTTAATTGTCGAGCGAATCGTGTTGTGATGACTGCGCGTGGTCAGCATGTCACATAACTGGCCCTGCTGAACCTGGCTCAGGCTTTCCAGGTTATTAAGAAAGACACAGCCATGCGTCAGCTGGCCAGCAATATAATGAAGTTTTTCAGAGAATTGTTGATCATCCAGTCCGGCACAATCGACCTCATAGAAAGGATAGGGGCTCGATGGACCACTAAAGTGTAACTTACAGGCCACATCCAGTACTTCGCAGCCTGGCTCTGCACGAATAAACACCGGGCAATGGCTTTCGGCAATGCGCTCAATGGTTTTTTCCAATGCCATAATGGACTCACTATACCCCATCAAGGTAATTGCATGGCCAAGATGGTGATGTGACAGGGACTGGACAGAGTTGCGTCTGACCAAAACGGCAAGCTGGCTGGTGATTTGTGACAGCTGGGTTTGGTTGGGCGGTGTATCCTGGCTTTTAAGTAGGTTCAGAGCGCCAATTTTTTTCCTTTGATAGACAATAGGAAAGCTGTGCTCAACCGTTTTAGCGAAGCGATTATCCTGATTAAAATAAATATGCGTCCTGGCCGGATTATTGAAGTCGCTGACTTCCAGTTGAACCTGTTTCAGTAATTGTGGTGACAGGCGGCTGTTCAGATAGCGGGTAAGTGATCTGGTAAGTGGTGCATGTTGTTCGAATGGCGATACATGGCGTGTAACAGGGTGGTTTAACTCGTTCATCGTTGACTCCAAAGCAATAGCAACTTTGTCTGTCCAAACTCCTTTTTAAGCAATAAGTCTGCCTATTCAGTGACTTATTACCCGGCTGTATGGCAGCAAACAAGGTTTGTTAGTGGGTTGATGACTACAAGTTAAGGAATTTAACGGGGATTCAATCGGGGTAAACTACGAAGTATTAGTTACGGATTATTACATTGGGGTTAATTATTATTAAATTTGGTGGTGTTTATGTGTTGAATTTAATATTTTTACACTTATGTATTTACCTTGATAGCTTGGCATGTCACGGTGGGTTTGTTAGGGTATAGCGAAAATAAAACCTAAAAAAGGAACAATTAGAATGGCTGGCATTATTGACCTGGCAGCGTTGCTAAAAACCATGGAACCTGTACTACATGAGACCGAGTATGTTTTTTGTTCTGTATCGGGGGCACTGGAAGAGTACATACCACTTAACCCCATCGCCACATTTCAGGAGCACGAAGGCCTGACACTGATAGTCACTAAAGCAGCTGCACAGCAGTATGGCCTCGAGTATGAAGGACCGTTTAAGCAGATAACCCTCAGTGTGCATTCCAGCCTGGATGCCGTCGGTCTGACCGCTGCCGTAGCGCAGTGCCTGACAGAGCAAGGGATCAGCGCCAATGTGGTGGCCGCTTTTTATCATGATCATATTTTTGTTCAGACCAGCGATGCACAGGCGGCCCACAGCGCGCTGACTCAACTGGCTGAATCCAGTTAATTTGCTGCAACGCGATTAATTTAAGCTCGTTTGGCCCTAAAAGCGGCTATATCTATAGTAATCCCGCTCTTGTGCGCCGTTAAGCGGCCTTTCATCGTATTTTACGACGCCGCTTATATTTCCCCCTCTCAGGCTCGCCGCTTCTTTTTCACTCAGACTTACTGTGCGCTCAGCACATCGCGCCTGAGTATGCATTTTTCCGGTGCTATGACTATTTGGTGCCAAGTCAGCAGGGTAGCTGTGGTTGAGCAAGGGTCCGGTGCTGTTGGCAATTTGCGTCAGCAAGTAAGTGCGTCCGGTTTGTTGTGCAGCCTGACCAAACTGATATTTTAACCCCAGCAGTAGCGCGTCAAAATCATGGGGTGAAATGGTTGTCAGACTCTGAAACTGCGCGCTGCCACTGACGGCTTGCGTATCTAGTTGCGCATAGTAAGAGGCGGCATCTAAATTCAGCCCATCCAGCTTATAGTGTTGCAAAAAATCGACCACGCTCTGACAGAATAGCTGACAGCCATTGATGTCCTGGCTGAGGTAGCGCCAGCCGTTATCATCAGGTGACAGACTGAGCAATAACCGGGTGTCGGGGTAGTTAGCGCGAGTTGCATCCAGATGCGCCGCAAACGCAGCGGCCCCGCCAGCTGCGACAAGTCGGGCGCCATCCAGACCCGCCGGTCTGACTTGTGCGCCACTGATGTAGATCGCTTGCGCGCAACTTTTACGTTGTGCTTCGGTCTCTGTCGGACATGTCTTATGTTTAAAAGTCATAGTAATAACTTAATCATTCACCTATCTGGGACAATACTATGGCGAATCGTGCTCTGCGGGACCATTACACCAGTATTACACTCTATTACACGCGCTGGTGATGTGCTTTGCGTTGTGGTAAAAGTAATAATAATTCGCGGATTTTATTGGTGTTTTTTAAAAACACCGGGTAAGCTCGTGGTGCGCAACGACCTTTAAGGAATGACTTAAGATGAAAAACAAAGACATGAGTGTTGAACTAAACACTAAGAACTTTTTATTTGAACTTAACCCCAAAAGTAATGAAGAAGAATGGGAGCTGAAGTACTTCGATGCCGACTGTGGAAAGTACAAAAAAGTGGCGAGCAATGAGCCGCTTGACATTCCGTTTGTGCTGGACAAACTTGAAGGGATCTCTGACAAAGCGTATCGAGCGCTGATCTCCAGACAACAGGCTGTTATTATCGTTGAGATGAAAGATAAGAAACATGCGGACTGGCGCTTTTGGCAAAATGGTATTTCGCTGACCAGTGAGCAGGATGCACAAGATTACACGCTTGATGCACAAGTTCAAAACCAGGGTAAAACACTGGTGCTGACTATCAATAATGTCCTGAGCAATGCGGCCTTGTGTGACGGAGAGTTTGACAGGATAGATTTTAGGTTCGTCGCTGTGAAATTGAACGAATCAGCAGGCCAGCTAAACGAGATATTCTACTCTCAGGATCCGCGCGTCGGCGTGCGAAGAAACAAACCCGCATAAAAAATGAATGAGTGACCTATGTATTAGGGCGCGTTTTGCAAACCCGGCTTTCTTGTGCCAGTAGTGCCAGAAAGCCTGGGTTGTTACATAACGTTTTAAACCAGGGCAGATCGAACCAAATTGTGCCATACCCCACCGCCAGTGCTGCCTTGGCATGAACGATTGCAGATGTTTGTTCATTGGCCAGCGCATATACCAAAGCGGCTGTGAAAGCGTATTCACTGTTATCTGGCGAGCGCTTGATAGCTTGGTTTAATGTGGCAATGGCTTGCTCAAACTGGCCTAGCTGGGCATAGGCTTGTGCTTTGTCGAGTAACTCGTATATCGAGCTATCTGTACTCAACTGGATAACGCGTTGGTAATGTCTGGTCGCTTTGACCGTATTGCCATTGAGCTTCTCTATGTCTGCAAGGTTGAGTAAAAAGAGCGTGTTATTCTCGGCATCAGGCAGGGATCTGGCGACTTCTAAAGCCGCACCATACTGTTGATCAAGCATCAGAGTCAACGCCAGCATATTCAAGTCCATGGGTTGGGGATTGCTCTGGACAACAACTCGGTATCGCGCTATCGCTTTATCCAATTGCCCCTGAACCATAAAAATGTCCGCAAGCAGCTGATTGGCAAGATAGTCATTGGGTGTGAGCTGTATAATGCTATTCAATAATGAGGTGGCACGCTCAAGCTGACTGTTTAGGTACAGATCATTGGCAAGGTTAAACATTACGTCTGTGTTGTTGCGCAGGGAGAGCGCTTTTTCAAGGTGTGCAATGGACTGATCGAGTGCGCCAAGCTTTTTCGATTTTCGGGCTAAAATGATTTGTGCATCATATTCACTCAAAGACCTGGTGATGGCCTGCTCGTAGTGTACATCAAACGCCTGCATGTTATTTTTTTCGAGTGACAAGAGCATCATTTCTCTGTGAAAGAGCACACTTTGTTTAAAGCTCATTGGCGCGCCATCGAGCTTTGTGCTTAACTGAGCCAAAATTGCATCGTCTTTATTTTGATGATAAATGTTCAGCCCCACATCAACCAATAGCCCGTAGGCGGCAGAGAGTGACGGGGCTTTGTTAAGGAGGTCTTCTAGCTTATTGAGATTGTCTCTGGTGTAAGCGCCATTGGTATTGACGTCTTCATAAATAGCGAGATAATCCAGATATTCCTTTTGATTTATCTCCCATCGTTGCACTTTTTTCGGTGTGACTTCCCCAAACAGTTTGGCGGTATGTTGTTGTGCAGTATAAAAGTTATTCAGGTGGGTGCTGGCGGGCATAGGCCAGGAAATTTGCTGCTGAACTGTCCATTTATCGCCAGAAAGCCGGCTAAAAGTGACTTCACAACTGAGCGCACTGCAATCCAGTTCACTGGCTATGATATCGGTAGCGCCTGTGATGGCCGCCACATCTTTGGGCGCTGTAAAACTCTGATGGTTATATATTACGAGCTCGAGTCCTTCATTTTGCAGGATATATTGTCTGATGGCCTGATTGATTGTTGCGCTCACAACGCCTGATGTTTTGTGTATCGCCAGACTGCTATTTTGTGGTTTTAGCACGGCCACATAACGCGTTTGTTCGGCAGGTTGCGAGGTGGTAAGTACCAGTAAAAAAGCGACAAAAGTAAAGCAGATAACACCAAATAAAACCAACCGAGTGAGGTTAAGTCTTTTGTACCAAGCCGAGTTTGTGGTGTTTTCTTCTTGCTCTTGCTCTTGCTCTTGCTCCTGCTCCTGCTCTTGAGCAGCGGGCAGTGGCATGGTCTCCTGTTCCATAATCGCATTTTGTGTCAAGGCAATCAGGATTTGTTCCAGGCGTCTGGCAACTTGTCTTGCATCTGCCGGGCGGCCTTGTGCCTGCGCTGATAATAATTGATTCAGTAATACACAAAGTGGCTCAGGCAGGGCAGGTAGTATTGCTTTGGCATCGTCATACTCACCATTTAATATACGCTCACGCAATTGAACCTTGCCAAAAGGATGACGCCCGCTTATCAGTTCATAGGCCAGAATACCGAACGCAAACAAGTCTGATTGCGGGGTGAGCGTTTCACCACGCAATTGTTCGGGCGAGGTGGCCCTTATGCTACCGCGACTCTGATGCAGCGTCTGGGTGTGCGCCTCATCTTTCGTCTGGTTAATTCGCGCAATGCCAAAGTCAGTGATTTTTACCTGAAGATTGGCATCAAGCAGGATATTGGCAGGTTTGAGATCGCAGTGAATAACGCCACACTGGTGAGCAGCTGCCACCCCATTGGCCACCTGGATCAGCAGTGTGAGCTTTTGCTCGAGGCTGAGTAGTTGAGTTTTCTGGTGATAAAACAGCGTACTGCCATCAACGTACTCCATGATCAGGTAGACCTGTGAGGGTGTCGTGATTATATCGTAAAGCTGCACGATATGCGTGTGGTTTAACCTAGCCAGGATCTGAGCTTCGCCAAGGGCGACAGAGATATTGTCCTTTGCGTTTTGCACCTTTAAGCGTTTAATTGCGACCAGACGATTCAGCCGGGTGTCTTGTGCCAGTAGCACTTCGCCCATGCCTCCTTCTCCTAACACTTTCTTAACATTGTAGTGTGCTGGTAAGTCTGCCTGCTGAGTGATGGAAGTGCAATTCACAGGCTGTGTTGAGGGTGAAGGTTGATGCGATTTATCCATGTTACTTTTTGTCTATTACCTTACGGGTGCTATCGCCTTAAGCGCGTTTGCAGAGACGGATAAATGGCCTTAAAAAAGAACCACATGTACCGAATTGTCATAGTAACGTTTAAGTAAATTAAATACCAGCTTATCAGATTAACAGGTCCATCTGATTGTTTTGAATATGACAATATTGTGGTGTAATGTGGTGAAATCGGTGTTTTTCAAAAACGGTGTTACGATTAATGAGGAACAGATCTCAAGGCCGGCCCAGTGGTGATACTGGCAGCCTGCCAGAGCCGTTATCGAGGAGCGACTATGGCCACGCTAAAACATAAACAGCAATCTAAGTATTTATATTTAAAGTCTTTTCATCGTTTTGGGCGACTTAAGCACTCTGTGGACAGCTGCTTTGATGAGTTGGCTATTTCCCGGATCCATGCCGTGATTGAGTGGCAGCAAGGTTACTGGTACTTACGCGATCTGAGCCGTAATGGGACCTGGCTAAACGATGCAAGAGTGCCCTACAATCAGGACGTTGCTTTAAACATAAATGATGAAATTCGCTTTTCTGAGTCAAGTTGTCATAGCTTCAGTGTCACTGACCTCGCACCACCCGAGGATTTATTGGTGCCTTACAGTCATGATGAACTCGTTGATGGTAAAACACCGGTGATCCAGCTTGAAAACTATCATTTATTACCCAGCGAGTCAGATCCTGAGCTAATCGTCTACTTCAATAATGCAGAGCAAACCTGGTGCTATGAAGAAGTTGGCTCGGAGCATCCGGTGAGTATTACCGATGGCGAACAACTGCGCTTTGCTCAGCAGGTATGGAGTTTGATCCAAACTCGTGCCAGCCAGCAAGAGTGCACCGCAGAAGTGACCGAAACCGATCCGTGCGATCTTGAGTATGTATTTACGCTGAGTCAGGATGAGGAATATGCTGAATTACAGGTAACACAGGCGCAGGAAAAAGTGGATTTTGAAACCCGGACACACCATTATCTGACTGCCTTACTGGCCAGATATAAAGTGAAAGACATGCAACATCAGGTAGATGATGCCTCACAAGGTTGGGTGTCGGTCAAGCAGTTATCACGTGACCTGGGGCTGACAGAAAGCCACATTAATATCCAGATCCACCGCGCGCGCAAACAGTTTGTTGATCGGATGAAAGACAAGTCAATGGCTGAATCTCTTATTGAACGTAAACGCGGCAGGGTGCGCTTTGGTGGCAGGCATTTTAGTATTGTTAAAGGCCAACAGCTTGAAGCGTCTACTTTGTACCAACAAAGTGATGAACTGCTGGTGAGTTAATGGCAGCAAGCTGGAACACATAGTTACACGATATTTGGAAGCCCGATAAACGCTCGGGCTTACGTTTAGGTAATGCCTGAAAGGGACAGGTCTAATGTCCCAGATCCCACCCGAAGTGCGCTTTTAGGTTTTGGCCTTTTATTACCTTTCCTTGCTCATCTAGTCAGACATGGTAACGCCATTGCTGCAGCGCATCTATGCCTGCCTGATTTAACATGCCCTTGGGCGCCGAGTCTAAGACAACAATGTTGAGCAGTTAATAGCGCTTCTTTTTGCATTCACCCTGAATGGTTTGCTGGCCCCCAAACTCTGCAATAAGATTGAAAACCGCTTACTTAAAAAGTTTTGCCTGTTGCCGGGTTGAACCGGTCGCAGCTTACAACAACATAAATAACGAGCAGGACGATTATGCAGAGAATTTTTGGATTATTTTTAAGCTTGTGCACGATAAGCACGCCCGCTATGGCCGAGGAATATACGCAGGGCCGTCAAATATCGGCATTGCCGGATGTGTTGTCATTCAGGGAGCGCGTGCAGCCCATCAATGACATGGTGACAGACCGCTTGGATAACTTACTTCCCGAGCTGATGCGTGAGGCGGACCTGGATATGTGGCTGGTCATCAACCGTGAATATGGCGAAGACAAGCTGTTTTATACCCTGGTGCCGCAGCCCACGTTTGCAGCGCGCCGTACCACTTTACTGGTGTTTTCAAAACAAGCGGATGGCAGCATCGAGCGCTTTAGCGTGAGCCGTTATCCCATTGGCGAGTTGTATCCGACAGTATGGAAAGGGGGCACGAAAGCACAACAGTGGCAGCGTCTGGCTGAGGTGATTGCTGAGCGTGACCCTAAGCGTATTGGGATTAATGTGAGTGAAGACTGGGCACTGGCCGATGGCCTCAGTGTCGGATTACATAAGCAGCTGTTGAATGTATTGCCGGGCAAATATCAGGAGCGCCTGGTGAGCGCCGAAAAACTAGTGATCCGTTGGCTGGAAACGCGCAGCCAAAAAGAGCTTAATGTTTACCCGCAGGCGGTGACACTGGCGCGCCGGGTAATTGCAGAAGCATTCTCCAATAAGGTGATCACACCCGGCGTGACTACCACCAAAGACGTTGAATGGTATTTACGCGAACGCTTTGAAGAATTACAGCTCAGACCCTGGTTCCAGCCGTACGTAAATATTCAACGTCAGGGCGACAAAACCAGTAAAGACGATGTGTTTATTGGTGAATACAACCGGACTATTTTACCCGGAGACATTATTCACACCGATGTGGGTATTTGTTATCTGAATCAGTGTACGGATACACAGGAAATGGGCTATGTGCTTAAGCTACATGAAACCGATGTACCAGCGGGCCTGAAACAGGCTATGGCCATCGGTAATCGCTGGCAGGATATCTTAACCAGCAACTTCAAATCAGGGTTAACGGGCAATGAGATCCTGGCCAATACCATTAAACAAAGTAAAGCAGCAGGGATTGTCAGCAGTACTTATACCCATCCGCTCGGTTTTGTCGGTCACGCACCTGGGCCAACCATTGGCATGTGGGACAATCAGGGGCCGACACCGGTACAGGGAGACTGGAAACTGCATCCAAACACGGTTTATGCCATTGAAGGAAACATTAAAACGCAGCTACCGGAGTGGGACAATCAGTGGATCCAAATTAAGCTGGAACAAGATGCGGTATTCGATGGTAAGCAGGTCTGGTATCTGGCAGGGCGTCAGACACAATGGCATGTGATCCGATAGAACGTGAGGTAGAAAACAAAGCCCGCATTCGCGGGTTTTGTTTTATCTGAGTGAATATGAGTATATACACATTCTAAAAAGGCAATCAGTGGTTTGTCTGGTGCGGCAATTTAACGCCAGAGTGCGGGAGCTCGTTGTGCCTATGGACAGGGGGTATTTGTAATCGACTCAATTTAAAGGGGATTTATAAGTGGCCTGGGTTTTGCTTTGGTTGCAAAACGTTCACAAGGAGACGAATGATGATTTTAAATACCTCTATCCAAAGCACAGCCTCGAAGTTTGCCTCGGTAAAAACGACTGATTTAAGCAACCAAGCCACACACGCCAGTTCCACAGCTGTTAAGCATACATGGGATTCTTTTCGGGATGATGTCGGATCCGACCCGGTATTTGCAAGAGAAATGGCAGAAGCAATCACCTTCATCCCTAACAAAATGACCGTTAACCTCAACGAGGCACCACCATTGACCGACCCCGTTGCACACAAAAAGTGGGCCGATCAGTCCGTCGAGTTTGACCGAATTGCTGAGCAAGTCACTGAGCAGCGTATTGCACTGTTCAATCGGATGAAAGGTGAGGGCGCCTCTGATGCTGATATTTATAACGAAATGATTGCGTTTAATAAAACGCTGCCAATGGACTATCAGGCAAAAGCGGGGATGTTAAGTGTAAATCGCTCGGCATAAGCGAGGTTGGCTGTGCTTTCAAAAAATGAAAACAACCCCAGCAGCAAAGCTCGCTGCTGGGGCATTCGGTACAAAATTAGAAGTTAAACGACACTTTACCGTATACAAAGCGGCCGTCTGTGCTGTATGCAGAGAACGCTGAGTAAGGGAAGATCTGGTTAAAGTTGCTGAAACCAATGTTGCTGACGGTATCCTGAGGATACTGATCAAACAGGTTATTCGCGCCAAGGGCAACACGCCATTGCGCGTTCACCTTGTAAGCCACTTCCAGATCTGCGATCCATTTGGCTGCCAGTACTTCATCCTTTTCTACTGTGCTGGAAGGATCGGTTACTTCACCGTAACGAGTAGCTTTGACCATAACCTGCCACTGCTCACGTTGCCAGTTTGCCACCAGGTTCCATTTGTTATCCGGTGTACCCGACTCAAAGCGTTCAATTTCACGACGAGCAAAGTACTGGTAGCTTTCGCCAAGCGCAGCCAGCTCGGCCGGATTAGCTTTGACATTTGTCACCTCGGTATCGTTGAGGTTCAGGGCAGCACTGAGGTTAAGGTCGCCATAGTCGGCCAAATCAAAGCGGTAGGTTGCAACAATGTCTACACCCTGAGTGCGCGAGTCAATCGCATTGGTAAAGTAACGTACACGCTGTACATTAAATTCGCCCGCCTGTTGCAGGATCTGCTCAACTGCGTCGCCGCTGAGGTTTTCAGACATCACAATGCGGTCGTCAATATCAATGCGATACGCATCCAGTGTCAGGCTGAAAGCGTCTTGAGTATAAATGAAGCCAGCTGTCAGGTTAACAGACTCTTCGGCTTCCAGTGGCTTAGCACCCAGTGCCGCAGCCGCAGGGGTATCGACCGGATACAGGCCAACTTCATTTGGTACGCCGTCTTCAAATACGGTGGCAATGGACTTATATGAAGTCTGAGCCAGCGAAGGCGCGCGGAAGCCTGTGCTTAGTGCACCACGCAGCGATAGCTGGTCGTTCACTACATAACGGGTTGCAAGCTTACCGGTCAGGGTTGAACCAAAATCGCTGTAATCTTCATAGCGGGCCGCCAATACCAGGTTCCAGTCGGTGGTCAGGTAAGTATCAAACTCAGCAAACAACGCGACATTATGGCGTGACTCATCCACCGCACTTTCTGGGGAGAATCCAGCCAGAACCTGTGCGCCACCTGCGGCAACCGGCTGGCCGTTTGCATCCAATACCGTCTGATAAGACGCCAGTTCGCCCGCCTGAATCTCATAAGTTTCGCGGCGGTATTCACTGCCCAGCGTAACAAACACGCTGTCGTACAAGCCTAAGTCCAGCTCTGTTTTGGCTTCTGCATTGACCAGCAACTGACTGTACACCAGTGCGCCGTTGTCGAATTCGGTTGGGCTGCTTGCGCCCATAGAAGTATTCAGGCTGTTCGATACGCCAAAGCCAAAGTCGTTCAGGCCATAATTAGTGCTGACATCGTACTGCCAGTCACCGGCATCCCCTTTGGCACCCACAGCAAAGCTGTAGTCGCGCACTTCGGTGTCTATTTGCGGTAAAAAGCCATCCGGGTAAACGTCAAGGATATTACGGCCATCCTGAGGACGACGGAAGAAACCGCCCGAGTTGCCGTCGCGGCTTGAGAAGCTGCCGAATGAATACAAGTCTAGGTCTGACGCCAGTGCGTAGCCTGCGTTGTAAAACAGCGCAAAGTCTTCGATGTCGGCTTTACCAAATCTGTGATTATAACGCTCTGCGGTAAACTCGCGAGGATCCAGTTTGCCGTTTTCATCACGGGCATATTGCTCTCGCTCATCGATGCCTGAGCGGTTGGTCGGTTGCTTGTTACGCAGCTCAGCAGCCACGTTGATAAAGCCCTTGTCGCCAAGCTCAAAGCCGATATTGCCGCTAACAGTCGTGGTGCCGCCATCATTGAGTTCGCGATCTGCGCCTTTGTCAAACGCCAGGTTGCCCTCAGCATCTTCATAGGTGCGCAGCAGTTGTGCAGAACCCGCCATCTGCGTGTCGTACTCGCCATAAGTGACCGACAGGTTGCCGCCTTCATCGGCATCGTTCAGCACAATGTTGATCACACCGGCAATGGCGTCTGAGCCGTATTGTGCCGCAGCGCCGTCACGCAATACTTCGATGCGTTTGATAGCAGCCGTCGGTATGGTATTCAAGTCAACCGCTGTCGAGCCACGACCAACCGTGCCATTCAGGTTCAGCAGGGCACTGGCATGGCGGCGCTTACCATTGATAAGCACTAAAGTATGATCGGGCGCCAGTCCGCGCAATACTGCCGGGCGTGCGTGATCGGTGCCGTCGGCCAGCTGCGAGTTCGGGAAATTGAAGCTTGGTACCAGCGTTGTCAAAACCTGGCTGAGTTCAAGCTGGCCTGAGCTGGTGATTTCATCCAGGCTGATAACATCGACCGGTACCGTGCTTTCAGCAACGCTGCGCAGGCTGCGTCGGGTACCTGTGATTTCAATCACTTCTGTGGTGTTACTGGCCTTAGGTGCCTGGCTTTGTTCTGCGCTAGTGTGAAACGAAGCGGCGGCGCCCAGCACCAAGCTGATGCTGGCTGCCAGAGTACTCGGTCTTAACATGGTCATTCCTGATTATATGTTGATTTCTGTACGGGCTTTTTTTGTCTGGCCCACGAAAAGGATGGCAATACTAAAGGTGGATAATTCTATCCGAAATTCGAATTCGTTATAAATTATAACAGCTCAAGTTTTTATGTTTATTTAGTAACATTGTATTAAATGCCAGTCAAAAAATTACAAAGTATCAATCAGAGTTAGTCTTACTGGCTTAGTCACCACGCCTTTGTTACTGTGGATCGAAATTTTATTGTTCAATCAATAGCTTTGCTGCTTTGGATAAATAAATTTTGTTAGTCTATTGTTTAAGAGCAAGGTATAAAGCGCTTTTTTAAGGAGCACAAAAAATGTCGACTTTAATACAGGTTGGATGGCGCGAATGGCTGTCTTTGCCTGAGCTGGGTATAGACAGGATCAAAGCTAAGGTGGATACCGGCGCCCGAACCTCTTGTTTGCATGCCTTCAAAGTAGAAGAGTTTGAAAAAGAAGGCGCATCCTGGGTGCGTTTTTGGATGCATCCGAAACAAAAAGACACCGACTATGAAGTGGTCTGTGAAGCGCCGGTGCTGGACGTGCGCACGGTAACAGACTCGGGCGGCCATCAGGAATCTCGCTATGTGATCCAATCGACATTGCACATTGGCACTGAGCGCTGGCCCATTGAGATCACGCTGACCAACCGGGATAACATGAAATTTAGAATGTTACTGGGGCGTACAGCAATGGAGGGGCGGATCTGTGTAGACCCCGCAGCCTCGTATTTGACTAAAAAAAGAATTGAAGCAAGAAATTAAAATGAAAATCGCCATTCTATCCCGGAATAAAAACCTTTACTCGACCCGTCGTTTGATAGAAGCTGCAAAGGAGCGCGGCCATGAGCCTGTGGTGCTGGATGTGCTGCGCTGCTATATGAACATCAACTCTAATGAGCCAGAAATTCACTTTAAAGGCGATAAAATAGTGGATGTTGATGCCGTGGTGCCAAGAATTGGTGCCTCGGTCACGTTTTATGGTTGTGCCGTGTTACGCCAGTTCGAAATGATGGGCATTTATCCGTTAAACGAGTCGGTGGCCATTACCCGCTCGCGTGACAAGCTGCGCTCATTGCAGCTGTTATCCCGCAAAGGGGTTGGCATGCCAATCACTGGCTTTGCTAACAAACCTGATGATGTGAAAGACTTACTGGAAATGGTTGGCGGAGCACCTGTGGTGATCAAACTGCTCGAAGGCACCCAGGGCATTGGTGTAGTCCTTGCGGAAACACGTAAAGCGGCAGAAAGTGTGATTGAGGCCTTTATGGGCCTGAAAGCCAACATCATGGTGCAGGAATACATTAAAGAAGCCGGCGGCGCGGACATTCGCTGCTTTGTGATTGGGGACAAGGTGATAGCCGCCATGAAACGCCAGGCGCAGGAAGGTGAGTTTCGCTCTAACCTACATCGCGGCGGCAGTGCCAGCCTGATCCGCATTACCCCGGAAGAGCGCAAAACCGCTGTTGCTGCGGCTAAAGCAATGGGCCTGAATGTTGCCGGGGTTGACCTGCTGCGCTCAGAGCGTGGGCCACTGGTGATGGAAGTAAACTCGTCGCCGGGCCTTGAAGGCATAGAAAAAGCAACCGGAAAGGACATTGCCGGTATGATCATTGAGTTTATGGAAAAGAATGCAGCCAGTAAGAGGACCGCAACGCGTGGCAAAGGCTAAAAAAAACCAGGTATTTACACTACTCAATACACCCATTGAGGTGGCTGAGCGCAAAACCTTGTCGCTGGAGGTGGCTAAACTCTATACCCATTCTCCGTTAACCATTCCCATTGAAGTGGTCAATGGTGCAGAGGCGGGCCCAGTGGTGATGGTTTGTGCCGCCATTCATGGTGATGAGCTTAACGGCGTAGAGATAGTGCGCCAGCTTTTAGCGAAAGTTGACCCGAAGGCGCTTCGGGGAACCCTGATTGCTGTACCGGTAGTGAATGTATTTGGTTTTATTCATAAGTCACGCTATTTGCCCGACAGACGAGATCTGAACCGCTGTTTTCCGGGTTCAGAGCGGGGCTCATTGGCAGCGCGTGTTGCCAATGTGTTCTTTAAACGGGTTGCCAGCAAATGTACTCATATCATTGATTTACACACGGGTGCTATCCATCGCTCAAATTTGCCTCAGATCCGGGCAAATCTGAAGTGCGAAGCAACCGCAGACATTGCCAAAGCCTTTGGTACACCTGTGGTGATTGACGCAACGCTGCGCAACGGCTCGTTACGCAGCGAGGCCAGCAACCTGGGGATCCCGGTGATCACCTACGAAGCGGGTGAGGCGCTGCGCTTTGACCCATTGGGTATTGCCGCCGGATTAAAGGGCGTTGAAAACGTACTCAGACGCCTGAAGGTACTCAAAGGCCGGCGTAGCAAAAAGGTGCCAGAGCCAGTGATTGCCGATTCCACCAGCTGGGTGCGTGCCCATACAGACGGTATTGTCCGCGCTATGGTGGGCCTGGGAGAGCGGGTTAATAAAGAGCAGGTGCTGGGCTATATCAGTAACCCGCTGGGTGGCAATGAAGTGGCTATCCAGGCACCACGCAGTGGCATTATTATCGGTCAGCAGTCTTTACCTTTGGTCAATGAAGGCGACGCAGTGTTTCATATTGCCTACTTTGCCCATGCCAATACCATAGTTGAGCAACAACTGGGTGAGTTCATCGACGAGCTGGATTTAGACGAGCAGCCGGTCGACACTGAGCTCAACAACTGAACCATCGCAGCTGGTCTCGGGCGCTTTCATTGCGCCCGGCCAGCTGTTTGTACTTCCTGGAGCAAGCAGGCTGTCTAGCTGGCTGTATTTTGTTCATCTTTTTTATCTCAAAAGTTAACACTTTCAACTTGAGTTTAAAGCCTTTCCCCTGAGGCTAAGTTACACCGGAATTTTCATCCTTACTGACGCTACCCTATGTGGTTAAATTGGCGTAAAAATTGAGCGAAAACAGGCTTTTTTCGTTAAAAGATTACGTGCAAGGGCAAAGTAGGGTAGAATGGGTCGGTTCTATCTACACGTATTACTGCCTGACGAGGTTTATATGAGTTTGTATAATGAGTACATGGAAGAAATCCAAACCCGTAAAACGGAACTTGGATTGAGTCCAAAACCAATCGATAGCGCTGACTTGCTATCTGAAATTATTGCCCAAATCAAAGACACAGGGCATGAGCACCGTGAAGATTCACTGAACTTCTTCATCTACAACACGCTTCCGGGCACAACCAGCGCTGCTGGTGTGAAAGCACAATTCCTAAAAGAAATTATCCTGGGCGAAGAGACTGTAGCTGAAATCACGGCTGACTTTGCATTCGAACTGCTTTCGCACATGAAAGGCGGTCCTTCTATCGCGGTACTACTTGACCTTGCACTGGGCAACGACGAAGCCATTGCTAAGCAAGCGGCCGACGTATTGAAAACCCAGGTTTTCCTGTACGATGAAGACACGTCACGTCTGGAAGACGCATTCAAAGCGGGCAATGCCGTTGCAAAAGACATCTTAGAAAGCTACGCGAACGCGGAATTCTTTACTAAGCTGCCTGATATTGACGAAAAAATTGAAGTAGTGACTTATATTGCTGGTGAAGGTGATATTTCAACTGACCTGCTTTCTCCGGGTAACCAGGCACACTCACGTGCCGACCGTGAACTACACGGTAAATGCATGATCACGCCAGAAGCACAGCAAGAGATTGTTGAGCTACAGAAAAAGCACCCAAATGCAAAAGTGATGCTGATTGCTGAAAAAGGCACTATGGGTGTAGGTTCATCTCGTATGTCTGGTGTGAACAACGTGGCACTTTGGGCTGGTACCCAGGCAAGCCCTTATGTTCCATTCATCAACATTGCACCGGTTGTAGCGGGTACTAATGGTATCGCGCCTATCTTCCTGACGACTGTTGATGTAACCGGTGGTATTGGTCTTGACCTGAAAAACTGGGTGAAGAAAACCGACGAAAACGGCAAAGTGGTTACCGATGCAAATGGCGACCCGGTACTGGAAGAAGCATACTCTGTTGCGACTGGCACACTGCTGACTATCGACACCAAAGCGAAGAAACTATACAACGGCGACAAAGAGCTGGTTGACGTATCATCTTCATTCACACCACAAAAAGTGGAGTTCATGAAGGCGGGTGGTTCTTACGCGGTAGTATTCGGTAAGAAACTACAGACGTTTGCGGCACAAACGCTGGGTGTTGAAGCACCAGAAGTATATGCACCTTCTAAAGAAGTATCGCATGAAGGCCAGGGCCTGACTGCGGTTGAGAAAATCTTTAACCGTAACGCAATCGGTGTTGCGTCTGAGACCCCGCTGCACGCAGGTTCAAACGTTCGTGTTAAAGTAAACATTGTTGGTTCTCAGGACACCACAGGTCCAATGACGTCTCAGGAGCTGGAAGCTATGGCTGCTTCTACGATTTCTCCTTTGGTAGACGGCGCATATCAGTCAGGCTGTCACACCGCGTCTGTTTGGGATGCAAAAGCACAGGCAAACATTCCTAAGCTAATGGCGTTCATGAACAAGTTCGGTCTGATCACAGCACGTGATCCGAAAGGCATTTACCACTCAATGACCGACGTAATCCACAAAGTACTGAACGACATTACTGTGGACGACCGCGCAATCATCATCGGTGGTGACTCGCACACGCGTATGTCTAAAGGTGTCGCATTCGGTGCCGACTCAGGTACTGTGGCGCTGGCACTGGCGACCGGTGAATCTGCGATGCCAATTCCAGAGTCTGTGAAGGTAACCTTCAAAGGCGCAATGGCGAAGCACATGGACTTCCGTGATGTGGTACACGCTACTCAGGCACAAATGCTGAAGCAATTCGGCGGTGAAAACGTATTCCAGGGCCGTATCATCGAAGTACACATTGGTACTCTGATGGCTGACCAGGCGTTCACTTTCACTGACTGGACTGCAGAGATGAAAGCGAAAGCGTCAATCTGTATTTCTAACGACGAAACGCTGATCAAGTCAATCGAGCTGGCGAAGAGCCGCATCCAGATCATGATCAACAAGGGCATGGAAAACGAAGCGAAAACGCTTCAGGGTCTGATTGATCTGGCGGACGAGCGTATCGCGGGTATCAAGTCTGGTGAGCAACCAGCACTGGCACCAGATGACAACGCTGAGTACTACGCAGAAGTTGTGGTTAACCTGGACGAAATCGTTGAACCAATGATTGCCGACCCGGATGTAAACAACGAAGACGTATCAAGACGTTACACGCACGACGTGATCCGTCCTGTGTCTTTCTACGACGGTAAGCCAGTTGACCTGGGCTTTGTTGGTTCTTGTATGGTTCACAAAGGCGACATGCAGATCATCGCGCAGATGCTACGTAACCTTGAGAAGCAAAACGGTTCAATCGAGTTCAAAGCACCACTGGTTGTTGCGCCACCAACATACAACATTGTTGATGAGCTAAAAGCAGAAGGCGACTGGGAAGTACTGGCTAAGTACGCAGGCTTTGAGTTTGACGATGAAAATCCGAAGACAGCGGCACGTACCAAGTACGAAAACATCCTGTACTTAGAGCGCCCTGGATGTAACCTGTGTATGGGTAACCAGGAAAAAGCAGAACCAGGTGACACTGTAATCGCAACTTCTACACGCCTGTTCCAGGGCCGTGTTGTAGCGGATTCTAACGAGAAGAAAGGTGAATCACTACTTGGCTCTACGCCACTGGTAGTACTTTCAACGATTCTGGGTCGTTTCCCGACTATGGACGAGTACCAGGGTGCTGTTGAAGGCATCGACCTGACAGCGTTCACCCCACTTGAAGAAGAACTGACAACTAAGTTCGGTTCAGAGCAAGCGGTACCTGTTAAAGTACTTTAATCTTCAAAGATTAAAAGACTGAAAAAAGCGCGTTTTTACGCGCTTTTTTGTTGGGTGGAGATTGGGTGGGTTGGTGTGTACAGACTCACAAAACGGCGAAAAAGACACTGCAATCCAATTGCTGTTTATACATACAGGTGTAAGTCTAAATAGCCATTTTACCTGTCAAATTTCTCGTTTTCTCCACGCATTTTGGTCTCGTTTAAGCCAGCTATCATTTTTAGTTTATTAGATTCAAAAGGTTAGTAGCTTTACATAACGAGACCCCCAAGTCTCGCTATGATCACGGCTCGGTTTTAACCGCGCTATTTTGGCTTGAGTAACTAGTACAATAGTGGTAGGTTATTGTTCTTGTTATGAATAAAATAATATAGCTGTGGATCTGTAAGGTTTTAGGAACTGGATCTAACCGGTATTCACGCTAATAAGCTGTTAATTGCCACGGTAACATGCGCGAAAACTTCAGCTAAGGGAGAGCAAATTATGCTTCTGAAAGCTTTACGAAATTGGAAGTTAAAAAGGATTGCGAATAAGCTAACTCCTTGGTTGAGTACTTATGGTGATAAAGAGTCGTATTCGGATGAAGAGATATTGTACGCTCTGTCCCGAGCAAAAATATCTGATAAAAATTTAGATTTGGCGAAACAAATTTTCAATGGAACCCTGTCTCAATACAGAGACTATGGCAAAACAGAATATTTAAACAGAAAAAATAGACCTCCTCGTCGAGTATCTTCAGGAACGTTTAATCACTCGTCAGCGTTTGGTGAATTAAGTGATTACAGTAACGACGATTCATCGGATAGTGGCAATTAACAAGGTCGTCAACGCGGACGAATAACAGTTGGCTTTGTTCGTGCCTCACAAATTATAGCCAACTATTATTAGCCGGTTACAACGGCGTTAATTGCCACGGTAACATGCGGGAAAGCTTCAGCTAAGGGAGAGCAGATTATGCTTCTGAAAGCTTTACGAAATTGGAAGTTAAAAAGGGTTGCGAATAAGCTAACTCCTTGGTTGAGTACTTATGGTGATAAAGAGTCGTATTCGGATGAAGAAATATTGTACGCTTTGTCCCGAGCAAAAATATCTGATAAAAATTTAGATTTGGCGAAACAAATTTTCAATGGAACTCTGTCTCAATACAGAGACTATGGAAAAACAGAATATTTAAACAGAAAAAATAGACCTCCTCGTCGAGTATCTTCAGGAACGTTTAATCACTCTTCAGCATTTGGTGAATTAAGTGATTACAGTAACGACGATTCATCGGATAGTGGCAATTAACAAGGTCGTCAACGCGGACAAATAACAGTTGGCTTTGTTCGTGCCTCACAAATTATAGCCAACTATTATTAGCCGGTTACAACGGCGTTATGCTACATATCAAATTAGGAAGCAGAATTGCCTGAATTAAAGATTGATGAAAATTTAGTACAGTGGGACGAACTTTCCGAACACGGCTGGAAAAATTTACTTTTGGGAAACGGCTTTAGTATCAATATTTGGGAAAAGTTTGGTTATGGGACACTCTTTGACCTTGCTAAAAGTGATCGTGTTGATGTTCAGCTTGAAGCTGAGGGCTTAGCACTATTTGATCACTTAAATAGTTCAAACTTTGAAGATGTATTGAGGATTTTGTATCACGCTAAGTTAGTCGATGAGCAGCTTGGTGAGCCACAGAAATAGTGATCAGAGACACCCACCCCAAACTGGCGTGCGGAGGATATCTCGTCTACCTTTGGGTAGTACTCAATGGATTGAGGCTAATGGACAATGCCAACAGCAAGGAAGAAGCAAATCAGCTTAACCTGCTTAGTGATCAGAGACACCCACCCCAAACTGGCGTGCGGAGGATATCTCGTCTACCTTTGGGTAGTACTCAATGGATTGAGGCTAATGGACAATGCCAACAGCAAGGAAGAAGCAAATCAGCTTAACCGACACCAAATATTATCACTGTATATCTCGATGCGTTCGTCGGGCGTTTTTGTGCGGTGAAGACCGCTTTACGGGCAAGTCTTATGAACATCGCCGGGACTGGGTTGAAGAAAAGCTGCTGACGCTGGCAAAGGTATTTTGCATTGAAGTGTGTGGCTATGCGGTGATGAGCAATCATACACATATTGTGCTGTATGTAGATGATAAAAAAGCACAAAGGTTATCAGATAAAGCGATAGTCATTCGCTGGCACAAGCAGTTTAAAGGCAACTGGCTGACGCACAAGTTCATCAATGGTGATGAGCTGAGCGAGTCTGAACGCAGTATGCTTGATGCAGACATCAGTGAATTCAGAATACGCCTTGCGAGTATCAGTTGGTTTATGCGGGTATTGAACGAAGACATTGCCCGCAGAGCCAATAAAGAAGATGGTTGCACCGGCCGTTTCTGGGAAGGACGGTTTAAATCTCAGGCCTTGTTAGACGAAGCGGCAGTGGTTGCGTGCATGGTGTATGTAGACCTGAACCCAATCAGAGCCAAACTGGCAGAGAGACCAGAAACGTCGGACTATACCAGCATCAAAAAGCGCATTGAGCATGCAAAACAGGGGATACAACCTTCAAGCTTAAGACGGTTTGCTGGCAACCCACGTGAGCGCATGCCAAGTGGCCTGCCGTTTGAGCTAACCGATTACATTCAACTGGTTGAATTAACGGGCAGATGTATGCGTGCAGATAAGCGGGGTTGCATTACAGACAGCCAGGGGTTGTTGACCCGATTACAAATAGACCCGGACAACTGGCTTAAGCTCACAACCCAATTTACTCGGGTATTTCATGGTGCGGTAGGGCGAGAGGAAGCGTTGACAGAATACTGTGAGCATCTGCATAAACGGCGTCGAGCAAACCTGACTCAGTGCGAGCAATTATTGAGTTAATCACGCTCATTGTTGTCAATTTACCGTAGCTAGTCAACCCACCTCAGGCAAGCTGACGGCATCGTTTTGCCTAAACTCTCCCAAATCATAGCTAACAATCGTTCAAATTGACAGCTTTCCCCAGAACAGGAATGCAGTTCCTAAGATATTTGTGTATCAAGCATACGATTCACGACGAATTCCACCCCGTCGTTTCTGATAAAGGTAATTTAGTGGTGGGTGTCGCCTTTGTTCGCCCCAGACAGCCAGGGCTTGTTGACCCGATTACAAATAGACCCGGACAACTGGCTTAAGCTCACAACCCAATTTACTCAGGTGTTTCATGGTGCAGTAGGGCGAGAGGAGGCGTTGACAGAATACTGTGAGCATCTGCATAAAAGGCGTCGAGCAAACCTGACTCAGTGCGAACGATTATTGCGTTAACCACGCCCATTGTTGTCAATTTACCGTAGCTATTCAACTAATCTCAGCTAAGGTGACGGCATCGTTTTGCCTGAACTCTCCCAAATCACGGTTAACCACAGTCCAAATTGACAGTTTTCCCAAGAACAGGAATGTAGTTCCCAAGATATTTGTGTATCAAGCGTACGATTCACGACGAATTCCAACCTGCCGTTTCTGATAAAGGTAATTTAGTGGTGGGTGTCGCCTTTGTTTTCCGCCTGTCCTGAAGAGCTCATTTCAGCATATAAATGAATTTGCTAAAGCAAGCGGTGAAAGCCAAATAAATACCATAAAATCAATATCTGAATATTATCGAAATGGCTTATAACAAAGCCATCAAAAGCGGACACAAAACAGCTGGCTTGGTTCGCTTCGCTCCGAGTATAGCCAGCTATTTTGTACCGTTTATGGCGGCGCTGGGGGATCCCCTCATAATTGAGGCCTTCCGAGCAGATGTATCAAGCGCACGTATTCACGTATAGCCCAGCGCAGTTGCTTTCCTGTCATAACATAATCGCTTCGTCGCCTAACCTCTTTGCCAAGCCTAACAGTCGACGGCACAGCACGATCTCTGATTGTATTTGTCTGGAACTTTCGTTGCCAATTTGAGTGTTGGGCATACAGACCTATCCACCAGAGAATAATCGTCGCCAGCAAAGAGAGTAGTAACAATATATCGAGCCGGTTGGGGCATCGACTTTTACTATGCCGCAGACCCATCCCGTATTGGGGGCTTTTCAGGTCTCAAATAAAAAACAAAGACACCTAGTCTTAATACACTATCATTGAACGTCCCTGAATTCTGACGAAAGCACGCAGAGTCATCAACAGCGGTAAATAGCAAGTCGATCGTTATGCATTGCGGTGTTGCCAAGCAGTCGGTCAATACGTTTAATGTTGTGCTTAGCAGAGACAGGACCCTTCATATTTCGACCCAGCTCAGTAAGAGAAAGTTGATTGCTATCGAGCAAAGTCTCAGTTGCAAGCATTCATGAATCAAGGCGCCGGGCAGGAATTTGGGGGCAGTTTTTTCGGAGCATATCGTGTAGGATGATGGTATCACGCAAGGTGTTGTTATCTGATTAGTTTTTGGCGAAATAAATTAGATCAAACAATGCCGTGCGTGTCTATCACATTGATTTAAAATATAATCATCTGGGGATTCCTCAGAGCAAGGCGTTAGCACAAGGGTGAAAATGGAAACGAAGGATAAAATTGTTTTTCCAGACACGCAGTTGAGCCATATTGAATTATACGTTCAAGACTTAACAAAGATGGAAGATTTTTATACGAGTAAATTGGGCTTTGTTGTCACTGATAGGGGGGAGGGTCAAAATGGTATGGTTTTTCTAAGCCGTAGCTTGGAAGAGCACCATCAAATTGTTTTAAGTCCAGTGGAATCGCGAAGAAATGTTGAAAGTCCAGTAGATCATATTTCTTTTAGAGTGAAAGGTATTAATGAGTTGAAGCGTTTCAATTCATCATTAAAGTCAATATCAGGAATCAGTGTACAAACCGTATCTCACGGCACTACCTGGTCCATATATTTTCGTGATCCTGAAAACAATAGATTTGAAATTTTCACAGATACACCATGGCATGTTAATCAACCTTGTAAGTTTGCTGTAAATTTAGAGTTATCTGAGGAAAAGCTGATTAAGTTCACGGAGAATGAGATCAGAAATATGCAAGGTTTTTCCCAAAAAAGTGAATGGAAAATAGTGCATAAAAATAATTTAGGTACGTTTGGTTAGTTATATTCTAACAAACGCTTTAACCAAGAAGTCCACCAGGGATCAAAGACATATATGGACGCTCCAGCAATGTCAAGCCGAGTGGGCCTGCGGGATAGCGAGTTTTCGTTATCTCGTTCGTTATTTTATCCGCTTTGCCATGCCTGATGTTTGGTCCAGTCCGCTATAAATGTGTTGCTCTGACATATATCCGGGCTTAACTGATTGTTCAGCGCCCCAAATGAGTTCCGAGCCTGCACACCCTAAAATTAATACACCCACTCGGTCTGTAACGACCGTGCCTTCGTCGGGTTTTGCGCAGGCAGGGTTGGACCTTTTTTCATCGTACTTTGGCAAACAGATAAGCGGTTGTCAGTGGTTCACTACACCCACACGGGTTCAGTGACCCTTGTCCATGCCGAGCTCACCTGACAACCTAACCCTTGATGCATTGTGCCGCCCCCGATTGTGTATATTGAGGCTGATACGGTTCATTCTTCTGTAGTAATATCCACATCAACCTGGCCAGCCGGTGGGCAGTGGCCACAATGGTTTTATTTATACCAATTCGCTCTTTCAAGGTGCTGATCCAGCGATTTAAATCGTCGTCTTTTTTATGTGCATGCGTGACCACAGTACGCGCACCGTGGATTAATTGCTTACGCAGGTATCTGTCCCCTCGCTTGGTGATGTGGCTCAGAACACTTTTATCGGCGGAAGCATATTGTTTGGGCGTGAATCCTAACCAGACATCAAATTCTTTGGCACTGTTAAATGCCTGACCTTTATCTATGCTGGCGCTAAAAGCAGAGGCGATGATAGGGCCTACACCCGGCAGAGATTGCATGATTTCAGCAGCCTGACTACGTTGGTTTGTATCTCGAAACAGAGAATCGAGTTGTCTTAGCTGGCGTTCAAAGGCTCTCAGCTCGGCGCAAGTTTCGTGTATAAGCAACAGAATAACCGGTTGCAGTTGTTGGTCGAGCAAAGTCTGAATGTGGCTGTAAAAAGCGCGATAACTTTTAGGTGTTTCAATGCCAAATTCAAGCAAAAAGCTCCGGGTCTGATTCAGGCATGCGGTACGTGCCTTAATCAACCTTTCTCTCATCCGGTGCAGTAATAAGACGGCTTGCTGTGATTCTGATTTCACAGGCACAAAGCGAATGTAAGGCCGCTGACTGGCTTCATAAATGGCCAGGCAATCATTTTTATCGTTTTTATTCCCTCTGACAAAAGGGGTGACATGTTGCGCAGGCACTAGATGTGCTTTATGACCTGCTTTAATACACATTCTTCCCCAGTAGTGGGCGCAGCCACAGGCCTCCATAACGACTTTACAAGGCGGCATATTCTGAATGGTTTCTTTCAGCTTCTGACGATTAATCCGGCGTGAAAAACAGGGCTTGCCGTGCTTATCCACAGCAAGTAACTGAAAAACGTTTTTAGCCAAGTCAATGGATAATGTGCTAACTTGATTCATGATGGATGCTCCTGTTAACCGTAAATATCACTCTCAGTTTGGCGCATTGACGCCGATTTAGGATCGTCCATCTCAATCACCCAATCAAAAACTGTTCTACATCTGAGAAAATACGCAGACACCCAGTGGCAGATTAGTTTTGGAGTGGGTGTCTGTCAATTCGTTGGCGACACAAATTTTATGTCTTGTTAGATCGGCAAGAGTTGGAGGAAGCATGTGGAGGAAGCATGGACACCCAACCTAACCCAGAAATAAGCAGACACTCAGCATTATCTGTATCTGATTTAGGTTCCATATTGGTGAGTGTGGGAGCTATGTGAAATAAAGATGCGAAAATCCAATGACATCAGGCTTAATGGATGAGCATTTTCAGTCGAAGCAGTAGTTATTTGATATTTTTGGCACGGTTAAGTGCTGCCAGAGATAGACAGTCATCACTGACCCCAGGGAAAATGCAATACTAACCTAATAAGCGCTCACAATT